>NZ_JAUBVZ010000008.1:0-292397 GCF_036702805.1 Microcoleus sp. A006_D1
CTAATAACTAATAACTAATAACTAATAACTAATAACTAATAACTAATAACTAATAACTAATAACTAATAACTAATAACTAATAACTAATAATCATGACGGTTCAAAGAAACTAGGAGTCAGATTTACATCTGTCAAATCGGTTTCGCTCAAATAAGCGTCGGTCAAAGATACCCCTTTTAAACTTGCGCCTTTGAGGTTTGCACCTTTAAGGTTAGCACCTCTGAGATTAACTCGGAATAAATGAGCATCGCTCAAGTCTACGTCAGTTAAATCTGCTCCCTCCAAATTTACTCTCATCAAATCTGCTTTTCTGAGGTCTGCTTCGTTTAATTTAGCGCCGCTGAGGTCTGCTTTTGTCAAGTCTACACCTCTCAAGTCGGCGCCGCTCAAGTTAGCGAACAGCAAATTAGCTCCGGTGAAATCTGTTTCCCTCAAATCGGCATCGCTCAAATTAGCGCCGCTGAGGTCTGCTCTGGTTAAGTCTACACCCCGGAGGTCGGCAGAACTCATGTTTACTTGGTGCAAAATTGCGCCGCTTAAATCGGCTCCTCTCAAATCTGTTCCTTCCAAGTTTGCACCTTTGAGGTAAGCTTTTTTTAAGCTGGCTCTGCTGAGGTCTACATTTTTGAGATTGACCGAACTTAAGTTAGAATTGCTCAAATTAGCTCCGCTTAAATCTGACCCGTTTAAGTCGGCTCCGGTTAAGTTTACCCCTTGCAGCGATACATTGGGAGCAATTAAATAAGCTCCGCCTAGACTGAGGTCAATGCCTTCTGAAAACAAGGTTTGGTTGCTGTAAACAGCTTTTTCTAAGATGGTGCCGCTCAAACTGGCTTCCCTCAAGTCGGCGCCGCTGAGGTTGGCTCCTGCTAAGTTTGCCCGATCGAGCTTGGCTCCAAATAAAATAGCTTTGTATAAGTTTGTCCGCCGCAAATCGGCTCCTTTTAAATCCGCTTCGGTCAAATCTACCATAATCAGATTTAAGCCCGGGAGCGAAGCATTGGGAGCTAGCAAAATTGCTCCCATTGCGCGTGGGTCAATATCGTCAGGAAAAATTGTCCGGTTGTTGTAGACAGCTTTGTCTAAAATGGCGCCACTCATCTGAGAACCGCGCAAATCTGCTCCGCTGAGGTTGGCTCTGGTTAAGTTGGCTTCGGCGAGATTTGCTCCAACTAAATTTGCCTTGATCAAACTTGCGCCTTTGAGGTTGGCTCCCATGAGTTCGGCTCCTACGAGAGTAGCTTCTCGGAGGACAGCACCAGTTAAATCGGCTCTAGTGAGGTTGGCTAAATTGAGAAATGACTCAGCTAAGTCCGCCCCGCTGAGATTGGCGCGGGTGAGGTCGGCTTCGATCAGGTCTGCATACCTGAGAATAGCGTCGCTGAGATTGGTTTCTCGGAGGTCTGTTCCCCTGAGGTTGGCTCCTCGGAGTTCCGCACCGCCGAGGTTGGTGCCTTTAAGCGGTTGTCCCCTGAGGTCGAGCCGGTGCAGAAAGTCACCAACGTTCATGTCCATGTAAATTTGCCCTTTCTATTCTTGACCCTAGCTTGACATTTCGAGGGCTGAATCGGGAATAGGGGAAAAACTATAGATTGTTTGAGGTTGAAGCCTCGCACATACGGAGGCGACTTGTCCGAGGGGGAAGGTTTCTCGATCGAGCTGGACTTGCAGGGTTTTGAGCGGATCGCCGCCGGAGGAAACCATGAATTCTAATTTTTGCAAATTCGGCTCTGTGCTAATGGAACCTAGAATTTGGGCGATCGCCTTGACGTAAGGATGGTTTGGGTCTTTGTACCAGTCCGGGGCCGCGAGTCCGGCTTGGTCGAAGCCCAGGTGAACGATCGTGGAGCCTTCTCCGAACAGGGCTATACCCACCGGTCTGGCTTCTTCTTTCAGCAATAAATCGTGGTTTGCAGCCAACTGCCGCAGTTTTTCGAGGTGTTCGTACCGATTTTGGATGGCAGAATCTTCCTCTTTTCCTTCTTCCCTCGGACCTCTTCCTTCTTCCTTCTTCCTTCTTCCTTCTTCCTTCGCTGCGTTCCACTGAATTGCCACTGTGATTAAATAAGTTTGCAACAGCATATGACCGAGTTTTTCGGCTTTTGTTGCGAGATAGATGGAGTTGTAATCGTTGGCTTCAATGAGTAGGGGAACGCGATCGACTACTTCAATGCCGTAACCTTTCAACCCGGCGATTTTGCGCGGGTTATTGGTAATTAACCGGATTTTTTGGACTCCCAAATCGTTGAGCATTTGTGCTCCTACGCCGTAGTTTCGCAAGTCGGCGGGAAATCCCAATCGCTCGTTGGCTTCTACCGTATCGTATCCAATATCTTGCAGGGAGTAAGCTTTTAGTTTATTAATCAGTCCAATGCCCCGACCTTCTTGGCGCAAGTAAACTACGATGCCGGAACCGACACTTTCGATCATTTTCAGTGCGGCTTGCAGTTGCATCCGACAGTCGCAGCGCAGGGAACCCAAAGCATCGCCCGTCAAGCATTCGGAGTGTACTCGCACCATCACGGCTTTGTCTTTAAATTCTGCTGGATCGCCTTTAACAACCGCAACGTGTTCGGAGTTGTCTTTGGTGTCGCGGTAGCCGTAAATCATAAACTCGCCAAATTGAGTTGGCAATTTGGTGACTGCTTCGCGGCGGACAAATCGATCGTGCTTGAGCCGGTAGGTAATTAAATCAGCAATGCTGATCAGTTTGAGGTTGTGGGTTTTGGCGTACTCGATTAATTCCGGCAACCTCGCCATCGAACCGTCGGGGTTTTGAATTTCGCAGATGACGCCGCTGGGATACAGCCCGGCGAGTCTGGCGAGGTCAACTGAGGCTTCGGTGTGGCCGGCGCGTTTGAGGACACCACCGTCGATCGCGCGTAGGGGGAAAATATGACCGGGACGACGCAAGTCTTGAGGTTTGGTATCGGGGTGGATCGAAACTTGGATGGTGCGGGCTCTGTCTTCGGCGGAGATGCCGGTGCTGACGCCGTTGACTGCATCGATGCTGACGGTGAATGCTGTTTGGTTGTTGTCGGTGTTTTTGCTGACCATGAGTGGGAGTTCCAGTCGATCGAGTCGATCGCCCGTCAATGCCAAACAAATCAAACCCCGCGCCTGTACAGCCATGAAATTGATATTGTCAGGGGTGGCGAATTGGGAGGCACAAATCACGTCGCCTTCGTTTTCGCGGTTTTCGTCATCGACTACTACCACCATCCGACCTGCTTTCAGGTCTGCGAGGGCGCTGTCAATTGAGTCAAATTGAAAGGATTGTGTGGAGGTGTGGTTATTTGGCACTGAGGAGTTCAAGCTATAAACTGTAATGTTATCGAAATAGAATCTATTGTTGATTGTAGCCTGTTGTTTCCGGCTGGGTGATTCTCCGAGCCAGATGAGTTTAAAACCATTTCCGAGCTTGCTTACTATAGATACTTCTTTTTGTCAATCAAAAAATGACCGGAGTATTTCATGAGTTCGATCGAGATTGCGAGGTTTTTAGGGAAAGAGAAGGATAATTATCTTGACTCTAAATCAGAATTTTTTTGATATTAATACGATCGCTATAGCGCAGTTGAGTTGTTGATTTAGCAATTGTGGCGATGACGAAAACAGCGACAAGCGATCGGATTTGCAATTTTCGGGCACGCTTTTGGGGCGATCGAGAGTGCCCGAATGTAGCGCTATTCTTAAAACATGGATCTGTCTAACAGAGGTGGCGTAATGAATATTACTTTGAGTGCAGAACAGATGCAATTGATCGAGGCACAATTGGCGCAGGGGCAGTTAACTTCGCCCTCCGAGGTAATCACCAAAGCCCTTCAGACTCTGGCGCAAACGCAGAAGCATTATTGGGAGTGGGAGGAGGAAGTGCGTAAGTCAGTTGAGGAGGCAGAGGCGGAACTCTCGCGGGGTGAGGGAATTCCGTTAGAGAGTGCGATCGAGCAATTGCAAGAAAAGTTTCGCAAAGCCCGAGAGGTTCAATGATGAGCCAATGCTTTGTCTGAACACTAAAGCAATTGCCACAGCTCAAGTGTAGTGAGACAATATTGATATCCGCTTCAATTGTCCCTCTCATGAATAACTGGCCGAAGTTCCTCCCCCTTCCTGCATCATGGGCAAAAGGTTTTGCATTAAGCAGTGGCTTTTGGCTGATTGTTTCGGTACTGCTGCCTGGATCTTATTACTACTACTACAGATTTAGCACAGCGTACTGGCGCAGCATCAGCAGCTCTGACTTTGAAGGCGCGATCGCATTTGCTTGGTTGTGCCAAATCCCGTTATTTGCTTTCTACCATTGGGGATTAGCTAAATTTGCTGAGTGGGTGGAAAGTCGCAGCCACAACCAACCGCCGACAATCACAGTATCGCCGTGGCTGCACTGGAGGGAAGGGTTTATCGCATTTGCGACGCTGCCGGCTGCGATCGTCATGGGAATTCCGGCGATCGCCCTTTTGATGCTGCCGCTCAGGGAATCTTCCGGCGCGATGGTTGCTTTAATTTTGGGAACTGCGATCGCATCTGCTTATTTGTATCACTTCCGCTTTGCCAAGCGGCTGAAAATTCTTCTCAAATTGTTATGGATTTTCTATGCAGACCTTCTCAAGATATTAGAACTTTTGTTAGTTCCAACAATCATCGGTACTCCGTTGTTAAAGTTAACTTTTGCGATCGCCCAAATCGCGCCAAAACAGCTCCTGCCGCTGACCACCTTTCTGTTAGTTATTTCCGTAATGCTGAGCGGAATAGTCGGATATGCAGCTTTGCAATATTGGTCGGCGCATTTAGTTAATTGGGCAGCGAAGTGGTGGCCGGCTGACTCTCCTGGTTACAGTCGGATTCAAGCTCGAAAAGCCTGGAAACACAACAAAACAGCAGCCAGCCAATCTTTTGTACGGCATACAACCAGTTGGCATTTAGCGGCTAATGATACTACCTACTTAATTTATTTCAATTTGAGTGCGATCGTAGTCGGTGCGATCGCTTCTGTGCTGTTTGGAGAGCCATCACAATGGTCACAAACAGAAGAAGAGATTTTAGGATCTGGCGTGGCGCTAGTTTGGGTTGGGGTGTGGCATTTTTGGGGATGGCGTCGCGAAGTAGAAATTGCCAGCGGCCAGCCTTCAGTCAAAAAGACCTCGCGCGATCGTAATTTACCCGCTCCCGATCCGGTTGAAGTCGAACTCAACCAGCTTGCAGCCGAGTTCGGCGATGCTCGGATGAGGCCTGTCAGAAAACCGCCGTCAGCAACTAAAAAGCCTAAGTCAGAGCAGGCTCAGTGGTACGTATTCCGCAGCGGTAAAGCCGAGGGGCCTTATACTAAGCGGCAGTTGCGAGATGTGCAGAAGATTACCGATCGCACCAAAGTGCGGCTGGGACAAACCGAGTGGCAGCGCGCTGGTGAAATTCCAGAATTAGCGGCATTTCTCACTCAAAAATAAGGCGCGATCCCGAAACGATTATTCTCGGCGGGGCTGAACACTTCTGTACAGCTTCAAATATTCAGGTCGAACAGATTCATCAATCTCGTCAGCTAAACTTTCAGCCAAGTTGAGAGTTCGGATCAATTCCTGTACGTCCGCCAAATCCTTCAGTCGATCGGGCGCTGTCAATCCCGAAGCCAATTTAAGCTCAATCAGAGTAGTTAACCGAACCACCTTAATCCCGTCTAACTCAACTGAGACGATCGCCGGATCTGGAAAACTAACCGACTTAGGCTTGCCGTCGCCGGGAAACTCCCCCGCTGTGATAATTTCTACTGATACCCCCGTGGCAGCGTCTTTAAACATCTTTGTTGCCCCTGCAAATGCCAGGACAAAACCTCTGCCTACCAGGGACGATCGAAATTCCTCTAGACCTTCAGCAGTCATCAGCAAGTCTACATCTTGAGTCGCTCTGACGTAACCGTGAATAGTTAAAGCCATGCCACCAATTACCGCGTAGTCGATACCAGCCCTGGTGAGTCTATCTTTTAAGTTTGCCAGAGTTTGATATACCTTGCCCTGCTGCATAAAAAATAAGTCGAGTTCGATAATTGATTGCATGGTCGGCATTTTCCTTAAAAAAAAACCCTCAACAATGTGAGGGTTTTGCGATGCCAAGACGGAGATTTGAACTCCGGACACGTGGATTTTCAGTCCACTGCTCTACCAACTGAGCTATCTCGGCTTGTTTTTTTTTCGCTTTACTACCTTAACAGACACATACAGAATTTAGCAAGCACTTTTTCAAAATATTTTTTAGAGCGCCCGGAACCGCCCACCTGTAAGCTAAAAGCTGCAACCTAAAATCCAAAAATCGCTATGGCACTGCAACATCGGGACAGCGGAGGCAAAAGTTGGCTTGTGCTGGGCATAATTTGGCTGCTGGGGGCAATTAGCGATCGCCTCTGGTTTGCCCTCGATCGATCTGTCCCCGCCTGGGATCAGGCAGAATACCTCACGAGCACGCTGAATTACTTGCAGGCATTTCAGCATCCTCAGTGGTTTTCGGGGGATTGGTGGACAAATTTCTGGCTGCTTTCGACGAAAATTCCGCCCTTGGTGTACATCTTAACGGTGCCGTTTCTGCATATTTTTGGGGTTGGGGGCGATCGGGCAACCTTGGTTCATTTATTATTTAGTGCAATTCTGCTCGCCTCAGTCTACAGTCTGGGCGTCAAATTATTTAACCGACAAGTGGGTTTGTGGGCTGCTGCAATTTGCGTTTTGTTACCGGGACTTTATCGGTACCGCTTGCAATTTTTACTCGACTTTCCCCTAACTGCTGCGATTACTTTTTGTTTCTATTGTCTGACAATGTGGAAGCAGGAAGGTTCGGCAGCGGATTTTGTAACGGATGTAACGGATGTAGCGGATGTAACGGATAGCAGAAATCAGGAAAAGGGTAAAAAGTTTTACCTGAGTCGATTATCTTTCTTTTGGGCGATCGCCTTTGGAATTTCTCTCGGTTTATCAATATTAGTCAAACACACTACTGTATTATTTCTGTTTACCCCGATTTTGTGGTTGGCTGTTGGTACTGTGCGGGAAAAAGCTTGGGGAAGTTTAGCTCAATTAACTGGTGCTTTGTTGCTGTCTGCGGCGGTGTTTGGCCCGTGGGCAAAAACTAATTGGCTGTTAATTTTGACTGGGGGTAAACGGGCAACTGTGGATTCTGCGATCGCTGAAGGAGATCCGGGCCTCAATACGATCGACGCTTGGATTTACTATGCTCAACACTTACCCGAACACGTTTCTTGGCCTCTGTTACTGATTCCCTTAGTCGGATTTATACTTTATTATTGCCGAAATAGAGCGGATAGTCGGTCAATCTTGCACCTTAATTCCTGTCGGTGGCTGGCAGTATTTTGGGTGGGAGCTTATTTAATTAATTCCCTAAATCTCAACAAAGACGATCGATATGCGATCCCTTATTTGCCCGTTTTATCTATTTTCCTAGCCTACTGTTTAACGCTGTGGCCTTCTCGTTGGGGGCGACAAATTCGCTGGGGAACAATTGGCTTAGGAATGCTGGCGATGCTGTTCCATATGTGGCCGCTGGGCGGTGGTTTTGGACATAGCTTAGTTCAAATTGTCAGTCCGGGGAATTCAAGCTATCCTTACTTGGGGAAAGAGTGGCCGCACCGAGAGGTAATTGCCGAAATTATCGCTACGGAACCTTATTTGCAATCGACTTTGGGCGTGTTACCTTCGACGCCGGAAATTAATCAGCATAATTTGAATTATTACGGTGCTTTGGCGAATTTTCAGGTTTACGGGCGGCAGGTGGGAACCAATTTAAAGGAAGTGCCGCAAGATGTGCGATCGCTTTCTTGGTTTTTAACTAAAACTGGGCCGCAAGGTTCGATTCGCGAACGGATTAAAAAAGCTCAAAACGCAGCGGTGGCGGCGATTGAAACAGGCGGCAAGTTTAACTTGCAAAAAAGTTGGGTTTTGCCTGACAATACTAATTTGAATCTTTACCGCAAACGATCGCACCCGGTGGAAATACAGCCGTTGCATGAAGCGCGATCGCAAGTACAATTATATCGAGTTACTGTGGCTGCTGCTTCACTACCCGGAGTCCCGCTGCCGGTAACGTATACTTGGTCTGGGCCTTGGCAGCAGTTGCAGTCTGGTTTAGTGTTGGTAACGTGGCAAAATCAGCAGTCTGGCGATATTTCAACGGGAAAGACTTTCAGGATTTTACACGATCGCGCGATCGGCCAAGCAACTTTGCATCCGGGGATGCTCGAAGCGGATAAATTTGCTGTGGGCTTTCGAGTAGTCGATCGCACGGCGATGCTGATTCCTGCTAATATTGCACCGGGAAGGTACACTCTTCAAGCTACTTATCTCAACCGGAAAACCGGCGAAACTTATCCGATTCAGGTGCCGCAGGTAACAGTTAAAATCGACGCAGAACCTGTAGTTATGCGTTCCCAGGCTCCCAGAGGGAACGAAGATGATAAAAAGTTTAAAATCGCCGAGCAAGCCCCTGAAAATGAGGATAAGCCTGAGTTAGATTTAGTGACTCAATTGCGGGAGATGGCGGTTAATTTACCCAAAGGATTGCCCGGTTTAGAACCTGTGTTCGAGCAGATTGGGCGCATCAATCAGTACGATCCAATTCAAGATTATACCGTGCAAGCGGAACAAGCGTTAGAATATCGGCTGAAGCAGGAACCCAATAATCTAGAATTCGCTTATGCTTTGGCATTTTCTAGAGTATTGCAGCAGAATGTCGAAAGTGCGATCGCAGCTTTAGAAAAAGTTACCCAACTCGACTCTCAAAACCCTTATGCTTATGCTTATCTCGCTTTCGTCCAAATTTACGGCTGGCATCCCAAAGCCGCTGAAACAGCCTTAAAACCAGCTCTCGCGCTCAACCCCAACCTCGCGGAAATTAGAGTTTTAAACGGTTTAGCGGCTTTGATGCAAGGCAATCTCATCCAAGCGTGGCAAGATTTGCAATTCTTAAAAAACTTGAAAATCTAACAACTACAGCAGCAGCAAGAAAGCCCTTCGATTTTGCGGGTAAAAACAAGTCTGAACGAATAAGCAACAAAAACTAGGGTTAAATTATGAATCAACTCAGAATTGTCTCGCTCATTCCCAGTGCCACCGAAATTGTAGCAGCTTTAGGATTAACCGATGCAATTGTGGGCCGTTCCCACGAATGCGACTATCCCCCGGAAATCCAAAATTTACCTGTTTGCACTCAGCCCAAATTTAATCCCGAAGGAACTAGCAGCGAAATTCACAACCGCGTGACAGAATTGTTGCAAAATGCGCTGAGCGTGTATAAAGTAGAAATAGATACTTTGGAAAAATTGCAGCCAACTCACATCATCACTCAAGCTCAATGTGAAGTCTGCGCTTGTTCTCTGACAGAGGTTGAACAGGCGGTAAGCACGTTGGTAAATAGCCAGCCGGAAATTATTTCTTTGCAGCCAAATTTGCTGGCAGAAATCTGGACGGATATTGAGCGAGTTGCTGCTGCTTTGGGTGTCGATGCCAAAAGTACGATCGCGCTTTTGCAATCCCGCATCGATGCTATTACATCCAAAATCCCAGCATCATCTATTCTTACCACAAAACAGAGACTTCCGAAAGTAGCCTGCATCGAGTGGATTGAACCTTTGATGGCTGCGGGAAACTGGATTCCCGAATTAGTGGCAATGGCGGGAGGCAATTCGCTGTTTGGCATTGTCGGGGAACATTCCCCGTGGTTAAAATGGGAATCGCTAGTAGAAGCTAATCCCGATGTAATTATTTTCATGCCTTGCGGCTTTGATTTAAACCGCACTCGCAGCGAAGCAATGCAGATAACTAAATACGCAGAATGGCAAGATTTGCAAGCAGTAAAAACCGGGAAAGTTTACATAACTGACGGCAATTCTTACTTTAATCGTCCGGGGCCGAGATTGGTGGATTCGTTAGAAATTTTAGCAGAAATTCTCCACCCGGAAATCTTCGATTTTGGCTTTGGGGAAAAGGGTTGGCAGCGATTTTCAGAAATGCCAGCAGCCTAAAATTTGAACTCTACGAATTCTGAATAGCCCGCTCTACAAATAAGGACACAACATTGTTGTGTCCCTACAGAATATCTTTAAAGCGGCTTAAAATTTAGACTTTTGTTTAAGCTCCCTGATTCATTTTCCGAGTCAATCTCAAATCAAAAATCTCAAATCGACTGGCTGTGCTTGGTTCAGGCTAGTTCGCCTCCTTCGTCGCTGCCGCCGGGAGATGATTTGTAGAGAGCATCTAATTGTTCGCGCGCGTCTTGGACAGTCAGCGAACGCATCACTAACAACGGTTCGTTGACAATATTTCCGTATTCGTCTAATAGTTCGGGATGGGGTACGGCTTGAGAGCGAGGATAGGATGCGTAGCGATTATTTGCCCTGAATTGTTGAGGGCGTTGGGATTCCATACCTACGCTGACTAGACTGCGGATTAAGTTACTGACAGCCAAAAATGCCAGAACGGTGAAAGCTAAAATATAAAGCAGGTGTAACATTATTTTCTCCTCCGGGCTAAACAGCCACAGCAATTTACAAATGTGTTTCAGCAAGTAATAACTTATTAACTGGAAATCGGTTTGAGTTTGTCAAGTCGGCCGCGACTTTCCCAAGGTTTGAGATGAGACTGCGGGTTTAACTGTAACTCGCCTTCTTATTTTCCAGGGGGAGCTGACTGCCACGAGCGAAAGCGCGCCGATACTTGCCAGCATTCGGCGAGCAGTTTGTGCCACGGCATGAGTGCTGCGGTTTCAATCCCAACTTGACCTCCAGTTGCTTGAAATAGGGCTTTAGCTGCGCCTACTTCTTGCTGAGCCTGTTTGACTCGCGCCAGCAAGTCGGATTGAGCTTCGCCGCTCAAAAAATGAATTTCCTCAGTTTCTAAGAGGTTGCTCGATCGCTCGAACCAGTAATTAAAATCCTCTAACAGCGGTTCCAGTAACGCTTTGAGCAATTCTGATTCCGGCAAATTGGAATTAAGCATGGATTAAAATTGAGTTATTTATCTATTATAACCTTAAGGGTGGTTTACAAAAATTAACATATTTTTAACAAAAATTCAATAATTCACAAAAATTAGCAGGTGGGCGTGAATAAAATTAACAGTGTCAGCAGCTCTTGTAGGGTGCGTCAGCGGGCTGAATGTGACTACCCCAGGCTAAAGACTGTGCCCCGCTGACGCACCCTACGGTTAGTTAGCACTCCTTTAAGAGTCCCCCAGCGGCAAGTCGGCGGTTGCTGTCCCATTCTGAGTAAGATAGAAGCAACTGCAACTCTCATTAATTGCTAATTCAGCCGATGTCTAGCTCAGAATCCATGAACGCTCCAGAAGAGTCCGTTAAGATTGAGTTGCCCCGCACGAGTGAGTCGGAACAACTAAAAAAAATTCGCCACACCACATCTCACGTTATGGCGATGGCGGTACAGAAGTTATTTCCCAAGGCCCAAGTCACAATTGGCCCTTGGATTGAAAACGGTTTCTATTACGATTTTGATTGCCCCGAACCTTTTACCGAAAAGGATCTCAAGGCAATTAAAAAAGAAATGATCAAAATCATCAACCGCAAATTGCCTGTAACTCGGGAAGAAGTCAGCCGCGAGGAAGCGGAGCGCAGAATTAAGGAGATAAACGAACCTTACAAGTTAGAAATTTTGGCAGGTTTGATTGAACCGATTACTCTTTACCATTTGGGTGACGAATGGTGGGATTTGTGCGCTGGGCCCCATTTGGATAATACCAGTGAAATCAATGGCAGGGCGATCGAGCTAGAAAGTCTCGCGGGCGCGTACTGGCGCGGCGACGAAACCAAAGCTCAGTTGCAGCGCATTTACGGCACTGCTTGGGAAACACCCGAACAGTTAGAAGCATACAAGCACCGCAAAGAAGAAGCATTAAGGCGAGATCACCGCAAACTCGGCAAAGAATTAGGCTTATTTATTTTTGCCGATGCAGTTGGCCCCGGTTTGCCGCTGTGGACGCCCAAAGGCACGATTTTGAGAAGTATTTTAGAAGATTACTTGAAACAAGAACAAATCAAGCGCGGCTACTTGCAAGTTGTGACACCGCACATCGCAAGAGTCGATTTGTTCAAAATTTCGGGACACTGGCAGAAATACAAAGAAGATATGTTTCCGCTGATGGCAGAAGATGAGGAAGCTGCTGCAAATGAACAGGGTTTTGTGATGAAACCCATGAACTGCCCTTTTCACATTCAAATTTACAAAAGCGAGTTGCGTTCCTATCGCGAACTGCCGATGCGCTTAGCCGAATTCGGCACAGTTTACCGCTACGAACAATCGGGAGAATTGGGCGGTTTAACGCGAGTGCGCGGTTTTACGGTGGATGATTCCCACTTGTTTGTCACGCCGGAACAGTTGGATGCTGAATTCTTGAGTGTGGTGGATTTGATTCTGTCAGTATTCAAGAGTCTGCAACTGAAGAATTTCAAGGCGCGTTTGAGTTTCCGCGATCCGAACAATTTAGAGAAATACATCGGTTCCGATGAAGCTTGGGAAAAAGCGCAAGGTGCCATCCGCCGCGCGGTAGAAACTTTGGGAATGAATTATTTTGAGGGAATTGGGGAAGCGGCTTTTTACGGCCCGAAACTCGATTTCATTTTCCAAGATGTGTTGGATAGAGAATGGCAATTAGGAACTGTTCAGGTAGATTACAATTTGCCCGAACGTTTTGATTTGGAATACGTTGCTGAAGACGGCACTCGCAAGCGTCCGGTGATGATTCACCGCGCTCCTTTCGGTTCTTTGGAGCGCTTAATCGGGATTTTGATCGAACAGTATGCGGGGGATTTCCCGATATGGTTAGCGCCGATTCAGGTGCGGTTGTTGCCTGTTAGCGAGGATTTTTTGCCGTTTGCTAAGGAAGTAGAAGCGAGGATGAAGGCGCTGAATATTCGCGCGGAAGTTGAGAGTAGTGAGCGTTTGGGCAAGTTGATTCGCAATGCTGAGAAGGATAAAATTCCGGTGATGTGTGTTGTGGGTGCGAAGGAGGTTGAGGCGAATAGTTTGAATGTTCGGACTCGTGCTTCTGGGGAGTTGGGGGCGATTTCGGTTGATGATGCGATCGGGAGGTTGCAGGCTGCTATTAGTAGTTATGGCGATTTTTAGGGGAGTTTTTTAACCGCAGATGCACGGGGATTAACGCAGATGATAGTTTGATATTGTCTGCGTTTTTCTAATCTATCGGGTAAAATGATAGTAGTAAACGGGAGGTAAGATCATGCCTAATCCTTTTCCGGGGATGAATCCCTATTTAGAAAGTCCTGACTTTTGGCCCCAAGTACATCACTTGCTAATTAGTAGCATTTTTGAATCATTAGTACCGCAGTTGCTGCCAAGATATATCGTCGATATTGAAAAAAGAGTTTATGAGATTAGCGGGGAAAATCCCCTATTAGTGGGGATTCCTGATGTCACCGTGCAGCGCTCTCCAATTCAAACAAACCCTACTTCTTCTAATATCGCAGTTGCCGCACCACCTGTGACAGCTTTGAAAGTAAGAGTGCCAGTACCTGTCGAATGTAGGGAAGCCTATCTAGAGGTGCGAGATACAGAAACTAGGGAAGTTGTGACAGTGATTGAAGTGCTGTCACCCGCCAACAAGCGTCCTGGGAAAGGGCGAGAAATGTATGAAGAAAAGCGAGAAAAGGTGTTTGGTAGTCGGACTCATATGATAGAGATTGACTTGCTACGAAGTTACCAACCTCTACCAGTTTTTGGGAACGAGATTGAGGCAAATTATCGAATTTTGATAAGTCGGGCAAATCAAAAGCCTTTGGCAGATTTGTACCTTTTCAATTTACCCAATATGATTCCTCAATTTCCATTGCCTTTGCGCGCGGGTGATGCGGAACTAATTGTAGATTTACAAGCGTTATTAAATGGGGTTTACGATCGCGCCGCCTATGATTTTAGAATCGATTATACTGCCGAACCAGTGCCTGCGCTGTCGGAACCGGATGCTGTTTGGGCTGATGCTTGGTTGCGGGAGACGGGAGTGAGAGGTTAATGTAGTGGAAAATTTCAACAATATATTACTATGCCTAATCCATTTCCGGGGATGAATCCCTATTTAGAAAGTCCTGACTTTTGGCGGGCGGTTCACAATCGGTTGATAGTAGCGATCGCAGATTTTTTGACTCCGCAACTGCTGCCTAAGTATTTAGTGGACATCGAACAAAGAATTTATCAAATCAGCGGGGAAGATGCTTTATTGGTCGGTATTCCCGATGTGGCCGTACAGCGATCGCCAATTCCAGCAACTCCTAGCACTGGAAATGTCGCTGTCATCGCGCCGCCTGTGACGGCTTTGAGAGTGAGAGTGCCTACAACGGTGGAAGTTAGAGAAAGTTATTTGCAGGTAATAGAACAGGAAACTAAGAAAGTAGTTACAGTAATAGAAGTGCTTTCGCCGACGAACAAGCGCGGCAAAGGGCGGGAGATGTATGAGGAAAAACGGTATAAGGTGTTCGGAAGTCGATCGCACTTAGTGGAAATTGACTTGCTGCGAAGTTACCAACCTTTGCCTGTTTTTGGGAATGATATTGAGGGAAGTTATCGGATTTTGGTGAGTCGGGGAGATTGTCGCCCTATGGCTGATTTGTATTTGTTTAATCTACCGGATGCAATTCCGGCTTTTCCTTTGCCTTTGCGTGGCGGCGATGTGGAACCAATTGTGGATTTACAGGCGTTGTTGAATACGGTGTACGAGCGCGCCGGATATGATTTTACGATCGACTATACCGCACAACTTTCACTCGTCGAAGGGTGAAGCCCAAAAAACAGTAATCAAGCATCAAGATAGCTTATTAATAAATTACAAATCTCTTCCGTTAATGGTATTTTTGTTTCTATTTCTAGCCAAAGGTATTGACCAAAAGGATTATTTTCTAAAAACACATATTCATTCTTGGGAGTCACAATAAAATCCATCGCCCCATATAATAGTTTTTGCTCCTCCAAAAAATCGATGCAGAATTTTTCTATTTTTGCCGGTAGTTCAAAGATAGAATGTGGATTAATTTGAGTATGGAGTCGCCAATCAATTTTGGTCTCTTCATGGGCTTGTGAATCAATTTTGATTGCAAATACCTTTTTACCAATAATTGTAATCCTTAATTCAAAAGCTTTTTCGATATATTCTTGCAATTGAGTAGGTGATAAAGAAATGTTTTTATAGACTTTATAAAAATCATCTTTGCCAATCTTTCTTGACGGTATTCCTTGATTCATACCGTTGATTGTTACATTTCCAGTATAAATGGTTTTAACTAAGACCTCTTCTCCGCACTCTATAAAAAACTCTTTGGCTGTTTCTGGCTGTGTTGTTATCAGTGTTTTGGGAATTTTGACCCCGTATTTATTAGCCAGTAAAAGTTGTTGAAATTTAACTTTCGCTTGATTGGCGATCAATGGATCGTTTATCCATTTTATACTGGGTATAGAGTATAGTGTATTGACAAAAGCCTTTGTTTCTGAAACTATAAACTGTTCCTCTGTAGATTCAGCAATTTTACCAAAAAAATCAAAGTCAGGTTTTCTCAACCATGCTACTTTTAGTTTTGCTAAATTTAATATTCTACCAAGTTCGTCAGTAATCTCTCCATTCCATAAACCATTTTCATCAATGTAAAGATTTACCTGATATTTCCGAAGCAAATCTTCTGAATTTAATCTAAAAACTTCAATATCTTTTTTATGTAGTTTTCTGATAACTTCATCAGTGTGTGTATCCTGCTTGTTCGTAAAAATTAATATCATATTTTAATTTGTAATCTCGTTTTGGGGTGATGAATCAGATATAGCCTTTCTCAGAAAGATGAGGTACGACTGGGCATAGGGCATAGGGCATAGGGCATAGGGCTATGGGCTATGGGCATACCTCACTTTTTTGAGAACCGCTATATGTTGGTTAATTAATATTTATGCGGTATCCAAATCAGGATTTTACTACTTACGATAGCTAACAGCTTAAAGCGGGACGATAGAATGCTTCGCACCCTACCGTACCGTATAATCTATCTTATTTTATGCAGAAAGCCATGATAATGGTCTTCACCTAATGAAAATTTCAGCTTTAAGTATCAGATTGCTCTGAATCATCTTTACCCGAAAGAAGGCCGCTATATGTATCATCATATGTCAATGAAGTACCAGCATATATCGGAATATTCGATGTTTGAGTTTCAGGATCATAGGATTGTTTTAGTATCTCTGAACCCTTAATCGCTTCATCATACAATGCTTGGTCGAGCCTTTCTACAAAACTTAGGGTAAAAGGCACTGATGTTGCTGTTTCATCACAAATTTGTGTTTTCATGTGATTTATTCTTGAAAATTGGTTAACATTTAAGATTGTAATTTATAGTTTTTAGATTAGAGTGGCATTTAGTGGCTAAATTAGTATAGGGGGATTTGGTGTGATATAGTGGGTTTGAGTGGCGCTGTTTAGCTCTATTTTTACAAAACTTAACTTTTAGTGGCAAAAAGTGGGTTTTGGTGGCTAAACTAAAAAGATTGAGTCAGGTTAAAAAATATTTATGGACATTCAAGAATTGTCAAAATCGACCGATGACCAGGTATTCGCTAAAACAGGACAACATCTTGATTCTTTACAAAAATCTATATTAGAAAGTGTTTTACAACGTCAAAATTTTCAAAAAATTGCGGTAAATAATGGGTATAGTTATGATCATGTTAAAAAAGAGGGTGCAAAATTATGGAAACTTCTCTCTGAGGTTTTTCAAGAAGATATTAAACAAGGGAATGTGCGTTCTCTTTTAGAAAATAAAGCGGGATCTACTATCTACAGTTTTCTTAATTATCCACAGATTAATAGTAATAATATTAGTAATAGTCATATAAATATTTGTAGAGAAAACTCCCAATCTTTAGAAGATATAGAAAAGCGATCGCGCCATCCCCAAACGGAAAATCAATCCCCAATAGTTGATCTAACAACAGCGCCAGAATTAAACTATAATTATGGGCGTAATTCAGAAATTTCCACTCTTAAAGAATGGATTTTAGAAAATAAGACTAAATTAATCACAATTTATGGATTGAGTGGTATCGGAAAAACAGCTTTAACCCTGAAATTAATCTCAGAAATTAACACACAATTCGATTATATTATTTATCGCAGTCTTGAGCATTTGCCTAAACTGATCAATCTTAAAGATGAACTTAAACAGTTTTTTTCTCAATCCCAATCAACTCCATTACCTGAAGTAATAGATTATTTTCGCTCATCTCGTTGTTTAGTAATTATTGACGACCTGGAGAATATTTTTAAAACTGGTAACTTAGCGGGTCAGTATTTAACAGACTATAAAGATTATTGTAAATTTTTTCAGCAAATTGCTACCTTATCTCATCAAAGTTGTTTAATTTTAATTAGTTGGGAAAACCCTGGTGAAATAGAGACTTTAGAAAAAGAAAACAAACATACAAGAGTATTACAACTTCAAGGATTAGGAGAAGAAGCCAAAGAAATCTTGAGACAAAAAGATTTACAAGATGAGGAAAGATGGGATTAATTAATAACACTATATCAAAGTCATCCGGCTTGGTTAAATATTATTGCTTCAACACTTGTAGAGTTCTTTGACGGGAAAGTTTTCCTTTTTATGACAGGTGAAAATGAGTTGTTTTTAGGTGACATAGAAACCTATTTAGAATCGCAGTTAGAGCGGTTATCAGAATTAGAAAAAAATGTGATCAGCTGGCTAGCCAATCAAGATGAACCGATAGATATTTCCCAAAAACCCGCTAATATGGAAGTATCTCAAGCTAAATTTATGCACATTATACAATCTTTAACCAGACGCTGTTTAGTAGAAAAAGTTCCCAAAAAAGAGCTAGCAAAATTTCAGCTAAATTCTATTTTTAAAGCACATATTAAGAGTAATTTTTAGTAAAATAAGTTGATAACTGATATTGAAATTTTTACATAAAAAATAAAATTTTTTGTTAATCTGCGCCCCGATTTTGATGACGCTCCCGATTGAGAACAAAGAATAACTCTTGTCCCCACCTTATTAAGGCTACCGTGTACACACAACTCCTACAAACCTGGCTGTGTCTGACACAACCCTTAGTAGGCAAGGTTTTTAGATGAGCGAAGTTTTTATCAATAGTTTTAAATTATTGATAATGGTTGACGGAAAATCAAGGATTTCAAAAATAAATTTCCGTTTTTTCCATCATTTGATTTCCAACTCGACTTGTGTGTACACCGTAGCCTTAAAGAAGGGGGGGACAAGAGTATTCTCAAAGTCCCCCTTGCTTTCAGGGGATTTAGGGGGATCTCCATTTGAAAATATGGTTTAGTTAAGACTGATCCCCCCTAACCCCCCTTAAAGAAGGGGGGGACAAGAGTATTCTCAAAGTCCCCCTTGCTTTCGGGGGATTTAGGGGGATCTCTATCCGAAACCTAAAAAAAACTACACAAAACGTTACATTTTTGTTAACATCGTGGCGAGTCTGTGCTCAGCAGCCTCTCTGTTAACCTCCTAAACTAACCACTATGAATCAACCTCCCTCAACAACTCCCGCCTCCGAAGAGCTCGCCCCCGAAACTGCGACACCGCCGACAAACAATGCACCTCCACCGAGTTATGTCAAGCTGGCGATGCGGAATATGGTTCGCAAGCGGGCGACTTCTTTGTTTCATTTTGCTTTGACGGCGGGTGGACTTTTGGGCGTACTCGTCGGTTTGGCTTTTCTCGATCATTATTTCAACTCTTAGAATACCCGGCGGTTGAAACCGCGTCGATACAGACAAAACCCGCCTCCGCGGGTTAAATACCGCGCCGTTTGATGTGATTGTGCGATCGAACCGTTGCAATGTTCAACAGATTCCTGTAATCTGCCTGCTAAAAGCAAAAAGTCTATTAGCCCGATCGCACACTCTCAAATTGTAAAAAAATTGAATATATTGCTTGACAAGAGATGCGAAAAATGCTAATCGAGGTGAACGTCGAAGACTGTTATGGACTCGCCGACGCTGACAACCGCCCGGAAAATCAACCCAGCGGGGAGATTGCCGCCGAAACCTGGGAACATTGGTTTAGCGTTTGGCTGAAAAACCAGGAGGCGGATGTGCCAGTGGCTCCCGGCTATGAAGTCAGTCTGCGTTTAACCGCCGATCCGGATATCCAAGCCCTCAACGCCCAGTACCGCCAGCTCGATCGACCTACCGATGTATTAGCTTTTGCAGCTTTAGAGGTAAACTGTCCTCAGCTAGAGGAAATGCAGTCATCCGAGCCATTATACTTGGGTGATATCGTGATTTCGATCGATACAGCCCAGCGACAAGCCCAGCAGCAAGGACATCCCCTGAAGACCGAACTAGCTTGGCTGGCATCCCACGGTTTTCTACATCTTTTGGGGTGGGATCACCCGGATGAAGCAAGTCTGACTGAAATGCTCGATCGACAAGAAACATTGTTGCGCGCGATCGGTCTTGAGATCCAAACACCATAACTGAGGTTGATACTGATTTAATCAATCATGCCAAGGCCAACATAAATCTCTAAAATTACATCAAAACTTTACCAAAAGCTGAGGAAAGTTACCTAGACTTGATGAAGTGAATTTTACAAGTCTAGCTTGAATTCATCTTTGTAACTTAAAGTTGGTTGTTATGACAATAGATAGACCGTCAATTTCACCAAACATCCCACCGTTTGCGATCATGCCTCAAGACTCTTCGAGCCCGACAGTCCACGAGTCAAAAAAGCCCTTGAAATACAGACGAGAACTGTCCTGGAAAATCGCCTCTAGTTTAGCTACGAGTTTCAGATACGCTTGGGGTGGGCTGACTTATGCCTTTGAAACTCAGCGCAATTTTCGGATTCACACTATTATTGGCACTTTGGCGATCGGACTCGGACTGTTTTTGCAGCTAAAACCTGTAGAAATATCTGTGATCGGTGTCACAATTGGCATAGTTTTAGCAATGGAATTGTTAAATACGGCGATCGAATCGGTGGTAGACTTGACTGTCGGGCAATCTTACCACGAACTCGCCAAAATTGCCAAAGACTGCGCTGCCGGAGCCGTTCTGGTATCCGCAATGGCTGCGGCAATTGTCGCTGCTGCACTTCTGCTTCCTGCGTTGTGGGCGGTGGTTCAAATTGCGATCGTCCGTTAAGTAAATGAGTGGAAAAATACATAAGTATGTCCGAAGAGAGTGAAACGAAGTGAAGCGCAGCATAAGCCCTTCGGGCAGGCTTCGCCAACGCAGAGGTTATGATAGCAATACACATTCTGTTACACAGCAAGGTTCATTTCCGCCTATCTACTTAGTAACTTATGGGCCAGGCAAATTTTAGGTTTTAGATGACCAATTTGAGATTTTTGGTTTTATTCCTACATATTGCAGCTATTTTAATCTTGGGCATCTATCTAAAATCTTCAAACTATTGCATTCAGGCAGCGACTCAATCTAAAATCTAAAATCTCAAACCTAAAATCCAACTTAACCCGTGATTATAGTCATCGATAACTACGACAGTTTTACATACAATTTGGTACAGTATCTAGGAGAACTCGGTGCTGAGTTACCCGTAGCCAGCGAAGTCCAAGTCTACCGTAACGACCAAATTTCCTTAGCAGAAATTCGCCGATTGCAGCCCGCAGCAGTGGTAATTTCTCCAGGCCCAGGGCGGCCGGAAGATGCGGGAATTTCCCTGGAATTAATCAAAGAATTGGGGCCGACTCTACCAATTTTAGGCGTGTGTCTCGGACATCAAAGTATCGGTCAAGTATTTGGTGGCAAAATTGTTTCTGCACCCGTGTTGATGCACGGCAAAACTTCTCAGGTAGAACACGCAGGAGTCGGGGTTTTTGTGGGAGTGGAATCGCCGATGATTGCAACTCGCTATCATAGTTTGGTAATTGAAAAGCAGAGTTGTCCAGAAGTTTTGGAAATTACGGCTTGGGTGGAAGACGGAACGATTATGGGCGTGCGGCATCGAGAATATCCGCACATTGAAGGCGTACAGTTTCACCCGGAAAGTATTTTGACGACTTCGGGAAAGCAGTTATTGCGAAATTTCTTAAAAAGACTTTAAGAAGCAAGAAGGCTCTTCGGTTCGTAGTGCTGTTAATCGATCGCGCACAATATAAATCTAAAATCTAAAATCTAAAATCTAAAATCGACTCACTGTGTTTTATGGTATAACAACAAACGACCAACGACCAACACCCGATAACCCAACCACAAGATGAAACGGCGACAATTAATACGTTACGCACAGACGGGTTTGCTAGCAGCTTTGGCGACTGGTTTGCCATCTGGATGGGAAAGCTATCAAGCTCAAACTGCTGATTCTTTATCGGTTAAGTGGTTGGGGCACACTTGCTTTTTGTTTACAGGAGGCGGTGCGAGGGTGCTGGTGAATCCTTTTCGCCCCCTGGGCTGTACGGCTGGCTACCGCTCTCCTAAAGTACCTACAGATTTGATTCTGATTAGCAGCCGGTTGCTCGATGAAGGGGCGGTAGACGGATTTTCGGGCAATCCCGGTCTTTTGTACGAACCGGGCGCTTATCGATCGAACGGGCTCAGGATTCAAGGGATTCGCACGCAGAAAGACCGTGAGGGAGGACGGCGGTTTGGGGTGAACGTGGCTTGGCTGTGGCAGCAAGCTGGTATTAAGATTTTACACTTGGGTGGAGTGGCAGGGCCGATCGGCATTGAAGAACAAATCTTGATCGGGCGCCCGGATATCCTGCTGATTCCCGTGGGCGGAGGGCCGAAAGCTTACACTCCGGCGGAAGCGAAGCAAACTGTGCAACTTCTCAAACCAAAGATGGTGATTCCCACGCATTTTAAAACGCCAGCCGCCGATGCTGCTGCGTGCGATTTAGTGCCGCTAGATGAATTCTTGGCCCTGATGGATGGTACACCAGTACGAAGATTGGATCAGGATACGATTTCGATCAAATCCGCTGACTTACCCCAAACAGGTTCGGTGATTGAGGTTTTGAGTTACAGATTTAGCGGTTGAGCCTCTTTTTCCCTAAGCTTGCGTTATAGTTAGGGAGTTTTGGTCGATCGGGAATGCCAGGGAATTTTCTCTCTACCTTAGCCTCTGGCAACCTTACCTTTTGTGGAGATTTGGCTAACACAAGAATTCATGTTCACTGTTTTATTGTCATAAGGAAATGCAAGCGTAATGAAAAATTCAAATGTACCTAGCTGGATGAAACAACTTACAGGTTTTGCAGGAGTAATCGGCGCTAGCGCGTTGATTGGTTTCCCGGCTTGGGCTCACATCAACTCCAATACCAATGTTGCTACTGCAACCCCAACTCAACAAGTTGCAGGAAATGTGAAAACCCCTAACGCACCGGAAAAAGTTGCTGCTGCTAACGATATTGTCGCTATTGCATCTGGCGACCCTCAATTCAAGACATTGACAAAGGCTTTGGGAGCAGCAGGTTTGGTTACAACCTTGCAAGGAAAAGGCCCTTTCACTGTTTTTGCACCGACAGACGCGGCATTTGCTGCTGTGCCAAAAGCAACGTTGGATGATTTGCTCAAACCAGCAAATAAAGCCAAACTTGTTAAGGTTTTGACTTACCACGTTGTTCCTGGTGCGGTTTTATCTACTAGCCTGAAATCCGGCGATGTTAAAAGTGTTGAAGGTACCTCGCTGAAGGTGGCAGTTGCAGCAGGCAAAGTTACTGTTAGCGGCGCTAATGTTGTGAAAGCTGATATCAAAGCTAGCAACGGCGTTATTCACGTAATTGATAAGGTTTTAATCCCGGGTGATGCCAAGTAGGACTAGCGTTTTTTTGGATCGAATGATATCAGGTTTGCTTAAATAAACGCCAAGTAAGGACACGGCGCCGTGCCTTTGGGAAAGTGTTAACTTAAGCTGAAGTTCCGCTGAGAGCGGAACTTTAGCTTCAGGGAGCGCTGTTGGCGGTAGCTTCCCAAAAGCCTTCCGGCGATGGACTGAGTTCTAGCAGCCAGCGCGAGTGCTACTAGCAGCCGAGGAAAACTCAAGGTTTTAGGCTTGGGTGAGAAAAACTTAAAACTGCGATCGCGATATCAAGGGCCAACAACCGATACTTATGGCACTGATATCAAATAGCTTAAGGATAGTATAATGCAAGATATCCGCCAGCGGTGTCGGCGCGAGTCTCAATGGTGGGACTGGCGCTGACCCGAAGTCGGTCTGAATAGATGAGTTAGCGTCAAAACCAAGACGTAAAAACAGGTGTTTATAAGTCAATACGCTTGGGATCATACAGTGCGGTCGGCAATACCTGTGAAAAACAGATACTGCGATTGCTAACGCGGGGGGCTGGCAATGACAAAAAAATGTTAACCCAACCGTATTGGTTTAGAAGTGACTTTGGGATGAGCTCAAGGTCTTTGAAAGATACCTAGGCTTAGATTCGTCTAAGGGCTTGCTAGTATGATCGGACATAAACAGTCGCGTCATGAAGCATCAATATATCAGATACTGAAACAGGATCGATCTAAACCTCCGATCCTGTTTTGTCATCGGCAAAAATGCACGCTTAAGGCTAGATGATCGTCCCAATTTCGCTACTGGCAGAACTTCTGCAAGCTTTGCCCCATCTGCGGGCACAAATTTATTTCAAATCTTCCATGACAGCGCTGTCTCACGCGATGGAAGACTTGGTTTTGGCGGGCTCCGACGACGAACCGCTAGTCATTGCCAGCTTTCAGCAAGAGCGCTTCTACCGCCATGAGGCTCACCGCTACCGGCGCATTGCCGATCGCTCCTCTCAGGTATACGTGCTATCATCACCGGAAACTGAGTTTAAAAATTCCTCGGAACATCACGAAACTGTCGCGTTTGCACCGGAGGACACATTAAGTAAAGAGTGGCACTTAGTCGTACTCGGGCAATACTACTCAACTTGTCTGATTTGTCAAGAAAAATTTATGCCGATCGACAACCATGACGATCGCGATCCGCTATTAATAGACCAAGCTCGTAGATTTGAAGGAATTTGGACGTTTGATCGCGAGGTAAGCTGCAAAGCTGCCGAATTGTTGCTGGATAAAATTCTCAAATATCGCCCGGAATTGACCGAAAAGATCGATCGAGCGCGCACAACTTACAATCTGGCAAAAGCACCGAAAAAAACGCGGAAATCCGCCGCTTCCAAAGCCGCAAAACCCAAAAAAAGTGCGCCAAAAGACTCAAAAATTCCCAATCCCAAATTGAGCGACGCTTTTGCCGAACGCTTAGTCACCTACTTGCAATCAGGCCAGCACAAACTGCTCAAAGCATACAGCGCGATCGCCGCCCAGGAACGCAAAGAACGCCTGATCAACCTCATTACAACGGCAATGCGGCAGTCTCTCAACCCGCAAGAAATCGTCGAAGTCGCAGTACAAGAACTGGGAACAGCTTTGTCAGCCAGCCGCTGTTTGATTTATCGGTGCAAAGCCGTAGATATTGCCGTCAAGATCGATCGCGAGTTTTTGCGTCCAGGCACTACTTCCATGCTCGATCAGACTTGGCAGTTGCAGAAAAATCCCATATTCCGCGATGCCGTCACCCGGCAAGAACGAGTTTACATCCAAGACACAGCACAACATCCGCTGATTGTCAATACAAAATCCCTAGAAAAAACTGTCAAAAATTGGCAGATTATCTCTTGGTTAATGGTGCCAGTGCTTTATCAGGGGCGGGTGTTGGGCATGGTGGAAATGCACCAATGCCGATCGACTTCGCCTTGGGAACAAGACGAAATTGCTTTAGTAGAGGCGATCGCCACCCAACTCGGAGCAGCCTTAATTCAAGCCGAAACCTACGCTCATTTAGAAGAACTCAACCAACAATTAGAAGCATTAGACCGCACTCGCAGCAATCTAATTGCCATCACCGGTCACGAACTCCGCACTCCACTTTCGACGATTCAAGTATGTCTAGAAAGTTTGAACTCCGAACCAGATATGCCCCAAAAATTGCGGAAAATCATGTTAGAAACTGCCCTCGGCGATGCCGATCGAATGCGGAAACTCGTGCAGGACTTCTTAACTCTTTCCCACTTAGAAAGCGGGCGAGTCAAATGGAATGTAGAATCGCTGACACTGCAAGAATGCGTTGATTTGGCCCTCAGCAGCGTGCGATCGCGCGGCGGACTCGATCGCAAGTTGCCGCAAATTATCGCCGAAGTATCCGAAGAATTGCCTCTAGTGCAAGCTGACGGCGAGTGGTTGGTGGAGGTACTGTCCAAACTGCTAGACAACGCTTGCAAGTTCACCACACCGCAGGGAAGCGTCACCATAAGGGCGCAATGCAGCGGCTCTCAGATGGTAGAAGTGCTTGTAGCCGATACGGGGCGGGGAATAGAGGCGAGCAGTTTAAAAATAGTGTTCGATCGATTTTATCAAGAAGAAGGAGCATTGCGGCGCAGCGCCGGCGGCACCGGTTTGGGATTAGCAATTTGCAAGCAGATTGTCGCCGGCTGGGGCGGTAAAATTTGGGCAGATTCCCCAGGAAAAGACCGAGGAAGTGAATTTCACTTTACTATTCCGATTGTTTAGAATCAATTGACAAATTTTCGCTGCTCGACAGACCATAATAAAAAAACGGTTTGTAGTGAGGACTAAAGTCCGCATAAATCAAAGGACTTTAGTCCTCACTACAAACCGTTTTTGTGACGCGTAATTCAACGAAAATGACTAATGACTAATGACTAATGACCAATGACCAATGACCAATGACCAATGACTCCCCTACATCGGAATACAAATTGCAAACTCTGTTCCACCTTCTAGCGAAGACAAACATTCCAAAGTTCCCCCATGTCTTTCAGTAACTATCTGATAGCAAATAGACAGTCCCAAGCCCGTACCTTTGCCTTCTGCTTTCGTTGTAAAAAATGGCTGAAACAATTTTTGTCTGACAGATTCCGGCATTCCCACTCCGCTGTCAGCAATCTGAATCACAATCGTGTCAATTATTTGCGGTTCTTGCTGGCAAACACCCACCGTAGAAATCATAATGGTATTCGGATTTTGTTCAATCTCGGCGTAGGTTTTGCCCGTGTTGGATTCTTCCAAAGCATCGATCGCATTAGCAATCAAATTCATAAATACTTGATTGATTTGACCGGGATGGCATTCTAATTTTGGTAAATTACCGTAATGTTTAATAATTTTAATTGCCGGTCTGTTGTGCTTTGCCTTGAGTCGGTGAGACAAAATCATTAAAGTAGTTTCAATGCCTTCATGGATGTCAACTGCTCTTTTTTCCAGACTGTCGCTACGGGAATAGTTGCGCAGAGACTGCATAATGTCGCGGATGCGATCGATGCCCATCTTCATTGACGCGGTAGTTTTCGGCAAGTCAGCTAATAGATATTCTAGCTCGATCGATTCAATTTCTTCTTCAATTTCTGCTCCCGGTTCGGGAAACCTTTCTTGATAAAGATTCACCAACTTAATTAAATCAGCAATATATTCTTGAACGTGATGCAAGTTCCCAGAAATAAAGCTAATAGGATTGTTCACTTCATGAGCAACTCCCGCAACCATTTGTCCGAGTTGCGAGATTTTTTCAGTTTGAACTAATTGTGCTTGAGTTTGTTGCAGTTCGATCAGTATAGCTTCTAAATTTTCCGCTTTCTCTCTCAGTTGAGCTTCTGATGTTTGTAGAGCTTGTTCCGCTGCTTTGCGCTGGCTGATATCGCGACAAATTGACAAAGCATGGGGTTTTCCTCGGTATTCAAAAAACTTTGCTCTTACCTCAAGGTCAAATTCTGTACCGTCTTTTCGCCGCATCACAGCTTGAGAATAAAATTCTTGGCGCGAGCTGACGGTTGCGATAAACTCGTCGAAGAGATGTAGGTAGTTTGGGTGCAGGAGAGCTAAGGGACTTAAGCTCAAGAATTCCTCCAGACAATAACCGTACATTTCGCAGACTACGGGGTTTGCTGCCACCATTTTTCCTGTTTCCAAATCTATTAAGGTAAGTCCGTCTGCTACACTCTCAAAAATAGTGCGGTACTCCTCTTCTTTTTGGGCGAGTTCGACTTGAGATTTTTGTAAGTGTTCTAGGGATTCAGCTAACTGGCGGGATTTGTCTTGTTCGCCAGCGTAGAAGCGCGCGTTTGCAATCGCAATTGCTGCTTGGGCCGTCAGCATTTCCAAAAGTGTCAAACCTTCGCGAGTAAAGGCTCCGGCTACCAATTTGTTTTCTAAATAAACTATACCGATCGACTTTCCTTGATAGACAATTGGCGCGCACATAACCGACTTTGGCTGCTGATTTTGAAGGTAGATATCGAATTGGTAAAGGCTTTCTTGGGTGGCATCGTTCAGCACCAGCGATTCCTGAGTTCTCGCCACGTAATTGATGATAGAAAGAGGCACTTGGCAGTGCTTTTTGACAGGCTGCAATTCTTCAAATATTGCATAATCCTGCTGGTCGCTATCCGACACTTCAACGAACAAGTACCCGTCTCGTTCTAAAAGAATGCACCCGGTTTGGGCGCCTGCATTTTCTAAAATGATATGCAGCAGTTTTTTCAACAATTTTTCTAAGACTATTTCGCTAGAAATAGCCTGAGAGGCTTTGATTACTGTTTTTAAATCAAAAATATTGACATCAGCGGCTGTACTCGCAGTTGTAGTTATTGCGATCGGCTCGTCGCTGATGGTGTTAAACCAATCTGGATGAGATTGTTCTAGTTGATGAACTTTGGTAGTTGCTCCCCACTCGATATAGCAAAAGCGGGCATCATTGAGATAAATTTTGGCGAGATTGTAACGATTTTGTGCTAGATAAAATCGGGAAGCTAATTCATTGGCTAGGGCAGCATTTTGGACGAAGCCATTTTTGAGCGCGGAGGCGATCGCCCAATCATAATGTTGTGCTGCTGTATAGCTGTCTCCTGACAACCTGGCGATTTCTGCCTGAATTAATGAATATTTGTGCTGGTAATTTGCAGGGCAGTTTTTCGCAAATTCTCGAAGCTCTTCCAGGCTAATGCTGAGCTGTTCTAGGTAGATTTGGCGATCGGCCTCGCTGGCATTTTTACAAGCAGCAGCCAGGGCGATAGCGCGGTGGAAGCAAAAAACCGGGAGCATAAAAGTCCCGACAGCACCTGCCGAAAATTTAACACCCATATTAGTATATTCTAATGCTCGATCGACCTCCCCAAACCAATTTGCCACGGTTAGTCTGTAGAGATAAACCATAAAAGAAGTCGTCAAATCTGCCGAGGCTTCAGCAAATTCTAAAAGCGACTGTTCATCGATGAAACTTGGCGGATTTTCAGCACTATCCAGAGGACAAGTAAGCTGGAATATTGTCTGTTTATTTAGCAAACAATATGCTAGCATATTTCGGTCTATCTTCTCCAATACTGGAAGAAATTCATCAATGATTTCGGCGGATTTTTGCAGCGTTTCATTGCCTAAAAAGCAGATCCACAGATAAGTAACCGCAGAATATCCCGACCACTGATAAGCACCTGTCTCTAAACCGCTATTAAAAGATTTGATCAGAAAAAGCTTGCACTCATCAATATATTTAATGTGGTGCAAAGTTAAACCGCCCCAAATATGCAAAATACAAGCGCCTAACTCTTTGGAATCCCACTGTTCGTAGAGGTTGAGAGACAATTCTCCTGATGCGCAACCAGCCTCAATATCGCGATATTTAACAATCAAAGTAAAGGCATACAAAATGTAGCCAAAGGCGGAAATTTTGCAATTACCGTGTTCGATTGTCGCCTGCACAAACTTCATCGCACACAAAAATTGAGCGTTGGGACTGATAAAGTAAGCAATGGGGTAAAGTTCTTTCAAAATCTGGTGGGCGGAGAGTTGCAGCGGATCGGTGAGTGTAGGTAAATCGGCTAAATCTGCGATGGATTCCCCAATCATCGCCTTCGTCTTCGCCAACTCCCGCAGCAAATACGCATCATCCGGGTACGCTTCAAACTCAATTCCCAAAAATTGCAGCGTATCGATACCTAACTGATAAGCAGCAGGCAAATCATTTTTCATCCGCAGACAAGTCATTTTCAACTCATTAACCTGACACCGTTCCAATAATGTCCTAGTTTGGGGCATAATTAAGTCGAAAATTACCAAAGCTTCGTCATTTTTCCCATTCAAATATTCCGCTTCGCCCAATTCAAAATGCAGCGCCAAAGTTAACGCATAATTATCTTCCCAACTTTGTGCTGGCAAACTATTGCAGCCCGATTGGAAAAAACTCAGCGCAGTTTCAAAGGCAGAAGCAGCTTTCGCAGTTTTGCCCGCCTGCAAGTTTAACTCTGCTAATTCATATTGACTCAAATCGCAAATCAAGCCGCCAGCAAAATTCAAATGATTGACAATATCAAAAATTCTTTCTTGGCGTTCAGCTTCGCTGCTTCCTTGCAATAACAAACGCCCGATTGTCAAATGAACTGCTTGTTTCTGTTCGTCAGGAATCATAGCATAAGCAGCTTGCTGAATGCGATCGTGCATGAATTTGTAGCACACCTGTCCGGGCATTTTGCCCAACTTTTCCAACTCTTCCGGCTCAAATACTTGCGGTATCCGATAAGCATCTCCTACAGGTAAAATCAACCCCACTTGCAGCGCTTCCCACAAATCCTGTGCTGTTTTCGTCCAAGAGTATCCGCTAGCCACCGACAGCACATCCAAACTAAACTGATTGTCTATACAAGCCGCTATTTGTAAAATTCGTTGGGTTGCGGTTGACAAAGTTTGAATTTTTGTCACCATCAACTCAACAACGTTTTCTGAAATTTCCTGCCGTTCAATATGTTTGATATCCCACTGCCACTCAGCCGCCTGGTGATTAAATTTTAGGAAACCTTCTTGATGCAAATACTTGAGCAGTTGTTTGAGAAAAAATGGATTGCCGTCAGTCTTTTTTACGAGCAAATTTGCCAGCGGTGTCGCTGACGCGGCGGCACAGATCAAAGTGTCAGCAACCAGTTGAGTAGCGCGGCCAATTGTTAGCGGTTCTAAAGTAATAGCTGTCATCGGAACTCCCCCTGCCCGAATTGCCTGATTTGCCAGCATAAACGGATGCGTCGGGCTGACTTCGTTATCTCGATAAGCAACAATTACGAGCAAGTAAGGAATTTTTTCAAGGCAATTTTGTTCGTATAAATTAACTGTTGCAGCATCTATCCACTGGCAGTCATCGAGAAACATTACTAAGGGATGTTCGGCAGTGGCAATTGCTTGAATTAACTGCTGCATCACTCGGTTGAAGCGCTTTTGAGATTCAATAGGGCCGAGTTCGGGTACGTCTGGTTGCGGGCCTAAAATTAACTCTAATTCGGGGATGGCTTCGATCGCAACTTTAGCATTCGCATCCAAAACATCCAGCAGTTTTTCTCGCCACAAGTCAATCTGAGCTTGGCTTTCGCTCAAAATTTGCTGCACCAAACTCCGCATAGCTTGATTGAAACAAGTGTAGGGAACATTGCGCTTGAATTGGTCAAATTTGCCCGAAATCAAGTAGCCGCGCTGCCTGGTTAAATCGCGGAGAATCTCGTGTACTAATGCTGATTTGCCAATCCCAGAATAGCCACCTACCGATACAATTTCACCGCTACCTTGGCTGACGCGCTCGAACACTTGCAATAACTGTTTTATTTGCTCTTCCCGCCCGTAAAGTTTTTGCGGAATTAACAACTGACTCATTGCATCCAGTTGTCCGGGGATAAAATTAGAAATTGTACCTAAATTCTCTATTTGATTCTGGCAGCGTTCTAAATCTGCTAACAATCCGGCTGCACTTTGATACCTGTCTTCGGCATTTTTTGCCATCAATTTTTCCACAATTTCCGCCAAAACTTGGGGAATTTGCGGATTTAATTGTTGCAGAGGAATTGGTTGTTTGGCAATGTGACAGTGGACTAATTCCAGCGGATCGGTGCTGCGAAATGGCAATTGTCCTGTCAGCAGTTCGTAAAAGCTGACACCGAGGGAGTAGAAGTCGCTGCGGTAGTCTACAGCACGGTTCATGCGCCCAGTTTGTTCGGGCGACATATATGCTAGAGTTCCTTCTAGGCGATCGGGATTTTTCAAGTCAGGTTGTTCTTTTCTTAACCGGGAAGCAATGCTAAAATCTGCAATTTTTACTTGCTTTGTTTCGGGATTTATGATAATATTATGCGGTTTAATATCTTTGTGAATAATCTGATTTTGATGCAGGAATACTAAAGCTTTTGCCAATGGCACTGCTGCGTTTAAAAAATCGGCAAGCGATAATGGGCGATTGGTAGCAATCGCTACTGAATTATTATCGGTTTCTAGATCGGCGATTTGTCGTTGATTTTCACGGGGGCTTATCCATTTTTTTAAGGATATCCCTCCAATGTCTTCTAAGATTAAAACTAAGTGATTTTGATGAGTTTCGAGTCGATCGACTTTGATGACATACTGAGAGTCGAGATGTTGTGCGATCTGATATTCGTGTTTAAAACGGGCGACTTGTTCTAGGGTTGGGCAGTCGGTGTTTAAAACTTTGAGAATGACCAACTGTTTTTCTGCTGTCGATATTGCCCGATAAACAACTGTGTTAGTCCCTTGGTGAATCAGTTCTTGTAAGTTGTAACCAGAAATTCCTGAAGCTGGCAGCATAGTTGATCTTCCCCAGTTTATAATCAATTCCTAATTCTACAATGCCACATCTTAAACCAATATCGATCGCGGACGATCGACCTTTAGCAAACAACCATGTTTAAATGAGGTATAGATTAATCGCATAACTTAAAAATTACTTACGTATTCAAAGGTGTTTTGTTAAAATAAGGTAGAGCGATCGAGCAATGGCCACGATCTATTTTTTGTTCTTCCTGTCCAAATGTAACAGGTATTTAATGAAATCTTACAATATTGTGCCGATCGCTATAAATTAAGTTAATCAAAAATTAATAATCAAAATGATAAGCTGTTCCGCATCTGAATTGTATTCTTTGTGCAGGCTCTTATGCCCACCAAGAACTTGATCAAGCTTGACGATACAGTTTAAATGCACAATAGCTTATCAATTCCGGTTGCACCGTTAGGTGATGTTGACGGTTAAAAGTTAACTCTAATTTACTATTGCGATGCAGAGAGGATTTGATACTACTTACGTGTAAAATCTCGTTTTTGGGTGCACGGTGTGGATATTACTTAGGTAAAAAGTCTTTTTGTCGGATGCTGGCGGTGCAGATCGACAAGACTTGCAGTAAAAACTGGGTTTTTGATCGTTTGGGTGCGGCAGTTGCGATCGAGTTAGTCGATCGCCCAACGCAGGATAGCACAGAAAAATTTTTACTGCAAAACCTGCCTCTGCGGCGGCATGGTCGAACGAAGCAGGAAGAAGTCGATTTTCTGGAACAGGGCGGTAAGCCTTTGCCATAGGCACCAATGGGCGTTTTTGATGCTGATTTTGTATTTATTCCTGCTGGCTAATTCTGTTTTTGGGCATTCGTAGAAATTACCAATTATCAATTACCAATTATTAATTATCAATTATCAGAAGAGATCGATCGCCAAAAAACTGTTAATTTTCCTTACGATTTCGAGAACAGGGTACAGTGGCGATGATACGATGCCGTAAAAATCCTTTGGATATATCTATGGCAGAAGAACTGACTGGACAACCCCCCATCTTCGGCGGCAGCACCGGCGGCTTGCTGACCAAGGCGCTAGTTGAAGAGAAGTATGCTATCACTTGGACTAGCCCCAAGGAACAAGTGTTTGAAATGCCTACTGGTGGCGCTGCGATTATGCGTCAAGGCGACAACTTGCTGTATCTGCCCCGCAAGGAGCAGTGCATCGCTTTGGGCGGCCAGCAACTGCGGGCAAAATTCAAAATCACGAACTACAAAGTTTACCGCGTGTTTCCCGACGGTTCTAATGAGTACCTGCATCCCAAGGATGGCGTGTTCCCTGAGAAGGTGAACGAAGGTCGTCCCTACGTCGGTAAGATTGACCGCAATATTGGCAGCAATCCAGATCCGATTAAGGTGAAGTTCACCGGTAAGAAGACTTACGATCCTTAAGCCATGACTGCATTGCTGAACCAAGCATAAGTAATATTGCCTATGTTTGGCTGAGCTTGTAAGCTTGTGTTTGCAGTAGTGTTCGGGCGTTGAAGGCTAAGCCCGCAACGCCCGAATTCTACTGCAAACTTCTAATGTAATTAAAACTTAATCGTTAAAGTTAAATTAAAAATGAATGTGGCAATCAGACGATCGCAAACTTCTGATATAAATGTTTGCGCTCGCATTAATTATGAAGCTTTTAAAGATATTTCCGATCGCCATTGTTTCCCTCATACAGACTTTCTGACGCTGGAGTCGGCGGCAGAAATTACTCGGTTTTGGATCGAAAATCCGTCGTATTTTGGCATCGTAGCCGAGAGTGAAGGTACGGTGGTGGGCTGCGGTTTTATGGATGAACGCAACCCGATTCGTGGTATTGGGCCAGTCAGTGTCGATCGAACTTTTCAAGGCCGCGGGACAGGACGAGAAATCATGAAAGCCTTGCTGGAAAGGGGACAGGACGCTGTGGGCATCCGTTTGGTGCAAGAATCTTTCAACATGGCTTCGCTGTCGCTGTACGCCTCTCTGGGTTTCGAGGTGAAAGAACCTTTCGTGTTAATGGAGGGTGAGTTTCACAGCCAGCCGCAGTATGGGTTTGAGGTGCGGCCGATGGCTAGTGAGGATGTTGGTGAATGTGTGGCTTTGTGCGAAAAAGTCTGTGGGTGCGATCGAACTTCCGAGATCGAATACGCCCTAAATAATTATTGTCCGTTAGTTGCGTACCAGCAAGGTCGGATTGTGGCTTATACTTGTGCGATATCTACTTTGGGTCACAGCGTCGCCGAAACCGAGGCAGATATGCAGGTTTTGCTTTTGGGGGCTGCTGCGTACAGTCCCGAAGATGTGCTGGGTTTTCACTTGCCGCTGAGGTATGGAAGTTTGTTTCGCTGGTGTTTGCAATCCGGGCTGCGCGTCGTCAAGCCGATGGCGGTGATGGCTGTTGGCGAGTACCAATCGCCGGAGGGATGTTGGTTTCCGTCTTTTGTTTATTGATTGTATAGCAAAATAAGTATATGATATTTCCCGATTTCTCACAATTCTCCGAACTGGCGAAACAAGGCAATTTTGTGCCCGTGTATCAAGAATGGGTTGCCGATTTGGATACGCCAGTTTCTGCTTGGTATCGCGTGTGTGCCGGTCAACCTTACAGTTTTCTGCTGGAGTCGATCGAAGGTGGGGAAAAAATTGGGCGTTATAGTTTCTTAGGGTGCGATCCGCTGTGGATTTTGGAAGCAAAAGGCGATCGAACAACTCAAGTTTACCGCGACGGTTCCCAAAAAGTATTTACGGGCGATCCGTTTGTGGCTTTAACTGAATGTTTGCAGTCCTATCAGCCGGTGAAATTGCCGCAGTTACCAGCCGGAATTGGCGGGTTGTTTGGGTTTTGGGGTTACGAGTTAATTAAGTGGATTGAGCCGCGTGTTCCTGTGTATCCGGCTGGGGAAAAGGATTTGCCGGATGGGTTGTGGATGCAGGTTGATAATTTGTTGATTTTTGATCAGGTGAAACGGAAGATTTGGGCGATCGCCTATGCGGATTTGCGCGAGACTGGGGTTGATTTGGCAGAGGCTTATGCGACGGCGTGCGATCGGGTTTCTCAGTTAGTTAACAAGCTGAAATCGCCACTTTCTCAGCAATCTACTCTGATAGAATGGACTCCTCCCAATGATGGACAAGATGCCCGTTCCACAAGTGGAAATACAGAATTGAGTTATACCAGCAATACTACTCCCGAAAAGTATTGTGCGAATGTCTTAAAAGCTAAGGATTATATCAAAGCGGGAGATATTTTTCAGGTAGTTGTTTCGCAGCGTTTGGAATCTGAATATAGTGGCGATCCTTTTGCACTTTACCGTTCTTTGCGCCTGATCAATCCTTCTCCGTACATGGCTTATTTCAATTTCAAAGATTGGCAGATTATCGGTTCGAGTCCAGAGATTATGGTGAAGGCAGAAAACACTGCGGATGGCAAGAGAATCGCAACTTTGCGGCCGATCGCCGGTACTCGCCGCCGGGGTAAAACTGTTCAAGAAGATGATGCTTTGGCTGCTGAATTGTTGCAAGATCCGAAGGAGATTGCTGAACACGTGATGTTAGTTGATTTGGGCAGAAATGACTTGGGCAGAGTTTGCCGCAGTGGTACGGTAAAGGTTGATGAATTAATGGGAATTGAGCGTTATTCTCATGTGATGCACATTGTGAGTAATGCGATCGGAGAATTGGCTGAGGATAAGACGGCTTGGGATTTGTTGAAAGCTGCTTTTCCGGCGGGTACGGTTAGTGGTGCTCCAAAGATTCGGGCGATGGAAATTGTGCATGAGTTGGAAGGTTGTCGCCGGGGGCCGTATTCTGGGGTTTATGGGTATTATGATTTTGAAGGACAATTGAATAGTGCGATCGCAATTCGGACTATGGTTGTGCGATCGCATGGCGGCGATAAACATTCAGTTTCTGTGCAAGCCGGTGCTGGTTTGGTGGCCGATTCTAACCCGGACATGGAGTATGAAGAAACTCTCAGTAAAGCCAGGGGAATGTTGCAGGCAATTCGCTGTTTGAAATAGTGTCGATAAAAGTCGGCGATTGAAATCGCCCCTACACAAACAATGTCCGCCTCCGCAGACAAAGAGAAGATAACGTAATTTTAACCGCCTGGTATTCAACCCGCGGAGGCGGGTTTTGTTTTTATAGACGCGATTTCAATCGCCCGGTATTCTAATCTTAAAGGAGAGAAATATGAATTTTTACATAGTAGATGTGTTTGCCGAGTCAAAATATGCTGGCAATCAGCTAGCTGTATTTTGCGGCGCAGGAGTTGCCGAGCTCTCAGAGGCAGAAATGCTGCTGATAGCGAGGGAAATCAATTATTCTGAAACCACATTTATTCGATCGCCCGATCAACGAAATAACGGCTACGACGTGCGGATATTCACGCCCAAGAAGGAATTGCCCTTTGCCGGTCATCCGACGTTGGGCACTGCGTTTGTGTTGCAGCAAGAGATAATTGGCGAAAAGGTCGATCGAGTAATTCTCAATTTAGCCGTCGGTCAAATTCCTGTCACCTTTAATTATCATAATCAATCCGTAGATATTTTATGGATGCGACAAAACCCGCCAACATTCGGTCAAGTTTTATCAGCCGAAACTATCGCCAGCATCCTGAATTTAGAAATCAATGAAATTGATGCAAAATTCCCGATTAAAGAAGTTTCCACCGGAGTGCCGTTTATCATTGTACCGTTAAAAAACCTCGCAGCGCTCAAAAAAGCTCAAGTTAACTTAGACAAATATTTTGAACTGATTAATACTACAGAAGCCAAAGAAATTTTAATTTTCTGCCCGGAAACCTACAGCGACATTAATGATTTAAGCGTCCGAGTTTTCGCCCCTTCATTAGGAATTACCGAAGACCCGGCGACGGGCAGTGCCAATGGCTGTTTGGCTGGATATTTGGTAGAATATGGTTATTGTGGGGAAGCCAAGATTGATGTGAGAGTCGAACAAGGTTATGAGATTGGCAGACCTTCGCTGCTGTTGTTGAAAGCTCAAAAAAATCAGAAAGAAATAGAAGTTTTGGTTGGTGGTAAAGTGGTGATGGTGGCGAAAGGAGAATTTGTTTAGAATATTCAAATATAGGTTCGTAGTGAGGACTAAAGTCCTCAGTTTGGATGCGGACTAAAGTCCTTACTACGAACATATTCAGCTAACATGAGCTAGCTCATATTAATTCTTGTGCGTCACTGGCATAGTGAAAGCATCATCTCTACCAGATACTTTCCAATGCTACCAACATTTTCTCGGACTTTAAATTTATCCCCTGACGCTTCCGAAGCCCTGCTTTCACTCCCCTTAGCCAGCTTGCTCGATTCATCGGAGTTAAATCAACTTTTGGGAAGTCTGGATACTGCTTTACTCAAAGAAACTTTGCCTACTGCTGGCGCTGTCTTATCCCAAAAACTCCCAGCTTTTTATGACTGGTTGCAAACAGAATTAGGCCTTAAAAATGTCCCTGATAGTCCCGATCATGCCACAAAATGGGTAGTCGGTTTTTTGAAGAATCAAGAGAGTTTAACTCATTTAGTTGAGATGCACAAATCGATTCCAAGACTTGCATTAGATCGATCGATTCCTCGATTGGTTAGCGCCTTTGATGAGGTTCAACCCACCGCCGTCAAGGAAGAGTGGGAAAAAGCGATCGCAGCGCTTTGTCTGGTACTCGCCGTCGCAGCGCGGGAAAATGAGCGATCTAGCGGATCAAAGGCTTTGGTAGGAGTTTAGGTAAAGCGACTTTTTCGGAAAATTTGTAATTGCGTGCGATCGATCTCAACGACTATCGGCTTTTTCTTGTTTAGGACGATCGCATTATGCCGATTTAACAACAGCCACTGAGCCAATATTACCACCAGGACTCGCCTTTTAGGAAACTTGCCTTCAAAACGGGCTATTCGGACGATCGCCTCTTCGATTTTATACCACCAGTTTTCCCCTTGCTGAGAAATCACAAAAATCCTTCCCGGTATGTAATCGCCTTCATTTGCCCAGAAAGCATACCTTTCGCCTAAAGTAAAGTAGTGAAAAACATTATTAGCGGTGCAAGTTTGAGCTAACTTTTCCGCAACGCCCAAAGAATTAAAAATTACAGTCGATCGCAAATAATCCGGGTATTTTGCTACAATTTGTTGAGCAACCTTGCCGCCTAAACTTTCTCCGATGATATCCGCCGGATTACCGCTGTGAAATTGTTGCTTCAGCCAATCAACAGCGCCTACAGTCTCCGCCGCTTTTAACTGGCGTTCTAGTTTTGCGATAAATACATCGGGTGTATCTTCCAAAACGCGATCGAAAGGATACCACGAACCGTATCCGCGAATCACGAGTACGGGCGGATGATTCCCAGAAACGGGAAGGCGACTTTCAGCATAAAAACCCGTGCGAGTGTCTTCAAACACTTTTTCTATGGTATAATTTCCCTCAACAACTTGCCCCGATTCGTGCCGAATGTAAATAGACGGATTGCTGGGCTGCTGAGTATCGTGGAGTTGGGGTTTGGCAAACTTTTCATAGAGGAAATCTAGCAAGTGCCTTCCTGTAGGGCGATCGACAAAATCCAATTTTATTGATCCATACTAAACTAAAAACAATCTAAAAAAGGCTCGTAGTGAGGACTTTAATCCTCAGAAAAAGAAGGACTAAAGTCCTCACTACGAACCTTGAAAAAGAAGGACTAAAGTCCTCACTACGAACCTTGTGCAATCCTTACAAAACTCGCAACGTGCTCGCAATACTATCGACTGCTTCCATCGCGCGAATTTCATCAAGTGCTTGTTGGAAATTCCCTTCCTTAACATCGTGAGTCACCACCACAATTTCTGCTAAATCGCCGTGAATTCCCGTTTGCACGATTGACTCCAAACTCACTTTATGATTGCCGAAACAAGTGCCGAGTTTGCCAATTACCCCCGGAGTATCCCCCGTCAGAAAACGGGCGTAAAAGCGAGTCACAAGTTCCTGCATTTCTGCAATTTTGCAGTAGTGTTGGTGAGTGCAACTCAGCAAAGGATGGGGAATCGGCACAGTTTCGGTTTTCAGGATAGCAGCCACATTCAAAATGTCGGATACTACCGCGCTAGCTGTGGGCCCAGCCCCCGCACCACGCCCGTACAGCATCAATTGCCCGATCGCATCTCCTTCGACTAAAATTGCATTATAAACCCCATTAACACTCGCCAGCGGATGAGCTTTCGGCACAAAAGTAGGATGCACCCGAATCGATAGGAGTTCCCCTTCTGCATCCCCATTTTGCTCGGAAATTTGGGAAGTTTCTTGAGCAATAGCCAACAATTTAATCACAAATCCCAGCTTATCGGCGTAGTCAATATCAGCCGCACTAACTTGTCTGATACCTTCGCAGTGAATATCTGCTAATTTGATGCGTCCACCAAAAGCTAACGAGGCTAAAATAGCAATTTTATCAGCCGCATCTAATCCATCTACATCCGCTGTAGGGTCAGCTTCAGCATAACCTAATTGCTGAGCGTCCGCGAGCACTTCGGCAAAGTCTGCGCCTTCTGTCTGCATCCGCGTCAGGATGTAATTAGTTGTGCCGTTAACGATGCCCGTGACACTTTTGATGCGGTTTGCACCTAAAGATTGTTTGAGGGTTTGAATGACCGGAATGCCACCGCCCACAGCAGCTTCTAACATTACGTAAACGCCTTTTGCGTTAGCAGCGTCGAAGATTTCACTACCGTAGCGGGCGATAACTGCTTTGTTGGCGGTGACTACGTGCTTACCGTTGGCGATAGCTTGCAGAATGAGCGATCGCGCCGGTTCCAATCCGCCAATCAGTTCTACTACAATATCAACATCCGGGTCAGTGGCGATCGCCTCTAGGTCAGTTGTCAGCACATTTTCTGGCAATTGTAAAGACCGAGTTCGAGAAATATCGCGCACTCCCACCCGATAGATTTCCAATTCCTGTAACAGCGGATGGCGGCCATCTGGGGAGAGCAAAATCTCTGCCGTTCCCGCGCCAACTGTACCCAAACCTAGCAAACCAATTTTGAAAGCCACGACTTTGACCCGTAGAAAATCACTTAATCTACAATCATTGTAGGACAACCGGGCATTCACAGAATACCCACAGGCTCGACTTCTTTAAAAAGTCCGACTCTATATCATATCATGTCCGGTCAATCACTCCCAATAAAAACGGTTCGTAGTGAGGACTTTAGTCCGCATTCCAAATCCAAGGACTAAAGTCCTCACTACGAACCTATTTTATTGTGGTTTTTATCTTCGGACACTATCTGACTAATTCATCCAGACTTTGCATGGCAATTTAAAGTTCTGCATCCATATCTACCCCCATATCTCGCAGCCGCTGCGCCAATATTTCGGCCCGCTGCCTTTCGGAACTAACTTGCTGTTCTAGTTGCTGATTTTGCTGTTCTAGTTGCTGATTTTGCTGTCCTAGTTGCTGTAGCTGTGCTTCTTCTTCTCGAATTAAATCTTCTACTAGCGGCGGAGATAGCACTTGATTCACCGATAAAATAAATTCAGCGAACTGTACAGACTGAACTTGATCTCCAGGCAAAAATTCCTGATGAGAATAACTGCCTTCATTTTCGGGGCGGCTGCATACTCGTATTTTCGGCTGATTTGGATCTACAATCCAATATTCAGGAATATCAATCAAGTCATATTCGGCCCGTTTGCGGATGTAGTCGTCCCGCCAATTTTGACTGGTAACTTCGATAACTAACAGCGGTTTTTCTTCAAAATCCAGCACTGCGGAACCAGGTTGCGCGCAGACTTGTTCCCACAGACTCCGAGTGCAAATCACAACATCAGGAATGCGGGAAGAGTTTTCCTCAGTTCGGACTGCGGTAGTCACAATTGCCATTAGCGGTAGGTTATGTGTTGCAAAGAAGCGCCGGAACTGGTAAACCAAGAATTCACAAATTTTGATATGTATTGCTGTAGGTGTTGGCATTTCAATCAAATTCCCCCGATATAATTCATAACAAACACCTGATTCTCCCTGATAGTTCAGATATTCTTGAAAGGTGAGTTTTTGGGTAGAAATTAATACCATGTCAGTCATCTCCCTTTTTCGGTGAGCTTACTGTATATTTTACACTTGTCTTGGGTGAATAAGTTATACCATGCGTGAAAAATTGCTGCTACGGTTATTAACCGTATATAAATTATCTGTCCTCGCGTCATAACTCTCGGCCGGACACGGCAGTGCCGTTTCCCTACAGGTGAAAATCTCTAATTTCTGATTCTGCAATATTTCTTCAAATTGGTATTACTCAAAACTCAAAACTGTTTCAAAAAAAAATAGGGTGAGCAAAAGCCCACCCTACAAATCAGATTAAATCAGGCTACACATTAATAAGTTTCAACGTGCCAGCGATGCTCTTTTTTCAACTGTTTCTGATAGGCAGTCCAGTCAACATCGTACTTGCTAGATGCCGCCGACATTCCTTCATCAATGCCGCCTTCCATTCCCTTCAAACCACAGATGTAAGTGTGAGTTTTGGGTTTTTGAACCAATTCCCACAATTCGTCAGCGTTCTCTTGAATCCGATTTTGAATGTACATCTTGCCGCCGTCAGCATTCTTTTGCTCGCGGCTAATGGCATAAGTCAATCGGAAATTGTCGGGGAATTCAGCTTGTAATTGCTCCAACTCTTCTTTATAAAGAATGTTGGGAGTGTAAGCAACTCCAAAGAACAGCCAAGCTAAACCTTTGAATTTGTACTCTGGATTGTTTTCCTTGAACATCCGCCACAAATAAGCGCGGAAAGGAGCAATACCAGTACCAGTAGCCATCATAATAATGGTGGCATCTTCGTCATCGGGCAAGAGCATTTCCTTGCCTACCGGGCCGGTGATTTTGACATCAGCCCCTGGTTCCAAACCGGTGATAAAAGTCGAACAAACGCCGAGGACTTGTTCGCCTGTTTCTGGGCTTTTGTACTCTAGCCTGCGGACGCATACAGAGACAGTTTTGTCATCGACATCATCTCCGTGACGTGTGGAGGCGATCGAGTAAAGCCTAATTTTGTGAGGTTTGCCGTTTTTATCTGTCCCATCTGGAATAATGCCAATACTTTGACCTTCCAGATAGTGCAAATTTCCTCCAGAAATGTCAATTTTAACGTGACGGACTGTGCCATCTCCGCCTTCCTTGACCATTTCTTCTGTAGAAATGCACTTACCAATATAGGGATTGGCCGGCTTGTATAAGTTAACAGGAACCTGAACTTTTTCCTTGGCTTGGGTCATGGGCTTAGTTTTTTCTCCAGATTTCTGACTCTGTAGCCCTGCTTCTGGTGTGACTTTGCCACTTGTTTCGGGAGCGCCGTTTGAGGGGCGGATGCTGACGATTTTGCCACCCATGCGAGCAATCCTGCGCATTTCCTGATTCATGCGATCGTAGGGCACGGAGATAAACACGCTGCCGCTACGGCGAATCTGGTGACTTGTCTGGTCAGTTGCTTTGCTCTGACGCATACCCTCCACTTCGTAAACAAAGATGCGGTTGCCTGATTCTGAGTTGGCCGCCACACCAGATATGCTGGGGCTGTACATTTGTTGCTTGTCCTTCACCATACAGAGTTATAAAGAATCAGAATGTGACGTTAGACTCAATTTACTTTTTTCTTAAGGTCATCTGGACTAATTGGCCACGCCAATCTTTGGGCCTCGCCACGCGGGCGGGGTGTGAAGTTGCGAGATCGCCCGCGTCTTCAATTCCCAATTAGCCGAACGTGGCGCTTTGCCTCGCTCTGCTGCGTTCAGGTGTTGACCTATAGCTATTGTTGTCTGCGTACTGCCAATATTTTACCCGATCGCGGGATCGCCCCCGCCAAGAAGTAGTTCTGATTTGGGGAGAGACAGAGGGCAAGATGAGAGAGAGCGTCCGAGTCCGAGAGCTGCTGAGGATTCTTGCTGGTTTTGATACCGCTCAAGAAATATACAATTTAAATGCACAACTGCTGAAAGCAGGATTTGATTAAATGATGTTGAGCTTGTAGGGGGCAGACGCCTTCTGGTAAGATTAACCACTAAAGTTAGTATTAATTACTTGCCTTGAAGATTGCTTGGGTCTTCCCTGGCAGGCAGTCAACTGACTGCTGTATGCTGGTGAGTGCTCGATCCTCTCGGGGTAGCAAAGCCGCACAAAGCCGGCGCGCTACCTGCGGGCTGAAATTTTGTGGAATCTAGACTTGAGTTAGTAAACAGTGATTTTGTTAGAGGGAAACTATGACCAGTAAGCCGGATCGCGTGGTTTTAATTGGCGTTGCCGGAGACTCCGGATGCGGAAAATCTACTTTTTTGCGCCGATTGACAGATTTGTTCGGGGAAGATTTCGTTACTGTAATCTGCCTCGACGACTATCATTGTCTCGATCGCAAGCAGCGCAAGGAAACAGGGATTACCGCCCTTGACCCCAGAGCGAACAATTTTGACCTGATGGCCGAGCAAATGAAGGCGCTCAAAGAAGGTCAGGCGATCGATAAGCCGATTTACAACCACGAAACCGGTATGCTCGATCCTGCTGAGCGGATAGAGCCGAATCACGTGATTGTGATTGAGGGGTTGCACCCCCTTTATGACGAGCGAGTGCGATCGCTCCTCGACTTCAGCGTCTACCTCGACATCAGCGACGAAGTAAAAATTGCTTGGAAAATCCAGCGCGACATGGCGGAACGGGGCCACCGTTACGAAGACGTGCTGTTTGCGATCAATGCTCGCAAACCAGATTTCACAGCCTACATCGACCCGCAAAAGCAATATGCTGACGTGGTAATTCAAGTATTGCCGACCAACTTGATCAAAGACGACAAAGAACGGAAAGTTCTGCGAGTGCAGATGATCCAGCGCGAAGGCATCGCCAATTTTGAGCCTGCGTATTTGTTTGACGAAGGTTCAACAATTAACTGGGTTCCTTGCGGCCGCAAGCTGACTTGCTCCTATCCCGGAATTAAGATGTACTACGGGCCCGACGCTTTCTACGGTCACGAAGTCTCGATTTTGGAAATAGACGGTCAGTTCGAGAATCTCGAAGAAGTGATTTACATCGAAAGCCATTTGAGCAAGACTTCTGCGAAATACGAAGGCGAGTTGACTCACCTGTTACTCCAACACCGCGAATATCCCGGTTCCAACAATGGAACAGGTTTGTTCCAAGTATTGGTCGGATTGAAGATGCGGGCGACTTACGAGAAGTTGACTGCGAAAGAATCGAAAGTGGCTGTTAGTGTTTAGAACCCAGACATGAAAGATTTGAGAGGCGCCAGTGCGCCTCTTTTTTTGTGATAAATTATATCTTTAAAAAACACTAACCCAAGCGTATTGTATGATGTTCTGGTAGGGACGGGTTCGCGCCTGATATTTGATACCCATCGACCAATGATAAAAACCCGCCCCCACCACTTCAAAAAGATGCCTGTATCTCCCATAAAATCCTGATGTGGGGGGCTGGTTTATGTAGATTGTTAGTTAGACTTAAAAATTGTCAGTGAAATCGCCCCTATAAGTATCGCGGTTAATTTACCGGACATCATATTAATTATGTCAAACTTACTTAAAAGTGTTATATTCAACTGCGTAAACCCTGAACAGCGCTTTCAGGTCTGCCAAAATTATCAACGAGTCAACTAAATGCCCTTTACTTTCAAGAAATTAGCTTCGATCGCAATCTTCTTCGTAGCCGTAAAAATTTTAGTTGACTCTCCGCAGTTCCAACAAGCTGCCAATGACATCACACACAGAAACCCAGCCAGCGCCACATCAGACACCGAAACTCTGCGACAAAAAGCCAGCAGCCCCGCCGCCGCAGAACCCCACAAATCACCAGAACAAAAGTTCGATGTAGTAGTGTATGGCGATGAAGTGCCGGGGATATGTGCAGCTATATGGGCAAAGAAGACTTTAGGTGAAAAGGGCAAAGTTGCTGTCGTGCGATCGAACTACGCAACTGCTCTTTTGGGCGGCGTACTCACCCGCGGCGGTTTAGGTTACGTCGATTTAGATAAAATCCCCGACTGGTACCGCCAACCCTACGCCCAATGTTTCCGAGAATTCTTAGACAAGGCGAATGTCCCCGAATCTTGCTTAGAACCAAAAACCGCCGACAAAGCTCTTAAAGATATGCTTTCGGAAGCCGGAGTTAAAGTTATTTCCAACTCAACTCTGACTCCTCATGTAGTCAATCAAAAAATCGAATATGCCGAAGTCAAAGAGAGCAATATCAAAATTAAAGCTAACTCTTTTATTGATGTAACTCAAGACGCGGAACTGGCAAGAAAAGCAGGATTATCTTATTATACAGGATATGAATCGCAAAATATCAAATCAAAGAATGAAACTTTAGCTGTATCTGTAGTCCCTACAATTACCGGGATAACGATGGCAGACTTCCGCAAAATAGAAGATGACATTCTCTACGACACGCCTTTAGTAGAAAAGATTAAAGCAAGCATTACAAAATATAAAGACCCGGCGAGTACAGAATTCTGGATGAGGAATTTTTTGACTCCGATTTATCAAGCCTATCGAGACGGCTACAACATCAGAAGCGTAGCGATAGGGGCAGCATATCACGTAAACAGAAATCTGCCGTTTACTCAAGATAAAGGATTCTTCTTTGATAAAGCCAATGTTTGTGTTTATAAAGATAATTCGATGTCGTGGAACGGGTTTTTATTTAAATACCAAGTAGACGAATTGATGAAGATGGAAGCTAACGGCAGAAAACCGAATGCTGAAATGCTCAAAGAAATGTCATATCTGCAAGAATGGCTGCAAAAGAAGTCTGGTAAAGATGTCAGAGTTTTTGTCCCGGATGAGATTTATATCAGACAGACTTTGAATGTTCGCGATGTGGTAGCGCCGCTAAGTGGGAAGGAGATTATTCAAGGTGGCACATTACCCGAAAAGTCGATCGGCAGTTTTTCCTACGATTTCGACTTGCGGGGCGGAGTCAAGGATTTGGGTTCGAGAATTCCACCGCTGCCGACGTATAATTTTGGGATAGAGAGCGCTTTGGCTAGTAAAGTGAGTAATTTGGCTATTGTAGGGCGATCGTCCGGATATGTCGGTATGGCGGTATCAGTCGGGCGAATTGCGACAGTAAATATTTATCAAGGACAAGGTGTGGGCGTGGCGGCGGGTTTGGCGAGCAAGTTGGGAGTGCCGCTGAATACGATTACTTCGAGTAAAACAAAGCAAACTCTGGAGACTTTAACGGGGAAAACTACGTATTTGTCGGGGAGAGATACGAGTTATGGGGTGGATTACAAGGAAGTCAAATAATCTAGTTTCCAGACGAGTTGAGAATTAAATCGATCGCACTTTCCCCCAAATTCCCCATACTCTCCCCCCCGATGTGGCACAATCTGGATAACAGACAAATCCAAAGCCACCATGACCGCAAACCTACCGCCCCAATACGACCCCCTCGCCACCGAAACCAAGTGGCAAAAATACTGGGAAGATAATCAAACCTTCAAAGCAGACCCTGAAGCAGGCGGCGAACCCTACTGCGTCGTCATTCCGCCGCCCAACGTGACCGGCAGCCTCCACATGGGACACGCCTTTGAAGAAACCCTCATTGATGTCCTCGTCCGCTATCACCGCATGATTGGACGCAATACCCTGTGGTTGCCAGGAACAGATCATGCTAGTATCGCAGTTCAAACTATTCTCGAAAAACAACTCAAAGCAGAAGGCAAAACTCGCCACGATTTAGGTCGAGAAAAATTCTTAGAACGGGCCTGGGAATGGAAAGCTGAGTCTGGCAATACTATTACTAATCAACTCCGGCGTTTGGGCGTGTCTGTCGATTGGTCGCGGGAACGCTTTACGATGGATGAAGGCTTATCCGCTGCGGTTTTAGAAGCCTTTGTTCGCCTCTACGATGAGGGGCTGATTTATCGCGGCAATTACTTGGTGAATTGGTGTCCGGCGAGTCAGTCTGCTGTGTCGGATTTGGAGGTTGACCAGCAGGAAGTTGAAGGGCATTTGTGGCATTTCCGCTATCCTTTGACCGACGGTTCTGGTTATTTGGAGGTGGCGACGACTCGGCCGGAGACGATGTTGGGCGATACCGGGGTGGCGGTGAATCCACAGGACGATCGCTACAAACATCTTATCGGTAAAACTGTCACTTTGCCCATTATCAATCGTGAAATTCCCATCATTGCCGATGAGTTTGTCGATCCAACTTTCGGAACTGGTTGTGTTAAGGTCACTCCAGCCCACGATCCGAATGACTTCGAGATGGGTAAGCGCCACAATTTGCCGTTTATCAACATCATGAACAAGGACGGTACTTTAAATGAAAATGCCGGAGAGTTCAACGGACAAGACAGATTTGTCGCCCGCAAAAATGTGGTAAAGCGGTTAGAAACAGACGGCGTTTTAGTAAAAATTGAAGATTACAAACATACAGTACCGTACAGCGAACGTGGCAAAGTCCCCGTCGAACCGTTGCTGTCTACTCAATGGTTTGTCAAGATCGATCCGCTTTCTCAACGCGCTTTAGAAGCATTAGACCAAAGTAACTCACCAGTCTTTGTTCCTGACAGATGGACAAAGGTTTATCGCGATTGGTTGGTGAAGCTAAAAGATTGGTGTATCTCCCGCCAATTGTGGTGGGGACACCAAATCCCGGCTTGGTATGCTGTTAGCGAAACTAACGGCGAAATTACTGATACAACGCCGTTTGTGGTGGCGAAAACTGAAGCTGAGGCTAGGGAAAAAGCGGAGGCTAAGTTTGGCAAAGATGTCGAATTAGCAAGAGATCCAGATGTATTGGATACTTGGTTTTCCTCTGGATTATGGCCTTTCTCAACTTTGGGATGGCCGGACGAAACTAAGGATTTTGATTTTTACTACCCGACAACTACTCTGGTGACGGGTTTTGATATCATCTTTTTCTGGGTTGCTAGAATGACGATGATGGCTGGACATTTTACGGAAAAGATGCCTTTTGATACTGTTTATATTCACGGTTTGGTGTTGGATGAAAATGGTCACAAAATGTCTAAAAGTAAAAACAATGGTATTGACCCGCTGTTGTTGATTGCGAAGTACGGGACTGATGCTTTGCGCTACACTTTGGTTAAGGAAGTGATTGGGGCTGGGCAGAATATTCGCATGGAGTACGATCGCAAAACTGATGAATCGAAATCAGTCGAGTCCTCGCGGAATTTCACGAATAAGTTGTGGAATGCGGCCCGGTTTGTGATGATGAATCTGGAGGGACAGACTCCGCAGCAGTTGGGAAGTCCTACTGTTGAAGGTACTGGTTTGGAATTGTGCGATCGGTGGATTCTTTCTCGCTATTATCAAGTTGTACAACAAAGTCGCACTTGTTTGGAAAATTACGGTTTGGGAGAAGCGGCGAAGGGACTTTACGAGTTTATTTGGGGCGATTTTTGCGACTGGTACATTGAGTTAGTCAAGTCTCGCTTACAACAGGATGCTGAACCAAATTCTAAGAAAGTGGCGCAGCAAACTTTTGCCTTTGTGTTGGAAGGGATTCTGAAACTGCTGCATCCTTTTATGCCGCACATTACTGAGGAGATTTGGCACACTCTGACTCAAACAGGTGACGATCAATGTTTGGCTTTGCAAGCTTATCCTGAACCAGAACCATCGCTGATTAATCCAGAATTGGAACAACAGTTTGAGTTACTATTTGGCGTGATTCGGACTATTCGCAATTTGCGGGCAGATTCTGATATCAAACCTGGACTGAAAGTGACGGCGATTTTGCAAAGTGAAAGCGAGAAAGAACGCCAGATTATCTCGGATGGAGGCGTTTACATTAAAGATTTGGCAAGGGTAGAAAATCTGACAGTAACAGCTAGTTTGGATGCAGATTTGGGACAGACAATTGCTGGGGTTGTCGGTACTGTGCAAGTATTGATTCCTCTGGCTGGGGTGGTCGATTTGGCGGCTTTGCGTGGTAAGTTGGAGAAGAAGCTGGGCAAGGTGGAAGCTGAAATTAAGCATACTGCGGCGCGTTTGACTAATCAGAAGTTTGTGGATAAGGCTGATCCGCAAGTGGTTCAGGTGGCGCGGGATGGTTTGGCTGAGGCCGAGAAACAGGCGGAGATTTTGCGCGATCGGCTAAAATTGTTTTAATGAGTAATTAGTCACCAGTCATTAGTCATTAGTCATTTTGTAGGGGCGGGTTTAGCTAAGGATATATGATACAAATGACTAAAAAAATGGCAAAACCCGCCCTCACTCACCTATTAGTCATTAGTCAGCAGCCCACTCATTCGCGGGTGGGGTGAGAAACCGGGTTTCTACGAAATTTTCTGTTTAGTGACGATAAATCTCGAAAGAAACCCGGTTTCTGAGGTGATTAGTCGCGGGTGGGGTGAGAAACCGGGTTTCTACGAAATTTTCTGTTTAGTACGATAAATCTCGAAAGAAACCCGGTTTCTGAGGTGATTACCAATTACCAATTACCCTGATGCTATATTTAGCCCAAGTACAAAAGAAGGAAATTTTAGGTGAGATAAGTCTGCAATTGTTGGCTTGTCAAAATTCTGATGAGACTTGGGCTATGCTTTTTCAAGAAACTGTCTTGACGCTACCGCCAGATTTTGCTCAAAATGTTTTAAATGAAGGGATGCTAGTATTAGCAGATATTGGCGAAAATAGCAAGGTTTTGAATATTGAAGCAGCTACAAACTGGGTGCTAGAATTAGTTCAGAAGTATTTAACCACAGGCTTTACTCCCGATTTTTTGCAGCAGGAAGCCCAGAAAGCAGAAGAGTGGCGGCAATCTCTGACTTTGCAGAGTCAAGAGTTGTCTCGCCGCTTGATTGAAGTTGAAGCCCGCCGAGAACAAATTCAAAATTTAGAGGCAAAACTTCAGCAGGAAAAGCAATTACTGGAAAGTTCGATCGCCCAATTGAACATTCCACCCGCTACACCACCCATTTGACTTAGATTAACACACAACAGCTAAGGACACGGCACTGCCGTGTCCCTACCAATCTAATATGCAATTTGCTGGACATCATATAATTTGTAACTTGACAAATACCCCTTACCCCTTCCCGAATCGCCAGCAAAATTGCCCGTGGCTAAAGCACTTTTGACTTCATCCAAGCGGCGGGGAGACACAGCAGTTTCTGAGAATTGCGAACATAAGCCCGCTTCTGAAAAACATCGTACTGATTGCGTTCGATCGCATTTAATATCTTACTGTACAACATTGTCGCAGCCCAAACTGTCCAGCGAATATCGGGACTGAGCACTTTGATTCCCGGTTCGGCGCTAGTGTACAGCTTGCGAGCTCGCTGAATTTGAAACCGCATCAATTCCCGCCAGCGTTCGTCAATTACACCGTTGAATAAATCTTCTTCAGTGTAGTTAAACAGCGCTAAATCTTCTAAGGGAATGTAAATGCGGCCGCGACGCGCATCTTCTCCGACATCGCGCAGAATATTAGTCAACTGCTTGGCAATACCGAGGGCGATGGCTTCTTCTTTAGGAATTCTATTTGCCCAGTGCCAATTCCAGTTAGCAGCGGAACTCGATTCGTCTACGCCCATCACAGACATCGACATCAGCCCGACGGTGCCCGCTACTCGATAACAGTAAAGATTGAGCTCTTCAAAAGTTTCGTAGCGGCTGCGGTACAAGTCCATTTGCTGGCCCGCAATCATCTCTCGAAACGGCCCAATGTCGATCGGAAAACGAGACAAAGTATCCACCAAAGCGACATCGTAATCGTCGTGCGGATGCCCCGCAAACAGCGATTCTAGGCGTTTTTCCCACAAATTTAGGGTTTCAGGGGTCGTAGCCTCAGAACCAGGCCCGTCTACGAGTTCGTCGGTGCGGCGGCACCAGACGTAAATCGCCCAGATAGCCCGACGCTTGGCTTCGGGCATGAGTTGAGTGCCTAAATAAAAATTTTTGGCATAACTCGCTGTGACTTGGCGACACAGTTCGTAGGATTCATCCAAAGAAGCCAGAGTTCTCATGCACTGGAGTTTTGACAGTTGCAGCATCCGAGAATAAGAAATTTAAAGATTAGAACTGACATTCCCCCGTTGAGACAACGGGAGATTTTTTACTGCTTTATGAAAAATTCTTAATTTTTCATTTGTTATTGGCTGTTGAAATAGCCTGCGCTGTCAGCTTACCAGAAAGCACGGCACCTTCCATACTCGCCAGATAACGCTGCATCGTATAATCCCCCGTTAGATAGAAATTACTAATCGGAGTTGTTTGTGTGGGACGGCACTCTTGACGGCCGGGAGTGGCTTTGTAGACGGAACGTGGGGTTTTGACTACGTGATATTTCAGCACTTTGGCGTGGTCTGGGATTTGGTCAGGAAAGAGTTTTTCTAACTCGACCATTGTGGCGGCGACGATATCTTCGTCGGATTTGCCTATCCAGTCTTTTGCCGGTGCGAGTACCAGTTCCAGCATTGATTTGTCTGGGTTGGCATATTCGCGACAGGTGTTGCTCATATCGGCGTAGACACTCAGCAAGGGCGATCGCGAGAATAGCAAATGGTCGATATCTGTCAGCTTGCGATCGAACCACAAGTGTACATTAATCACCGGTACACCCTCCAAACCTTCGAGCTTTTTGAAATAATCCATTTTGCCCCAAGGTTTCGGCATCATCAACTTCAGCGGGTCAACCGGCATCGCCGAAACGTAAATATCGGCCGTCAGAACTTCTGACTCTGCCCCTTTCACGCCCCGAATCTGGAAGCCGCGCACCGTGTTGTCATCGTTCAGCAAAAACTCACCAATGGGTGCATTCAGCCGGACTTCGCCACCGTGCTCAGTTATGTAGTCTACCATCGGCTGACACAACCTCTCCGTAGGGGGGCCGTCTAAAAAAGCCATTTTCGAGCCTTTTGTCTCTTGCAAGAAGCGGTTGAGGGCTGTCAGCAGAATGGTTGCAGATATTTCGTGGGGGTCAATAAAATTCAGCGCCTTAGACATGGCGATGAATACTTCTTTTTCGACTCTGGGGGGGACATTTTGCTTTTTCAGCCAGTCGGAAAAGGAGTATTTGTCCATTTCTTCAACGTATTTTTGGCCCTGAAGTATCGCCGGAATCAAACCGAGGCCGAAACTGATTTTTTCGCCCCAGGTGAGCATATCGTTGTTTCTGAGGATAGCCACAAGGCCATTCAACGGAGCCGGAATATTCGGAAAATCAAAGCGCGAATAGGTTCCGGGCGTTTCCGGCTGATTGAAAATCATTGAGTGCTGTTTCCATTGCAGCCTGTCTTCGATGTCAAGTTCTTTGAATAATTGGAGCATATTTGGGTATGCACCGAAGAAGATGTGGAGGCCGGTTTCGTACCAGTCGCCGTCTGCATCTTTCCAGGCGGCCACTTTACCGCCGAGTACGTCCCGACTTTCTAGGAGGATGGGGGTGTGGCCCGCATCGGTGAGATATTTTGCACAGGAAAGTCCTGCTAAGCCGGCTCCGGCGATCGCAACTCGCATTTAATACTACTTGGCCTCTATATTCACTTTGTTTTCATTATACTTTACAACTCGTTACATCTTTTTGGACAATCTGTGGGGAAATGGCACTGCCGTTTCCGGTGTGCGGACTGGGGAGGACACTCCAAGAGCCCATAGGTGTCAACTTAAGGTCAAACCCAGTCAGAGACGACTGTTTGACGATTAAGGCCAGATCTCCCTGGCACCCCCATTAATAAGGGGGGAACAAGAGTCCGATCAAAGTCCCCCTTGCTTTCGGGGGATGCGAGGGGGATCTAGACTTTGCCTAAAAGCCACATTTATATGGGTTTCAGGCTTAAGTTGACACTAATGGGCATTGCCGTTTCCCTACCCATAATTTACAATCTCATAAACCCGCCCTCTCGCTATCATAAATTATGATAAAACTTTAATAAATTGGTTAAATTTATAGTCCAAAATCGAAGGAGATATTTCAAATGATTGCTCAACTACAACCTCAATTCATAACTCCCCAAGAATATCTGGAATGGGAAGAACAACAACCCATTAAATATGAATACATTAATGGGGAAGTCTTTGCTATGACCGGGGGAACCCTCCCCCATACTTCTATTGCCTTGAATTTAGCCTCTGGACTTAAAAATCACCTGCGGGGTAAAGGTTGTAAAGTCTTTATGGCAGATGCCAAAATAGGGGTTTCGCAAAATGGCCCTTTTCACTATCCTGACGTGATGGTTAGTTGCGATCCGCAAGACCAAAGAGCGCGTAAAGTTATTTATCATCCCTGTTTAATTGTCGAAGTGCTATCTCCAGGTACAGAGGGATTCGATCGCGGTCAGAAATTTAGACATTACCGTCAAATTGAAAGTTTAAAAGAATATGTTCTGATAGAAGCCGATCGCCTGAATGTAGAGTGCTATCGAATTAATGAAAAAGGCAAATGGGAGCTCACGGCTTATTCCCTTGACGCAACAACTACCGACGGGACAGAACTACAAGTTGATTTTACTAGCGTTGATTTCTGTTGTCCGATTTCTCTGCTGTATGAAGATGTTGTTTTTCCTGAAGATAATCCCGAAGATTCTGCCGATAACTAATCTCACGCCGCAAAACTGCGATAAGCTACCAATGCCGCTTGTTTGACAGTTTCTGGCACAATCGGAAAAGTGGTCAAAATATGAGCAAATTCCGCTTCAGTTAAGCCATAAAGATGAGCGATGATGCCGTCTAATTCTGCGCGCAATTTAGCCCGTTCTGTTTCATCGGTAACGCCTTCTTTGTGGGAATTTAAGCCGACTTCTGCCGCTAATTCGTCAAACTCTGGCGCGGTGCAGATGAGTTTGGCCGCGCGTTGTACGATGTCCCAGAAGTATTTCTCGCCTGATGTTAAGCGGGGGACTGGTAGCTGGTAGACATAGAACATATTGCAATGTGCAGTCACTTTTTGACGAATTATAAAATCGCAGGCAAAACTATTTAAGATAGAAAGAGCCAACAATAATTCCTTTGATTCTATTGATGAGTTAGCGACAATCAGTGTATTGCCAGTGAAAAGTTTTTTGGGAATGATGGCTGCAATCATAGTCCGCTCATTAGTGCTTGATGCCACATCCCTAAAACACAGACGATATTTTTGATATTCCAATTGTTGACCGCTATCTAAACCTTTTTTTCCTAATAAATTTTGTCGTCCTTCATCTTCATTTATCCAATACTTTGGCTGTCCCCACTTATGATTGAATTGATGAATCATTTTCCCTTCATAAAGTGGCAGCCTCCCATTACCAGCTTCTTGCTTAAATAAATGACTGTCATTAGTCATGTGAAATTCAGCAGTTAACCGCAGATTCCACTTACCATCAATCTTTTCGCCAAGCAAAGGGAATTGGAGCATTTTCTCGGCAATCCGAATATCTCCCAGATTTTTAAACTCCATCACCGACAGAGAATCAGGAGATAACCTTCGCACCAATTCAACGCTAATTTTCAAACTCTCGTCATTGGGAAATCCTTGCAGTTCCTGCACATCTAGCCGCATAAAAGCCGACGGAAACTCAGTTGTTGTGCTGCCTTTTTCAAAAGTGAGAACAACAATTTTAAAACGGCTATCAACTCCCTCAAAAATTGTGCGCCGATTCTCCAAACAAAATAAACCCGTGACGTTAGTTTGCTCAAACAACATTTCTCGCAGTTGCTTAGTCCCCAAATCGGTGTAGATACCGCTAGGAATCACAATCCCACACTCACCCTTATCGCAAAGTAAATTAAAGCATAGTTCTACAAACAGCTTATACAAATTAATATCTGTTCCAGCTTTCTTCCCATTGACAATTGAAATCTGATTTTTGTACTGTTCCGCAGAACGATAGTAAGCACTAATATGAGGAAATTTGCTTTGATATTCCAGCCAAGCATCAGCAACATCAGCATCTTGCAATAGTTTTTTTTGCTCCTTCTCAAAAGCTTTAATATCCATCTTTTTCTTGGTCACTAATTCGCTATGCTGAGCAAAAAACTCCTTAGATTGCGGCTTGAAAGTTTCCCAGGGCGGATTAGCAATAATCGCATCAAACCCGCCGCGTTCCAAGACTCGATCAAAATGATATCCCCAATGAAACGGCTGCAACTCGGCAATATCATCAATCGTCAAATCTCGTTTCTTCGGTTTCCCCGATAACTGCACATCTTCATACTTAATTTTCAGCCGGATAAACTCATTCAACAATAACTGATTTAACTTAGCTTGCGACTCCCAATTTAACTGTTCGATGTGACCACGCAACAATAACAACCGAGATTCTTGAGAACCTGCGGCTTGTTCCCCGGACTCAAAAGCGTGTTTTTTGTACAAATCAATCGATTGATTCTTCTCAGCTAAGATTTTCTGGTAATCCATAGCTGCTAAAGGTTGCAGCAAATTTCCTTGCCGCGAATCTCCCACCATATCAAATCTTTCTTCGTCTACCCGAATCAATCCAATTAAGGAATTACCCGCCATAATATTAAAATCAATATTCGGCAGCGGTTCCAACTCGCTGACATCGTGCGCCGCCGAAACCAAAGCTAAAAACAAGCGCAGTTTAGCAATTTCTACCGCTTCCGGCATGATATCCACGCCGTAGAGGTTGTCGCTAATAATCCGTTTTTTGATGTAGTAGTTGAGGGACAAATGCTCGGATTCTATTTTTTTGAGTAAGTTTGTGAGGTAATCGTCGGTGAAAAACTTGCTTCTACCGATGACAGTTGAATAGATGTAAATTAGGGTTTTCATCGCCGCGACTAAGAACGCGCCGGAACCGCAAGCTGGGTCTAATAAGCTTAGATTTGGCAGAATTTCTTCTAGCAGGCGGCGGCAGAGGTTTGCGTCTAAATTTGTCAGGAGTTCGGTGATTGTTTCAAATTGACGGGTAATCGGGAATTGGGCATCGGGCATGGGGGATTGGGCATGGGAAGAAGAGTTAAGGGCATGGTTGATTTTATCGAGAATTAGTTTGTTAATCGTTCTGTCGCACAAATATTCGGTGATTTCCGGTCTGGTATAATAAGCGCCAAAGGCTTTTTGGTTAATGTATTTCTCAAAAATGTATCCCAAAACTGCCGGATTAATTTCGTTTTCCTTCCCGCCCACTGTATCGTCTAAATTCCAAGAATATCGCTCAAATAAATCTAAGATTTTCTCAAAAGCAGCGTCGGCTATGGCGATGTTAGGATAATGTTGTTCGATGGTATGTTGCAGAAACAGTCCACCGTTCAAATATTTAATTTCCCCAATCAATTTTTGAACGTCAGACTGTCGCGCATCGAGGGGTTTAGCAAATCCTTCAAAAAATAGCGCATTCAGGAATTCCGAATAAAATAAATCCGTTCCCCGCTGCTTGCTTTCTGCTAATTTTTCCTGCAAGTACAGCATTTTGCCGCCATCTATAAATCCTTTGCGCTGCAAGAAATAAACAAACATCAAGCGGTTTAGCAAAACGGATGTATACCAGCGTCTATCGCTTTCTTTGTCAATCCCCTGAATTACTTGCAAAAATTCGATATGCTGCTGTTGGAATTCTGCAAAAAACTTCTTGGTAACTCGTTCGACATCCAATCCTGCTTGCAATCTTTGGGCGACATCAATCACCGATAGCGTTTCTAATTCTGCTAATGATATTTTTAAACTGCTGATTTTACTCAACAGCAAGTCGCAAGGTTCGCCCTTGACGTATACGTGGTCGCGGGGATACAGTTTTTGGCCGTCCCGTTTCACCCAATACCACAGACTTTGGGTGCGGTTTTTGTCTACAAATATCAAGAGGTTTTCGCCGGATATTTGGACGAGTTCGCGATAAATTGTGAGTCTTTGGTTGCTATTGGGAATTTGACCGCTAGGGCTGCTAATTTCAAATACAACTACTCCTAAGAGTTGGGCGATTTGCTGGCGGGAGTATGTCTCATCGCCTACTAATAAGGGTGCGGCTTTCTGGGATGCTGGATTTGACCAACCGAGTTCGCGGATGAATAATTTGCTAAAGTCAAATTCTTGGATGAGTTGGCGCGCTTGTTGAATGTTGAGAGACATAATGATGATTTTGGTTATTGTATTTTGGATTAAAGGTTTGTAGGGGTGGCCAGAAACCGGGTTTTTACGATAATTATGGGCGGAGTCACGAGATTAGGGAAAAAACCCGGTTTCTTGAGTCTAGGTTTGTAGGGGTGGCCAGAAACCGGGTTTTTCCCAGATTTTTGGGCGGAGTCGGGAGATTAGCTAAAAAACCCGGTTTCTTGAGTCTAGCTTTCTGTTCCCTCGAACAAACCTAATGAACAAATAATCATTGGTTCCCGTTTTTCATCGTCTTCGTTGACGATGCACAAACGGTCATCTATCCGCATCGCTACAACTAATTCTGCTAGCTGGTTGTCACCAATACCGCTTTTTAACTGCCGATTCAAGGTGTCAATGGCTGACTGGCGCAGGGGATAGCGGTAGATTTGGTCGATCGCCTTTACCAATTCATCAGATGCAAATATTGTACCCTGCATTTGCTGTGCATATCGTTTTAGGCGATCGTAAGTTCGGAACCGAGCACCGGAAGGCCGCCCCAATTGTCCGCCCGCGTTTTGTTCTTCTTCTGCGATCAATTCCGCCCCTTTTTTGACCAATTCGTGATGCTGTTTATCCCTAGGAATAGCTGGCGTAGATTCATCGCAAGCTGCAACCCTTAAAATTGCCAATTGCGACTGAGTAACACTGTTCCCAGCGCGATCGACCCAAATTAACGAATCATTTCCCTCGGCTGTTTTCATGTATAATAAAACTCCTTCCGGCTGCATCGGCGCGGGAGTATGAGAACGAGTTGAATAAACTACATTCGGCATTGATTCAATGGTTTTTTTCAAAGTTGGATTATTGTCTGTGGCATTTTTCCAAATTTGAAAAGCTTCGGAAGTCAAATCAACTTCGCCATCTTCTTCTCCGTCTAAAATCCCTGATTTTTCATTATAAATATCCAAAATAACTTGTGGATCATCGTCCTCAAAAAAGGATTCATCGGTTCCCACAACTTCGGCATTTTCTTGTAAGCGCCGCCGCAGTCTTCCCCGCAGATTAATAATATTTTCGATTCCCTCAGCAGGCAAAAACGAATAACATAAAATCTGCTCAGCTTGTTGTCCGATTCTATCAACTCTTCCCACCCGCTGAATCAACCGAATAATTGCCCAAGGTAAGTCATAGTTAACAATGATTCCGCAGTCTTGCAAATTATGACCTTCACTCAGAATATCCGTAGCAACTAATATCCGCAATTCTCGATCGGGCGAGACTGTATTCCGCTTACCGCTGCTAGCAGGACTAAACCTTAATGTGAGTTCCGTCGGGTCTTTTGTTTGCCCTGTCACCGCTGCAACTCCGGCAATATTTAACCGTGTTAAGTTATCAGTTATGTAGCGCACTGTATCGGCAAACTGAGTAAAAATTAGTACCTTCTCACCGGGATGAGTTTCTGTTACCAACTTCACCAAAGCCGCTAACTTTTCATCGGGTTGAGAATGCCAGTAACCGCAAGTTTGCAAAATTTGCATGACACAGCGGGCATCTGCTAACAAATCCCGTTTTAGCTTCTTAGTATCAAACAAGTGGGTTCCCAGCCATTTAAACCTGCGCTGGTAACGATTTTGATATTCTTGATAAACAACTTCTGCCCGCTGTTTAAAAGCTTTTTCGCTTAACAGCAATTGGGCTTCGATATCTAAGGTTTCGCCCGCCTCATCGTCGATTTCTTCTGCCTCCAAACTGTTAGCCACTACAGAATCAGCATCTTCGTCGATGTTGCGGGTATCTAACAAGTCTGCATCCTGGGTGCCGATCGGGATATCTAAGTTATGGTCGATCGCATATAAGTACACAAAATTGCGTAGGATGTGTCGCTCAAGGGACTGAATAAACGCACTACCGCTGCTTTCCAGCCGTTTAAACAGGTTTGTGCGCGAAAAACCCATCAAGCTGCGGCCTGCGCGGGAAAGGGCATTTAACTGTCGCTGTTCGGCTTCTGTCGGTGCTTGTTTGGGCTTTTTGGCGATGTAGTTTCCCAGCCCGTAACGCGGCAGATTTAGGGCGTTAATTACTTCGACAATTTCCTCAAAGTCAGGCTGGGGCGACAAGCTGGCTGCGGAGTTGTCTAAGCTAAACTTGATGGTTTTGGGGATGCGGCTGGGAAAATAGGAGCGAGTGCGATCGGCAAATTGTAGATATTTGCGATCGGTTTCTGGATCATTTTCGGCATAATTATCTTTAATAAACGAGCGAGTTCGTCTCATCATATAGCGCTTCATCAAGTCTCGCCAATCATCGGGATGTCCGCTTTTTTCAAAGGCTGCTAAAGAGCGAACCGAACATTGATGGCGCTTGATAAATTCTAATTCTCCTTCAATTCCGCCGCCCAATTCATTCAGCAAAGCTTCGGGCCGCAGTCCTAAATTTTCGTCTTCAGGAACAAACAAGCGTAACTGAGAAGATAAATCTAAATAAGTTTTGTTATAGGGAGTTGCCGAAAGTAGAATACATTTACTTTCGTTAGCTGCAATATATTCCTGAATTGCTCGATAGCGCTTACCTTGTCGGTTGCGAAGATTGTGACTTTCATCAATCAACACAACTCGATAGCGTCGCAATTCTGGCAATTCTTGCTGCACCAGGCTGATGGATAAAACCTTGGCAAATAGCCGATAATCATCTGCATATTCTTGCCACATTTTTACCAAGTTTTTCGGACAAATAATCAGTGTTTCTAAGAGATAATCTTCTTGTAAGATTTTGGCAATCGCCGTACCGACTAAAGTTTTGCCCAAACCCACAACGTCGCCAATAATCACGCCGCCGCGTTTGGTAATGTGACGGGCGGCTAATTTAACAGCTTCTTCTTGAAACCTAAATAAACCTTTAAACTCTTTGGGAATGCGAAACTCCGCAAGACCGGCAATGGCTTCGCGAGATAGGTGATAGACTATGTTTAGGTAAATGTGGTATGGTGGAATTGTTTCTGTTCGCGCCCAACTGCGATCGATAATTTCTGCAAGTTCTTGAGAAATATCAATGCAGCCATATTGTTCCCAGCGGTTGTCAAACCATTTTTGCAATTTATTACAAGCATCGCCATCTAAAATATCAATATTCAATTCCCCTTGTTTGGAAAGTCCCGATAAAGTTAGATTGCTGCTACCCAAAAACCCCACAATCGGAGTGGTTGGATCGTGACGGTGCACGAGATATAGCTTGGCGTGTAGCGGGTAAGCTAAGAATAATTTAACAATAACTTTTTGGGTTTTAATTTGATAGCTCAATCGTTGCAAACCTTTCTCGTCTTCATCGTTTGGAGCGCCGATTGTAAGCTGTTGCCGAAATTCTTCAGCCATCCGCTTTTTGAGCCGATTGATTTCACTATTGTCAATCCCGCTGTGATGGGAACGCAGGCTAAGACTAGCATTCAATTCATCGGAAGGCAATCTTTGCATTCCGACTAAAAGGCGGCAGCAGTTTCCTTGATTGCCCACGTATGTTTCGATTAAATCGCCAATGCTCCGCCATCCCCTGAGATTGAAGTAGCCAACGCAAAAATCGGATCGATAGGAGAGTTTGATGGTTTCTCGGAGTGCGGGAAGTAGGGATATTTCGATGTTGTCAAAGATGCGTGGCATTGGGGTTTTTGTGTTAGAATTAAGGTGATTAAATTGGATAAGCTATTGTGCATTAAAATTGCATATTTGGGGCGGGCAAGATGCCCATCCCACAAAGAACTTAATTGATTATTTATAATTTAAACGCAGAATAGCTTACCAAAGAAACCGGGTTTTTTACCGATATTAAAGGCTACGATTCAATATTTTCGTAAAAAAACCAGGTTTCTGCCTCCAGGAATGATTGTACAAGAGTGCGATCATCGTCCCAGCAATGGTTTCCCTCACAATTCCGGTTCAATGCCGGCCGATCGCAATTGAGCGCGCAATTGCTCTAATTCTTGCTGAGTGCGATCGGCTCTTTGCCGCTCTTGATCTACTGTTTCAAAGCCCGTTAACAACAGATTCCCTGCACTATCCCACCAGCGCAGCCAAGGTAACTCAGCATTTTGATACCTCCCCTGCCAGATGCCCAATTCCACTCCTAACGGTTGAATGGGATAATGATTGCGATCGTTTGCCGGGACTAAATGATAGCTATTATCTACTAAATGGTAAACTTCAACACTCGCCTTTGTCACTTCATAAATTCCGTAAAAAGCCGGACGGATGACATTTTCATAAATCCAGAATTTACCGGGCTTAGTTTCCTGTTGACCCGATCGCAATAAAGGCGTTCTGTCCCGTTCTTCGGCACCATTTCCCGATACAAACTCCAACACAATTAACGGCGCTACAAATTCTTGCCACATCACATAGGAACGGCGCAATTGACCGTCAATTGTGGGCGGAACGTTGGGAACATAAAACCAGTCCGGTGCTTCTGCACCCCGTTCTAGCGGCTCTGTCAACCGCCAATAAATGCCGCTGTCTTGACCGATACAATAGTTACCATCTGGATGAATGTTTTGGAAGACAGGAGTAATTGAATCGGTTAACAGAATGCTTTGGGGAAGTTCTTGAAAGTTTTTCACAAAAGTGCCGTCGGATTCTGGTAGTTGAGTGTGGTCTGGCCAGCCTGTGGGATTGTTTTCTACATCTAGGGTGAATTTCATAGTTTTATTTTGATTGCAGTCATTGTTGCGATCGAGCTTTTGATTTTGATTGTAGGCTAACTCGATACATCTGAGTGGGTGGGGGCGGGTTTATTTAACCTGTTTGCACCCTTTAAGGCTATTGGTGAACCCGCCCCTACAGCTTATTAAGAAAGGTGCAATATCTGAGATAAATCTAACTCATGCCTCTATCTCCCAGTCCTCCAGACGCAAACCCTCAACGCGGCTGAATTCGCGGGTATTGTGAGTTACCACGATTAGGTTGTTGGCAAGAGCAATAGAGGAAATCAAAAGGTCATTAGGGCCAATTGGTGTCCCAGATGCAGCTAATTGAGCGCGAATTTGACCGTAAATTAGGGCCGAAGGGTCATCAAAAGGCAAACTTACAAACTCATTGAAAAAACGTTCTAGTCTAGCTAGATTGCTATCTTGACGAGAACTTTTAAAAGCACCCCAGTAAAGTTCTGCTTTAACTACAGAGCATATTGCTACATCACCTGACCGCATCATTGCTAGTCGGCGAGATACCGATGAGTTGCGGTCGGGATTTAACAAACGGATGCAAGTATTGGTGTCTAAAAGATAAATCACAGCAATTCTTCCCTGATTTCATATTCCAACTGCTCAGGACGAACAAGCGGTTCTCCCTCCCAACTTCCTATTACTGTCTCAAAAAAACCCGGCGACCAGCCTAAATCTTCCGCTGTTTTAGCCTCAGTTGCTGGTACAATCGGCTGGAAAACTACAATAACTTCCAAATCTGTATCTTTGATGCCACCGGGGATTTGCAAATGCAGCATCCCGTCTGCACCGACGCGCGATCGCACTTTAATACTTTGCATAATAATTAACCCCTTAAATTTACTTTATATTCTAGTTTAAAGAGCTTAGGTTGCGCCCTTGCAACGAAACCCAACACATAATGCTGATTCGAGGAAGCCGCAGGTTGACGCAAACCCAACCTACACACGCCTGCTACCCGTCGCCTGCACCCATCCCACCGCAGCCGCAGCCCGGAGTGAGGCAACCCCTCCGCAGCCCCGATGCTCGACGCGGTACAATAAATGCGATCGTACTTAACGCTTATATTGAAAAAGCTAGACACAACGCCACAGGAGACAACGGACGTATGGGAAAAGTAGTTGGCATTGACCTCGGAACGACAAACTCAGTAGTAGCCGTCATGGAAGGCGGCAAACCGGTTGTGATTGCCAACGCAGAAGGGATGCGCACAACTCCTTCGGTGGTTGCTTTCACCAAGGAAGGAGAACGCCTTGTCGGACAAATGGCCAGACGCCAAAATGTTCTGAACCCTCAAAACACCTTTTACGCCGTCAAACGGTACATCGGACGCAAATATACCGAACTGACTCCAGAAGCAAAGCGCGTCCCTTACACCACTCGCCGCGAGGATAATGGGAACATCAAAATCAAATGCCCTCGCCTGAAAAAAGATTTCGCCCCAGAGGAAATTTCCGCGATGGTGTTGCGGAAGTTGGCCGATGAAGCCAGCCGCTATCTGGGACAAGAAGTGACGGGGGCTGTAATTACTGTTCCCGCTTATTTCAACGACTCGCAGCGACAGGCGACGCGGGATGCTGGCAGAATTGCCGGACTTGATGTCAAGCGGATTTTAAATGAGCCGACGGCGGCTTCTTTGGCTTACGGTTTGGAAAGGCGAGAAAGTCAAACTATTTTAGTGTTTGATTTGGGCGGTGGTACTTTTGATGTATCTATCTTAGACGTTGGAGATGGAGTATTTGAAGTCAAAGCAACTAGCGGCGATACTCAATTGGGTGGCAATGATTTTGACTCCAAAATTGTTGACTGGTTGGCTGAGCAATTTCTAGAAAAAGAAGGCGTGGATTTGCGCAAAAACCGCCAAGCTTTGCAGCGCTTGATCGAAGCGGCTGAAAAAGCAAAAATAGAGCTGTCGGGAGTCGGTGTCACCGAGATTAATTTGCCGTTTATCGATGCCAATGAAGATGGGCCTTTGCATTTGGAAACGCGCTTAACTCGCGGTCAATTTGAGGGGCTGTGCAGCGATTTGGTGCAGCGGCTGCGCCGTCCGGTGAAACAAGCTTTGGCTGATGCAAATTTGACTCCTTCTCGGATTGATGAAGTTGTGTTGGTTGGCGGTTCGACTCGCATTCCTTTGGTGCAGCAAATTGTCCGCAGTTTGATCGATCGCGAGCCGAATCAAAATGTGAATCCCGATGAAGTTGTGGCGGTGGGTGCTGCTATTCAGGCGGGAATTTTGGCGGGGGATGTCCGCGATGTGCTGTTGTTGGACGTGACGCCGCTGTCCCTGGGCTTGGAAACGATCGGCGGGGTGATGAAAAAACTGATTCCTCGCAATACTACTATTCCAGTTAGGCGATCGGACATTTTTTCGACTGCTGAAAACAACCAAACTGTGGTAGAAGTTCACATCATCCAAGGGGAACGGGAATTAGGCAAAGATAATAAGTCTTTGGGACGGTTTAAACTAAGTGGAATTCCGCCGGCACCGCGAGGGATTCCGCAGGTACAAGTAGCTTTTGATATTGATGCTAACGGGATGCTGTTGGTGACTGCTTTGGACAAAACTACCGGCAGGGAACAAAGCATTACTGTGCAAGGTGCTTCGACGCTGAGCCAGCAGGAAGTGAATCAAATGATTCGCGATGCGGAACAGTTTGCTCAAGCTGATAAGTTGCAGCGGGAAAGGGTGGAAAAACGCAATCGCGCTGAGGCTTTGGCTTATCAAGCTGAGCGGCAGTTGCGGGAGGTGGCGCTCGATCGCGGAATGCAGTTTGCTCAAAGAAGCCGCCAGCGCATTGAAACTTTAATTCGGGAATTGCGAGACAGTTTGGAGCGCAACGACGAGCGGGGAGTCGATAAAGTTGGCTCGGATTTGCAGGATGCTCTGTACGATTTGAGCCGCGAAGTTTCGGCTTTTGCTGAGGATGACGATGATGATGATTTCTTTGAGTCTGTGAAGCGGACTTTTACGGGCGACGGTACGAAGCGGCGCAGCGATGATAATAACTATTATCAAAATGCTAAGCCGTACAGGCGATCGACTGTTGATCCAATTCCCGATCGCTCTTACGATCGCGATCGGATGCCAGATCGCGATCGATCCTACGATCGCACACCCGATCGCAGAACCAGCACTAATCGCCCGACTCGCCCCTATCAAAACCAAAGCGACGACTGGGATGATGATGACGATTGGTTGTAATTGAAGGAAGAAGGAAGAAGGAAGAAGGAAGAAGGAAGAAGGAAGAAGGAAAAGAGCAGGTTTTAATTCTAAGAATATATGACTGCTCTTTTCCCACTACTTCTCAAAGCTTTTTATTTCCCCACTCTTCTATTCGCCTGCGCCTCTGCGGTTTATGCAAAAAAAATCATTTACAAATCAAATAGGATTGCTATAAGTAGGTCATTGCGAAAAAACAATAGTATCTTGTAGGGGCGGGTTTAGCTAAAAATATATGAAACAAGCTAGTTTATAACGGCAAAACCCGCCCTCCCCATCGAATGTTTATTGATACTCTTCCTTCTATCCGTTACATCCGTTACATCCGTTACACAATCCGTTGCCGAACTTCCTTCTCAAATTATGCAAAACTTTCGTAATTACTATCAAATTCTGGGAGTGCCCAGAGATGCTACGGCTGATGAAATCAAGAAAGCCTATCGACGACTGGCGAGACAGTTGCACCCTGACGTAAATCCGGGCGATAAATCGGCTGAAGATAACTTTAAAGATATTAATGAAGCTTACGATATTCTTTCCGACATCGAAAAGCGCGCTCAATACGATCAGTTTAGTAAATTCTGGAAACAAAAGGGATTTCAAGGTAAACAAGGCGTAAAACTTCCCAATTTTGCAACTTGGGGAAACAATAAAAATAGCCGCAAAAAACCAGCGGAAGATATCGATTTTAGCGATTACTCGGATTTTAATAAATTTCTCGACCAAGTGCTCGGAAGGCGCAGGGAAGTGAGGATGGCGACAGCAAATGATGCCCCGCGAGTTTCCGCTTCGGAACCGTGGAGTACCGGTTCTAAGAAAACGAGTTATGTTGCTAATTCTCGGGAAGATAGGAGGGATTTGGACGATCGCGAAATTCGACGAGAAACAGTCGATCGCGAAATGCGGCGAGAAAGTCGGGAAATGGACGATCGCGAAATCAGACAAGACATTGATGCTAGGCTGACTCTGCCTTTGGAAAGAGCTTATTCCGGCGGTACCGAGCGCATCCGGTTAGATGACGGGCGGTGGATCGAGGTAAATATGCCGGGGGCGATGGTATCTGGCCAGCAAATTCGCCTGCGAAATCAAGGCATTGGCGGCGGCGATTTGTATTTGAAAATCACCGTTTCTCCCCATCCATTTTTTCGCTTAGAAATGTCGGATATTTGCTGCGAATTGCTGCTAACTCCCTGCGAAGCGGTGCTGGGCGGAGACGTTGAAGTGCCGACTCTAGACGGCCCTGTGAAGATGAAACTACCGCCGGGAGTAACGTCTGGGAAGCGGTTGCGGATGGCGAATAAGGGCTATCCGACTGGAAATGGCGATCGGGGAGATCAGCTAGTAGAAATTCAGGTGTTAATTCCCAAAGAAATTAGCGACGAAGAACGGGAATTGTACGAGAAGTTGCGGCAAATTGAGACTTTCAAACCGCGTCAAGATTTATCGGTTTAATTCTGTAGGGTGCGCATGGCGCACCTTCTACTAATTCTATTGAACAATCTTGGATAACATAAGTAAAATTACTGTTGCAATTCTTCAGGAACTAACAGAGAATTAACAATAAGGTAATTTTCCCACAATCAGGAGCAGTGCTAAAATGACTCAAATGCCGCCTCAATGCAAAAATCTGCAAGAGCAAGTTGACTCTCTACTGCAACTGCTCCGTCAAGAACAGTCTTTGCGACAACAAGATATCACGGCGGTACAAGCGTCTCTCAAAAAGGCAATTTCTCCGCAATTTGAGATTGTGTTTGCGGGCGCTTTTAGTGCGGGAAAATCTATGCTGATTAATGCTTTGCTGGAGCGAGAATTGCTCTACAGTGCTGAAGGACACGCGACTGGTACTGAGTGTTATATCGCCTATGCTGAATCTGCTGAGAAAGAGCGCGTTGTTCTCACTTTTTCGAGCGAAGTTGAGATTCGCCAGCAAGCTTATGCTCTTTGCGAACAGTTGAATTTAACTACTGAAATCGATATTAATCAAAGCGATGTTGTAAATATTTTAGCTCAGGGATGCAAGATAATTATCGAAAAGGAAGGCGGAGAAAATAAATCGGAAGTAGCCAAAAAAGCGAAGGCTTTGACTCTGCTTTTAGAAGGGTTTGAAACGAATCGCGATCGCATCCAAGCTGTCGAAAATGCTACTTATTCGATGGAACAGTTTAATTTCTCTAATCTCAAGGAAGCTGCTAGTTACGCGCGGCGCGGTAGCAACAGTGCTGTACTCAAGCGAGTTGAATATTACTGTTTTCACCCGCTGCTGCAAGATGGCAATATTATTATCGATACGCCGGGAATTGATGCGCCTGTCAAACAGGATGCGGAATTGACCTATGATAGAATTGAAAGCCCTGATACTTCGGCGGTTGTCTGTGTTTTGAAGGCTGCGTCGTCTGGGGAAATGACGACGGAAGAGACGGAGTTGATGGAGAAAACGCGATCAAATCCGGGAATTCGCGATCGGCTGTTTTACATTTTCAACCGCATTGACGAAACTTGGTACAACACGCAACTGCGACAGCGCTTGGAAAATCTGATTAATTCCGACTTTCGCGAAACCGCCAGAGTCTATAAAACTAGCGGCTTGTTGGGATTTTACGGGAGTTTGATTAGGGGGACAACCGGGCGCGATCGTTTTGGTTTGGATACCATTTTTGCCGCCAGTCGCGATCGGGTTGATGCAGCCACGAAGGCGGTTAATCACAGCGAAAATAGTGAAGAAACACCGCAATTTGTCAGCGAATTTAACCGCTACTGTGCGAATTCCGGCAAACTGTCTCCCAGCAAATTTCGGATTTCAGTTAACAGCTACGAAACGCCCAGCGAAAATTACGTGCGGATTCTAGCGGAACAAGGCCAGCCGTTAATTCAGCAATTAATTCAAGATAGCGGCATCGAAGATTTCCGCACAGCCATCACCGATTATCTCACCAAAGAAAAGCGCCCGCAACTGTTCAAAAATCTCGCTGACGATTTAGAGGATTTGTGCATTCAACTGCGGAAACAGTACCAAACAATTCAGCGGAATTTGGACAGCCAACCCCGCGAGATTGAAGCGATGAAAGCGCAAGAACTTTTGCGACTAAATCAAGAATTGCAGCAAGTTGGACAGGAATTTCGGGAACATATCGCCAAAGAAGTCAATGACATGATTATGAACAGATGCGATATTTTCGATACAGATTTTCGCCAACTGCAATCTCGGATGATCCGCCGCTTAGATGAATTGCTAGATGGCTTTTCCGTTGAGGCGGCTTACGGACGCACTTTGATGACTCATCCCCGCAATGCTACTGCACCTTTAATTGCGGTTTTGGTGGAAGCGCTTTATTATTTAGCAAATCAGTTGGAAGATATTTTAGTAGAGGCTACTAAATCACTGGTGGATAACTATTTCCAGTATTTGAAAGACAGCATTCGCAAATCGGAATACTATCGATTGCTTTATCGGTTATTGGGGAATGACGGGGGAATTGAACAGCAGTTAGAGGAGTTGTCACAGCGGGTTTCTCATGCTTTGGTAAATGCAGCGGGCGTCGAGTGCGATCGCTACGTGCGAGAAAGTCCCCGTTTTTACGACGAAGGCACGTTTTCAATTTACCAATTCCGGGAAACATTGCAGCAAACATCTCAAGGTTTTGACTGCGAAAATATGGTGGACGCGCAACCAGCAATTAGGCAATTGCTGAGGCTAGATTTCGAGCCGAAAGTATCTCGAACTATTCGGCAAACTTTCCGCCAAACTGTGAATCAAACGCTGAAAGAGCATTTGTTGCCGATGGCGGAAAAGCAAGCTGATGATATTTTGCAGAAATACAGTCAAGCCCGCGATTATTTGGAGCAAACTTTGGCACAGGAAGCTGAGGAGAAGATTGCTAAGAATCTGCGGCTGCAAGTTGAGAATGAAGGCAAGATTCAAGAGTACGATCGGGCGGTTTCTGGGATTAATAGCTGTTTGCAGGCGATGAAGTTGCACGAGCATTTGTTGCCTGTAATTGGAGAAAACAATAGCGTTGCTGTGGATTGTGAATGATTGTGCTATAATAGCCAACAAAGAGCGACTTTAATCCTATGAACATTCGCCAAAAACTTCTAACAATAATCGAGCAACTTCTAGATGATAAGTTAACAACACTTCTCAAGTTAGCGCTGTTCTTGAAAAATGGGCAAGAATCCGTTCAACCGATGCTTGCATCCCAAGCTTATCAAGATTGGCTGAGTGCGGAAAATGACATTTATGACGAACTATTTGCCGACTAATCCATCAAACATCCGCGTTCATTCCCGTTAATCTGCGGTTAAAATACATCATGACTAAAACCCCCAGAATTCCCATCCCTCCAGAAGTCAGAAAATACGTATTCACTCGCAACAAATACCAGTGCCAAAGCTGCGGCCAAACTAAACTAGAAGCAGAACTGACGATCGACCATATCATCCCCCTAGCGCGCAGCGGCAGCAACGACATCAGCAACCTGCAAACCCTCTGCCGCACCTGCAACCAAAGGAAAACCGACAAATTAGACCCGCGCTTTCAGCGACACTTTGACCTGTGATATTTAGTATAATAAGTTTGACCGTTTGAGATGGAAATTGCACTCTGCCATGCGATCGCACTTTTAACTCCTAGCTAGGATAACTGCAATGCTCACAAAAACAGTTGACGTACAAGAAGCACAAACAAATTTAAAAGAGTTATTATCTCTAGCACTTAAAGGCATAGAAGTTGTGCTCACAGAAGGTGGTATTCCCCTTGTCCGCTTAGCGCCAATTTCATCCCCAGCTAAGCCGCGCACAGCAGGATTGCACGCTGGAACAATCTGGACAAGTGAGGATTTTGATGAGCCGTTATCTGACGAATTCTGGACAGGTAATCTATGAAATCACTCCTGAATACTCATACCAAATCCTGTTTAAATACTCCCTCTATTCTTCAGTCCGCGGAGGCGGACATCGTTTGTATAGCCGCGAATTCTATTCGCCGGGGATATTGTCAAAAGAGGTCAAAATTGACTGGTAAAACTTACCATCGATAATACCGATAAGGATCGTCCCCATTTTCAAAATCCGTCTTGTAATCCCAGTGATAAAACTCCCGACTCGCACCGTTAAATACACCAGCATCCGCCTTAAAACTCGCCCCTAAATTAGCCAAAATCTGAGCATTTGCCCGTGTTTGCCGCCAGCGACTAAAACGGAAATAAGTCTTATTATCCGCATTCAAACTTTCCGGGTCAATCTGAGAGAAAATCGCCACGCCCTTACCTACAGCAACCCGGCTTAACAAACCGTCAGCACCGATTTCTCCGCCAGACTTAATCAACCAAGTATCATAAAAAGAGCGCGATCGCAAATCCGAACTGCTAAGCCCCTTCACCTCATCCCAACTCGGAACCGCCAGCGAACCCCCAAAATCCTTCGCCTGCTGCAAACCGACGCCCAAACCAGCAACAGGCGCTTGACGCGGCAAGAAAAACGCCTTACCCCCACCATTCAAATAACCGCGCAATTCTGCATCTTTCAGATTTGCTTCCCGCCCGACAATCGCCAAACCAACATCCTGAGAAAGCGCACTAGCCCGCTGATAAATTACCCCCAAACTGTCCAACTTCTGGGCATCCTTGTCTCCCCCAATTAAAACCACTTTATCCGGCTTTCCCATCACCGCAGAATTCATCCCGTAACTCACAATTTGTTGCACTAACTGCGCCGCCCCACCATCTACAGCATAATGGTCTTCCAAATCCAACTCGTTTAAAATCAGCCGCCCTTTTCCGTAATCCAATTCCATCAGCGGCGAATAAGCTAAATCAAACTCAGATTCCAAAATTGGTCGCCAACCGCTGCGGTGCGGCTTCTCGATTGCAGCGCTGCTGACACCGCCGCGATTTCCCCAATGCCATCCGTACCAAGGCATATTTGCCGGACTAAAGTTTGCCCTGTTTTCAATCGTATTTGGATAAGCTTCAACCAGCGTGCTTTCCCCGATCCAATCGCGCATATCTTCACTGTCTAAACCGATAACTGCGGATTGGTTGCTGTCAACGGGATAAGCGCGGCGGCTGACGTGGCCGCCCACCCGGAAACCTGTGTTTTGCAGCCATTCTGGGCGCTGGGAAAACACGATTGCTTTGCCGCCTTTGCGTACAAAGTCTTCTAAATTTCCCGGCAGTTTTTCCCCGCTGGAAAATGCTTCTCTCCCGATAATTAATACGGATGAAACTTGCGAACCGTTCCACGGGACAAGCTGATGGCCTAACTGTTTTAACATTGCCGATGTTTTGCCCACAGGGTCAAAAATTGCTACGGAATCTTTGATTTTGGCTGGGTTGGCAAATACCCGGAAAGCAAATGTATCGGAATGCGGCCGATCGCCCACTCGCGCCGTCAAGCGAATTTCGCCGTCAGTCTTGCTAGAAATCGTATTTGGCAATTTTACATCAATTGGGAAGAACAGAGTTCCTGCTGGCTGAATAATCCCTTTATATTCGCCTTTTTGAATTTGATTGCCGCCCACCAAAACCTGCCAATTATATGCAAATTGTTGGGGCGATCGCCTATCGTTAATTAACACTACTTGTTTGGCAAGTTTGCCGCCCGCAAAAAAATTGCGGTCTTTGGCAGTAAACACCGGACTAGCGCCAGCAATCCAAGCCAAAGTCGAGCTATTATTATTGATAATTGCCTCGCCCCCAGGATGAATAGTGTAAGCTTCTGGCTGCAAATAATTCAAATATTGATTAGAGACTTGCTTCAAATAAACTCCTCGCCGTCCCGCTTGAAATCCCCCCATATCCACCTTATTTCTGCCAGCATCGGAAACTTCCCAGCCGTGTCCGTCACTCCAAGGAATCATCCCCCCAGACATTCCAAAAGTCCGCCAACTGCGCCACGTGTTGGTACTGAACAAATGCTGCAACTTTTGAAAAGCTGGTGCAAAATCTAACTCTTTTTTGAGGTGCCAGCTTTGGTACTCCTGACCCTTGACAAATTGCTCGCGAATTTTAGCTTTATAAGCCGGACTTTCCAACTCGTAAGCCTGCTTGCCGAAATAAATTGCCGCAAACTCAGTCATCCAAGGTTCGCTGACAATCACTTGATTGAAACCTTCGCGGTTGCGCATCATTGTCGCGAACAGCGGCGTACCAAACTCGACAACCATGTAGGGCATATCCCCAGTTTTGCTCCACTCGGAAATCCATTCTTCCCGTTCTTGCAAAGGAATCATATTTAAATAAGAATTCAGCGCATAAACATCGCCGAAGTTTGCTCCTTGGTGTACCATCACCGGTCTGGTTGGGTCTGCCGATTTAATCGCAGCTACAGTGTCGTTTCCCAAGGGAGTGTTGCCCCGTAAGCGGTCGTCTTCCAACTTGCCGAGAGTTCCTTCGATTTTTCTTTTGCCGATGCGGCGGGGATTTTGGTCGTCAGCGTTGCCGAAAAAATTGGGACTTGTCGCCCACATTAATACTGATGGATGATTGCGGTAGCGGCGCATTTCTGTTGCCATTCGCGATTTCCACTGGTTGGCAAAATAGGGGTTTTTCCACTTGCCGTTCCAACCTATAGATGTAACGTTTAATGTGGGGGCCATAATTGGAAAACCTTTGAGGTCTGCCCTTTCGGATAACAGTTCTCGAAAATGCCACCTACCCCGTTCGTCGTGATCCCAAGGCCAGGTTTCTACGATGTTAAAACCTGCTTTTGTGTAGCCGTCAATTAATTTGTCGGTAACTTCTACTGTGCCGCTTTCCCAAGCACCGTCTGCGTGCAAGGTGGGGCGCAGGCGCAACTCTGTGCCGTTTAAGAAAAATTTGCGGCCTTCAATCCAAAATTCGCGGAAGCCGAAAGGTTGGTCGTATTGCGTGTCAATGCCGCTGCCTTTTACTTCTAATTGCATGGTGTAAAGGTTGGGTTTGCCGATATCCCAGAGGCGAGGCTTCGGCCAGTCCCACTGCATTTTTACTGTTTGAATTGGTTTGGCTTGAACGCGGGCGGTGGTTGTAAATTTTTGTTCGACTTTGCCTTTTTCGTCGAGCATTTTGGCGGTGAGTTCAACTTTACCGTTTTGGGTAACGTCTTTGAACTCTACATCGATTTTAATTTGTTTTTTGCGGGTGGAAGTTTGTACGAATACGTCGCTAATTAGCGGGCCTGGAGGAACGGCAAAAAGCCGGACTTCGCCGATGATTCCGCGGGATTGCAAGTTGGATTTTTCTGTGTAGATTTCTGTGGGGCCCATAATCACGGCTTTGTCTTTTTCGTCGGATACTGCGGCGACTAAAATAGATATGGTGTTTTGACCGGGTTTGGCTGCTTTGGTAATCTCAATAGTGCCGTAGGGCCATTCAATTTGACCGCAGTTAAGGCCGTTGACAAAGATGATTGCATCGGTGCTGACTCTGGCTAAGTCGATAAATATGCGGCGGTTTTTCCAGTTGTCGGCAATGTTGGTTGTTTGCTGGTACCAAGCTTTTATTAGTTGTTTGCTGTTGAAGTTTTCCCATTCTTTGCCGCTGCCGCGGCTGATGATTCCGGGTACTGATTCGTTGTTTTCTTCTTCCCAGTTTCCGGGTACTTGGATGGAGCCCCAACTTGGGGAGGCGGGGGGGTTTTGGGGGTTGCCAACTGCGGGGACAAATTGCCAATTTCCGTTGAGATAGATTTGGTCGCGTTTGTTGTCGATCGCCCCGAGAGCTGCGATGCTAAGATTGGGGAAGCCGATCGATATCGTGGAGTTGCCTGGCCAGTTGAGATGTTGCAGCGAGTAACCGATGAATCCGAAGACGGTGGCGGCTGCGAAGAATAATCCGATAATTTTTGCCAGCTTGTGATTCACCTGAAGTTTCTCCCAGAAATGAGCGGCTCGAATTTGTCCCTCGCTCTAGCATAACACCTTATCCAGCACCAGTCCCCCTGCAAATCTGTCTCTGGGAAGATGGCAGGGTGCAGACAAATGTGGCCTTATATAGAAAAAACACATAATTAGTTTTAACAATATTGTTTCATCGACACCAGAACTCGCGCGATCGCGCCATCGCTACAGGTCAACAAAAATGAGTCGGTTTCAGGTCTTGCCCTTACCCATTAAATCTTACAGCATTGCTACATTTAGCGCCGCCACGGCATTACTGCTGACAATTCTGTTACTGTTTGCATTCCAGGCAACTCCTGCAATCTTACTTTTTGCCGCTGCAATGGTTGGCGCTTGGTATGCTGGCTTAAAGTCCGCAGAAAAAGAACTAGAAATAGAACGCCAGATTATTTCAAAAGTCATTGACACGACGGCTTGCTTGATTGTAGTTCTTGACAGTCAAGGACGGATTGTCCGGTTCAACGAAGCTTGCGAAAAAACCACTGGCTACTCGGTAGCAGAAGTTGTGGATAAATATCTTTGGGATGTGTTCTTGATTCCCGAAGAAGTAGAGCCGGTTCAAACATTTTTTACTAAACTCAACGCGGAATATTTTTACAGCGAATATCAAAACTATTGGCGTACTAAGAATGGTGACAAGCGCTTCATTTCTTGGTCGAATACAGTGATGGTCGATGGCGACGGTGTGGTAGAATATGTGATAGCAACTGGCATCGATATTACCGATCGCAAATCAGCCGAAATAGCCCTAGCTTTATCCTACGCCAATCTAGAAAACCGCGTCAAACAGCGCACGGCCGAACTAACTGTAGCTAAAGAAGCGCTGCAAGCTCAAGAAGAACGATTTCGCTGTTTGAGTTCCTGTTCGCCGATGGGGATTTTCATGGCAGATTTTGAGGGGCGCTACACCTATGCAAACCCTCGCTGTCAAGCGATTTTTGGATTGAGTTTGGCAGAAGTTTTAGGCCGCGGTTGGGAGAATTGCATTCACCCGGAAGACCGATCGCGCGTATTGAGCCAATGGCGGGATTATACTCGGGAAGCTGGGGAATATGCGATCGAATATCGCCTGCAAACAGCAGAAGGGATTGTCCGCTGGATTAACGTTGCTTCCGCGCCGATGTTCTCCGACTCTGGCGAACTCGTCGGACACGTGGGCACTGTGCGAGATGTCACCGAAAGACAGCAAACGCAAGCAGCTTTGTCTAGCAGCGAACAGCAACTGAGAACACTGCTAGAAAATACGCCAGATGTGATTATCCGCACCGACAAAGAACTGCGTTATGTTTATGTCAATCAAGCAGTTGCCACCAGCCAAGGAAAACCAGTTTCATTCTTCCTTGGCAAAACCAATCAAGACCTAGGAATGCCGCCAGAACTCTGCCAGATGTGGGATGAAACTCTGCGCCAAGTGTTAGAAACAGGTCGAGAAGAAATTATCGAATTTCAGGCGGACTCAACCGACGGTATCAGAACTTATCAATCTCGCATAGTTCCCGAATTTGACAAAGACGGCGTACCAGAATCGGCCTTAATTGTCGCCCGCGATATCACAGAACTAAAACTTGCAGAAACTCAAAGATTGCAGTTGACAATCGAGCAAGCAGCCCGGGAAAAAGCCCAAATTGAACAGCAGCGATCGGCATTTTTAGCAGAAGTTAGCAAAATGCTGGCTGATGCGTTTGACGGGGAAACAGTGCTGCAAAATGTCGCTGAATTAGCAGTTAATTCGATCGCAGACGGGTGCTACATTCATTTGACCGAAACCGACTCAAAAGTGCGCCAAGTCGCTGTAGCTCACGCAGAACCCTCTACAGTTGATACTCTGAATAACTTGAGAGTCCGCAGCCCGTTAGCCTCCGATGCAGTTAACGGCTATCCGCTGGTAATTCGCAGCGGCAAATCCGAGCTAATTGCCGAAGTGGATGAGGAGATTTTAGCAGCAGGAGCCGAAAATGCAGCAGAAATCGAAATATTGCGTGAAGCGAAGCTATCCCGTAGGGAATCGCTCAATATCGGATCTCACGCTTGCGTACCGCTGAAGGCCCGCGGGCGGGTAATGGGTGCGATCAGTTGCTTTACCTCGAAGTTGGGGCGCCGCTACAGTGCCGAAGACATGGCAATGCTAGAAGATTTAGCATACCGCGTGGCGATCGCCCTAGACAACGCCAGACTTTATGCAGAAGCGCAGCAAGCACTATCACAAACATCGGAATCCTTCGCATTAATTGACTCGCTGTTAGAAGCATCACCCCTAGCGATTTGCTTTCTCGATCGCGAAATGCGCTTCATCCGCGTCAATCAAGTATTAGCAGAATTAAATGGTTTAACTGCCCAAGAGCATCTCGGTCAAGATTTCCGCCAACTATTGCCAGAATCAGCAGCCGAAACTTGTTTAATTATTGAGCAAGTTCTAGAAAGCGGCGAGGCTGTTTTAAACGTAGAAGTGAGCGGCGAACATCCTGGAAAACCGGGATATTTCGGCTGGTGGCTAGCCAACTACTACGCAGTGAAAAATGAAAGGGGAGAAATCATCGGCGCAGGCATAATTCTCGCAGATATTACCGCAGCAAAACAAACAGAATTAGCTTTGCGGGAAAGCGAAATTCGCTTCCGCAGCGTGGTAGAATCTAATATGATCGGCATCGGTTTCTGGGATGTGGGCGGTGCAATTACGGAAGCTAACGACGCCTTGCTGGAAATGATCGGATATACGAGAGAAGACTTAGTTTCGGGACAGATTCGCTGGATAGATATCACTCCGCCGGAATACGCAGAACTCGATCGCACCGCCATCGCCCAAATCGCAGCATCAGGAAGTTGCACGCCTTATGAAAAAGAATACATCCGCTCTGACGGCTCGCGCTTCCCAATTTTAATCGGCGGCGGAAACTTGCAAGGATGGACAGACAAAGGCTCGTTCTTCGTGCTCGATATCACCGATCGCAAACAAGCCCAAAACCAGCTCCGAGAAAACGAAATTCGCATTCGCCGCCAACTAGCAGAACTCGACTTAGTGTACAACACCACACCAGTCGGGCTGTGCTTTGTCGATACCAATTTGCGCTACATCCGCATGAACGAATGCCTCGCTGCGATCAACGGCAGATCGATCGCAGACCACCTCGGGCGCACCATCAGAGAAGCGATTCCAGAACTTGCAGATATGGTAGAGCCGATTTACCGCCAAGTGCTGGCAACGCAAACCCCCGTCCTCGACTTGGAAATGAAGGCTGCAACCCTTCAACAGCCGGGAGTTGTGCGGGATTGGCAAGTCAGTTTTTACCCCGTAATCGATGAATCGGGAACGCTGTTGGGAGTCAGCAGCGTGGTTGCCGAAATTACCGATCGCAACCAAGCAAAACGGGTAATCCAGCAAAGCGAAGCTTTATTCCGGCGGCTGTTAGAGTCAAATATTTTCGGAGTCGCGATCGGCGATTTTACCGGCCGCATCGCCTACGCCAACGACTCCCTGCTCAACATGGTCGGCTACACCCGCTCAGAGTTGCTCTCGGGTCAAATGCGGTGGGACAGGATGACCCCCCCCGAATACCTCCACCTCGACGCCAAGGCGGCGCAAGAACTGCGGGCGTCGGGAGTCGCAACTCCTTTTAAGAAAGAATACATCCGCTCTGATGGCAGCCGCGTGCCGATTTTGATGGGCGGGACGACTTTGTGCCCGGACAACCCCGGACTAGAGACGATCGTCGCCTTCTACATCGACTTGACCGAAATCTCGCGGGTGGAAGCAGAACTCAAAAACAATCAACAACGGCTGCAAATTGCTCAGCAAGCAGGCAAAATCGGAACTTTTGAATGGAACGTCCAAACGGGCAAACTCGGCTGTACGCCGGATTTAGAGGCTTTGTACGGGCTGCCGGCCGGCGGTTTGGACAGCTATCAAAATTGGGCGGAACTGGTGCATCCAGACGATCGCACTTTCACCGAACAGCAGGTGCAGGCCGCAGCAGATTCCGGGGAGGAATTAAACATTGAGTTCCGCATCTGCCGCCCTGACAGCAGCGTGGGCTGGATTGCTTGCAGGGCTAAGGTGTTTCAGGACGAGATCGGTTTACCTCTGCGGATGATTGGCGTGAACGTTGATATCAGCGATCGCAAACAAGCAGAGGAAGCGCGATCGCAGATCAATCAAACTTTAGAAGCCTTGATCCAAGCTTGTCCCCTCGGAATTACCGTTTTTAGCGCCGACGACGGGATTGTGAAAATGTGGAACCCAGCCGCCGAGAGGATTTTTGGCTGGTCAGAATCAGAGGCGGTAGGTCAATTTGTGCCCAGCATTCCCCCAGACAAGCGGGAGGAATTCATGACCAACTTGGAAGGAATTCGCGAAGGAAACCCGATCGCCGGAATGGAAACCCAGCGCCAAAGGAAAGACGGCACTTCGATCGACCTCGCTGTGTGGGCGACCCCAGTCCGCGACGCCAAGGGTAACATTAACTGTATGTCGATCATTGCCGACATCAGCGATCGCAAGCAAGCCGAGGCAGAACTCGCTCAATTGCTCGATCGCGAACAAGCCGCGCGCGCCCAAGCAGAAGCCATCAACCGCCAGAAAGACGAGTTTCTAGCCACGCTTTCCCACGAACTGCGGACGCCTTTAAATGTGATTAAGGGCTGGGCGCAGACGCTGCGCAGCCGCCCGTACACGGAAGATTCTTTGGCTTGCGGTTTGGAAGCGATCGAGCGTCAGTCGAGGGTGCAGGAGCAGCTAGTGGAAGATTTGCTCGACGTTTCCCGGATTATTCAAGGCAAGCTGGCTCTCAAATCCGGCTGGTTCATCATGAGAAAGACGATCGAAGTTGCTCTGAATTCAGTCATTTTCACGGCCCAGGCTAAGTCTGTGACTGTTTCCTCGGAATTTGACCCCGCAGTCAGTTTGATGTGGGGCGATGCCCCGAGGTTGCAGCAGGTAGTCTCGAATTTGCTGACTAACGCCGTCAAGTTTACGCCGCCGGGGGGAACTGTGCAACTGCGTTTGTCAAGGGATTTTGGATTTTCGATCGCCGATTTTAGATTGGAAAATAACGCAACTGCTGCTAATTCCCCATTACCAACCACCAATCAGTATGTGCAAATTACTGTCAGCGACACCGGAAAAGGCATTTCTGCTGAGTTTCTGCCCTACGTGTTCGATCGCTTTCGACAAGCAGACGGCTCGATTACTCGGGCTGACAGCGGTTTGGGGCTGGGATTGGCGATCGTCCGCCACTTGGTGGAACTCCACGGCGGCACTGTGCGCGCCGAAAGTCCCGGAGAGGGACTCGGGGCGACATTCACGGTAATGCTGCCCCTGAAACAGCGTCGCAGTCAGCAGCCGCAGTTGAGAGAGGAAAGTAAAGCCGCTCAAATGCCTCCGGGTAATTTGGCTGGTTTAAAGGTGTTGGTAGTTGACGACGAACCCGACAACCGCGAGTTTTTGGTGGTGGCGCTTCAACAGTTGGGGGCGACGGCGACGGCTGCTGCTTCGGCTGCTGAGGCGATCGACATTTTGCAGCAGTCGCCGCCGGATATTTTAGTCAGCGACATCGGGATGCCGGTTGAGGATGGCTACTCGCTGATCCGCAAAGTGCGATCGTCCGCATCTGACAAAATCAAGCGCTTGCCGGCTGTGGCGCTGACAGCTTATGCTAGCGAACAAGACCGCGATCGGGCGATCGCCGCTGGTTACAACGAACACTTGACAAAGCCGATCGATTCTGCTCGATTCGCCGCCGTCTTAGCCCGGTTAAATGTGCGAAAGTAGGGGTAAAAAAACTCAGAACAATCAGCCTCCACTAGGGCAATTTTTTACGGCCATGCCCCTTAATCCCCTCAACCGCCCAGCAGACCAACTTTTTCGCAAGCTTCCCCTGCGAACATTTCTGACTGTTCCCTTGGTGTTGCTAACCGTCAGCGCCGTCGGGCTAGCAGGCTTTCTTTCTTTCCAAAGCGGCCGGGAAGCAGTCGAGGAGGTAGCCCAGCAGCTAATGCAGCAAGTAGCAGAGCGAATTAACGATCGCCTCACCAATGATTCTGGGCCGTCCAAAATTAGCACTTTTCTCGATCGCCTGCACTTCTCTAAATCTGGACAAACTTTTATTATCGATCGATCGGGCAATTTGGTTGCCACATCCACCCTAGAAAAGCCTTTCGTGAAGCAGCCCAAACAGCAACCGATGCCATTGCTACCCACCGACAGCCAGGATAGCCGCACCCGAGATATTGCTCGGCAACTCGCCAACCGCTTTGGCAACTTGGGCACGCTGCAAACAGCCCAGCAGTTTACTTTGACGGGCAAGGGATCTCCGCAATTTGTCCGCGTCGCTCCCTGTCGAGATGCTCGCGGCGGGGATTGGTTGATTGTGGTGGTGGTTCCTGAGTCGGATTTTATGGCTCGCGTTCAAGCGAATACGCGCAATACATTGTGGTTGTGCGCGGGTACGCTGGTGCTGGCAAGTGCGATCGGATTGTTGACTGCCCGTTGGGTAACAAAACCCATTCGGCGCTTGAATACCGCCGCCCAAAATATAGCAAAAGGCGAATGGGATCAACCGTTAGAAATTAGACGCATCGATGAAGTCGGAGAACTCGCCGATTCCTTCAATCTCATGGCAGCGCAACTGCAAAAGGCTTTTGCAGAACAAAAAACTTTAACTGAAGCTTTAGCGCAGAGCGAGAGCCAACTCAAGCAATTTCTCGAAGCCATACCAACGGGGGTCTCTATCCACGACCCCTCCGGTAAAGTCGTGTACTTAAACCAAACTGCCAAGCGTTTGCTCGTCGTAGAAAATATCCCCGACGCGACTTTAGAAGAAATCGCAGAAGTTTATCAAGTCTACCGCCAAAATCAGCCGTATCCAACTCAAGAACTGCCCGCCTTGCGATCGCTGCACGGCGAAACGGTAATCCTTGACGATTTAGAACTGCATCGAGATGGGGAAATTATTAGTCTTGAGGTGCGCGCCACACCAATTTTCGACGCAGCCGGAAACATTATTTATGCCATCAATGCTTTTACTGACATCTCAGGGCGCAAACAATCTGAAAAAATCTTAACTGACTACAATCGCACTTTAGCCGCCGAAGTTGCTGAACGTACCTGCGCCTTAGCTCATGCTAACGAATTATTGCAGTATGAAGTTGCCGATCGCAAATTGATCGAACAAAAACTTTACAGTTCTACCGAGCAATTTCTGAAAATATTCGACTCGATCGCAGATATTATCCTGATGATCGAACCCGAAGAAAAAACTATCCAAATTATACCCACCAAAGGAATTTTTCAATACCACAATCACGCGAATCCGAGCGACTCCATCATCGAACAATTTTTTCAGCCGGAAACCGAGGAGATTTATTTCGCTCAAGTTCGAGAGGCCTTAGCAACCGAACAAACTATTGATTTTGATTACAGTCTCCAGATTAACAACCAAGAAGTTTGGTTTGCTGCTAAAATTTCGCCGCTGTCCAATAACTCAGTGGTTTGGGTAGCCCGCGACATTAGCGATCGCCAGTTGGCAGAAACCCGACTGCTGGAAGCCCAAAAAATTGCCCGTATTGGTAGTTGGGAATACGATATAGCCACAGCAACACCCACTTGGAGTGAAGAACTATATCGTATGTTCGAGCTCGATCCGACTCAAAAACCGCTAGCAACCGCAGAATTAATCGAGCGTTTTCATCCAGAAGATCGATCGCCCTATCTGACAATGCTTCACGAGCGATCTATCCACAAAAAAAGCTTTGAATTCGATCAGCGAGTGATCCGCAGAGATGGCTCGCTCACTTACCTTCAAGTCCGAGGGAAACCTGTTTTTGATGAAAAAGGACAGTTGATCCGTTGGTTCGGCACTGTCTTGGATATTAGCGAGTACAAACAAGCCGAGGCAGCTTTGCGAGAAAGCGCCAAGCGAGAACAAGCGATCGCCCGATCGATCGATCGCATCCGTCAGTCCTTAGATATTGACACAATCTTCGCAACCACAACCTCGGAATTGCGAGAAACCCTCAAGTGCGATCGAGTCGCCATCTATCGTTTTAATCCAGATTGGAGCGGCGAATTTGTTGCCGAGTCAATGGCGGAAGGCTGGACATCTCTGATCCAAAAACAATCGAACGATTCTGATTGGTCAAACAATCTTCTGGAAGACTCTAGCTGTACAGTAAAAAGGCTCCAAACCTACAGAGAACCAGTGCGGGATACCTATCTACAAATAAATCAAGGCGGTATGTACGATCTAGGCGTTGCTTACCGCATGATTGAAGACATATACACCGCTGGGTTTACTCCTTGTTACGTAAAACTGTTAGAGCAATTTCAAGCTAGAGCCTACATTATTGCACCCATATTATGTGGCAGTCAACTGTGGGGTTTGCTCGCCAGCTATCAAAATTCTGGGCCCCGCACTTGGCGCGAAGCAGAAATCAATATTGCGCTGCAAATTAGCACTCAACTGGGAATCGCTTTACAACAAGCTCAATTTCTCGAAGCCACTCAACAGCAAGCAGTACAGCTCCAACAATCCGCCTGGGCCGCAGAAGCCGCCAACCTCGCCAAAAGCACTTTTTTGGCCAATATGAGCCACGAACTCCGCACACCCCTCAACGCAATTCTGGGGTTTTCCCAACTGATGCAGCGAGGAGCCAACCTCAATCCCGAACAACAGGAAAATATCGGCATCATCAACCGCAGCGGAGAACACTTGCTAACTCTGATCAATCAAATATTAGATTTAGCCAAAATAGAGGCGGGACGCATTACCCTCAACCCCACAGACTTTAAATTAAGCAGCTTGCTAAACGAGGTAGAAGAGATGTTCCAACTCCAGGCACGGGAGCAACAATTGCAGTTAATATTTAGCTACTCTAGCGATATTCCCCAATACGTGCAAACCGATCAAGTTAAGTTGCGTCAAGTTTTAATTAATCTGCTTTCTAACGCCATTAAGTTTACCAAAGAAGGAGGCATTGCACTAAGAGTAAGTTCGGTGATGGAGCAGGACAATCAGCAATTACCAATCAATAATTTCCAATTGCATTTTGAAATAGAAGACACAGGCTCCGGCATGGCTGCTGATGAGTTAGATCGGCTTTTTCAAGCCTTTGTGCAAACCAAAACCGGGGAAAAATCTCAGCAGGGAACCGGCTTGGGGCTGGCCATCAGCCAACACTTTGTCAAGTTGATGGGCGGCATGATTATTGTGTGCAGTCAAGTAGGAGGCGGTACCACCTTCTCCTTCGATATCCCCGTCAGCACGGTTGATGCGGCGGCGATTCAACCCGTACAGCAGCCGCGTCGGGCGATCGCCCTCGAAGCCAACCAACAGCGCTATCGTATACTGATTGTGGACGATCGCAAGGACAACCGCAAACTGCTGATCAAAATCCTCGCAGCCTTTGACTTTGAACTCCAAGAAGCCAGCAACGGCGAAGAAGCTATTGAAATATGGTCGAGTTTTGAGCCACACTTAATTTTTATGGATATGTGGATGCCAGTGATGGATGGATATGAAGCGACGAAACGCATTAAAGCCACCGTTAAAGGTCAAGCTACCGCGATTATTGCCGTGAGTGCCGCTAGCGCCGAGGAAGCGCGAACCGTTACTGTATCAGATGATGCCGATGACTTTATCCACAAACCCTTTCGAGAGGCAGAAATCTTTGCCACATTACACAAACATCTCGGAGTGCGTTACATTTACGATGAACCGGAGACTGTGCCGGAGCCAATTCAAATGGAAGCTCCCACTCCAGAAACCGTCGCAGCTTTACCCGAAGATTGGCTGGCAGCTTTAGAGAAAGCGACAATTGAATGCGATTTAGAGTTAATGCTCAGTCAAATAGAACAAATTCGCGATCGCGATCGCTCTTTAGCTAACGCTCTCGCCGCATTAGCTAACGAGTTTCAGTTCAATCAAATACTAGCTCTCATTCGTCCCGAAACCAAATAAAAATGATAGGAGAGAAGGTTCGTAGTGAGGACTTTAGTCCTCATAAACTCAGAGGACTAAAGTCCGAACGATCAAACCTATAAAGGTTATTTTACGAGAGTAGATATGAATGACGAAGCAACTCCCATCTTAAAAGGGAATATTTTAATTGTTGATGATGTTCCGAATAATTTGCACCTTCTAGCTAAAATACTCTCCAAGCAAGGCTACAAAACCCGCACCGCACCCGACGGCCAACTAGCTCTAAGGTCGATCGAGTTAACTCCTCCTGATTTAATATTGCTGGACATCATGATGCCCGGTATGGACGGTTACAAAGTCTGCCAAGCCTTGAAAGCTTCTGCCACAACCAAAGACATTCCCGTTATTTTTATCAGTGCTTTAAATGAAGTGTTCGATAAAATTAAAGCTTTTGAAGTAGGCGGGATAGACTATATCACTAAACCGTTTCAGGAACAAGAAGTTTTGGTGCGCGTCTCCACTCAACTCTTACAGCGCCAGTTGTTCCAACAAACACAATCCTACGCCCAGCAACTCGAACAAACTTTAACTGAACTCAAGAAGACTCAAGCTCAGTTAATACAGAAGGAAAAAATGGCTTCATTAGGTCAACTAGCGGCAGGAATTGCTCACGAAATTAACAATCCCGTCAACTTTATCTCCGGCAATATTGGTATGGCGGCTGACTATGCACGAGATTTGGTTCGCCTCGTCACATTGTACCGACATTACTACCCGCACCCCGTGGCAGAAATTGTCGGCGAATTGGACAAAATTCAACCCGACTTCATCGCAGATGATTATCCAAAACTGCTGCATTCGATGAAAGATGGTGCTTCTCGAATTAGCGAGATTGTGCTGTCTTTTCGCAACTTCTCCCGCCTGGGCGAAGAAAAGTACAAGCCAGTGGATATTCATGAAGGCATTGACAATACTTTAGTTATTTTGCAACATCGCCTCAAGGGAGCAAACAATGCCAGTGAGATTGAGGTCATCAAAAACTACAGTAAACTGCCAAAACTCACCTGTTATGCCAGTCAGTTAAATCAGGTGTTCATGAACCTGCTAACTAATGCTATTGATGCCCTACAAGCTCAACCGTCTCCCCGAAAAATTACCATCAGCACTTCAGTAACTTCTGAATCGGAACCTGGGCTACACAATCCAGATTCAAAATTAGCAACTCAAAAGTATCAATCCGTTACGATTCGCATTACTGATAACGGTTGCGGGATGAGCGAGGCAGTGCGCCACCGGATTTTTGACCCATTTTTTACTACGAAGCCTGTCGGCAGCGGTACTGGACTGGGATTGGCTATCAGTCACGATATTGTAGTGGAAAAACATGGAGGTCAAATCAGTTGTATTTCCCATCCCGGCATAGGGACAGAGTTAATTTTGGAAATTCCGATAGCTGTTAAATGTTAGGTGTTAAATGTTAACAAATGGAGATGATATACCGTAGGGAAACGGCACTGCCGTGTCCGGCGCGGGGAATATGGACATGGCCTCGCCAATTAGTGTCAACTTAATCGCAAACCTATTCACAGACTGCTGTTTACCGCCGAGGCCCGATCCCCCTAAATCCCCCTTAAGAAGGGGGACTTTGAGAATGCTCTTGTCCCCCCCTTTTTAAGCTACCGTGTACACACATCTCTGTGTAGAACGAAAATCCTCGGAGATCCCCCTAAATCCCCCTTAAAAAGGGGGACTTTGACTCCGGTTCCCCCCTTAAAAAGGGGGGCTAGGGGGGATCTCAGGACTTGTGTGTACACCGTAGCCCTTTTTAAGGGGGGATCGGGCTTCGGATAGAAGCGAGATTTTCCATGGTTTCAAGCTTAAGTTGACCCCCATAGACATTGCCGTTTTTCTACGGTTGGTAGTAGTTATTTTAAATCGAGCAATCCGCTAGTTTTCAGCTTGGGATTAAACCGGATTTCTTCAGTTACACCGCGAGCTTTGAGCAGCGATAAAATTTCATTTTCCACGCGCCGCGCTACATTTTTCAACAATTTATCTTTAGCAAGTTCATCGGCGACGATACCTTCATAGTTGGCTACTTCTTGGGCAGTCATCACGGTTTTGGTGTCTATGGGATCGTTCCACTTAGCGGCATCCGCACCGTTTCCCTGGGGCTGGGCACCGTTTTCGGCAATCCAACTTGCTCGGATGTTTTCTAGGATAGTGCGGCTGGGCTTGTCGATAGTTTGGACTTTTAGCCAGTAGCAATATTCGGTTTGGCGCACCAAATGCTGTTTGAGGCTGAGGTAAGTATCGCGGGAATAGCCGACAAATTGCAGCACTTTGTCGCTGTCAAAAATCGCGTACACGCCGATTTTTCCCTGGACAAATTCGGGCAATTTTCCTTCTGAGTCAATGTAGGGAAAGAATTCTAAGCTGGCGAGAGGGTGAATGTCTTCTGTCATCCGATTTTAGATTTTAGATTTTAGATTTTAGATTAAACCACAGATGAACCAGCTTTTAACTAATTATTGAAAACGCGATAAATGGCGCAGAGACGGCTGGGTTTAAATATTTTGGCTTGGAACATGAAATTAGGCGGGACGTTGACGATCGCAAAATCGCTCGATTCGTGATACTTTTCAAATTCCGCAGGCATTCCCTTGGGCGTCTCGCTGCTGTAAGGGACTGGTTGAAAAAGTAACTCGGCAAACTCAATGCGCGAGCTCGCGCATTGCAGCGCTACTTGTTTGAGAAAGCTTTCACTGGTTAACAAACCGAACAGTGCAGCTTTAGTATCTGGTTCGAGGACAAAACTGCTATCGTAACTTTCAATAATTTTGAGACCCATTTTTTCTATACTCCTGACAGACGGCGGCGCATTCTGAATTTTACCCGACATCGGTCGCTTGGAGGGCAAAACACTCATCCCACAGCAGGCGGCAGAAGTCAATAAAAACATCACAATCCCGAAATATTGACAAATAGCTCTGTTTTATTTGCCGATCGCTTTTATCATGTCCGTATCGAAATATATCAGACTACGACTAAAAGGCTATGCAGAAGATCGAAGACGCATCATTCCCAGCTTTGAGAGTTTCCCCAAACCAGCAGGATTGGCTAGAATTGGCAGAATACGCCTCTATTGCCGGTTCAGCGATTGGCACGATTGCTGCGGGATTGTCGGGACAATTTCTCTACGCTGCCGCCCCGCTAACCGCAGCACTATCGCTGAATCTCGCCAATCGCCAGCGTTTCGAGCAACAAATGCAACAAAAGGCAAATTCTGCGATCGCGGAGGTACAGGCCGCAGCAGAAGGTCGATCGCAGCAAATTCAGATCCTGCCTGGAGAACCTGCGGAACTCTACAGCGCCGTCTCGGACTTGAAACAAAAACTTCTGGGCTTGGAATCGAGCGCCATCGCCGACTTACAAGGTGCCGTAGCATCTCTCGAACGCCAAACACAGGCGCTTCCTGCGGATTCTCAGGAACTTTACACCATCCTGTCAGATTTGCAGCAAAAACTCCGCATTTTGGAAAATAGCGCCCTCAGAGAGCATGATTGGGAAAATGTCAACGTCCGATTTTTATTGATGGGCGAAAAGTTAACTGAAGTTAAAACTATTACGGCCCAGTTACAGGAGCGATCGACTGAAGTAGACTTGGATCAAATCCAAGGTTCTCTGAAGCAATTGCAGGTTTTGCTCGATCGACCGACAATAGACGCAGCGACACTGCAAACCGAGATTCAGCATTTGCAAAAGCAAGTTTCCCAGTTGCAGCGCCAAAATCAAGAAATTGTCAAGCCTTATTTGCAGCGTCTGACTCGCGCCGTCAAGAAACTCTCAGAAAATTAGTGGTTCTACAGTAGACTTGAATTGCAAAAATACTTTGGACGATGCTCAGAGCAACGTCCCACAAGAAAAAAAAACTTGTGGGATTGGCTTTGAGCATCGTCCATAAATTTGATTGACAACAATTTTGCACTTCATTCGATTCCAGTGCGAGCGTCCCCGCGCGTGCTTTATGGGCGCTGACGCTCGATATCAATCATATTTCACCGGATTTGATACGATTTATTACCAATTACCCATGACTAAATTTTTGCCAAGCTTGCCAAAAAACATAGATCGATAAGATTGCCAAGAGCGATCGAAAGGCTAAACTAATAGTGCGATCGGGCAATCTCGGCAAAAACCTGGTGCTGATTTGCGCGCCCAACAAACCGCCGCCGCCCAAAACCAACCCCACAACCCACAAAACATTGCCGCGCGCCGCGTGTCCCGCCGTCGCCGAAATTGCCGTAATCACGATGACGCCCAAACTCGTTTGAATTGCCGTTTTAATGCTTTCTCCTAACAGCAAAATTTGCAGGGGAACCATAATCACGCCGCCGCCAACGCCGAACAAACCCGCTAATAAACCCGCCGCACTGCCAGTCGCAATTTTCGCAAAAGTGGGATTGAATAAAATATGGGAATTACTTGGTAATTGAGCATTTTCCGATTGCCCCGATTGTCCTGCCAGTTCCCCTGCTTCTGCTTCCGCTTTCTTTTTAGCTGTCAGGTGCTTGCGAACTTCAATCAAATAAATATTCAGCCACAACAACAACCCAAAAGAAAGTAACAGCAAATAAGGGGGAAATATCCCCGCCAAATAAGCACCGATTTGTGCTGTGAGCACGGCGGGAAATCCGATGCCTGCGACTTGACTCAAGCTGAGGTAGCCCATGCGCCAATTCTGAATGCTGGCAGAAAGAGCTGTAATCACGATCGACAAACCGCTAGTAGCAACCGCTTGCACCGGATCGTAGTTGAGAGCAACCAAAAAAGGTACGAGCACCGTACCGCCGCCGATACCCAAAAAACCAGCTAGAATTCCGGTAAAAAGTCCGGCCGCACCCAGAATCAATAATTCGCTGACAGTCATTATATCAAGTCCGGTTAATTGCTAATAAAACCTCTACGGGCATGGGGCATAGGGCATTGGGCATGGGGCATTGGGCATGGGGCAAACAGGGCAAACAGGGCAAACAGGGCAAACAGGGCAAACAGGGCAAACAGGGCATGGTCGGACAAAAGTATGATAACTATTCAACCGGACATGATATTAGTCAACTGTCAACTGTCAACTGTCAACTGTCAACTGTCAACTGTCAACTGTCAACTGTCAACTATTAAGAGTCATTAGTGGTGCCATCAGGCATAATTGCCCGCCTCAAATCTGCATCGCGGAAGTTAGTTCGATTGAGATTAGCGTCAATCAAAACCGCTTCCACCAAAACAGCCCCGCTCAAATTAGACCAGCACAGTTTGGCCCGGTACAAATTAGCACCGCTCAAGTTAGCTCCGCGCAGCGTTGACCAACTCACATTCGCAACTCTCAAATTAGCATTGCTGAGATTAGCTTCGGTGAGATTAGCTCCAACCATGGTGACTTGGCGCAAATCTGCCCCAGTCAGGTTGGCCCCGCTGAGCATCGCCCCGCTGAGAATTGCCTGAGTCAGATTAGCTCTTTCCAGAAGCGACTCGCTGAGGATAGCATTTGTCAGGTTTACCGCTTTGAGAGTTGACCAACTCAAATTTGCCTTCATCAAATTAGTGCGAATCATGGTAGCTTCCGTTAAGTTGGCCGCAAACAAATTCGCTTCAGTAAAGTTGGCTTCGGTCAAATTAGCTTGCGTCAAATTAGCCTTGGTCATGTTGACTTCTCTCGCCATTGAGCCGCGCAGGTTGGCTCCGCTCAGCAGAGCCCCGCTGAGATTGGCGCGGCTCAAATCGGTACCGATGAGATTTGCTTCGCTGAGATTGGCTTCAGTCATGTCCACCCCTGCCAATTTCACCTCGCGCAAGTTCGCTCCCGTCAGGTTAGCGCCTTGGAGGTTTGCGTCTTGGAAATTCGCTCTGGTAAAGTTAGCCTCGCTGAGGTTTACCCCTTTTAAGTCGGCGCCGGCGAGGTTAATCTCTCGAAAAATTCTTTCTCCGGCCGCATATTGCCTCAAAATTCGATCGGCCTCCATGTCATTCGCCTCGCAATTTTTGTTTCAAACGTTAGAGTGATGGGTTTTACCACATCATCCCAGATAACCACGGTATTCACCCTGTACGCTTTAGTATCTGTAGAATTTTGGCACTGCTTTCGGGGCAATGCTGTGCGAATCTATTCTAGAGGGCCTCAAAAATATCAACGCTTCTGAGAGAATCAAAAATAGCGTAAGACTATCAGCACTAAGCAGTTAACAGCCAGCAGCCAAGAAAAACAGACAACACAACAACAGACAAAGGAAATTTTAAAATGCCTGAAAATTTGAGAAGCCAAGCTGTGACTGGGGGCGTGCAGCGCTCACCCAACCGAGCAATGCTGCGCGCCGTCGGTTTTGGCGACGGCGATTTTACTAAGCCCATTGTGGGCATTGCTAACGGGTACAGCACGATTACGCCCTGCAATATGGGATTGAACGAGCTCGCTTTGCGGGCTGTTGCGGGTGCCAAAGAAGCTGGCGCCATGCCGCAGATGTTCGGTACGATTACTATCAGCGACGGGATCTCGATGGGAACCGAAGGGATGAAATATTCTCTGGTGTCGAGAGATGTGATTGCAGATTCGATAGAAACTGTTTGCAACGGCCAAAGTATGGACGGGGTGCTGGCTGTCGGTGGCTGCGATAAAAATATGCCGGGGGCGATGATTGCGATCGCCCGCATGAACATTCCTGCTATTTTTGTTTACGGTGGCACGATCAAACCTGGACACCATAACGGAAAAGATTTAACCGTTGTCAGCGCTTTTGAAGCTGTCGGCCAATTTAGCGCGGGCAAAATTGATGAAGCAGAGCTCACCGCAGTGGAAAAAAAAGCTTGTCCGGGTGCGGGCTCCTGCGGCGGAATGTACACCGCAAATACAATGTCCAGCGCTTTTGAAGCGATGGGCATGAGTTTGCCCTATTCTTCGACAATGGCTGCTGAAGATGCCGAAAAAGCTGATAGCGCGGCCGAATCTGCCAAAGTTGTGGTGGAAGCGGTTCGCAAACAGTTGTTACCGAGCCAAATTTTGACACGAGCGGCCTTTGAAAATGCGATCGCGGTAATTATGGCGATCGGCGGTTCAACCAACGCTGTGCTGCATTTATTGGCGATTTCAAATACGATCGGCGTTGAACTGTGCCTCGACGATTTTGAAACAATTCGAGCCAAAGTGCCAGTCTTGTGCGACCTCAAACCAAGCGGCAAATACGTAGCCGTCGATTTGCACAAAGCCGGCGGCATTCCGCAAGTCATGAAAATGCTTTTGGAACGCGGTTTGCTACACGGCGACGCCCTGACAATTAGCGGCCAAACTATTGCTGAAGTGTTAGCAGATATTCCAGCCGAACCGCGCGCCGATCAAGATGTCATCCGTCCTTGGAACAACCCGATGTACGCCCAAGGACATTTAGCAATTCTCAAGGGAAATCTGGCAACAGAAGGAGCCGTTGCTAAAATTACAGGTGTTAAAACACCAAAAATTACAGGCCCAGCGCGGGTATTTGAATCGGAAGAAAATTGTTTGGCTGCAATTTTGGCCGGCAAAATTCAAGCCGGAGATGTGATTGTCATCCGCTACGAAGGGCCCAAAGGCGGGCCGGGAATGCGCGAAATGTTAGCACCAACTTCGGCAATAATTGGTGCAGGTTTAGCCGATTCTGTCGGCTTAATTACTGACGGCCGCTTTTCCGGCGGAAGCTACGGCAGGGTTGTCGGTCACGTGGCACCAGAAGCGCAAGTTGGCGGCACAATTGCTCTGGTAAATGAGGGCGATTCGATTACGATTGATGCTAACAATCGCTTGTTGCAGCTCAATGTTGATGATGCAGAATTGGAGCGGCGCAGGGCTCTTTGGCAGGCTCCTAAACCTCGCTATACTCGGGGCGTTTTGGCTAAATACGCTAAGTTGGTTTCTTCTAGCAGTCTGGGTGCTGTGACTGATTTGGGTTTGGGTTAAAGAAGGAAGGCTTTTTTTAACCGCAGATGAACGCAGATGTACGCAGATAAAATACTATCTGCGTTCCTCTGTGTTCATCCGCTGATATCTGCGGTTAAAAAATCCCAATCGAATTGGGGTATATTGTGCGATCGCCCCGCTAGCTAACACACCTGAAAAATTGCTAAAATAACGGATATACAATAGCGATGCACCCCCATGACTGAATCTAGCAATATCCCCAATCGTGTCGATCGCTTAGAAAATGATGCGATCGATATTAAAGTAGCTGTTAGTGCTTTAATTTCTACAACTGAAGTACACCAACGCAATTTTGAAACCATCAACCGCAATATTGAAACCATGAACCGCAACATGGAAATTCATCAGCGCAATATGGAAGCCACGAATCGTAATGTCGATGCCATGCTTCAACTCATGACTCAAAGCCTTCAGCGGATGGAGGTGGTGGAATTAGATATCCGGGGTCTCCAGACTGAAAATCGACGCATTCTAGATATATTGCAGCACCGCAATACTGACGGTGAGTAAAGTTTTGCACTCCCCAAAATTATACACCAATCGATTAAATAACCCGGTTTCTGCCCACCCGTACATAAATCCTAATCGGAAGAAATGGAAACAATATTACTTATAGTCCTGGATGCACTCCGACAAAGAAACCGGGTTTTTTACCTAATCTGTGGGTTGCAACACGTCTTTTCGTAAAAAAACCCGGTTTCTGGGCCCCTATGCGTCCAGGACTAACTTAGCTAATCAGCCCTGTCCGAAAACCTTCACCGCTTCAGCAAAGTCAGTCTCGCCCATCAAAATGCAGCGTTTCAATAAATCGATATTCAGCGTTTCTAACCCTGACAACTCACTCTGAATTACTTCTTGATAACCATTTTCTCGCAGGTGATACAACCGCAGCGTGCCATCTTCCCAAAACCACACCTCCGGCACGCCCAAAGCTCGATATTTTGATAGTTTATTAACTCCGCCGCTGGTATAAACTATCTCGATCGACAAATCGGGGATTGATTTAGCTGTCTCGAAACAAAACGATTTGTCTGCTTGCGTTGAAACTTCTCCGGTTTTCTCCTGTGTCATCGAACCGGAAGGGTAAAATCTGATGCCCTGTGTTAGCAGAAAAGTAGTCACCAGATAGCCGATAATTTCAGAAAAGTTTTCGTGTTGAAATCCCGGCATCAGAATCTCTATCGCCCCTGCAAAAAAAGATAGCTTAACTCCGGGTGAATCTTCCGAAGCTTTCTGGATCAACTTAAATTGATCCCAATTGCCACCGAGCACTACTCGCTGATCGATGGTTTGGCGATCGAGAATTTGTATCATGGCAAATTCATCTAAAATTGGTATTATCCATTATTGTAATTGCGATCGGGCGATCGCCCTTTCTATCAAAAAGATCGATCGCCCGTTAATCTCTCTCTCCAAAATCTCAGGAAATTAGCCCTTATTCAAAAAGCGGCTAGCCATCGACATGGCGTCAGTAATATCTACGTCGCCATCTCCATCTGTATCTAAAAACGTATTCAAAACCGGATTTGAACCCTGGGCTGGATTTTGGGCGTTGCCACCGGTTTGCAGCAAATTCAGCACTAAGGGTACCAAAACAGGTATCATCGCTTGCACTGTGGCGTTATTCAAGCCTGTTCTTTGGGCGATATCGGCTACTATCTGCGTCAGTTGGCCGGCCCCAAACAAACTCTGTACCGCTTGCGGATTGGGACTTGTGCCGCTAAATTGGTTGACAACTGCTTGAGCTTGTGCATCTCCAGATTGCGATCGCACGTTTTGCAATGCCGATCGCACGTGTCCGCCCAAAACCGACATTGCTAGCTGAGTCGTGGCCGAATCAACGCCCTGGCTGCCGCTCAACTGCTCTACCGCACCCAGAATGTTGCCCAACTGATTGGGACTTGCTTGTTGGTTGGGATTGTCGATCGCGCTCAAAATTTGGTCAAATAGTCCCATAATTTTCGCTCCTTGCTGTAATTGCTCCAGTCTAGATTAACCTATTACCAATTACCAACTCCCGATCGTATATTCTAATGCTTAATCGGCAGGGCGATCGCAAATTCCGTCCCCGTTCCCACCTCCGACCAACAATTAATCGTTCCGCCGTGTTTCTTGACGATAATTTCGCGGCCAATTGCCAATCCCAAACCAGTACCGACACCTCTCGGTTTAGTCGTAAAGAATGTTTCAAACATTTTTTCTTGACTCGCTGGCGGTATTCCCATACCGTTATCCGAAATTCGTACCACCACTGAGTCGTCATCCAAGTATTCTGTACTAATCGTAATTCTCGGTCTAAAATTCCGTACTTCCTGTTGGATTAACTCCGAATTCGATTCTTGATTCGCCTCCTGAGAGCGAGTTTTCTCAAGTTTTGCTTTCTCTTCCACAGCATCTAGTGCATTGTTGAGCAAATTCACAAACACCTGATAAAGCAAACCCATATATCCTTCAATATTCGGAATATTTGCATAATTTTTCACCACTTCAATGCCCTGTTTGATCCGGCTGTTGAGAATCAGCAAACTGCTATCTATGCACGCGTGCAAATCGACCGGATGAGGCACAGTATCGTCGAGGCGAGAAAAATCTTTCAAACTTAAGATAATAGCTTTGGCTCTTTCAGCGCCCACTTGCATCGAGTCAAATATTTTGAGCAAATCTTCTTTGAGAAAATCTAGGTCTATTTCTTCAGCTTTTTCCTTGACTGCGGGAGGCGGATTGGGGATTTCGGTTTCATAAGTTTTGAGCAAATCTAAAATATCTTCCACATAATTTTTGGCGGGGTCGATATTGGCATAGATAAAATTGATTGGGTTGTTAACTTCGTGAGCAACCCCAGCCAACATCCGCCCCAAAGTTGCCATTTTTTCATTTTGAAGTATCAGGCTTTCTTGTTCGGATTTCACTTCTTCTAGCAAGTGATTTACTTTCAGAATCAGTTGATTCATCGCAGCAGCTAATACTCCCACTTCATCGGTGCTGGTAACTGGTACTTGCAACTGAAAATTAGATTCTTCACTCACTCGCTGAGCGATTTTAGTTACAGCCGCCAGGGGTTTGGCGATCGCCCGACTGGTGAAGCCCGCTAGCAGTGCTGCAACTACGATCGACAATACGATACTACCGACAATTATTCGCACCCGCAGCTCCTGGGCTTGCGACAGAGCCTCCCGCGCTGCATCTTCTTGGTCTTGGGCGCGATCGATAATTTCTGCTAAATCATTGACGGCTCTATCTATTTGCAACCCAATCTTATCTCGATCTAAATTCGATAGTAACGTGCGTTTAACACTTTGTCTGGCGGGATTCTGTCGCAAATTACTAATTTGTTTAGCAACTGTTTCTAGCTGTTTAATATAATTAGATAGTAGCGAATTATAAGTTTTACTAAAATGTTGTAAGCCTTCTATCTGTCCCATACTTTTCTGACTTTTAAGCTCAGATACCGACAACTTCAAACTGTAAATATTGTTTTGTAGCTGTTGGTATTTCCTGTTGAAAACATCGGGCTGTTCGAGCGAGTAAATCAGCCGCTCTTGGCTGTTTTGCGTCCGCAGTAAAGCCACCTGCAACTTATTTAAAAGCTGACTTTCTCGATCTATCTGTACTTGATTGTTAGTTCTGCGATAGTAATGATTGCCCGCCAGCATCCCGACAGTCGTTCCTCCAATCGTCACACAAAGAGCCAGTGCGTAGCCGCCGCAGATTTTGTCACCAATACTGAGGTTGCCGAAGCAACGGGCTAATCGATCGAAATAATTGGGCTTGGGTGGCCGGATCTCTTTGATGTTATACTCGCAAGAGGTAGGGAGTTCTTGTGAAGCCTGGTTATGATGTTTGAGCTGCATAGATGCGAACCTGTGAGTAATTCACGCACTGACGATTAAGTCTAACTTAACTTACCGTTGATTTAAGATTGCCGCCTGATACTTAATTTGATAATTTTTGTGAATTAGGACGCTCTTACCCTGCCTAAAAAATCCGGTTTTTCGTTTCCGCTTTCGGGGCTTCCCTGACGCACTTGCGTTAAAAAACGGGTTTCTGCGTACTTAATGTGATATTTGTTTCGGCATAAAAAAGTATGGCTCGACAGGCGATCGAATAAATCACGTAGCTACAATTACAGGCTGGGGCGCGATCCTCTTCGTTGGTGAGCCTCCCCGTAGGGGCGGGCTTTCATGTATAGATCGCGAAAGCTAACGCTAACGCACTTGTCAGTCTGCACCCGCTACCGCTCAAACCCGCCAAATCGCCCGCAAGACAAGCAGAATCGGAATTTGCGGGCTAAGCAGTGCGATCGGACACTTCGCCATTTGAGATTTGATATTTTAGACTTCCAACCACTGAGGACGATCGCGGTAATGTAAAAATCAAAGTATCACCCTTTTATTTGCCCCTCCCCTCATGCCTTTGCCGCGCCTGTTAACCTTAATTGCTGCTTTCTGCCTCACCCTGGGGCTGATTATTGGGCTGGTGAGTTCCTTAACAGGGCTTTACAGTCAAGTTGCGTGGTCTGCTTCTCCACTGCTGGCTAATTTGCTGATTTTCCTGATAATTGTACTTTTGGGAACCCTAATTTTTGCCTTATTTTACTATTTTAGGCTGCTGCAACGCCCAGGGAAAGTTAAGGGAAAACGGGCGATTAATCCCAAAGTTCCTGTTATTAAAAGTGAAGCTGCTTCGGAAAATCTTAAAGCAATTAGACAGCAAGTCGATCGCATTCAAGACGAAGTAGCGCGGCAAGCTTTGCTGTTAAGAGCCCGCGAAATAGAAGCTAGCATGGCCCGCGGTAGTGTTCGGATCGTTGTTTTCGGTACCGGTTCTGCGGGTAAAACTTCCGCTGTAAATGCCCTCGTGGGGCGGATGGCGGGACAAGTGGGGGCGCCGATGGGAACTACCGAGGTTGGAGAAACTTACACTCTGAAATTGAAAGGAGTCGATCGCGAATTAGCAATTACTGATACCCCAGGCATCTTGGAAGCGGGAGTAGCGGGGACTTACAGAGAGGAATTGGCGCGTCAGTTGGCGGCCCGGGCTGATTTGATCTTATTTGTCTTGGACGGCGATTTGCGTAAATCTGAGTACGAACCGCTGCGAACTTTGGCCCAAATTGGCAAAAGGTCGATCGTGGTGTTTAATAAAGTTGACCTTTATCCCGACAGCGACAAAGACGAAATTGTCGATCGGCTTCAGCAGCGAGTTAAAGGTTTAGTCGCAGCAATGGATGTCGTCGCCATTAGCGCCAACCCGCAAAAAGTTGTACTAGAAGACGGCACAATATTTCAGCCATATCCGGATATTATGCCACTAATTCGGCGCATCGCAGCAATTTTGCGAGCCGAAGGCGAAGACTTAATTGCTGACAATATTTTGCTGCAATCCCAGCACTTAGGAGACCAAGCGCGCAAGTTAATTGATGCTCAAAGGCGGCGCGCCGCGGATAAAGTAGTAGAGCGCTTTCAGTGGATCGGAGCCGGAGTAATTGCCGTAACACCTTTGCCAGTTGTAGATTTGTTAGCGACAGCAGCAGTTAACGCTCAAATGGTAATAGAAATCGCCAAGATTTACGGCTGCGAACTAAATATCGATCGCGCGAAAGAATTGGCATTGTCTCTTGCCAAAACCCTCGCGAGTTTGGGAATAGTTGAAGGCGTAATTCAAGTAGTGTCAAGGGCGCTGCAATTAAGCGTCGCCGGGTTTGTACTCGGCAAAGCCATTCAAGCAGTCAGCGCCGCTTATTTAACCAGAATTGCCGGCAAAAGTTTCATTGAATATTTCCGCCACGATCAAGATTGGGGCGACGGCGGCATCGCCGAAGTCGTGCAAAAGCAGTTTCAGCTAAATCGCAAAGACGAGTTTGTCAAAGCATTTGTCAAAGATGCGATCGCCCGCGTTGTCGAACCTCTGAACATTTATCACCCAGAAGCATCAGAACCAGAATTAGAAATGCCAGAAGAATTGGAACCAGAACCCTTACATCAGCCCCGTGGCGACGATTGGGAAACTTACAGCAACAAGCGACACGATGAATGGTAAAACGCAAGTCTCGTAGGGGCGGGTTCACCCATATTTATGTTATAAAACCCAAAGATTTATCAACCCGCCCCAACCAAACGAGAGGATTTTATGCGACGGATTCGCTCCCTGTAAATCATCGATGGGTGGGGGCGGGTTTATTAATATCAAGTATGTGAATTATAGATTGTTTGTGAACCCGCCCCTACAGGATTTATATCTATTTAATCGGACACTAACTAATGACTAACTTCGCCCCAGCAAAAAATAAGCCATCATTTCTCCTTTACCTTTAATCTCAATAGCACCGCGCAGTTTAAACGAAAATTTATCTTTTAAACGCTCGTAAACCGCAGCAGTTACCTGAATTTCCCCCGGAATACCGTTTGATTCCATCCGGTGAGCAACATTCACTGTATCGCCCCACAAATCGTAACTGAATTTAGTTAAACCAATGACTCCCGCCACCACGCCACCAATATTGATCCCAATGCGGAGACTAAAGCTGTGATTGTTTTTGGCATTGAAGCTAGCGACAGCAGCTTGCATATCCAGTGCCATTTGGGCGATCGCCAAAGCGTGATTTTCCTGCGGTTCCGGCAAACCGCCGACTACCATGTAAGCATCACCAATAGTTTTGATTTTCTCTAAACCGTGCTGTAACGATAACTGATCAAATCCACTAAAAATTTGATTCAGAACTTTTACTGTTTCTGCCGCACTTTTTTGAGATGCAAAATTCGTAAATCCCACCAAATCTGCGAATAAAACGCTGACATCCGAAAAGCTGTCAGCAATTATGCTTTGTCCTGACTGCAATCGCTCGGCAATCGCTTTTGGCAAAATATTTAAGAGCAATTGTTCAATTTCGTCTTTCTGGAATTTGGTTGTTTCCAACAGCAACCGCGTTTCAATTTCTGCCTGTTCTCGAAAGGCAATTTCCCGCTGCAACATCTTATTTTTCTCCCTCAGTTGCAGTTCTAATTCCCGCAGCCGCAATTGATTTTCAACCCGACTTACAACCTCTATGGCTTCAAAAGGTTTAGTAATGTAGTCCACTCCACCAGCATTAAACGCTTTCACCTTATTAGAAACTTCTACCAAAGCACTCAGAAAAATAATGGGAATACCGCGAGTGCGATCGTTCGCTTTCAAGCGACTGCAAACTTCATAGCCATCGAGCCCGGGCATCATAATATCTAGCAAAATCAAGTCAGGCTGAGTCAAATTCACAGAATCTAGCGCCTGTTTGCCACTTGAGGCAAGTTGTACTTGATAGCCTTTTCTCGATAAGATCCGCTCCAGTAACGTTAAATTGTTAAGACTGTCGTCAACAATTAAAATACTGCCCCTAAAAGGTTGAGAATATGGTTGATTCATCGGCTTGCTACGGGCTAATACAATGTGAGATTTTAGATGAGAAATCACTTACTGAATCTGGTTGATATTTTGCTTGCAGTTGCCTTATTTGAGGTAGGTGGTATTAGTTAAAATTAAGATTAGTTTCAAATGTTAGAACTTACCAGAAAGAATTGGTTTAAAGCCTCCACCCTTAAAGGCTAGAAATTAAAATCAGACTATTCATTACTCCAATCCTCTTCCTTCTAGGTAGAGGTAGCTGTCAACTGTCCCAGGTCAACTGTCAACTGTCAACTGAATGAAGCACTGGCGCTTCTTAACTTGATTTTTTATCAAAAAAACTTCGTTGTAGCAGGGGAGCAAGAGCAAAAAAACTCGGTTTAGGAGCGCTGAATTACGTCCTAAACTCAAATTTATACTAATTTGTCATGCACAGCGAAAGCTTTGGCTAAAACTTTATATTGCGGGTAAATCGATCGCCCTCCGCGTCGATTGATGGACTGGCAAGTTGAGTGGCTGCTGGCGGATTGTTTTGAAACCCAAAATATCTCAGAAGTCCCACCGCTGCTGTAATTTGCACTACACTCACAGACTGCCGGGACACTTGGGAGGGCGAATTTTCGCGAAATTCTGAGGATAACCGGACTCAAGGCTAAGAGCGACATTGCGGGCGATCGAGAAATGGGCGTGATTTTTTGATCGGATGCTCCCTGAGTCTCCGGTGCTGCATTTTATTAAGAAATAATACAATAATTTTTCCGAGTGGGAAAAATCCGGAGGGAGCAAGTTAAACCATGCGATATCGCGATCGGATCGAACCAAATTTTGATACTATTTAAGATTGAGAACACAATTTGCTATTGTCCGTCGGGGTAAAAACAATGAGCGATCGACCAATCATTCTCGGTATTGTCGGAGACAGCGCAGCGGGCAAAACCACCCTGACGCGAGGAATAGCCCAAGTATTGGGGCCAGAAAATGTCACTGTGATTTGCACGGATGACTATCACCGCTACGACAGAAAGCAGCGCGCCGAAATCGGACTCACAGCACTGCATCCCGACTGCAATTACCTCGACATCATGCAGCAGCACCTCAGCCTGCTGCGCACCGGACAAGCAATTCTCAAACCCATTTACAACCACCACTCAGGTACATTTGATCCGCCGGAATACATCAAGCCCAGTAAATTTGTAATCGTTGAAGGTTTGCTGGGTTACTCAACGCGAACCATCCGCGATTCTTACGATGTAAAAGTGTATCTCGCTCCCCCAGAAGCACTGCGAACTCAGTGGAAAGTTAAACGCGATATCATGAAACGCGGTTATACTGAAGAACAGGTGCTTGCAGAAATGGAAAAGCGGGAACCGGATTCAGAAGATTATATTCGCCCCCAGCGCAAATTTGCTGACGTTGTAGTTAGTTTTTACCCGTCAGAAGCAGACAAAGAATCAAATTTGAGCGTTCGTTTAGTGCTGAGGCCGACAATTCCTCACCCAGATTTTACTGAAATTTTAGGTCGAGGCAGCGAGAGTTTTAAACCTGCAATTCGCTTAGGGCTCGATCGCGATATGGGCAAACCTGTTGATGTTTTGGAAGTACACTCCCACGCTACTAGCGAACAAGTAAACGAACTAGAAAAGATTTTGTGCAACGAAATGCCGCACCTGCGTGGATTTTGCAGCGCCCAAGGCAACCCGGAAATTGGTAAACTAATTGGCACAACTGGCGAAGTTCTGCAAAGTTACCCGCTAGCTTTGACGCAGTTGCTAGTTGCATATCACATGATGAAAGCTATTCATTTGTATTAAGCTGTACTGCATTTAAATTGCATATTTCGGGCGATGCTCTGAGCATCGCCCCACAAGAGTTGGATTATTTCTGTATTGACTGTAGGGTGCGTCAGGGGAAATTCTTAGTTTACAGTCAAAATTTTATACCCTGACGCACCTTGCAAACAGGAATTTTTTAAATAAGTCGGATATCGGGGTATTGTGTTTGATTAAGGATAAATTCTCGGTGCTACTTTAGTAGGATTAACACTTGCCAATTGCTGAATTGGCAGTGAGACTGGCAATTGACTTTGAGGTGCGGGCAGCATTTCGCCTCGGAAGTCGAGGATGGTGACGAGCAGCAGGTAGGCAACTGCTAACATTATAGAAATCACGCCGGTGATAATAGCAATAATTTTTGAACGTTCCATATTTAGCAAAATTTAAGTGCAGCTAATATTAGCTTAACATTAAATAGAGCAACTATCACTCTCTGTTGTGCAATAGAATATAATCAGATGCTAGTTATTTCTCTGACGAAAATGGAACCTCTTATAGATGCGCCAACTCCCACCGAGATGCCCGGGGCTACCCCAGTGGTGGAAACATTTAATCTGGGGAAGTTCTACCGTACTGGCTTCTGGATGAACGAAAAAATTGAATCGCTCAAAAGTTGCACTCTGACTGTCTCTGAGGGGGAAACTTTCGGGTTGTTAGGGCAAAATGGGGCGGGGAAAACTACGCTGCTGAAGACTTTGCTGGGTATAGTGCGGCCGACTTCCGGCAGGGCGCTGCTGTTGGGGAGGCCTTTGGGCGATCGCACTGTGAAGCAGCGAGTCGGCTATTTGCCAGAAAATCCGTACTTTTACGATTATCTCACGGGCTGGGAATTCTTGCAATTTGCCGCGGGCTTGTTTGAAATTCCCCCCTCGATTCAGCGGCAGCGAATTCCGCATTTGCTAGACTTAGTTGGGCTAGCTCAATCGGCGGCAATTAAAAAACAGTTGCGCCAGTATTCTAAGGGAATGCTGCAACGGATCGGCATGGCTCAAGCTTTGATTAACAATCCAGATGTGGTATTTTTGGATGAGCCGATGTCGGGTTTAGATCCGATGGGACGCTATCAGATGCGGGAGATAATTTTATCGCTGAAAAATCAAGGAAAAACGATTTTTTTTAATTCGCATATATTGTCGGATGTGGAGAAGATTTGCGATCGAGTGGCAATTTTGGCGAGGGGTGAATTAATCTGCGTTGGGGCGATAGACGAACTCTTGGGCAATACTAAAACTTACCGAGTTGAAGGTAGGGGCGGCCATTTGAATATCCTGCACAAATGGATACCGGATATGGAAGTCGATAATGATTTGTGGTACGGTCATTTGCAGGGCGATCCGAAGGAGTTTATTTCTAGTCTGAGCATGACGGGAGGGCAGCTAATTGGGATGAATTTGGCTAAGCCTTCTTTGGAAGAATTTTTTATGCAGAAACTCGAAGAAAGAGGGATTTATTCGAGCAGTTGAAGGGTGTTTTGCCTGCACAGCATATCTGTGTTTATTGATGTCTTTGTCGCTGGGGAAGAAGGTACGCAAACTGGTGCTGGTGCTGCGACAACCGATCGCACCTGACTCGCATTGAATCAATCATCTTCGGTAAATCTTCCAACAGATAATCGATGTCTATCTCTGGCGCGCGATCGGCAATTTCCTGTGAAACTGCACCAAAGCGATACAAGATATAGAGCAATATCCTTGGGTTAACGTTTTTTGTGATTGCCAACCCACTCACTCCTTCGACAGAGATCTCTTATAAAAGCAATCGCAGTCAGCGGATTGAGATCGAGAGGTTATACCTCCAGGAGTGTTTAATTATAATTTATGTTTCACAGGCAAAACAATCGCAAACTCAGTCCCAACTCCTGGCTCCGCATTTACCTCGATAGTGCCGCCGTGTTTTTCTACCGCAATCTGACGGACAATTGCCAACCCCAATCCAGTTCCTTTGCCGACACCTTTTGTCGTGAATAAATGGTCGAATATCTGCTGTTTCACTTCCTCTTTCATCCCGGTACCGTTATCAGCAATTTTAATTTTAATATGCGCTTCGCCCAGTACATCGGTACAAATGGTGATACGGTTGGGCTTGATGGCAATTTCGTTAAAACCGCGTCCCAGATTTGAATCTTCTAAGGCATCGATCGCATTGGCAAGCAGGTTCATGAAAACTTGATTCAGTTGACCGGGAAAACATTCGATTTTAGGGAGATTGCCGTATTTAGTTATCACTTCGATCTGCGGGCGGTGTTCGTTGGCTTTGAGGCGGTGTTTCAAAATTAAAATAGCGCTATCAATGCCCTCATGAATATTAAAGGGAACTTTGTAGTCTTTGTCGCCTCGGGAGAAGGTACGCAAACTGGTGCTGATACTGCATATGCGATCGCACCCGACTTGCATGGAATCAATCATCTGCGGTAAATCTTCCAAGAGATAATCGAGGTCAATCTCTTCGGCATGATCGGCAATTTCCGATTTCGGTGCATCCGAGCGATACAATTCTAAGTGTTCCACAACATCTGCCAAACTCCTTTTAGCTTCGCTTAAATTGCCAGAAATAAACCCAATCGGATTGTTAATTTCGTGGGCGACTCCGGCGACTAAATTGCCCAAAGCCGACATTTTTTCGTTTTGCACGAGTTGGAGTTGTGCTTGCTGCAAATCTTTTAAAGTTTGTTCGAGCTGTTGATTTTGCTCTTGCAAAAGTTCCTCTGAGCGCTTGCGCTCGGTGGCATCAACACCTAAACCAATAATCCCGATCGTCTCGCCCTGGGAATTTTTTAACTGCACTTTCGTGACTTCTAAATAGTGTTGTTTGCCGTCAACAAGTGTGAGAGTTTCGCTGGAGTAATGCGGCAAATCTTGGGCAAGGCAGGCGGCATCTGAAACCAGACAGTTCGCTGCATTCTCCCCCAGTATATCTTTGTAATGATCGACAGCGAGGAAAGCGCTCAGAGGCACGCCCACATCTTGACAAAAGGTATTGTTAAAAAACTGTACTTTACCGCTGGGATTAACCATCCAAATCCAAATCGGAGCGACATCAATAATCGCTTGGAGCATTTGTTTCTGCTCTGCAAGCTGAGCTTCGGTGCGGCTGAATTTTGTTAGCAATCGCTCTAATTGTTGGCTGTAATCCTGAGATTTTTTATAGAGCAGAGCATTTTTAAAACTGATGGCTGCTTGGGAACACAGGAGATTGAGAAGTTGCAGGCGCTCGCGCGTAAAAACTCCTACAGTTAACCGATTTTCCAGATACAAAATGCCAACTAAGTTACCTCGATCGAGAATCGGCCAGCACAGCAGGCTCTGCGCTTGGTATTTGAGGATGTAAGAATCAGACTCCCAATCGCAATTTTGAGCGATGTCCCGCACAATCACAGGTTTCAATAAGTTTTTAACGCAGTCAACCATTTTTAGGGGCAGGATATCGCTGTTTTTATCGAGTGTTGGCGATGGTAAGCCGATCGCCCGCTCGACTCCCAAACTGTCGATCGCCCGGAGCGCTGCGATTTCCCATTGATTGCCGTTTGGCAAAATCAGCACTGCTTTGTCAGCGCCTGTATTTGTCATCGCCAGTGGCATCAGTTTGGCAATCAGTCGATCGAGTTCAATTTCACTAGAGAGCGTTTGACAAGCTTTTAGCAGAGTCGAAAAAACTCCGAAATCAGAGATGCTCGCCGAGACAGACGGATGAATAGATGGAGGCAGCGAGGGATTTTGATTAGCAGTTTTTGCGACAGTTGCTAATAGATTTGCCGCCAATTTGGCTGGCAAAATCGGTGACAACAATTGGGGATAGCATTTTTCTAAGTCATCTATTTTGGCTGTTTCTCCCCAGCGGACATAGCAATCATAGGCGTCTATCATGTAGACTCGGGCAATTTTTTCTCTTCCCCATGACAGGTAAAACTTAGCAGCGAGTTCGCACGCGAGAGCTTCTTCGTTCAAATATTCGTGAGCTTTAGCTCCGGCAATAGCTCGATCGTACAATTCCATTGCTTCTGCTTTCTGCCCCAAAACGCGCCGCCATTCTGCCTCAACCAGATCCAACTTGTGCTGGCAATCGATCGCGGTGAGGTGCGCGCATTCTTTAAGTTTTTTCTGACTCGCGCCAACGCGCTTGAGGATTCGTTGGCGCTCCGTCGGTGCGGCACCTGCATAAATTGCCAAATCTGCCAGCGCATCGTAAAAGTGTTGCATCATCGTTACTAGCATCGAAACGCAATTTTCAAAATAAGGTTTGCTTATGTTGCCCCTGTCTGTCGGCTGCGGATTGTGGCTCAAATATATCGCGTATCTGTCGCCTCTATTTTCTAAATTTGAGTCCGCTCAATTGGGTAGATAACAGTCAAGATAAATTCCCATCTTGCCAGATTTCATATATTTGTCAATGATGCGACTCGGTTCGAGTTGCGCCCGTGAAAGTTTGTTGGCTTGAGGATGATTGAGAGCGATGTAATTAACAGCAGTTGATGCAGCTCGATCGCATTCTGGGAGCCACAACCAGGCTGTAATTGCCTGCGCAGGATTTTATACTGCTGTAATTGTGTCCTAGATGTCAAGATTTTTGACATTCGCGCGCCGGTTACGAAACTGCAAGAGTTTGCTGCTACCGGGCTGCGGGTGTTTCTCGGGTGCTGCCGGGACAGCAGGCGAGCGAGAATTAATGTAAAATCGAGCGATCGGGCGATATCCAGGCATTACTGTCAAATCTACTACATCTACTGTTGCATCCATATCCGCTGACCCCAACCCCGGCATTAACTTAAAAATAGTTAGTGTATCTATCTTAGGACATAAATAGCATAATTTTCGAGCTGTAGATCTAAAATGCCCATACTCTGCTAAGTAACAATATTTTATACTTGGGCGATCGGGATTAGAGCCTTATACTTAGGTATAAGTTGCTGCGGTGAATATTAAATGCGGTGAAATGAACGAGAAAGACCGTAGGATCGCGACAGTAGTGGGTCTGGCTAAATACAATGTATAGCTAAGTAAATTGAAAATAAGTCGATATGAAACCAGTAAAATGGCTGATTGAAAAAGATATCTCTGATGTGGAAGAGCAATTTATCGGAGAATTGCAGAAACAAGGATATACATACAAAGAAATAAAATATCTCAATTTTCGCCCAGAAGCAGCAAACCAATATTTTCCCGACCACGATTGTGTATTATTTAAAGGAAGTTTAAATTTAGGTCGGGATATCTTGAGAACATCTTGGATTCCCGGAGCTTATATGGATGAAAAAAATCTCCGCTGCTCCACCTACTACACTTACTTCGGTCAATATTTACTAAATAACAAATACTTCATTCTCTCTTTGGGAGAATTGGTAAGAAGAAGAGCAGAAATTCTCGAATACTTCAGATCGGACGGAGATTTGTTTGTCAGGCCCGACAGCAATATGAAATCGTTTAGGGCTGGGGTTTTCAACCTGAATATCTTAAATACCGTGCAGTCTCTGGGAAGCGAACTAAAAAGAGATGAAACAACTTTAGTATTAGTCAGTCGCCAGCGAGCAATTACTAAAGAGTGGAGATTCTTTGTTTATAAAAATCAAATTATTACCGGTTCTCTCTACTTAGTCGGAGAAGAAAGAGTCGTTGAAACAATCAGAGGAGGTTATTTAGAAAACTATCTGACTCAAGTATTAAAGCAAGTGAGCTGGTATCCAGAAGCTCTTTATTCAATAGATATTTGCGAATCAGACGGAGAGCTTTATTTGCTAGATCTTGGTTCTTTTAGTTGTGCCGGAGAATACGGTTGCGACTTGAGTTTGATGGTAGAAGCTGGTGCAAAAGCAGCACTGGAAGATTGGGAAAATGTCAACAATTAAGGGCGATAAAAATCCTTCATTCAGTTGACAGTTGACAGTTGACAGTTGACAGCTTGCCCGCTCGCGCAGTCGAAGGGATGAGGGCGACCTCTACTTAAAAGGAAGAGGATTGGAGTAATGAATAGTTTTCTTTTAATTTCTCCCCGATCAGGGTTCCGGCTTTAAACCAATTCTTTCTGGTAAGTAGGTTGACATATCTATTGCCGGTTCTGGGCGAAAAACGAAGCAATCGCAAAAATTGAGATTGCTTCGTTTCTCAAGGTTATTTGAAATTAGTCGATCGCGTCTGCGGCTCTTTCTGCTGCTCGTTGAGTTTTGTCGATATCTCGATTCACCTTGGCGCGAACCTTGTCGGAGGTATCTTCAGCGCTGTATTTTACATTGCGCGCTGCATTTTTGACATTTTCTTGACCTTTGGCGGTATTGTATTTCAGCGACTCAGTACCTTCTGCTACTCTTTCTTTTGCTCCCTCTGTCGCTTCTTTAACAATGTCTTTTGCTCCCTTCAAGCCTTCCCGAGTGTTTTCTTTAAGATTAGCAAAACCTTGTTTGGTTTTGTCGCCAAAGTTATCAGCTTTCTGCTGAGCCGTGCGAACATCGTCATTGAGTTTTTCGCCAATTTGGTCGAGTTTGTCCGGCGCATCGTCCGCTACCCGCCGCACGTTTTCGCCGACATTGCTGCTAGATTTGGTGTCGATGCGTTGCTGCGCTTGATCCTTGAGAAGCTGAGCTTTTGCTTCTGCTGCTGTAACGTTTGGGTTTCTGGGATCGTCATCACTGTATTGATTCTGGCCGCCTTTGTATTCGGAAGTTACAGCCCCTGAAGGCACTTCTTCTCTAATTAGGTCGGAGGTTTTTGCTGTTGGCTCGGACGTTTTTTCTGACATTACATCAGCGCGAGTACAGGCAGTGCTCACTAATACTAAAATGCCGGCGAGAAACACTGTTAAAATTTGTACAGCTCGAATTTTTTTCAGAAACGCAGTTAGTCGGTTCATAAAAATGCTCCTTTCTATTGTGAGATGCTCAAATGCTTGCTGGTTCTGTAGATGGCTAGCATTAAAGAATTAGGCGTTTAGACACTTTTTTAAGTATACGAATAGAAACAGGAGTTTTTCATCTATCTCAAGTTAGATTCCTCAAGTTATATTTGCTACTGAGCGCGTACACTGCGTTGAAAAATTTTGCGTTTTGGGAGCAAAAAAAAAACCTTCCGGTCAGGAACCAGAAGGAAGGGGGTGTATGATCTCAAGTACAACAAGGTCTTTAGTCGCAATTGTCGCCGCACGTGGCGATCGCACACATCTGTCTAATGGCTGAAAGTATCTGCACAGTTGCTAATCATTTTGAATCGCTGTTTTTAGACTCTTGCAGAATTCGCCGATCGATTCTAAGCCTTCTTCTGGAGTGCCTTGGGCCAAGCGTTTGACAAAAGCACTGCCAACAATCACAGCGTCTGCACCCCATTCTTTCACTTGCCGAGCGTGTTCGGGTTTCGAGATACCAAACCCGACACCGATGGGTTTTTCGGTGATGCTGCGGATTTCTTGCAGCAACTCTTTTGCTCGCGTGTCTAAGCCTTCGCGCACTCCCGTCACCCCCGTCACGCTGACTAAGTAAATAAATCCTTGAGACTGGCGGGCGATCGCCTCTATGCGACTTTTGGGACTTGTCGGAGCAACTAATAATGTTAGTTCAATCCCTAATTTGTTGGCCGGTTGGATGAGACTGTCGGCTTCTTCTAAGGGCAAATCTGGTACAACTAATCCCTGAACTCCAGCACTTTTGATTTGCTGCAAGAAGGTTTCGATACCTCGGTACAAAATCGGGTTGTAGTATGTAAAGAGAATTATGGGCGATCGCAAATTCGGACTAACTTTCGCTACCATTTCCAGCACCGGATCTAACCGCGTTCCCCGCTGCAAAGCCCTAGTAGCAGCGGCTTGAATCACAGGCCCGTCAGCTAGCGGGTCAGAATAGGGAACGCCAAGCTCGATCGCATCTGCACCGTTATCATCCAAAACTTGCAGTGCTTTAGCCGTTGTCTCCAAGTCTGGATCGCCAGCAGTAATAAAAGGAATTAATGCACATTGGTTGCTTTTGCGCAACGTTTCAAAACAATTAGAAATAGTCATTAGTTATTAGTAATTAGTCGGTGGTCATTAGTCAATTGTTATTGGTTATTGGTTATTGGTTATTTGTTAGTTGTTAGTTTTTTGTGTTTGTTGCAATTACTAATAACTAATAACTAACGACCAATAACTAACAACTAATAACCAATAACAAGTAACTAACTATCTTTTTCCTGCTCAATTTCGGCTTGAAGTTTGGCTAATTCTTCGGGAGTGAGTGCCTCTAGCTGCTTCTGCAAAACAGCGTCTTTGTACTCTTTCAGTTGCTGGCTGTAGGTCATACTTTGAGTCAGCGCTCGAAATAAATAAGTCACCAGCCAGCCAATCAAGCCGACAACCAAAAATAGCTGACTCCAAATCCCTGCATTCATGCTGTCGAGTCCGGCGAATTGCAGCACCAAGTAGGCCAACCCACCTGCTACAAAAAAGCCGAGACTGATTCCAATTACGTCAATACGTCGCATTTAGGCTTCTATCTGCCGCCGTTTGGGGCGAAAATTCAAAAAGGGAGCTAGGAGAAACATACCTGGAAAAAAGAAGAACATCAAGAAGTACATGAAGCCGCGCTCAAAAGAGGTGGCCACGTACCAGCGGCTGTTCAGGTAAGCGTAGGTGGCTGCGGGTACTACCAGGAGGTAGGCTCCTGCCAAGACGGCGTAAAGCAGTAAGGTAATATACATAGATTTGATTTAGGGGGAAAATAACAGGGTAAGTGGGCTGACACGCTCCGCTAGCTGGTTAACTATTGTACCGCTTGGGGAGAACCAGCGCGACTTTTGGGAATTTTTCGATTAGGGGTTGCGTAAATTGGGGTTTGGTTGTAGAATAAAAGGCTGTTGTTGTCAGTGGCTCAAATCCACAGCAATTTCACGAAAGGGGGGTGTGGCGGAATGGTAGACGCTACGGACTTAAAATCCGTTGACCCGAAACGGTCGTGTGGGTTCAAGTCCCTCCACCCCCATATAATTCCATGTTTTTTGAGTTAACAAGCTGTTGCGGCATTTAACTTTATTTTTCTGGGCGATGCTCAGAGCAACGCCCCACAAGAGTTTTAAGAAAGAAGATTCTTCAAATTAGATGCGCGCCAGCTTATAGTAATTCTTGCAAGATTTGTGGGATGGGCTTTGATCCCGTCCCAGATTTGTGCAATATCACGCAGCAACTGGCAAAGTAATCGCAAATTCTGTGCCCTGTCCTATTTCGGAATTCATCTCAATTTTGCCTTGATGCTTGGCAACGATTTGATAGGAAATAGCTAATCCCAATCCAGTGCCTTTGCCGATCGACTTTGTAGTAAAAAACGGGTCAAATATCTGTTGGGCACTGGCTGCTGCAATTCCCGGCCCGTTATCCCGAATCTTGACAGTGACAGCCTTGTCTGCCATAACTTCCGTGCTAATCCAAATCGTTGGCGAAAATTCTTTGTCTGCCTTTTTCACCTCCTCCAGCGCATCTATTGCATTGCCGATCACGTTCATAAATACTTGATTCAGTTGCGATCCATAGCACTCAACCAGAGGCAAATTGCCGTATTCTTTAATAATTTGAATACCTTGTTTGAGCCGGTGATTTAGAATTACCAGGGTGCTGTCTATTCCTTCGTGAATGTCCGCCGCTTTCATTTTGCCGTCGTCTAAGCGGGAAAAATTCCGCATGGATACGACAATTTCGCGGATGCGATCGGCTCCCATTTTCATCGAACAGAGGGTTTTTGGCAAATCTTCTCTGAGAAATTCGAGTTCAATGTCTTCGATGCGCTCTAGAATAGCATCTGGTGGGTTTGGATAGTATTCTTGATAGAGAGTTACCAAACCTGCCAAATCTTGGATGTATTGGTTGGCATGATCAATGTTGCCGCCGATGAAGTTGACAGGATTGTTGATTTCGTGGGCGATCCCTGCCACCATTTGACCGAGAGACGACATTTTTTCGGTCTGAATTAATTGGGATTGAGTTTGTTTGAGTTCTTTTGTATACTCGCTAACTCGCTGAATCAATTGATTGAAAGAATCTGCTAAAACTCCGATTTCGTCTGCGGTTGTGACCGGTACTTGCAGGTTAAAATTAGATTCGCGGGCGACTTGCTGGGCGACGTTAGTCACTGTTTCGAGCGGTTGGGCGATCGCGCGGCTGGTTTTGTCCGCCAGCGCGACGGCGATCAGTGCTGAAATCACCATACTCCCCAGAATAATGCGGTTTCGCAAAGCTTCAGCTTCTTCTAATGCTTCCGCTCCTTGCAGTTTTTGAACTTCAATTGTAGCAATTACTTCGGTCAAATTGTCAGCAAGGTTATCTAGTACGATCGCCTCTTCGTCGCTGCTAGTCCTCAACATCTGTAGCTGTGCGGCATCGATGCGGTTGGCCTGCAAATCCCATACTCCGGCTTCTTTTAATTGCAGTTTAGTTAGCTGAGCATAGTAATCAATGACGAGCGCATACCTTTGTAATGTAGACTGCAAATTTTTCTCTTCTATTGCTAGCCTGTCGGGATGTTTTCTGGCAAAAAGTTGAATTTCGGAAATCAGGATTTTCGCCTGAGTGATTTGCTTGACAAACCGATCGTGTTCGTATTTCAGCCACACGGCGTTTCCCAAAACTGCCGGCAATCTCGCCGCGTGCGATCGGGCTGCAAATACGCTATTTTGCAAATTTTGCAGCAGTTGCTGCTGCTGCCCAGCAACATTTACCTGAATTAAAGCTTGCTTGCGAAAGTAGTCTCCTACTTTCAGTCCCGCACCCGTGCCAACAATCGCTATGCCGATCGCTAAAGCGTAGCCGTAGCTAATTTTTTGACCGATCCGCAAATGATTGAATCGTCTTCTTACCCAATTTAGATTAATGGATGAATTCTGTAACAAGCTTTTTTTAGCAGGGTGAGATTGCTCTACTTGGCAATCTTGGGGCTGAGTGTCGGTAAATAATAACATTGAAAGTTTCTCCCAAACAAATCAGGAGTAGTTGACATCCTGCACAATTTTTTGTAATATCGAGAAACAGCCAAAACCTCCATTTCTCGGTTAATCATTTAACGCAAGTTAAAACCCTTAATGTTTCGGTGCTTACTCCTGAAAATACGCGATCGGGAGATCCGATAGTTTTTCTGGGTTTTAACTCTTGGCGTTTTTTTGGGGCGGACAGTCGGTTGCGTACAAAATGTCGAAACTGATCTTTGTCTTAAGTCTGCCAGAGGAATCGCTGTTTTCGCTGCCAGCCGACGCGATTTAGCTGATCCCCTCTTAATTATCTCTGTTCTTAAACTGGAGTGTTTGTGATCTGTATCAACAATCTATGTGATTCTACGGATAGTTACAAAACTTATAATAACTGCGATTAGTATTTTTACTCAGTTGGTGGCACAAGGCCCAACTACGGGTTCTCCCCGTTTTTCTTTTTCTGCCACTTCTAGGTTCAATTCCAGCAGTTTTGCTAAAATATCGTCGCTGTGAGTAAATCCGTAAGCTTGCATTACTTGGCGATCGAGCTTAGCATGGAGTTTATAAAGTTGGCTGGTTGGTTCTTCAAAAAATTTATTGTAAAGTTGAGTAATTCCCCACTGTTTTGCTAACATTTGTTGAGTGCGATATTGGTGCATTTCGACAGCAGTTGCCCGAATTTGCTCTACTAATTGCTGCGCTGCTGTCTGGGGAAATGGGAAAGTTTCAAAACAGGTATTGTGGGTATAAGCGATATCTGCTTTGAGAGTTGATTTTTGAGCGTGCATCCAAGTCCGGTGTACTTTAGATGAGAGAATGCCAAGAATATAAAAGTCTTCTGAAGCAACAACTACTGATTTATCTCCAGGCAGCCAGCTAACGGGGGCGGGAATGAACACAGCCCATTTCGAGACTCTGGGCACAGTAAAGTAGTAAGATAATAGTGCGATCGCCTTTCTCATTGCAGGTCGCTTTTCCCCATATTTCCACCAATTAAGTTTAGTTAATTCTCTCCGATTACCATCCCGTTCTGGCTTAACATTAGCTTTCACATATTCAAAAGGCTGCACGTATTCACTCGCGTCTTCAATGTTCATATCATTAAAGTCAATAATCCAGCGTTCCGGCGTACCGTTAGGATTTTTTGCTAGATTTCCACCCATTGAAAATAGTTTAAGAACCTCTTGGTTTTCAGCATCTGCTTTAACCCAATCCTCAACTTGTTGCTGAGTTACAATAAATCCTTTTCCAACCGGAATTACACCTTGAAAGCATCTGTTTGAATTAGCTAACAATTTCGCCGCTTGAGAAACATCAATCGTAGCTTGCAGCGAAGAATTAATACTTAAAACTGGGCGGCTATCTAAAATGTAACGTTTCGGCTCTTCCTTGCTCCAATTAACAATACTTACATGAACTTTAGCTTCACCAGACCAAGGTTGAGTAGAAATAGCATCATAAATATAACCGCCATTTTGAACAATATAATCTAAACCAGCAACGCGGCTTTTCCCTTGACTGATTGAATTGGTAGCCACCAAACCAGCCCTGCCATTACTGCCTAAATTATTATGAGCAATCCGAAACCAATAAGAGCAAAAATCCACAGAATCTTTGACATCTGAAAACCGTTCAAATACGCGGTCAATATATTTGTCATTTAGTGTCATTCTCATATGCTTTCCCCCTAAAAATGGCGGATTTCCGATAATCGCGTCAGCCTTCACCCAATCAGTAAACAAAGCATCAGCACAGACAATATTTTGATCCAAAGTATCCAAAGGCAAAGAAGGTTCTTGCAATCCCAAATTATCAATCGCCACCTTGCGGCCAATCATCAGCGTCACCCGCGCCAACTCCACCGCAAACGAGTTAATATCCATGCCATAAAATTGCTGTGGCGTAACTACTGAAAGGTGAAACTTTGAACCTTCAAACTCATTTAACTTATCTAACAATAACTTTTCAATATGCTTGAGTTCCTGATATGCCACATAGAGAAAATTTCCTGAACCGCAGGCTGGATCTAGTACCCGATATCTACCTATTTCCTGGTGCAGACTTTGCAGTTCCTTAACTGTAGTTGCAGCTTGAATCCGTTCCTCCCAGTAATAAGTAATCGTTGGCAAAACAATCCGCCGAATGTCTCCTTCAGATGTGAAGTGAATGCCATGTGCGTGTCGTTGTTTTTTATCATTCTTCAACGCCCCCTCAAAGATATTGCCAAAAATAGAAGGGCGTACTTTACTCCAATTTTGTTCGGCACAAACTTCGAGAATTTTTAACTCACCTGGTTGTAATTCTATGGGGTGAATCTCTGAAAATAAGCCGCCGTTAAAATATTCCACACCTTCATAACGTCCCGCAGGCGTGACTCCATCCTGGTTCATTGCTTGAAATAAACCCCCCAAAACATCGTAGGTACTTGCCCCTTCCAGACAATCTTTGACGCAGCGAGTAAAGAGTCCTAGCGGCAAAAGTCCCCTATCTTCAGCAAACATTGCTAACACGCACTGCAACACAAATCGCTGGGCTTGAAGCTGATTAAATTTAGGAGATTTGCGCTCTTTTTCGCGCTCAATTAGCATTTCCAGCAACATCCCCATTCTGCTAGCAGCTTTCTCTGTAATCTCGACTTGGTTATTTTTGAATATGGCGCGGCGGGCGACAGATTCCATAAAGGCAAAAGCAGGCGATCGCGCTGGTAATTGCTTTAATGCTATAATGTCTAAAGGTTCATCGGGCTGAAGATCAAAATCGTAAATGTGAAATTCATCGAAATTGCACATCATCACGTAGCGAGGGCGATCTTCTTTTTTGAGGCGCAGATAATACCGCTCAGTTTGGGCGCGATACTCCCTTTTTGTGAGGTCTTCTCCCCGCTTTTTCATTTCTATTAAAACGTGCTTTTTCCACACCAAATCAGCAAATCCCATTTGACCTTTCTTGCTAGCCTTTTCGATGCGTTCTTCATAGGTTGCGCCAGCTTCCAATGCCCCCTCGTGACCGAATGCCTGAAAAAAGCGGTCTAAAAATACTTGTGCTTGTCCTTTTTCATCGCCAGTAATATGTTGTTGGCAGTAAGCGACGAATTTCTGGAGGCTGTCGGGGGTAGCTGGCATGGGAGGATAGTTTTAAAGGCCTGATTAATTAGTATATAACAGTTTTCAATCCGATGAAATAAAGTAGGGACTATCCGGGGTGTGCCAGGGATATCTAGATGATTTAAAAAGTTGATTGACGGTGCAGCAGTCGTGGTATGTTTTTGATAGTGGCTGTTTTTAGCAAAAATCTGTGAGTGAACCTTCGACTGAACAAGCTGCAAATAAGATAAATGGTTGGCACGGTAGACTGAATTTAGTCTACGCGAACCGATCCGGCGCAACTCAAATCATTCACAATCAAATGCAAGCGCCCCTCAAGGTGCAGCGTCCGTTTTATCCTGAAGGGAAAGAGGTTTGTCACAGCGTAGTTTTGCACACGGCTGGGGGAGTTGTCGGGGGCGATCGCCTTTCGCTCAATTTCCACCTCCAACCAAACGCCAAAGCCTTAATCACCACCGCCGCCGCTGCTAAAATCTATCGTAGCAGCGGACAGTCAGCACAACAAAATATTGACATTCAAGTAGATTCCGGCGCTAATTTAGAATGGCTACCGCAGGAAACAATCGTTTTCGACGGCGCAATTTATCGGCAAGATTTGCGGGTAGAATTAGCGCCGCAAGCCAGTATTTTGCTCTGGGAAATTACGCGCTTTGGACGCAGTGCTAGGGGCGAAAAATTCTTGTCTGGAGAATGGCGATCGCACACCGAGATCTGGCAGCAAAACAGCCCTCTGTGGATTGACAGACAATGGCTAAAAGGCGGAAGCAAAATGCTCGAAAGTCCTCACGGCTTAGCCGGAAAACCCGTTGTCGCTACCCTGGCTTGGATCGGCGAACCCGTAACAGCAGATATAGTAGAAAAAGTGCGAGCTTTGCGGTGCGAAGAAACAATTTATCCGGCATCTGTGGCTGTTAATTATACTGCGGGCGTTACTCGCATTCCCAACGGTTTACTGTGTCGGTATCGCGGTTCGTCCACCGCTGCCGCCAGAGACTGGTTTGTCAGCATTTGGCAATTGCTGCGCCCGTCTTTTTGGGAACGCCCTTGCTGTTTGCCCAGAGTTTGGATAAAATAGCATTCTCTTTTAGTTTTTTAGTTTCAGATACTTTCTCTTCCCGCTGCAACAAATAAAATGCAACACCAGCCCCCAGCGCCAGACATACAACTTCCGATTGACATTCCCCCCGACAAGATAGCCGAGTTTTGTCAGAAATGTGCGATCGACAAACACTCTGTTTTCGGTTCTCTGCTAAAGTCCAAAAATAAAAGCATAACCACCTTGACACCAACCGGATGTTAACACTATCTTGAGTCATGGGATGTAATTAGCAATGATTGGCAGCCGCTAAGAGTTGAACTTGAATAAATAATGCGATCGCACTTACAAGAATAAAAATGCAGCTTACCCCCCAAGAAAAAGACAAACTGCTGATTTTCACCGCCGCCCTGGTAGCAGAGCGCCGGAAACAAAGAGGTTTAAAATTAAACTATCCAGAAGCGCTAGCCTACATTTCAGCCGCGATTTTAGAAGGAGCAAGAGATGGCCTCACCGTCGCAGATTTAATGAGTTACGGGACAACTCTGCTGACGCGGGAAGATGTGATGGAAGGAATACCGGAAATGGTGCATGAAGTGCAAGTTGAGGCGACTTTTCCTGACGGAACAAAGTTGGTGACAGTCCACGATCCGATTCGTTAAATATTTAATAGCAAAAAATCGCAGGAGACAGATATGATTCCGGGAGAAATGATTGTTTCAGACGGTGAAATTGAGCTAAATGCCGATCGCCCAACAGTGAGCTTGCTGGTCGGAAATACGGGCGATCGACCCATACAAGTCGGTTCCCACTATCACTTCTATGAGACAAACGAAGCCTTAGAATTCAATCGAGAACAAGCAAAAGGAATGCGGTTGGATATCCCCGCAGGTACAGCAGTTAGGTTTGAACCGGGAGATGAAAGAGAAATTCAATTAGTGCCATTTGTTGGTAGCCGTCAAGTATACGGCTTCAACTCAAAAGTGAACGGAAATCTGGATGCTGAACCATGAAAGCAGAAGAGAGTTCGCGAGTAGTAATTTTTTAGTCTGCAATTTTATAACAACTTATTTTTAAGTTAAAAATCGTTTATAGCCCTACGCCGGGAGAGTGACACAGCAATATCAAAACTTTTTATCGGCTTTCAGCATAAGTGCAGAAGTGCCTTTGTTTTGTCAGTTAATTCTCAGACTTTTGAGCGAGTTAAAATCGATTATTTGCGATCGACACTGGTTGTGAAAACCCCAAACATACACAGTAAAAGCGAGTGATAAACCCAAAATTAGTTGACCAGATCAAACAGATGTTGAAGCAGAGCTTGCTGGAAACATCGAGGCGTGTTTGGAGAACCCCGTTAGATCGGCGCACCAGCATCAAATTGCTAGACGACAGCATCCTGTACAAACAGCAGCACGAACCCATCAACATATCTGCATTAACCTCAGTAAATAAAGTGCCTTCTCGGTTTTTTGCCACAGAAACAACCGTGTCTTTTGACCCGGATTATGTTTGGAAAGTTTCTTTGAATCAACAAATAGATTCTCTCACTATTTGTACGTCTGGCAACACGTTGCTAAATAACAAATTGCTGTTAGACTTGGATTTTCGGATTAGCGGTGCGGGCATTTTGGAATGGCCTTACAAACCTCACCAAATTACCTATCCGCTGGTAGTTGCGCCTTGGTCGCATTTGTGGTGCAGTTATTACGATTATGTTATTTTTGTACTAGCTAAACTTTGTCGGATTGAGGAGGCTTTAGGTAAGGAAATTTGGCAAAAAGCCAAAATTTGTTATCCTCTGCGCCAGACAGCTTTTGAGTTAGGATTTATGAGGAAACTCGGTATTCCTGAAAGTTCGCTAATCGACACTCGCGCTAGAGATACGGGATATCATGCAGAAAGCGTCGTGTTGGGAAACAATCAAGACTGGTATTTTCCCAGTCCTTACGATATAGAGCTTTTGCGGAAAAAATTCTGTCTACAGGAAAAGGTAAAGCCTTACAGAAAACTTTATGTGTCTAGAAGCGGGCGGCGCCAGGTGAAAAATGAGGCACAAGTGCGAGAGGTATTGAAAGAGTTTGATTTTGAAATATTGGAAGATGTCTCGCGCACTGTGGATGAACAAATTCGCCTGTTTGCAGAAGCGCAGGTGGTTGTCGGCCCTCACGGCGCTGGTTTGACAAATTTGCTGTGGTGTCAGCCGGGAACAAAAGTATTAGAATTCTTGTATGGAGGGTACACTCCACCATATTTTTATTACATTTCGCAGCTATTGGGATTAGAATACCATCGGATGGTTGATAACAGCGAAGACCCGGAAGATTGGAGTTTGATTGGTATGGATATGATGGTGGATGTGAATATTTTGAAAAGGCAACTGAAGAAAATGCTGGAGTAATTTTCATAGTGCGCCAAAACGTGCGCGTAAATATTGTAAATATTTGATAACTCAGATTGAGTAACTCTGGACATAGTATAATTAAAGTTAGCCTCAACTGCTAACTAAAAAGTTATTAATATTAGGAGCGAGCATGAGTTACAGAATGGATCGCCGCGCTTACGCGGAAACCTTCGGGCCGACAACGGGCGATCGCGTGCGGTTAGCCGATACAGAATTATTTATAGAAGTTGAAAAAGACTTCACAACCTACGGGGATGAAGTTAAGTTTGGCGGTGGCAAAGTCATTCGCGACGGCATGGGACAGTCGCCTATTTCTAATGCTGATGGTGCGGTTGACACGGTAATTACTAATGCTTTAATATTGGATTGGTGGGGAATTGTTAAGGCAGATATTGGACTTAAAGACGGCAAGATTTACAAAATTGGTAAAGCCGGAAATCCTTACATTCAAGATAGGGTAGATATTATTATCGGGCCCGGTACAGAAGTAATTGCTGGTGAAGGAATGATTCTCACGGCGGGGGGAGTTGATACTCACATTCATTTTATTTGCCCGCAACAAATCGAAGTGGCGATCGCCTCTGGAGTCACTACGATGATCGGCGGCGGTACAGGCCCAGCAACGGGTACAAACGCTACAACTTGCACTCCCGGGCCTTGGCATATGTACAGAATGCTGCAAGCCGCCGATGCTTTCCCCGTAAATATCGGTTTTTCAGGTAAAGGAAATAGCAGTCAACCCCAAGGATTAGTCGAACAAATTATTGCTGGTGCAATGGGTTTGAAACTTCACGAAGATTGGGGAACTACGCCAGCAACGATCGACAATTGTTTGAATGTAGCTGACGAGTACGACGTGCAAGTGGCAATTCACACCGATACTCTCAATGAAGCGGGATTTGTGGAAGCTACAATTGCTGCGTTTAAAAATCGCGCTATTCACACTTACCACACTGAAGGTGCAGGCGGCGGACACGCACCGGATATTATTAAAGTTTGCGGCCAAGCTAATGTTTTGCCTTCGTCTACTAACCCGACTCGCCCTTACACTGTCAATACTTTGGAAGAACATTTAGATATGTTGATGGTTTGCCACCATTTGGATAGGGGGATTCCTGAAGATGTGGCTTTTGCTGAGTCGAGAATTAGAAGGGAAACTATTGCTGCTGAGGATATTTTGCACGATTTGGGTGCGTTTAGTATGATTTCTTCGGACTCGCAGGCGATGGGAAGAGTTGGAGAGGTGATTATTCGGACTTGGCAAACTGCACATAAAATGAAGGTGCAAAGAGGTCATTTGGACGGGCAAGATGCCCGTTCCACAATAACAAGAGACGGGCAAGATGCCCGTTCCACAGGAGATTTGGACGGGCAAGATGCCCGTTCCACTGGGGGGAGAAATGATAATTTTCGGGCGAAGCGGTACATTGCAAAATATACAATTAATCCGGCGATTACTCACGGAATTAGTCAGTATGTGGGTTCGGTGGAAGAGGGTAAGTTGGCGGATTTATGTTTGTGGCGGCCGGCGTTTTTTGGGGTGAAACCGGAACTGGTAATTAAGGGTGGGGCGATCGCCTACGGGCAGATGGGAGATGCTAATGCCAGCATTCCGACGCCGCAGCCTGTGCACATGAGGCCGATGTTTGGCAGTTTTGGCGGTGCGATTGGGGCGACTTGTCTGACTTTTGTCAGTCAGGCTGCGCGCGATCGAGATATTGCAGCACAGCTCGGTTTACAAAAGCCAACTGTAGCAGTTTCGGGGACGCGGCAGATTAGTAAAAGAGATATGAAACTCAACGATTATTTGCCGCAGATGGAAGTCGATCCAGAAACCTATGAAGTCAGGGCGGACGGGGAATTGCTGACTTGCGAACCGGCAACTGTTTTGCCAATGGCGCAGAGATATTTTCTGTTTTGATATCAGATGAAGGAGGCGATCGAAATAGCGTCTGTATCAGATGGATGCGGACTCGCATTCCGAACGATCAAACCTAGTTTATTATGATCTTGGCTGCGGAGATGATATTATTCGGTGAGACTCGTCCCAGATTTGAGTTTCAATCACGATGACGCGGCGATCGCCCGAATTGATTCAAACTCCCGTAAAGCAGGCAATCCCGATGAGACAAGTTCAGGCGGCGGAACTTGATGGGTTTCCAGGTATTTTCCGTCGTGAATTAGCGGCACAGCGTTCATCCGGTGAGGGCGGGTGTAGTAGCGGTGGGTTGGTTCTGTCTTTTGCCGTTCTTGCAAGCTCTCGTTGGCAATCTTCTTACGCAGTTTGACGATCGCATCCATGATTGCTTCAGGCCTGGGCGGACATCCGGGCAAATAAACATCCACCGGAATTAGCTTGTCCACACCCCGCACCACAGTAGGAGAATCGGCACTAAACATTCCGCCTGTAATCGTGCAAGCCCCCATGGCAATCACGTATTTGGGCTCCGGCATTTGTTCGTAAAGCCGCACCAAAACAGGAGCGTACTTCATCGTAATTGTGCCTGCGGTAATCATCAAATCTGCCTGTCGGGGAGACATCCGGGGAAACATACCGAATCGTTCCAAATCAAAGCGGGAAGCGATGATGGCGCTAAATTCAATGAAGCAGCAAGCAGTGCCAAACATCAGCGGATACAAACTCGACATTTTTGCCCAGTTGATCATGTCATCGACTGTGGTGAAAATCACGTTTTCCGATAGCTGTTGCGTGACTTCGGGATAACTGGCGGGATTCGCGATCGACAAATCTTCAGAAGGAATATCTAGTGTAATGTCAGGTAAAGTCATGTTGACAAAACTCCTCGATCGATATAGCTGTTAGTTATTAGTTGACAGCTTTACACTGTCTGAGCCATGCTCGACACTGCGATCGAACCCATCCAAAAATTGATTAAAATGTCCGTGAGATTATCTCATTGAGAATTGGGTTCAAAAAGTTGAATGGCAAACACAGTCTCGGCTCAATTATGGCATCGCATTTTAGAGCCCGCCACCAACTGTCACATATATTGACACTCCCGCACTCTCGGATCTTGATCGCAGGCAATTTATCTATGTAGCAGCTTAGTTGTCGGCTGAGTCATTTTCAAATTTTCCAGAAAGCTGTTCAATTTTATTAAGTATCTTCCCAAACTTTTGACCAAACAACGTGAGTGCGATCGCCCGCCCCCAGCTTTGGGCCAACACTCAATTGCTTTCCGCTTCCCTTGGCTAAACTTGGTATCAGGCTATGATTGACGGTTGGGAGCTTTTCAGAATCTAAATGCTAAACACAACCAACATAATTTCCAGCCTGCTGTTATTTATCCCAGTTTCCATCGCCGGACACTTTCTCGGCTGGGAATCCTCCACCATCTTCATCACCTCAGCCCTAGCCATTATCCCTTTAGCAGCTTGGATGGGTACGGCCACCGAAGAAATCGCCGTCGTCCTCGGCACCAACTTGGGGGGTTTGCTGAACGCTACCTTCGGAAATGCCACGGAACTGATTATCGGCATCGTCGCCCTCAACGCCGGACTAATAGATGTTGTCAAGGCCAGCATCACCGGTTCAATTATCAGCAACCTGCTGCTGGTGATGGGATTTGCGATGCTGCTGGGCGGGTTGCGCTACAAAGAACAAGAATTTCAGCCGACAGTCGCCCGGTTGAACGCTTCAGCGATGAACCTAGCCGTGATTGCCATTTTGGTGCCGACTGCTGTTGATGTCACCTCTATCGGCATCGCTCCAGAAATTATGCAGAACCTCTCTAGCGCTGTTTCTGTAGTCCTGATTCTCGTCTACGTGCTGACGCTGCTGTTTTCGATGAAAACCCACAGTTATCTGTACGATGCAGAGGGGGCAGATATAGAAATGCTCGAAGAATTAGCCGAAAGTAACTTAGCACCAGACAGTCCCGATCACAAGGTGAATCTGCCTTTGTGGATTGGGGTGCTGTTGGGCTGTACGCTGATGGTGGCGATCGAGTCAGAACTCCTAGTGGGTACTCTAGAAGAAGCGACGGCGCGTTTGGGACTGACATCACTGTTTACCGGGGTAATTTTAGTGCCGATTATTGGCAACGCGGCCGAACACACGACGGCGGTGACGGTGGCGATGAAGAATAAAATGGATTTGTCGGTTTCTGTGGCTATGGGATCGAGTTTGCAAATTGCTTTGTTTGTTGCCCCGGTGTTGGTTTTGGCGGGTTTTATCCTGGGCAAACCCATGGATTTGGACTTCAATCCGTTTGAACTTGTAGCGGTTACGGTGTCGGTGCTGATCGCGAATTCTATCAGTTCTGATGGCAAGTCTAACTGGCTCGAAGGTACTTTGCTGTTGGCAGCTTATGCGGTTTTGGCCCTGGCGTTCTACTTTCATCCGGTGATCGAGGGAATTGTTTAACAGGCTAGAGAAGGAAGAGTTGACAGTTGACAGTTGACAGTTGACAGTTGACAGTCAGAAGGAAGAGTCATCAGTCATCAGTCATCAGGAAAAGGCTTTCGGCAGATTGTTGTTCCCCTCTGGCACTCTCCCCCTCGCATTCTTCTCCTCTCTCCTGCTCTGTTACTTCTTTGTTCGAGAGTGGTCGTGACGATCGTACAATTGAAATGTGACTGCTGTGAGTTAGGGAAAAAAACAGGATGGGCACTGGCGAGCAAGACTTTAGTCAGTCTGCTGGACTTGTGCGATCCTTGTGAAGTTCAATCCCCGTACTCATCAGTGTTATACTAGGTGTGCTACGATCGTCATAAGTTGAAAATTGAGCATAACTAGACAAAGTAAAAACTCGCACTCTGATTTTTGAGTACGTAGTTACACCGATCGGTGTTACCGTCTAGGAAAACTCGCATTTGAACAAAAACCGAACTAGATAAAGAAGACTGATCGAGTACGGTACGGCATACCGGAATTTACGCTTGAGGAGAAGACACCCATACTTTGGCTGGAGTAATCCAGTCGCAAGCAAGTGACTTCGCTGAACCAAGAATCTCTAGTCACCAAGAGTGCTGAGAGTGTCAAAATCAAACTTGATAGAGCAACCTCAATCAGGGTTATGTGGCTTCGTGAGTTATTGCCTCAATCCCAAATGCCCGAATCCCTCCGATCCAGCCAACTCTGGCAAATCCGCGTGTATCCACTGCGGGTCTGAACTTTTGTTGCAAGGTAGATATCGGCTAGTTACACCTCTCGGAAACGGCGGCTTTGGTAGAACATTTGAAGTGGACGACAACGGCGCCCGAAGAGTGCTCAAAGTCCTGCTGAAAGAACATCCCAAAGCTGTAGAACTTTTTAAGCAAGAAGCTGACGTATTGGTCAGGCTGAGACATCCAGGTATCCCAAAAGTCGATCGCGACGGTTATTTTATATTTACGCCAGCTCACAGCACAGAGTCTTTTCACTGTCTAGTGATGGAGAAAATTGCTGGGGCAAATTTGCAAGACTGGCTGAAACATCGGGGTCGCCCGATCAGTCAAGAACAAGCTCTGAACTGGCTCAAACAACTGTCGGAAATTTTAGACCAAGTTCACAGACTCAACTATTTTCATCGGGATATCAAGCCGCACAATATTATGTGCAAGCCGAACGGGCAGTTAGTGCTGATCGATTTCGGGACTGCTCGGGAAGTGTCGGCGACTTATTTCGCTAAGGTGGGCCAGGGGCAAAATGTCACTGGCATTGTTTCCCCTGGCTACACGCCGCCGGAACAAACTAATGGCAAGGCTGTTCCGCAGTCGGATTTTTTTGCTCTGGGGCGCACTTTTGTTTATTTGTTGACTGGGAAGCCGCCGACTGCGTTTCCCGAGAACCCGCGCACGGGTAGATTAATGTGGCGCAAAGGAGCTCCTCAGGTTTCCGACCCCTTGGCTAATGTGATCGATTACCTGATGGCGCCTTTTCCAGGAAATCGACCTCAAAGTCCGCAGATGGTTTTGCAGTGCTTGGAGGAAATTAATCTAGACGGCGGAGAAACTCAGTTGCCGACTCAGTTACCGACGACGGGGCAAACTAAAATTCGCGGAACTTCCGGAGGGCCTGGGGCGACGAAGCAAAGTTCCATAAACCGCCTCAGACCTCTGAATTCGGGATTGAACAAGGCCGGGAAACAGGCTTTTGATTGGAAAAATAAGTTGCTGGCGGGCGCTGCTGTTGTGATGCTGGGTATTGGCGCGTCTCAAATTTACGGTTCGATGCGTTACGGGGTGTTTCCGGCAAACCCGGTGTGGCTGCTTTCTAGTTTGCCTAGCAGTCAGTTTTTGGAAAGAAGTTTGGATAATGTCGGGAGTGTAAATGCGATCGCCCTGTCGCCGGACGGTCAAACCTTGGTCAGCGCAAGCTTTGGGACGATTAGAATTTGGAATGTCAGGACGGGACGCCTGGTGCGGACTCTCAATCCGGTGCATTCTAAAAAATCGGTGAAGACGCTGGCGGTGAGCCCGGACAGCTCGATTTTAGCGAGCGGCGGCGACGACAATAATGTGATTTTGTGGGATTTGAAGACGGGGCGGCGGATGCGGACGATTTCTGCTCACAAAGCGGGGGTCAACGCGATCGCATTTAGCAGCGACGGTCAAACTCTCGCTAGCGGCAGCGATGACAAAACTATTCGCTTGTGGAATGTCAGAACCGGCAGCAGGTTGCGGACTTTGATCGGCCACACCGCAGCAGTAAACGCGATCGCTTTGAGCCGGGACGGTCAAACTCTGGCTAGTGGCAGCGATGACAAAACTGTGCGTTTGTGGAATCTCAACACTGGAGAAGTCAGAAGAATTATCACAGGTCACGGGGGCGTGATTAATGCTGTGGCTTTTAGCCCGAACGGCCAAGTTGTGGCTAGTGCTAGCAGCGACAATACGATCCGTTTGTCGAACGTGCAAGACGGGAAGCGCACTCGCACTTTTAAAGGGGATTCGAGCTGGGTGAGGACGATCGCTTTTAGCCCCGACAGCCGCACTTTGATCAGCGGGGGCGGAGATATTATAGTTTGGGATTTGAAGACGGGAACAGAAAGAAGCACTCTTTCGGGTCACAGTCAGTTTGTGAATTCTGTGGCGATTGCCAGAGATAGCAAGACTTTGGTGAGCGGCAGTCCCGATCGCACGATTAAGATTTGGCGAATGCCATAGTTATTCGTCATCACCAACTCTTGACACGGCAATGCCGTTTCCATACCCCAAAATAATCGCGATCGTGACCTGAGAAATGTAACCATCGCCCGATTAATTTTAGGGACACGGCAGTGCTATGTCCTGACTGTGGTTAACATGAATTCCGATGCTTGGATTAGTTGGCTAATTTTGATTTTTAACCGTCGATTAACACGGATAGATAAAATACGCTACAACTGTTACTTGCCACAATTGGAGAAAGTAGAAAACAGGTTAAATTCTGTAACTCTCCACGCTTGCCATGTCTGCCCGCCAGCAAAAAGACTGTATCTAGTGAGGCTTTTATCACTATCAACATAACTTTGCCAACTTAATGCAGCAATAGTTGGATACTGGGCCGGAAACTCCCCTGGTATCGGACTGACTTGCGAACTCATGTTCCAGCCTACTTTTTGGCTAAATTCTTGAATTTGACCTTCGCAAGTTTTACAGCCAGAACCGCCCACTTGCCGCCAAACCTCCAACTGAGGAGTCAATCCATATTTGCCGTTGCTGGATTGCATCCACAGGCGATCGATCGTGCGGAGGTTCGGACAAGACAGATTGGCGGAGTTGTTGCGGATCAGAGAGACTGTTTCTTGATCGGCTTCGTACCATTTTTTGGCTTCTAATAAGGATTTAAGTTTGCTGAATTCGCTGTTGCTTTCTTGTGAATTCGCGGCAAAAGTTGGTAGCAACACTGCCAGAACTGTGCCGATTAATGCGAGGGATTGTTTGCGAAGTTTCATGATTATGTTCCTTTGAGTAAGTAGGTGGACATATTATATTGGGTGTCATTGCGAGGAACGCTCTTCGAAGCGATCCGTTCGCTTTTATGCGTTCCCGTTCCCCGTAGGGGTTCCGTGAAGGGTAGGGTAGGAAAGCAATCTCTAGACTGAGACAAAATCTTCAATGCCGATGAGATTGGGAGTAATGCCTGTCAAAGCAGCTAAAACTTCATTGCTGCTAGCTACTCTAATTAATGTGCCGTTAGTTCCAGCAGAAATTGATAGCTGTCCGAAAGTCAAGCCATTGATTAATTGAAAGGTATCTTGACCGTTGGCGAAATCAGAAATTGTATCAACTCCCAACCCCGCACCTAAAACAAATACATCATTGCCCGCGCCGCCGACTAGATTATCGTTGCCCAAACCGCCGTTGAGCGTGTCAAAACCTTTGCCGCCATTTAGGATATCGTTGCCGCCGCCGCCATTTAGGATATCGTTGCCCCGCAAACCGTTGATGATATCGTTGCCGGGAGTGCCGGTCAGGTTGTCGTTGCCGGGAGTGCCGTTGATGTTGTTACTAGGAGTATTGATGACGCCTGAAGCGTTGGTTAAGTCAACAACGAAAATGTCTTGGGCGTTGTTAGTGTCACCCGGTACGAGGTTGGAGGCCTCAGATTGAAACGCCACAAACCTCCCGTCGGCTGAGATGGAGGGAAAGAAGGAAGTAAAGATCGACTGATAGCGTTCCCCTGAAACAGAGAGGCGGGTGGTGGTATTGGTTGACAAATCGCGCACGAAGATGTCGCTGAGATTCCTAGTGTCCCCAGGCACGAGGTTGGATGTCTCAGATGGAAACGCCACAAACCTCCCGTCGGCTGAGATGGAAGGGTTGTAGGAGTTACCGATCGCCTGATTACCTGCTGAGTCAACAGAGACGCGGGTGGTGGTATTGGTTGACAAGTCCCGCACGAAGATGTCCTCTTTATTGTTAGTGTCGCCCGGCACGAGGTTGGAGGAATTAGATAAAAACGCAACAAACCTCCCGTTGGCTGAGATGGAGGGAGCACGGGAGAGGTTTTTCCCCTGATTGCCTGCTGAGTCAACTGAGACGCGGGTGGTGGTATTGGTTGACAAGTCGCGCACGAAGATGTCTCGGCTACCATTAGTGTCCCCCGGTACCAGGTTGGATGCGTCAGATGAAAATGCCACAAACCTCCCGTTGGCGGATATGGAGGGAGCGGAAGAGTTGTCTATCCCCTGATTGCCTGCTGAGTCAACTGAGACGCGGGTGGTGGTATTGGTTGACAAGTCCCGCACGAAGATGTCTTCTGTATTGTTAGTGTCGCCCGGCACGAGGTTGAAGGCATTAGATTTAAACGCCACAAATCGCCCGTCGGCTGAGATGGATGGAACCAAGCTAAAGGAGGAGAAGTCGCCGTTCCCCTGATTGCCTGCTGAGTCAACTGAGACGCGGGTGGTGGTATTGGTTAACAAGTCACGCACGAAGAAGTCGCTGCTACCATTAGTGTCCCCCGGCACCAGGTTGGATGCGTCAGAAAAAAATGCCACAAACCGCCCGTCGGCTGAGATGGAGGGAGCACGGGAGAAGTCGTTCCCCTGATTGCCTGCTGAGTCAACAGAGACGCGGGTGGTGGTATTGGTTGACAAGTTGCGCACGAAGATGTCTCGGCTATTGTTAGTGTCCCCCGGCACCAGGTTGAAGGCATCAGATGAAAACGCCACAAACCGCCCGTCGGCTGAGAAGGAGGAACTGAAGGAGCCATCATTCCCCTGATTGCCCGCTGAGTCAACAGAGACGCGAGTAATATTCATAAACCCTGATATTTAAAAGTACAAGTATTGATTGACATCATTCAATAAGCAGGTCTCAAAGTCAATTCATAAAAGTCATAACCTTGAGTTCATAAAAGTCATATTTATCAACAAATGTTACCAACAGTAGACAAAATAGCCAAACTAATATAGATTCAGCGAGCGAATGATACTTGCTCCAGAATTAATCAAGTTTTCTGTGTTGCAAAATCTAATAACTAATTCCCCGCCCGTTTTTGGCAAATTCATCTACTGTTTGCTGGGACAATTCGTGAACGGCCATTGCTTGCAATACGTCCAAAGGCAATGTCAAATGATGGGCGCCGGCTAATAAAGTCTGCACTGCTTCTTCTGGAGATTTAATGCTGGCTGCCAAAATCTCTGTATTCGTTCTCTGCAACACGTTGGCCATATCCCGCACTAAGGCAAAACCGTCTCCGAGGAGTCGGGTGGCGCGATTCACGTAGGCGATCGCATATTTTGCCCCTGCTTCTGCGGCAACAACGGCCTGGGCGGCGCTGTAAATAGCTGTTACCGCACAAGGAATTTCCCCCGACAAGTGGGCTACTGCTTGGAAGCCCGCGGCTGTTGCTGGAATTTTCAAAACTGCTTGTTGCCCGATCGCCTCAAAAGCGGCTTTTCCTTCTGCTACCATGCCATCAAAATCAGATGCTGTTAGCTGATAGTACAGTTCCCCAGAAGTTAACTGTGCCAGTTGTTTGAGCGTTTCCTCAGGTGATAGCTCGCTTTTGGCCAAAAGTGTCGGATTAGTAGTAATTCCCGCTATCCATCCGAACTTGCTGGCCTCTGTGGCTTCGGCTATAATTGCAGTATCGACATAAATTGCCATCGGCTCTACACCTTCAGTTTCTTAATATTTTCCTGACGCTTGCTTTCAGCTTGAGATCGATCTCAGCGAAATTAATTGTTAAGCTTTAACAATATCAGAATCTCGGAAATATTACTGTTAAGTAAATATAACAATTCAGTGATGTGCATCACTGACAGTATAGCCTTTCTCAGAAATATGAGGTACTATCCGGCATAGGGCATAGGGCATAGGGCATAGGGCATAGGGCATAGGGCATAGGGCTATCCTCACTTTTTTGATAACCGCTATAGTGCGAGTTTTGAATTATTGAGTTTTGATAAATTTCACAAAACTTTTGTAAAGAGACCTGGTTGATCGGCAAAGTGTGTAAGTGCTGTTGAAGATAATTCAGAAATTAACTCAAAACTTTGAAGTCATTTGGTAACGGCGATTCTCGGGTAGATAAAAATTAAATTCCCAAATCCCGGATACACATAAGTGGCATTTGTAGTAATGCTTATGTATGCAATCACTCTCGGAGGTGACTCAGAAATGACAGCCAAAGAAAATCAGTACCCACAAGTCAGCTTTGAGGCCTCTTCTGAACCAGCTCAATCAGAAAAAGCACCAGCAACTGCTGACGAATTTTCGCCGAATGTTAAGTCTGAAACTGCGTTTCAACTTATTCAAAATATCCGAAAAGACAGTTTCAAAGCTCTAGAACGTTTCTTGATAGTGAGCATAGATTGGAAGCTTTCACAACTTTCTAAACGTAAGTAAGTTAAGGAGCGGTAACCCACGGGCGAGGTGTGATTTGTGAGTTGTGCTGGGAATTTTGTTTTACTCAAAACTTACAAGCTTGGAACTTAAATAATTGGTGGGGGATTATAAAAACCCCCCTTTTCGTAGGGGCTGAAAATGGTGTTATTGATGCCTCTGATGAGATTGAAAAACTGCTCGGATCGTCTGTTATTTTTTCGTAAAATCATTACTCCTCGGTCAGCCAGGGGAATTTATGATTATTGAGATAGCCAGAGGTTCAAACTTGTCTGACTGTCGGACTTTCGGACTACTTAATATTTTCCGAACCAACGGCTTCAGAAATTGAATTAAATCCTTTTTCTTCTAACTTTTGTAGCAAACCTTGGAGAATCCGGCGCACCATCCAAGGCCCTTCGTAAACCCAACCGGTGTAAACTTGAATTAAACTGGCACCGGCGGCGATTTTTTCCCAAGCATCTGCGGCGGTAAAAATGCCGCCTACTCCAATGATTGGCAATTCGCCTTTTGTATATTGCCAGATAAATCGGATGACTTCTGTCGATCGCTCTTTGACTGGCATTCCGCTAATTCCGCCGGCTTCTTCGGCGATGGGTTTGCCTGTTTCTCGCAATATTTGGGTTTTCAATCCGTCGCGGCGGATGGTGGTGTTTGTGGCGATAATTCCTGCTAGTTGGTAGGTTTTTGCTATGTCGAGGATGGAGGCGATCGCTTCTGGTTCCAAATCTGGTGCAATTTTGACTAAAATTGGCTTGATTCCTTGATTTTCTTGTTGCAAAATTTCCAAAATTGTGCTGAGCCCGGCCGCATCTTGGAGCGATCGCAACCCAGGCGTATTTGGAGATGAAACATTGACTACAAAATAGTCGCCCCAATCTTTGAGCTGCTGAAAACTCTCCAAATAATCGGCTGCTGCCTGCTCTAACGGTGTTACCTTAGATTTACCGAGATTGATCCCGATCGGGAATGGAGACTGAGGCATGGGGCGCGATGCCTCGAATTTTGACTGTTTCTGTGCAGCCTGAAACCGGGCTGCCATTGCCGCGGCTCCTTGATTGTTAAATCCCATGCGGTTGAGGGCTGCACTGTCATCCGTCAAGCGAAACAAGCGAGGTTGGGGATTTCCGGGCTGCGGTTGCGACGTGACAGTGCCGAGTTCGGCAAAGCCAAAGCCAAAATTTGCCCAAATGTCTGCTGCTACGCCGTTTTTATCAAATCCTGCGGCTAAGCCGACAGGATTTTTAAAGCTCAGTCCCCACTTCGATTGTTCGAGGCGAGAATCTTGTACTCCCAAAGATTTCTGCAATCGCGAGAGTATCTGGCTGGTGGCGGGGTTTGACTGGGTTCTGGCTGCGAGTTCGAGAACTTGAAGAGTGCGGTTGTGCAGCCACTCGGCATCGGTTTTCAATACCGAAAATAACAGCGGCCGCACACTTGATTGATAAATATCCAATGACTTGTCCTGGGGCAATTGACAGTTGAGAAGGCTAATAAAAATATTCAGGAGTAGACTGCGAAGGGGAGATTTTTACTTCAACTTCGATCGACTTGATCTAATCTTTTAGATTTAAGCATAAGTTAGACGACTATATTATAAGTTGATTCTTTTATATTTTAATTTTTTTAATTTTTAAGTGGGTAATTGGAAATTGGACAAAGGTGCGGGGAAGCTGGGAAATGGGGCAGGAGCAAAGACCGAAGGATTCAGACGAACAAATCGCGGGGCTGGAGCGCGTTCTCCAGACTCTCCGAGAAGAGGAGAATGTGGAAGTGCTGCTGGAAACCACGCTCGGTTACTTGCAAGCGGAATTTGATTGGCGGTTGATTTGGATCGGGTTGTACGATCGACAGGCGCACCGATTGTTCGGAAAAGGCGGCATGACTCCTAACGGCGATTTGTCTTTTCTCAAACAGCGGTTTGCTCTGAGTCCGGGGGATTTGCTGGAACAAGTGGTGATTCAACTGCGGCCGGTGGGAGTCCCGGATTTGCGATCGGAAAACAGGGCCGGAGAATGGCGCAAAGCAGCTCAAACTTTCAATATTCAAGGCACGACTCTGTTTCCGCTGCGCTACAAAGACCGCTGCTACGGCGTGATTTTGCTGGGGACTGAGGTGTGGGGAGCGTCGCCAAATTCGGGGGAAAAAACGCAGTTGGCGATCGTATTTGGAGCGCTAGCAACTGCTCTTTATCAAATAGAAAAAGATTGGCAGCGACAACAAGTCAAACACCCGGACGAGTCTTTGTTAGCGCTGATTTCGCAGTTGCGGGAATTGCGATCGCTCGACCAATACTTGGAAGCGGTAGTGGAACAAGCCCATGAATTTATCGAGCCGACGCGCACCAATGTTTATTGGTTCGAGCGAGAGCGGCGCTATTTTTGGCGCCGAGTCAGCAACCGCCAAGTTGCTCCGGGTTTGGGCCTGATCCGACCGGCTTCGGGTATCACTGTCCAAGACTTGGGAGAATTTTATCAGGCTTTGGCGAGGGAAGAAATCGTTTGGATCGGTGAATCTCATAGTTCTCTGAAAACTGAGCTGACGGGGCGGTTGATGCAGCAAATCCGCGCTCGCTCTCTGTTGGCGGCGCCGATTGTTTTAGAAGGGGAATTGTTGGGATTTTTGGCAGTGGAGGCGAGCGATCCCCGGATTTGGCAAGATAATGAAAAACATTACCTGCGGGGAGCGGGGCAGTTAGTGGCTTTGACGGCTCCTCTGTCGGAGATGGAGGAGAGGATTGAGCAAATTGAGATCGATCGAGATTTAACTGCTGGCATCGCTCGCGCCATCTACAGCGATGCTGACTGGGAGGCGACTTTGAAAAATACGGCTGAGCAGTTGTGCTCTCGGCTCAAGTGCGAATACTTTTTGCTGTTGCTTTACAGGGAAGAACAAAATCGCTTTGAAATTGTCTCCCAAAATCTGCCCCGCAACCGCAGGCCAGTACCCTCGCCGCTGGGGGCTCTCGATGCGGCTGACGTGGGGCTGCTGGACGATCGCGCGGAACCTCTGGCGATCGAAAATTGGGAGGAAGACGGGCGGTTGGGGGCTTGGCGGGAAGTGCTCGCGGAGGCGGGGGTGCGATCGCTTTTGGCATCCAGCACTCGGGGGAAAAAGTCCGAGCGAGAAAACCCCAATCGCAAATCGCAAATCGCAAATCGCAAATCGATCGAGGGTTTGCTGGTTGTCGGGCACAGCGCAACTCGCACTTGGAGAGGCTCGGAGCGAGAATTAGTTCGGGTAGTCAGCCAACAGTTAGGATTGATCCTGCATTCCTGGCAGCAGAGTTCGGAAATCGACAAATATCAGCAATTTGAGCGATCGATCAAATCGGGTTTGGCGGTTTTGCAGCAATCAGGCGAGCAGCAATCTGGACAACAGAAATCTGCTGCTTCGCCGAAGATGTTCCCAGAGTTGCCGCTGCAAAAGCTCGATCGCAACTTTGCCCAACACGTTTCTCTGACAATGAACAGTCCTTTAGTCGCCGTAATTACTTGGAATCCCGGCCAGGAGTCGGGTTCAATCTCTGCGGTGGTAGCTGCCAATCCCGTATTTGCCCTCAATCCCGAGGCTGTGATTCCTGTCCAAACAGATCCTTTGATCCAACAAACCCTGGTGGTTAACGGCGTGCTGCAACAGAGCATGAGCGAACTACCGCTGGCGACGAAGCGGTGGCTCCGCAGTCCGGGAATTGGCGAAATTCTGGCGGTGGCGCTGCGGACATCCCCAGAACACGCTCCTGTGGGCATTGTGGTGGTTGCGGACGCTCAGGGCCGCCAGTGGTCGGAGTTGTCCGTGAATTTACTGAGCTCGATGGCGTCTCAGTTGGCTTGGTGGCGCAGGTATTTGGCGGTGCAATCGGCCCAGGAGTCGCAGCGATCGGATCTGGAGCTGCTCAACTGGTACAAGCAGCGCCGTTTTGAGGATTTTTACCGCACTGTGGGAGCGGGGGTGAAGGAGTTGGGGGAGTTGAGCCAGTCGATTTTGCAGTCGGCGAAGGAACAAAAGGATGCTCTGAAAACTTTGCGCTACCAACAGGTTTTGCGGCAAATTGGCAATGCTTTGGGGTCAATTCATTTGGTGCTGAAACAGGAACAGTGGCGGCTGCAATTCGCACAAGATGCGGTGCCTGTGAGCGCTTGGTTGAGGCGATCGCTCGATCGCACGGCCCCCCTGGTCAAACAGTCGGAAATCTTGCTGGAAGTGAACAGAGAGACTGCTGTGTCGCTGCCCGCTGGCCAGACTTTGAGCGTTCGCGCCGACAGCATCAAGCTGGATTTGATTCTGTGCGAATTGCTGGCCCAGGCTTGCAGGCGCTCTGGAGTTGGCGACAAGATTGAGATTCGCTCGGTGCTTTTGGGGGAAGATTTGCTAGAGTTGTCTGTGATTGATAGCGGTCGAAAGTGCGATCGACAGTTACTTGCTGCTTTCAACGGCGGTTCCGGGCCGGATATATTGGCTGTTGTGTCCAATAGGTCGATCGTCCAAAATCTCTTAATTTGTCAGCGGGCGGTACGCTTAATGGGGGGAGACTTTTCCTTAGAAATATTAGAAAATAATTTAATTGTGGTTCGTTTAGTTCTGCCGCTAGCTACGTCTTAAAATTCTGTATGGGCGAGTTCACTCCTAGTGATAGTTATTGTAGGGTGCGTCAGGGGGAAATTTTTTAATCTTTGGTCACAACATTCAGCCCTGACGCACCCTACTAAATACAATAGCTATATTTAGAGTTTTTGCGTCCAAGGGACGATTAACCTCCAAGGTATTGAAAACACTTTCTCTAAACCGACGGAGTAACAGTTGCCGCCACATCCGAACTCGGGAAAAACCTGTCAGTAATCCAAGCAGTTAGAATATGAGAAAGCAATCCCATCGGCCCAGCAAACAAACATAAAGCCAAAGAATGAACCGTCCAAACTCCTGTCCGCTGTCCTTCCAAATAAATCCAGCGCCCTACAAACAAATCCATCACTAAAAAATGAATCCATCCCGTAGCCGCCGCCGTTTCCTCCCCCAGAAACTTAGCAATATCTGCTAGCTTGGGATTGGACAAAGCCGCCGCATTTTCGGGAGTGAGACTGCTACCAAACAAATATATGTACAAGACGGCCAGTATCGCAAACGGAATCAAGGAATTCATCACTCTTCGGGTAATTCCCCAGTTGGGCAATAAAATCATAATTGCCCAGAAAGGCAAAACGAACAGATTACCTGCATTGAAGATTAGTTCGGGCGTCATAGTTGGCTCTTGGCTCCTGCGAATGAATGCGATTAAGGCTGTTAATATTACTTTACACAACTTTTGCTAAAATTTATCAAAATCAGCAAACAATCTAATTCACAAATTCAATAAAATTGTTATACTTATCGCAAATCTAGGACTTATACATGGGTGGCCAGCCATGAAATCTCAAATCGCCAAGCTAAAATCGCATGAGTACAACTTATAATAACTTTATCGATTGGTGCCAGCACAAAGACAATCTCTCTCCCGGCGCAAAACGTACCGTAGATATATTGTTACAAATATCAGAGACTGCCGAGTGTGATCGAGCCAACCAACTGCTTTCTAGTATAACAGAACTCAACCTCAAACAACTGCAACTTAGCGACATCAGTCCTCTCTCATCTTTTACTCAACTTACCAGTCTCATCCTCGACGGCAATCAAATATCCGATCTCGCTCCCCTGCAATCTTTAACCAATCTAAAAACTCTGGTGATGGATGTCAATCAAATATCAGATATCAGCCCGCTTTCATCTCTCACAAATCTGACTAGACTCGTTCTCGATACCAATCAAATATCAGACATCAGTCCCCTGGCGCCTCTAAGTAATCTTGCCGAACTAATCTTGTTTGACAACCAAATTTCTGACATCACTTCAGTGCAAGCGTTAACTAACTTAAAGGCGCTGATCCTCTACAAAAATCAAATTGCCGATCTCGCTCCTCTGGCAAATCTAACTGAACTTCAGACACTCTACCTTTACAAAAATCAAATATCAGATATCAGCCCGCTGGCTGACTTAAAAAATCTGAGCACGCTGTTTCTGTTCGAGAATCAAATATCTGACCTGAATCCGCTGAAAGCCTTGACTAACTTAAAAAAACTGGTTTTATTTCAAAATAAAATATCGGATATTAGTCCTTTGGCAAATCTAACTAATTTAGTTGAACTCAACCTCGGCAACAATCAAATCTCAGACATCAGTCCGCTGAAATCGTTAACTAATTTAACTCAACTTTATCTGTTCAATAATCCGATTGCCGATAGCAGCGCGCTGCAAGCTTTGAATAACTTATTTTTGTTGGATTTGTACAACAATCAAATCTCTGATATCAGTTACCTGCAATCTTTGCAAAAGTTAACGACGCTGGACTTGCGCGGCAATCCGATTGTTGATAAGATTTGTCCGGTCAATCCTGAATCAATCTGTCGGTTTTAATTCTTAAGGTGGTGGCGAAATCTGGGTGTGTATGATAAGCTATCCAACATCAGTATCAGGAGAAAGTGATGAGCGCACACGATGCTTTGATGTTGGGATTGCTGCTGTTGCCCGGTTTGGCTTTGTCGATCGCAGTTATGGGCGCTTTTGCCGCTGGTGGATAATCGGTTTTTAACATAATACAGTTCAGATAGGACGTACGGTTGAAACCACCCATTCTTCAACCCACGGAGGTGGGTTTTGTTTGTATAGACGCGGTTTCAACCGCACGGTTTTCTTTGGCAAAACCTTCTCCTTTTATCTACAAATTTACAAGAATTGTGCTGTGACATCGGAATTTACCAGGGTATTCGCGCACAAAATACCCGATGCTGCGACGGCGGGAACGCCGATTCCGGGCATGGTGCTGTCTCCCACCCGATACAAGCCTTCGATCGGGGTTTGCGGCCCGGGAAATGTGCCTTTTCCGGCGGCGATTGCAGGCCCGTAGGTTCCTTGATAGCGGCGCAAATATCGGGCGTGGGTTAGGGGTGTGCCGATCGACTCCAAGACTATTCGCGATCGCAAATCCGGTATAATTCTTTCTAAAGCTTTAAACAGAGATTGCGATCGCCCTTGTTTTCTTTCCTGATAACCTTCGCCGTATTCCCAACCTGCGTAAGGTTCCAATGTATAAGCGTGAATCGCGTGATGTCCGGGCGGCGCGAGATTTGCATCCCACACTGTCGGAATCGAAATCATGCAGGTATTTCCGGGTACTGTAATGTCAATCTTGCTGTCATGAATGACAACGTGGTGGCCGGTCAACCCTTCAAGTCCTTCGGCTTTAATTCCTAAATGCAGGTGCATGAAACTGTCTACTGCTGGCATCGATAAGGCGGTTTTTCGGTAGCTTGCTGGCAAATTTTCAGGCCGCAGTAACTTTGTATAAGTATCCCAAATTGTGGCATTGGAAATGACAATTGGAGCGCGGATAATTTCGCCATTTTGCAAGCGAACTCCCGTAGTTTTGCCGGATTCAACTAATATTTGCTCGACGGGAGTTCCCAATCGCAACTTTCCGCCCCAGCGCTGCAAGCCTCGAACTAAGGCATCGACGATCGCACCGCTGCCTCCTACAGGATATTCGATCGCCGATCGCGATCGTTCGCCAATCATAAAAGCGATTTCCGGCGCGACAGTTCCGTGCGCTTTCAAGCCCGATAGCAAAAAGCACTCCAAATCGATCAAACGTCGCACCCAAGGGTCTTGTACGTCCCGATCCATCAAGGTACCGGCTGAACTGGCGATCGCCCCCAATGACGGTAACAGCTTCAGCAAAGCTGGCGAGTACCGAGACAGCAACACAGGTATCAACTGCCAGTCGGATCTCAACGCTAAAGCCGGAATCCCACGCAAAGCTTCATACAAAACTAATAAATTTTGTTGAAATTGCTGCAATTCTACAGCGCCTTGCGGTGCGAATTTTGCTACAGCATCTAAGTAATTTCTCGCGTTAGCATAAACTGGTAAACTTCCCTCAGGAAAATGGTAATGCCCCAGCGGGTCGTAGGCAATTGCTGCGATCGATTCATCCAAAATATTCAAAACTTGCCGCAAAGGATTCAACGACTGGCGATCGGTCAAACCGCAATAAAAAGAAGGCCCCGAATCAAAGTGAAATCCCCGGCGCGAAAAGCTGTGAGCCGCCCCGCCCGCTATGGTGTGGCTCTCGCAGACGAGTACCCGCTTGCCGTAGCGAGCCAGCATCGAACCCGCCACTAAGCCGCCAATGCCGCTGCCAATTACGATCGAATCAAAGTCTTGCATTTATCAAATGTGGTATAATTGTGTTATTTATTGCTGACTGTGGGCAGGGTATTTTTTTGGGAGGAAAACTATGAAAGCTTTATCTATTTTAGATGAAGTTGTAGGCGAATTAGAACAAGATGTCAATCTCTCGCGGATTAAAAAAATATTATTTTTTGCTTGTAAAGAGTGTTGGGAAAACGATCCGGCCCAACTCGCCAGCGCAGAGCTAGGGAAATTAATCGAAGAACTCTGCGCTAAATATAGCAGGTTAGAAGATATTGAAACTGTTTTAAACAGTATAGTTGCCAAGGTCAATAAAAAAACCGAGTACGCTTTAGTGGCAGATCAAATCGTCTGCCAACTGAGCAGGCTTTACGAATACGAAGATTTCACAAAATTAGAAACAAACATATCTAATTTTGGCGGATACGAAGCACCTGCATTTGATGACCACTTCAGTTCGGAACTGCCAGCAGGGGAATCGCACGAAAAAGATCCGGGAAATCTATTTGATGTCAGAGAAAAAATTTTACAGCAAACAAATCCGCTGAGAGCGAAAATTCTCATTTTTTCTACTCTTTATCACGAGTTCACTTTTAGCGATCGCGACTGGCTACTGTTAAAAACTCAAGAACTTGACACTCTGCTGCGCCAACTGTTTAATGTCTGCGGCAGCCTAGCCGAACTCGAAACTCAGCTTTACAGAACTGCCGGCAATCTCGACAACACAGACGAATGCGACCAAGCCGCTAGCGTGATTATCAAAGCAATGAATCCTTGTTACGCAAAGTTGCAACAGGAAGAACGCGATCGAGCCGAAGATTCGGCTACCGAAGATTCTGCTACCGAAGATTGCGATCAGACGCATTTAAACAGTGTTTACGGAGAGAGCGAGCAAGTTGACAGACGCAGCGATTATTTTGATGCGGGCGACATTACTCACATCATTCAAGCTGCTCCGACTCACTATCATTATGACCCCCAAAAGAGTTACTTAGTGCCGGACACGGCAGAAAATATACAGTTTAAAGAACCCGAAACCAGCAGCAATAATTCTCCGACCGATTTCAGACAGGAATTGGTAGAAACATTCCCCGTCCCAGTCACAGAAATGCCGACTATTATAGAAACTTTAAACCCGGCAGCTCCTGTTACTATAAATATTAGCGATTCCATCAAACACAAGTTGGGACTGGAAGAAGAAAGGAAAGGATTAGTTAGTCAAAGTGCTAACTCCGCAATTGCCCAAATAGAAAAGATATTTAGCGAGTTAGAAGCGGGTTTGAATGGCAAATTTTCTACAGAAAGTCCAGAGGAGCGTTTGTACGGGAAATATAAAAATCTCAGAGATTATCTAGGAAAAGTTCAGGGATTTACAGACAAATTAATGGAAATCCTGAGCGAACTGGAGTCAAAACAAAGCGGGATCTCTCCTTCTGAAAGACAGGAGAATATTGCAGAAAATACTTCAACAACACAGCAGCCAACCTCTAGCCAGAAACCAAATCAGTATCAGCTTGTTGAAATGGCAAAACAAGGTCAACCAAAGGCGATCGCCCTATTGATCAATCAATTGTTACAGCCCAAGGGAATTACTGCTACAGCCGGATTTAAAGACGGTTGGCTCCACGTCATTCTGGAGTCTGCCGAAGTACCAAGCCAACAGGCTACAGCTATATACATTCACAAAAAACTGTGTACTTTAAAATCACAATCTCTGACTAACGTGAAAATTCACGGCCGGCAGTTAGGCAACAAAACAGTCGCTTGGACTCAAGAATTTGTGAATCAAACTCATTAAATGCCAAGGCTCAACTCTGGGGCTACAAAAACTTTAGTCCCTCTATAAGAGACTATAAAAGCCATAAATTTCTAAATAGTAAGTAGATTTTCCCCAATAATTAACAACCGCAAAAATATGAATGCTAGCGAAATTTTAAGGCGATATACATCAGGAGAACTAGATTTTCAAGGTATGAATCTGAGAGGCGTTCACCTGAGCGGTGCGGATTTAATAGGCGTTAATTTAAGCAGTGCAGACCTCTGGGGTGCAAACTTAACGATGTCGTACCTGAGCAGAATTAACCTTCAGCGCGCAAATTTAACTAATGCTAAGTTGTGCGGTGCTAACTTAAACCAGGCAAACTTGAGCGGAGCAAATTTGTCCGATGCAGACTTCCACGGAGCTACTTTGCAAGGTGCAGACTTTCGCAAAGCCAACATCTCTTTGGCAGTTTTTATCGATGCAAATTTGTCCGATGCAGATATGCGAGGCGTCAATTTACAAGGTGCAGATTTGCGCGGCGCCTGCTTGCGCGGTGCAAATTTACGCAAGGAGCAGCGGATTTTTGAGGGTGCAAACTTGCGGGGTGCAAATTTGCAAGGTGCAGATATGCGCGGCGTCAATTTGCAAGGTGCAGATTTAACTAAAGCTAATCTCAGTCAAGCGAATTTGACTGAAGCATCTCTGCGGGAAGCAAATTTGACTCAGGCAAATTTGAGCGAAGCTATTTTACATGGCATATTTTTGACCGAAGCAACTCTGGTAGAAACAAATTTTTCCTGGGCTGTCATGACAAATGCTAAGTTGGAAAGAGCTGTGTTAATTGATGCTGAATTAGCTGGTGCTAATTTGCGCGGTGCATTTCTTGCTGATGTTAAGTTGAGCAATGCTAATTTAGTGATGGCTGACTTGAGTCGTGCTAATTTGGTGCGGGCTGATTTGAGTCGTGCTAATTTTAATCAGGCTAATTTGAGTGAAGCTGATTTGACTGATGCTTACCTGGCTAGAACTGATTTGCGGGATGCAATTTTGCACCGCACAACTTTGATTAGGGCTGATTTGAGCACTGCTAATTTAGCGGGAGCTCAATTGCGAGGTACGATTATGCCCAATGGAGAATTGCACGGGTAAAACCATGTTAGATTTTAGATATGAGATTTTAGATTTTAGATTGAGAAATCACTGTAGTGCGATCGATTAACCAGCAACTATCGGAAAATTTGATATATGCTAATTCAGAAGATCCTTCAAGAACTACAAGACATCCCCGAAGACAAACTGGCAGAAATCTACGATCTGATTCACTACTTTCGTCTCGGATTAGGACGAGAACAGCTACAACCCGCACCCCTGGTTTACTGAGGGGACAACTCGGTGATGCTTTTTTTGAGCCGTTACCATTCGAGGAACTCGAACAATGGGAATAAGCTACCTTATCGACACCCATATCCTGCTGTGGTGGCTCTTTAGATGGACGGGGATGGACGCGGATGGGGGAAAGCTGTACTTTTGATGGTAATAGCAATCTACCTGAGTCTGTTTGTGCTAATCTTAAAAGGCGATCGACATTACTAATTAACAGTTTTTAATGCTTTATGTCTAAGCAATCAGTCATTACAGAACATATTGAAATTACTCCCGGAGTGCTTGGCGGTAAGCCACGCATTGCTGGTCATCGAATTGCAGTAGCACAAATTGCTGAGATGTATCTGAAGATGGGAGAATCTATAGAAGATATTGCTAGGGACTATAATTTATCGCTAGCCTCGGTTCATGCAGCAATGGTTTATTATTACGATCATCGAGAAGAAATTGACTGCCGTACTGCGATGGGAGATGCTTTTGTCGAAGAGTTGAAGCGTAACAGTCCACCCTCTCCTTTGCAGGAAAAGTTGAGGGCAATTAGAGGTGAGTGAACGCATTCGCTTTCATTTGGATGAGAATGTTAAATCGGCTGTGGCGCGAGAGTTGCGCCGACGATCAATTGATGTTACAACAACTATTGAGGCCCGATTGCTTGCTGAGAGTGACGAATTGCAGTTAGCATTTATCTGTGCACAAAAGCGGGTAATTATGACTCACGATGATGATTTTTTAACGATCGCTAGTCTTAGCAGCGTGCATCCAGGTATTGCTTATTGTAAGCAGGGGACTCGTTCGATCGGACAAATCATTGAAGGTCTAGTTTTGATTTATGAAGTGTACAAGCCTGACGAAATGGTTGGGCGTGTTGAGTTTTTGTGAGAAATGGTAAGGTCGATCGCACTTTTGAACCGCAGAGACACGCGGATGAATGTGCAGGGGGAAAGGACGAATCGCACTTAAGCCAATGAAAGGTATCTGGAAAACAGATTTATGGTGGAAAGTAGCGATAAATATCTTTCCGGTGGAGAACCCTCACAAAAGTAATAGTCTCGCCATCAAAATAAAAACCTATTCGATAGTCGCCAACCCTAAGCCGATAGGCATTGTCATCGCTTTTTAATTTTTTTAAGTTAATAATTGTCTGTAAATCAGTAACATTGGGAATTTCCTCAAAAACGATCGCTTTGACTTGCTCAAAGACAGGCGCACTTTTAAGAGCTTTTAAATCCTTTAAAAAACTGGGAGATATTCGACTTTCATTCTTTTTCGAGTTCGACAAGTGCTTCCTGTAAACTTAACGGCTTTTCATCTTTTACTTGGCGCATAGCTTGGAGAAGTCCTCTATCTTCGATCGCCTCTAGGAGATACTGATAGTCGGTATAGTTGAGAATGACTTGACTGATGTTGCCTTCGGTATCGAATATTAATTCTTTGGCAAGTGGATAGTCTTCTATTTTCATAGATTTTGATGGGTTGGAGGGAATGATGTTTCTATTTTAACAACGCGCTCCTAAATCGGGACGGACAATTCACCACTCGCGCCAGAGTTTCTAAGGGTGAGGTGTAATTGCAATATCGGCATACTCCGAAAAGTCACCTAAATCGTGTACTTCACCTTTAGCTGCTTGTTGCAGACCTCTTTGGACTGAGGCTAATGCTTCGGGGTTTTGCCACAACCACTGTTCGCGATCGGGTATATTGGCGATCGGGTCTAATAAAATTTGTCCGGCTTCGTTGACGAGCACGCGATACTCTGTTGATTTGGTTTCGATGTTTAAACTGAGTTGTCCTTGTCGGTCTGTGCTGATTGAGTTTTTAATAATCCAAAACTGATCTTTAGCTATCATAAATTTGTGTGATATTGCATAAGAGGGAGTTTTAGTTATTATAACAAATTAGATTTTGTTTGTCTATTCTAATGAAGTTGAGGCTGATTCCCTACGGGATAGCTGCGCTCGCGCGTACTTTTGAACCGCAGATACACGCGGATGGACGCGGATGGCGGAAAGGGATCTCGCACTCAGGTAGCAGTTGGACAATAAAACCTACATCTAGGTTGTTTAATCGTTAATTTTTGTCATTATTGCAAAATATACTGACTGATAGTTTGAGTTATTGAAGAGCTTCTATAGCGCTCGGCACATCCACTCTTGACAAAATAAATTGGTTTAGCTAAGATGGAATTTAGTTGAAATTGCCAATAATAGCAGGTGCACATAATCAGCTATCGGCGAGTGCGTGAATATAGCGAAAGTCATCCTGATTGTCGGGAAGTATTAGATAACTGGTTTAAAATTGCTACGAAAGCCAAATGGTCAAATTTAGTTGAGGTGCAATCTGTTTTTCCTAAAGCAGAAGCAGTTGGAGGTTTTACCGTTTTTAACATCAAAGGCAACAATTATAGATTAATAGTTAGTATCGATTATGAAAGCCAATTGATTTATATCAAATACATTCTTACTCATGCTGAGTATGATAAGGAGAACTGGAAAAATGACCCTTATTTTTAATCCAGATAAATACACAGAGTTATTGTCTCAGTATCAGCCGAAAATCATTAGAACAGAAGCTGAGAATGAAAAGGCTTTGGCTATTGTGGAAGAGTTAATGCACCGTCGAGATCGCACTCCAGAAGAAGATGAGTTGTATGAATTGTTGATTGCATTGATTGAAAAATTTGAGCAAGAATATTACGCACCGGGTGTCACAGCTACCCCTAATTCATTGTTGCTATTTTTGATGGAACAGCGCTCGCTAAAACCTGCGGATTTGGTGGGAATTGTTGGCTCTGAAGAAGGAGTGTATGCTTTGGTTAATGGTGAGCGAGAGATCGGCAAAGAGCAGGCTGTGATTCTGGGTAGTTTTTTTTATGTAGAGCCGAGTTTGTTTGCTAATTAGGCTTTTTAAGGGCAGATAGAAGGATAGATTAAGACCGATCGCACTTTTGAACCGCAGAGACACGCGGATGGACGCGGATGGGGGAAAGGCCAATCGCTCTTTTTGACGAAAGGGCGATCGCTCTTTTGAACCGCAGATACACGCTGATGGACGCGGATGGGGGAAAGGCCGATCGCACTTTTGAACCGCAGATACACGCGGATGGGGGAAAGGGCGATCGCTCTTTTTGACATAAGGGCCGATCGCACTTTTGAACCGCTGATGCACGCTGATGGACGCGGATGGAGGGAAGGCCGATCGCACTTTTGAACCGCAGATATACGCTGATGGACGCGGATGGGGGAAAGGGCGATCGCCCGAAAACTGTGATAGACTGGGAAAAATATCTAGGGTAAAATGATGGCATCAAAAACAGCCGTTACTTTAGAAGAAGTTCTCAATTTTGTAAAGCAGCTAAAGCTGGTGGACAAAGTGCGTTTGATTGAGCGAGTTGCTCCCCAAATTGAGCGGGAATTGGCACAAATTCCTGTACACCGCAAGTCATTACGGGGTTTGTGGCGGGGAGTTGATATTAGTGAGTCAGACATTGCTGAAGTTCGCCGTCAAATGTGGGGAGACTTCCCGATGAAGGATATTTAAGGTCTGAGGCTGTAACTGATTCCCATGCTTTAATTTGGTATCTTGAAGATTGTACTATTTTAAGTTAAAGTTAATGGTAATAATATACGGCAGGGGTATAATTATGGCTGATTTACCATCACAAATAACTGAAACTATCAATCAATTAAAACAGCAGGCGTTAGACATTGTTAATGAAGCTTTAGCTTTAGAATTAACCATTTTTCAAGCATTTGGAGAGACAGAGGCAACGATGGCGGCACTAGATGAAATGAAAAGTGCAGCCGAAGACGCTGAATCTTCCTATTCTCAACTGTCTACTATCCAGCTTCAAATTGCCAAGGCTCAACCTGTCACTTCGGCTGATATGCTACAATTACTAGAACGAGCTATAGCACGAACCCAAGCGAGGATTCCGGCGCTGGAGCGTAGTATTGAAGAAGTTAAAATGGAATATAACTTGCCATGAATAAACAACCGCGCATCCCCGATCCAGAAACATCTAAACGCTTGCTTGCTAACCTCCACCGAACTCGCATGGAAGTTCAAGAAGTCAATTTAGAATTAGGAGAAATTAATGCGATGCTGGCAGAGCAGCTTCGTCTGCAAAAATTGCAGCGAGTCAGGCAATCGCTCACTCGATCGACAGCAGAGTTGTAAATAAATTTGATTTATGAAGTGTACAACCGTGAAAAGATGGTTATAACTGTTGAGTTTGTGTGAGAAATTATAAGGGCGATCGCTCTTTTTGACGAAAGGGCGATTCCCTACGGGATAGCTGCGCTCGCGCGTACTTTTGAACCGCAGAGACACGCGGATGGACGCGGATGGGGGAAAGGCCGATCGCGCTTTTTGACGAAAGGGCGATCGCTCTTTTATTAACCACAGATGGACGTGGGCTGAGTGCGTGGCTTGAGTGATGAAGTAACGAGCTTTCGCCTCATTTTACGGATATTTTGACTTCCTTATTTAAAGAGAATTGTGCTATTTCTATGAATTCAAAATCACCAAGATTAATGGGAAATTCTAGAAAGTCTCCCTGATTAAATTGAGACGTTAGCTTGTACAGTTTAACACTGGCTTCTGGATTCCATCTGAAGGTTTTGCAGAAATGCCGATCGCCCTTGATTAACGGGATAGTTTGTCCCGAAACTTTTGCTGTTTCTGCGGTCATCGTAAACTGATGCTGCTCTCGATCGAGCAATACGATCATATTGAATGTTCCCAATTCGCTAGCTGGTTCTATTGAAAGCACTGTGATATTCATGGGATGCCTCAGAAAACTGCAATTTGATTCCAAACCTTTAAAAATTCATCTATATTCATTTTATACCTTGTCCCTTCCCAGGGGTCTCGAATTAGAACAAGTCCTGTCACATCGAGACCGTCAACTACTACCATGTGTCCGACTCTGTTACCAAATTCTTTCATTTGAGCCATCCACGACTGTTCAGTATTTAATAACAGGTTAAAAGCTGCTAGAGGTGTTGATGTATCAATAAAACCAGCTTGCCATCGATGAGAAGTAGCCGGAGTCAGTTCGTTAAGGGCATTGGCAATTTCTTCAGCCGATGTGGGTGCTCCTGTTAAATTTTCATTCTTCGCCTTGCTCAATATTAGCAATTCCTCGGTCTTTGAGGAGTATTTCAGCACTAGCAGGGCCACAAGATAGGTTACTTTGCTGTCTGACAACTGTGGGGTCAACAATTTCATCAATGACTGACCAACGACCACCCGCTCCTAAAAGTGCTGGCGATTCCTCTTGAGGTTCGGGGGAACTGCTAGGCTTTTTACTGATGAGGATACTCCTGAGAAAAAGATAGGGGTTATTAGTCAATTATAGATGGTGAGCTTTATTGTCACAAGGTCGATCGCTCTTTTTGACGAAAGGGCGATTCCCTACGGGATAGCTTCGCTTCACGCTCTTTTGAACCGCTGATGCACGCTGATGGACGCGGATGGGGGAAAGGGCGATCGCTCTTTTTGACGCACCGGCCGATCGCACTTTTGAACCGCTGATGCACGCTGATGGACGCGGATGGGGGAAAGGGCGATCGCTCTTTTATTAACCACAGATGGAGGTTGGCTGAGTGCGAGGCTTGAGTGATTTTGAGATTATTTCCCTGCCACTTTTAGCCTGCTTTTTCTGCCAATCTGCAAACATAGCATCCAAGTCGTAGTTAAATGACTTAGCGTGTTCTTCACGAATTCGGTGAATTTCCTCCAGGATCTCATCTTGCCACATAAATTAACCTCCTAGTAGTTCGTAAGGCGTACACAATATCGGTAATTGGTATCCGAAATTAAGACTAATTTCTGCAAGTTTTCTCTGGATTTGAGCGTTAGCGATATGCTTGCAGTTCCATGTTAGCAGGTAATCTAAATCGTAAACGGTAGCGGTTGCAATATGAACTGCATCATTAGCAGCTTTGGGAGGAAGATTGCTTCGTGCGAGAAATTGTCCTGCTAAGTCTCGTACAGCTTGATTGAGTTCCAGCAATGGAAAATCGCGAATTATCTCCAAACGTTGAGTCGCAATCTCTGAGTCCCCTTCTGCTATTTCGTCCAAAACAACTTGTGAGATATAGAGTCTGAAGTTGCTTCGCCGAAATTCCCACCAATCTCGTGTTACCTCAATGTTTGCAGCTATAATCAGGTTTTTGGTGGCTCTGGCGGTGAGGTAGCCCAAGATACTGGTTTCGATGTAGACAGTTTCACTCATACATAATAGATTGTAACAAAGATTTTTTTAACAATACCATTGCTTGTTGAGCTTAGGGATAAATATCATTGTTACATGGTGTAATATTCCTTTGGAAGCATCGCGCTTGTTGGTATTTATAGAAGATTCGATCGCTCTTTTTGACGCACCGGTCGATCGCACTTTTGAACCGCAGATGCACGCTGATGGACGCGGATGGGGGTAAGGTCGATCGCTCTTTTTGACGCACCGGCCGATCGCACTTTTGAGCCGCAGAGAACTCACAGGCGGGACGCCCGTGCCACAATGGATGCTGATGGGGGAAAGGCCGATCGCGCTTTTTGACGCACCGGTCGATCGCACTTTTGAACCGCAGAGAACTCACAGGCGGGACGCCCGTGCCACAATGGATGCTGATGGGGGAACGGGCGATCGCTCGGCGAGTTAATCTAAGTCTAAGTGAAGTTTGAGAGCAGCATCTATCAATTGCATCATTTCCGGGTTCAAGTTTCCTACTATATTCGCAGCAATCCGTTGTTTAGAAATTGTCCGCACTTGCTGCGCCTGCACTTTGGAAGCTTTGGATAAACCGCTGTCCTCTGAAGTAATTAAAACCTCGTGCATGGTAAACACGGGTGACATTAGAGGTAATTGGTATAATTGTAACTGTGTCGGCTGCGCGGTTATTTGCATCATTGCTCACTACCAGCACGGGACGGCGTTTATCCATCTCAGAACCAACCGCAGGGCCCAGATTAGCATAGTAAATTTCACCACGTTTCATCTGTCAATCCATCGGCAATTGTTATATCCCAAGCGGTGTCAATTTCACTGGATGCTTGTCGGTAAGCGGATTCTAGTTCTTGATTTCGCAATAGTTCGAGAGCTACTTCTATTACTTGGGAGGGCGATTTGCATCCTTTAGTAATTTTGTAGGTTTCAATAAACTGTAGTAGCGATGGTGGTAAGGAGATTGATATTTTTTCGGCTTGCGTCATCTTGGCAATTGGTAATTACGAAGATTATTGCTTGATTATAGCACGAGGGGGAAACAATGGTCAATGTTACTATTGAGAGGCCGATCGCTCTTTTGAACCGCAGATGCACGCGGATGGACGCGGATGGCGGAAAGGGCGATCGCACTCAGGTAGCAGTAGGACAATAAAACCTAGATTTAGGTTGTTTCATCGTTAATTTTTGTCAATTTTGCAAAATATACTGACTGATAATCTGTTTGAGTTCTTGAGGAGCTTCTTTGGCAATCGCCGCTCCTAAATCGGGACGAACAACCCACCACCAAACCAGTGTTTCTAAATGATTTGGTGGTTGATCGTTGGGACACCATTCAATATTATTTTCGTTGATACCAATAATATTGGCACAAAGATCGTTGGCAATGGCAACGCGATCGTCTAGTTTTTCAAATTGTACGATATCTTGCCAGGGCATTTGATGTGGAATACAATTGAGTATTGATTGGATGTCTAGAGTCAGCATTAAACTGTACCTCCGAAAGCTCTAATAACTGTAATGCCAAAGTCTTGTTGTTCTTCAAAAGATTTAGTGCCGATCCATGCTCTAACTGTTAAGGTATTCGTACCAGTTAGTTCGGGTTGGATGGAGTTGTATAGATTGGTAATTTCTTGATGAATTGACCCCGTACCGTGTTCGAGTCGGATGAGATTGCCTGTATTGTGTATTGCTTCTGCTCCAAATCGTTGTAAGTTTGATGTTGTTTGCCCAACTATATGATGCCACGCTAAGCCCGATCCTGCCACTCCCATCGTTCTTTTAAATTCACCAAAGGTTTGAAAGCTTTGCCCCGGTCTTCTTGGTGGGATGACTGTCCTTAATGCTAGTTCGCTAGCTAGTCGTCTAGCTATTTCTCGTCTAGTTTCGTCTGTCATTTATCTGAATTAGCTTGCACTGCTTTGACTTAATATTATCATGGGATATCTTGCTTACCGCTAAACTTGATGTTATTGAACTAGGTAATATAAAAAGGGCGATCGCTCTTTTTGACGCACCGGTCGATCGCACTTTTGAACCGCAGATGCACGCTGATGGACGCGGATGGGGGTAAGGGCGATCGCGCTTTTTGACGCACCGGCCGATCGCACTTTTGAACCGCAGATGCACGCGGATGGACGCGGATGGGGGAAAGGTCGATCGCTCTTTTTGACGCACCGGTTGATCGCACTTTTGAACCGCAGATACACGCGGATGGACGCGGATGGACGCGGATGGGGGAAAGGTCGATCGCTCTTTTTGACGCACCGGCCGATCGCACTTTTGAACCGCAGATACACGCGGATGGACGCGGATGGGGGAAAGGGCGCTCTTTTTGACGAAAGGTCGATTCCCTACGGGATAGCTTCGCTCGCGCGTACTTTTGAACCGCAGATACACGCTGATGGACGCGGATGGGGGTAAGGTCGAGATCTCTTTTTGACGAAAGGCCGATTCCCTACGGGATAGCTTCGCTCGCGCGTACTTTTGAACCGCAGATACACGCTGATGGACGCGGATGGGGGAAAGGGCGATTCACGATCTGGATAGCTACAGATCGCACTTTATGAAAATTTCCAAGCGATCGAGCTTATGAAACTCTCCGTTTTAGCTATAATAGTATTATTTTTGAATCATACCTAATAAAATATCATGCCAACAACAGTAAGTGTAGAACACATTGAAATGACACCGGGAATGCGCGGCGGGAAACCCCGAATAGCTGGGACGAGAATCGCCGTACAAGATGTGATGGTGATGCACCTAAAAATGGGTTATTCTCTTTTAGAAATTGCCACTAAGTACGATTTGCTTGTCGCCGCCGTTTATGACGCTATGGCTTATTATTACGATCATCGCCAAGCAATTGACAGAGAAATGGCAGAAGATGATGCTTTTGTGGATGAATTTATGCGTCAAAATCCCGGTAGGTTACAAGCAAAAATAAAGGAATTAAAAGGTGAGTCTGAGAATTAGGTTTCATTTAGATGAGCATATCGATCGTGACATTGCTAGGGCGTTACGTCTCTATGGTATTGATGTGACGACAACGGTTGAAGCAGGATTAAGGACTAAGATGGATGAGCAGCAGTGGTTGTTTATTCAACAACAGCAGCGAGTGCTTGTTACTCAGGATCGAGATTTTCTAGTTATGGCTGGTATGAGTAACAGTCATCCTGGTGTGGCTTACTTTAAACAGGGGAGTCGTTCGATGGGACAAGTAATAGAAACTTTGATTTTGCTCTATGAGATTTACACATCTGAAGATATGGTCGGAATGGTAGAGTATTTGTGACGGGGAAGGGCGCACTTTTGAACCGCAGATGCACGCTGATGGACGCGGATGGGGGAACGGGCGATCGCTCTTAGTGGTTTTAGGTAAATGAGAAGGCGATCGCTGGACTACTAACTTTCAACTTCTGAGTATGTAATGAACTCGGAAAGAATTAACCACTAATTGAGTTCATTAACAGATATATCTCGCCCATCTGCTGCCTCACGTTTGATGAGAACAGCACCGTAAACTACTCCTCTGCCGTAATTAGCCCAATGGAAGTTTGGGTATCCTCCTCTGTAGCCATTTCTTGCTGCCCAGTCACTGACAGCTCGAAATAGTTCCTCTGGGGTTTGAGGGTTTCTTAACTCGTTAGTTGGGATGTCCCGCCAGTCTGCTGCCTCACGTTTGATGAGAACAGCACCGTAAACTACTCCTTTGCCGTAATTAGCCTGATGGAAGTTTGGGTATCCTCCTCTGTAGCCATTTCTTGCTGCCCAATCACTGATAGCCCGAAACCGCTCTTCTGGGGTTTTAGGGTTGCCTAATTCACTAGCTGGTATATCTCTCCAATCTGCTGCCGAAGTTTTTATTAGCATTGAACCGTAAACAGGCCCTGTGCCGTAATTAGTCCAATTGAAGTTTGGATAACCGCCTCTGTAACCGCGTTTTGTTGCCCAGTCATTAACAGTACGGAACCTTGGTTCAAGCCTCATCTGACCGACTAATTCAGTTCCATCATGTTGGTTATATCCTCCTATATCTGGTAGATTACGCGACTCATAGAACCGAAAACTATTGGCATCGTCAAGAGGGACTGACGCAAATGTATCACCATTACATGACGGGTTTTTACGGGGCTCAATGTGTATGTGAGCATATCCGCTGGGAGTAAATTTTTCTGGATTTACCGTACCCAGTACAGTTCCTTCCTCTACACGTCCAGGCTTCACTCTGCTACCAGGATTTAGATGACCAATGAATAGGCTCCCGCCCCCAGATTCGGGCGTTAGACAGACAAATTCACTCAAACCAACCATGTAAGTTACATTTCCTGTTACAGGTGCCAAAACTGGTTGATTGTTGGACGCACTATTTGTACCGGGTTGGCATCCTGCTACTCCTGGTCTAAAACTGCTTTTTGTAAATGATAAGTCCAAAGCGAAAGTCTTTCCATACTTAGTCTTTTCACCATGACTAATTGTTCCATTGTAACCTTGGCAAACATACCAATATTGACCAGCCTTAAACGGAAGACCAATCCTCCGAACTCTTGGTTGCACTAACACTTGCGCTAGGCTGCTCCCATGTGTTACTTCCAACAGAATGGGTATGGATATAGCTATTGTAAAGGCGATCAGCAAGCGCATCCAAATTTTGGGTAGATTGAAAATTTTCATGGTTCATTGCTAATACAGGACAAGCGATCGAATGCGTAATCTTTAGTAAGATTGCAATTGAATTTAATCGTTAATCTTACTGACAGGTAACTCTTTTTACTTGTTGATTGTGCCGTCAGGCATTGTTGCACCGCTAAGGTCAGCCCTCTTTAGAAGACTACCAGCTAAGTTTGCACCTAACAAATTCGCTCCTTTTAAGTTAGCGCCAGTCAAATTTGCACCTAATAAATTCGCTCCTTTTAAGTTAGCACCAGTCAAATTTGCACCACTTAAATTAGCATCGTGTAGGTCAGTTTCACTCAAATTTACACCGCTCAAATCGCACTTATGACACTGCTTAGTTGTCAACAACTGCCTGAGTTGATTTAGAGTTTTTTGGGTACATAGGCTTGTTAGATTCACCACTCTGCCATCGGCTGTTTGCATATAACATATCCAATTATCCGTCTCTGAAGTAGGTGTTACAGAATACGTCGTAGCTTCTGCTACCCTAATTGGGAACACAAGATACTTGAATACTTCCAAAAGCAAGAAGCCTAGAAAATAAAAATTCCGGTGGCGATTTTGTAAACTTTTCAACATAGCAAATGAATTGAGCGCAATGATATCAAGCAAACAGAATTGCTTTTAGCCGCCCCGATCGCACTCGCATCCACTGCACTACCCAACAACACATCATCTGTAAGTAACTTCATAAATCCCATCTCCTCAAAAATATAGTTGCGTAAAAACCAGCAAAGCCCGCCTTGCAAGCCTTTCTATGTATCTATCAGGGCGTTCATCTGCTTTTTATGCAAATCGCCCGATTTTTGTAACAAAACTTTACATTGCTCAAATAGCCGTGAAGCGGAGCTATCCCCTAGGGAATCGCCCGATCGCCCGATCGCCCTCGATCGCACCCTAAAACTTAGATATGTAGCAGCAATCCGAACTCATCACTTCACAATACTCCAGAATCCTGAATCTGTATCGGCTCAACGGCTCATCCTTTGGCTCAGCATAAACGGCTCATTTGTCTCATTTAGCTCATTTAGCTCATCTTTCGGCTCTCCGATGTAATCTATAATTCCATTGGGGCAAAATTATGGTAAAGGGGTAAAAATGGCAGGTTTACTCAGAGCATCCGAGGAAGGGCTAAAAATCATCGATATGGTAAGACGCAATTTCGGATGGAATAAAACTGAAGATACCTGGTGCAAAGCGGCTCTAACTTCAAAAGCGACTTTAAAGCGATTTTGGGCGCAAAACCGAATTCGACGCGAAACATTTATCGATATTTGCAAAGCTGTAGGAATCAATAACTGGGAAGATATTATTGAGCGCAATGATATCAAGCACACAGAATTACTATTAGCCGCAGCGATCGCAGATATCGCCCCAGACACCCAAACCGATCGCACATTCGCACTTCCCGACAACATACCCCCAGTCTGGAATTGGCTCGATCGCACATCCCACCTCAACACCCTAAAAACCCTGCTACTCAACCTAGACAACCGAAATCCACCCCCAAATGCGATCGCCCTTGTCGGCTTACCCGGAATCGGCAAAACAACCCTAATCAGTCAACTCATCCGCCAACTTCAAACAGAAAACAATCCCTTTGTCGCCGTCGCTTGGCAATCATTGGAATTCGTCAAAAACCAAGCACCTCAATTTGATTGGTTTCTCGATTCCCTCCTATCTGCACTTTCCTCCGTAGATACACCTAACTTTTCCGATCAAAATGCACCAAGTGCGGCCCCAGTGCACTCATTCCAAAAGATCGAAAAACTGCTAAAATTGCTCAAAAATCAACCCTGCTTAATTGTGTGCGATCGCCTAGAAACAATTTTGCAATTTGGGCGAGCCGAAACAGCCGGATATTTTGCCGAAACCCAATCCGAATACGCTTGGTTATTCAAACTACTTATAGAAACAGCACATCAAAGTAAAATCATATTTATCAGCCGCGAAACCTTAGCAGAATTGCCACCAACAATTACCCGCAAAATTAGGCTCGATGGACTCACAAATAATTCCGCCATTGCCCTATTGACATCATTTAATTTAATCGGTACAATAGAAGAATTAATCGAACTTGCCCACCGCTATCAAGGACATCCCGAAGCATTGCAACTAATAGCCTCATTGATTCGCGATGACAGCGAATATCAAGGCAATGTCAGCAAATTTTTGCAAGATAGAGACTGGTTGCTAATTCGACCGATTGAGAGTCTGCTAGATGAAATCATCGCCCGTCTTAGCGACATTGAGCGAACTTGCTTGAGCCGAATTTCTGTCTATCAAACCGCAGAATATCCGCTGAATTTTGCGGGAATTGCGGCTCAAATGCCGGAAGTTAGCAAGTACGAACTCAAAGAAAATATTATCCTCGCTCTCAAACGCCGACAATTGCTGTATTATGATTTTCAGCGGTCATCTTATCAGTTGCATCCGTTAGTGCGCGAAAAGGGCGATAGATTGTTGAATCAAAATCCCGAAAACTTTCGCAGCGCACACCGCCAAGCTTACCACTATTTTATCAGCATTCCCCTCAAACCTGAATCGGAATGGCAAGATATCGAGGATATTAAGCCGTTGATCAGAGCACATTATCATGGGTGTCAAGCTGGGGATTTGGATGCAGCAGCGACGGCTATTTCTGGAGTTGATGGATATCTGAAAGTGTGGAATTATCCAGAACAGATTTGCAGTCATCCGCAGCTACCTTTGTTGGCTGATGTGCAAATTCATGTTGAAGATAGTACAAATTTTATGTCTGAAACTGAGTCCTCGATCCCCCCTAACCCCCCTTAAGAAGGGGGGGACAAGAGTGTTTTGCGTCCTTAAGAAGGGGGGGACAAGATTCCGATCAAAGTCCCCCTTCCTAAGGGGGATTGTGGGGGATCTCCGGGGCATAAATAGTGTTAAGCCAAGCGTATTGCATTTTAATTCCTAACCAGAAATCACCTGATTCAGCAAATGAGCCTGGGAACCCTCAAGACGAGGCCCATGAATCAGCACCACCCTAGAAGCTAAGAAATTGCCCCAACGAGCCGCTTGTGCAGCACTCAAACCATTAGTAATTCCAAACAAAACACCGCCAGCAAAAGCATCTCCAGCACCCACAGTATCGATCGCCTTTACGGGAAATCCAGCCACATCAACAATCTGCTTGTTTTCCACCACCATGCAGCCCTTATCCCCATTCGTGATAAAAGCTAAATCCGAAATCTCGCTCATTTTTCGAGCACACTCTTCTAGAGATTCCTCCTTGAAAAAGCTCCGAACTTCATCAGCATTGCAAAAAATTACATCGCAATATTCCGAAACCACCTTGTGAAAATCATCCGCAAATCGATCGACCAAAAAGCCATCCGAAAAAGTAAAAGCCACCTTCACACCCAGACGCTTAGACTGCTCCATCGTCTCAATGCTAGCCTTTCTGGGTTCGGGAGCATCCCAAAGATAGCCCTCAACATAACTGTACTTGCAGTGAGACAGGCGATCGACATCAATATCAGTCACCGCCAGAGTAGTAGAAACCCCCAAATTAGTACACATCGTGCGTTCCGCATCCGGCGTAGTCAGCACGACACAAGTACCCGTGGGCCCATGGGACTCAGTAGCAGGATGCACGTTAAAATCAATCCCCGCCGCCAGCAAATCTTGGCGGTAAAATTCGCCGTTAGTATCCTGAGCAACCTTCCCCGAATAATACCCTTTACCGCCGCTCTGAGCCAAGCCAATCATCGTATTTGCGGCCGAACCCCCCGATCGCATTTGCAGCGAATTGTGTTCCAAATCGTGCAAAATTCCCCCCTGGGTTTCCGAATTCATCAGCGTCATCCCGCCACGATTCAGCCCGTGTCCGACTACAAATTCATCTTCCACCAATGCTAAGATGTCCACTAGGGCATTGCCCACGCCGAACACATCCACGGAACCGGAACCTTGATTGTTTTCTGTCATCACTAATTTTTGGTTTACACTAACTATCAACTCTATAATAAATCGGCTTCAATACAACATCCAAAATCTAAAATCTTAAATCGATATGACTGATACTTCCCTCCCCCTTCTGATTCAGCAAATGTTGCAGCCCGGGTTTTACCCGCACGGCGTGACAGAACCCGTGCAGCTAATTCAGACTCACGCTTCCTTTGTCCTGCTGACAGGAGATTATACTTACAAAATCAAGAAACCAGTCAATTTTGGCTTTATGGACTATTCGACTTTGGAGAAACGGCAGCATTTCTGCACTCAAGAATTGCTGATGAACCGGCGCACAGCACCGGAAATTTATCTGGAAGTTTTGCCAATTGTTCCAACTGGCGATTCGTTTCAACTCGGCACCGATTCACCTGCTTTAACTCCAGCACAAGTTGCTGTAGAATACGCGCTGAAAATGCGGGAATTTCCTCAAGATTCGCTGTTCCTCAGTTTGTTGGAACGCGGACTGTTGACCGCGCAACTTATGGCAGACTTAGGGCGCGAAGTTGCCAAGTTTCACAGCACGGCAGTTACTAATAGCTACATTCGCACATTTGGCGAAGTCGGTCAGATTCGCACAGCAATAGATAACAATTATCAGGTTTCTCACAAATATATCGGCGGGCCGCAGACTCAGACACAATATCAGGAAACTAAAGATTATACTGATGCGTTTTTTGTGGAAAATAATGATTTATTTAAGCAGCGGATAGTTAACAATAAAATTCGCGAGTGTCACGGAGATTTGCACTTGCGGAACATCGCTCTGTGGCAAGATAAAATATTGCTGTTCGACTGCATTGAATTTAACGAGCCTTTTCGCTTTGTTGATGTGATGTACGATGTGGCTTTTACAGTCATGGATTTAGAATCGCGAGGGCGCAGAGATTTAGGCAATGTTTTTCTAAATACTTACGTCGAACAAACAGGCGATTGGGAAGGACTGCAATTGCTGCCGCTGTATTTGAGCCGTCAAGCTTATGTGAGAGCAAAAGTAACTTCGTTGATGTTGGATGATGCCTCGGTTTTAACTGCTGAAAAAGTACAGATTTCACAGACAGCGGCTGATTACTATAAACTGGCTTGGGAATACACTAAACCGCGCCGGGGAAAGTTAACTTTGATGTCGGGTTTGTCGGGTTCTGGGAAGAGTACAGCGGCTCGATATTTGGCTCGCCGTACTGGGGCGATTCACATTCGATCCGATGCTGTTCGCAAACATTTAGGTGGAATTCCAGTCAATGAACGCGGCGGCCAAGATTTGTACTCGGATGCAATGACTGCACGGACTTATGGTAGATTGTTAGAGTTAGGGATAATGCTGGCCCAGCGAGGTTGGGATGTGATTTTAGATGCTAAGTTCGATCGCCAAAACTTGAGAACCGATGCAATTAATCTGGCTCAATCCCGCGGCTTGCCTTTGCAAATCGTTTACTGCACGGCACCAATGGCAGTATTGCGACAACGACTGCAACAGCGCACAGGCGATATTGCCGACGCGACAGCAGAACTATTGAGCTCGCAGCAAGTAGCTTTTGAACCTTTTACAGAATTAGAGCAAATTTCTGTAAACATTGTAGATACCGCGCAAGACTTAGAGGTACAATTAAACTTGATTTGTGGGGAGTAGTTGCAGTGCGAGATCCCTTGCCAATCTTACTTGTCTGCTAATATTGTCAATATCTTTCCGTATTATTACAAACAAAACTTGCAGCTTATGCCAAAATTTAACGGAGACTCCAAGGGGTTTAACCCCGCTCTGATCTGGTTTGTGTTGTTTACCGTTGGGTTTCGCTTAGTAGGATGTAGCCTGCCCGTGAGTCTTGGCCTTGGTGTCATCGGCGGCGTGGCAGCAGGTTTAATGGTGGCTTGGTGGCACAACGAACTACTACTCAACCCGAATACACGTTCCAAGGATAAAACCTCGGATGCTATCCTCAATAAAGAAGTAGTGGAAGTAGACGGGCATAAATATAAAACCTCCCGGCGTGAAGCTACTTCACTGTTTGACTGGTTCTCGACTCCTGAAGACCGCCGCTAGCACCGATTTGTTTTTGTATTGAGTTTTGAGCTTTAAGTTAAAGCGTTCAAAATTCAATACTCAATAATAAAAATCAAAAACTACGGTCAACCAAGTTACTAATTACCGATTCCCCATTCCCGCTAACGAGCAATTGGAATAAGTTGCTGAATGTTTCTATTTTTGTCGAAACTGCTGCCGCTGTTGATTTATCCTTTGGGGTTGAGTTGTCTGTTAATGATGGCGGCTTTAATCACACTTTGGAAGCGCCCCAAATGGGCGGCGGCGCCCGTGGCTGCGGCTCTAATTATTTTACTGCTGGGAAGTAGCGGTTGGGTGTCAAAATCGTTAGTTCGATCGCTCGAATGGCAAAATATACCAACCGCCGAACTCCCGCAAGCATCCGCGATTGTCGTCTTGGGCGGGGGTGTCAAAGCAGCGTTACCGCCCCGCCCTTGGGTAGAATTGGGGGAAGCGGGCGATCGTATCATCTACGCTTCACGACTTTACCGTCAAGGCAAAGCTCCTTTGTTAGTGCTCAGCGGCGGTAGAGTAGATTGGAAAGGCGGCGGGTCTCCAGAATCGGCAGACATGGCAGAAATTGCCCAAACAATGGGCGTACCGGCATCAGCAATTATGCAAGATCCCGATTCAAACAACACTTATCAAAATGCCGTCAACGTGCGGAAAATCTTAGACGCTAAAGGCATAAAAGGGTCTGTTTTGCTCGTGACATCGGCGATGCACATGACTCGATCGCTCTTAATTTTCCAGCGTCAGGGAATAAAAGTTATTGCCGCGCCAACAGATTTTCAGATAACGCAGCAGGATATCGCAGCATCCCAGAACAACTCGCAAGCATTCGCGCTGGATTTATTGCCTGATACCTATTATCTACATCAGTCAACTAAAGCTTTGAAAGAATACATTGGCTTAATTGTGTATCGGCTGCGGGGATGGCTTTAACAGATTTTAGATTTGGGATTTGGGATTTTAGATTGAATATCTTAAGCTAAGAAGGAAGTTCGGCAGCGAGCAATGTGCGGGATGTAACGGATGTAACGGATGCAAGAATTCCCAATGACAACTGACAACTGTCAACTGTCAACTGTCAACTGCTATGTGTTAGCTTAAAGTCATTACAGCCAATATTTGCCACAGTCGCCCCCAAACAATCATGTTGCCCCACGAGTTGCAAAACGTTGTCCCAGAATCGACCCCAGCAGCCGAAATTTTCCAACAGAACCAAATTGTTCGGGAGTTTTACGGCGAAATTAAGTACCGTGAAGAACTACAACGTCACTGTCAGTGGTATTACGCTACAGCCAAGCAGCACCAGCAGGAATTGCAGAAAATGCAGGGAGATTTGAATATCTTCGGTTGGTTCAACCGAGCACGGCACAAACATTAAGAGTTAAACAAAAAAATGTTTATAGTAAGGACTTTAGTCTGCCGATCGACTAACACTCAGAGAAAAGACTGAAGTTCTCACTACAAACTCTACAACATTTATATGACCGGATTTGATATTGTCTTTGGGCTCCGGCGCTGTTTTTGAGAGTGCTAAACTTCAGCAGCTATGACTTCGACTTCATCTTCTTTGAAGTGAGCTCGAAATTTTTTGTCAAACTGAACTAGAACCGGCCAATTAGCACTGACAGGTCTGCCGTGCCATTCGTGAACGATCGCCACGATTTCTCCTTCCATACCCTTAATCTCAACTGCTTGACTGCGATTTTCCGGGTGGTGGTAGACAACAACAGAGTTTTTAACGCAAACGCGATCGCCAATTTTCATAGCTAAAAATTTAGTGTTCTTTCTTCAAAACTTTACAAAGCGTGCAAGTGCAGAACACCTGTAGGCTTTGGGGACAGTCTTTTCATCTTCCCACAGAAGTAGAGCGAAAACTTAAAGAAAATTAGCGGTTGTCTGTCGGTACTTCGATTCCGGGGAACCCCCAATCCCGATCGACTCTCCTTCGATACCCCACGCCCGATCGGTTTCAAGGCCGATCGGGCGGATTCTGGTGCGCCCGAATTGATGCGGGCTAATCGATAGGCGATCGGCTTAACTGACTTAACCAACACTCAACATCAACGGCGAGAGTTTGACCCAACTCCAGCAACTGGCGGATCGAAGACAACTCCCAGCCGCCGTCTGAGCGGGCAATATCCCAGGCAACCGGGTCGACCTTGTTTTCGCCCGCCACCGCAGCTCGCCGTTGCAGCCAGCCCAAACACAGAGGCACAATTTGACTGTACAGCGAATCGAAATACAGTTCCTGCGATCGATCCAAACACAAACCCAGACTCAGCCGATCGCCCACAGCAATCAAACGCTCGATGTGGAGAATATCAGCTTCTAACTTCAGTGGCGATCGCTCATCCACGTCCGATCCAGCTTGCAGCAGCGCGTCAAGTTCGCGCCAAACCAGCCGTTCCAAAATTTGCTTAACTTCGGGAACCTTCAACCGGCTGCGGAGATGGCCCGCTTCAGTGGCGATCGCCTCAATTTCTAACCGCAGCGACTCCCCGTCCCCCATTTCCTGTTCCAGGGCCTTCGCCGCCGTCAAACAGCGGTGTCCCAAAGCCACCTCCGCAGCCACCTGCAACTCTACCGGTACCGGCAATTCGTCGCGGTGGAAAGCCATCATCACCCCGTAATTTTCCCGGTAAACCTGAGTGTAAAGCTGATCCAAGCGAGTCAAATTTTCCTGACTCAGCAACCGGACGATGCGGTGGCGTTCCTCAGCGAACAAATCCCGCAAGCTAAACGACTGATCGCCAAACAACCGCACCATTTCCAGAATCGCGTGGGCTGCGGAAGCTTCTTGCAGAACTCCAAACAACCGCTCTTTCAGCATCGTGTAAGACCGGCTGCTACCAAAAGGCTGAATACAGCAGTGGAAGTCCCAGCCGCCGAGGTGGAACGCAGCAAACACAAAAAGCTCTGTTTCCCGCGTAATTTCGGAAGTTAACTGCAATTGACCCACAGCCAGAGTCATCGATCCCATGCGCTGAATTTGGAAATCTTGCTGTTCGGCCTGATAGCAGTAAACTCGCTGTTCGCGGGGATACTTGGCAAACAGAGAACTAATGGCGTAGTGGGCGGCGACTTGTTTGAGACTGACTTGGGCCGTCGTGACCATTTGGCGGTAAACTTCTGCCCCAGTTTTAAAGCATTCAACATTACTCGGTGCTTGGTCAAGTAATGCGATAAACTCTTTTTCTAGCTGCACACCAGCAACATCCTCGGCCAATTCCAGCGCCCGCGCGGCGTAGCGCAGAATTTGCACACCTTCTGGCCGCGAAATTTCCTCAAAAAACCAGCCGCAGCTAGTGAACATTAACAAAGCGTGGCGCTGCATTTCCAGTAGGCGCAATGCGTCTATCTGTTCGGCGACATCAAGTTCGCGAATTTGATGCCGATCGAGGAAACTGTCAACACTAGCGATCGATCGATCGCGCATCACATCAATATATTCATCTCTCGCCTTCCAGGGATCGCGAAACAGCTTGCTTCCAGCTTCCTCATAAATCGGAATCAGTCGATCGCGCAGCCAATTCAAACTATCGCGTAAAGGTCTGCGCCATTTTTGGTGCCACCCGCCACCACCACCACAGCCACAATCATCTTGCCAGCGATCGACCCCGTGCGAGCAACTCCAAGCCGTCACGGGTTTGAGTTCCACTTCCCAAGTGCTGGGATTTTGACTTAAATAATGAGCATAATTCGTCACCGTCCAGCCCCGGCGGGGAAACTCTTCTGTGAAGGCGTAGGCGAGGCATTTTTCCGTGCTGTCTTTGTGGTGGCCGAAAGTTTCGCCATCCGTAGCCACGGAGATTAATTGGGCCGGTCGGTGGTCTCCCCGTACTGCTTGACCCAAGCGCCCCGCCAAGTGGTGGCTGCTGCTGAGAACGTCATTGAAGCCCATATCCCGCGAGATCGGGCCGTCGTAGAAAAAGATATCGATGTAGGGAGTGTTGGGAGTTGAGGCTGCCGAATGCTGGCCGTGTCCGCGAGTAAGGTGGTGAGTGCTCAGCGGCGAAAGTTGGTGGTCAGCCATCAACCGCATTTCTGGCTTCAAATAGCAGCGGTAGGGGCGAGTCGGATCGATTTGGCCGCCGCCGACTTCGTGCCATTCCGAATCTGTGTGTTGATCTCCTTCTTGGTTTTGCCCGATTAGCGGGCGGCAGCGTTCGGCTTGGGAGGGGGCTAAGACAATGAAGCGGATGCCGGACTCGACTAAAACTTCGAGGGTGGCGTAGTCTACTGCGGTTTCGGCGAGCCACATTCCTTCGGGATTGCGATCGAATCTGGAGCGGAAATCTGCGATCCCCCAGCGAATTTGGGTGTATTTGTCTCGCTCGTTCGCCAGCGGCATGATGATGTGATTGTAGACTTGGGCGATCGCGTTTCCGTGACCGTTGAGGCGCTGACAGCTTTTGCGATCGGCTTCCAGAATCCGCTGGTAAACTTCCGGATCGTAGCGTTCCAGCCAGCTCATCAAGGTCGGGCCGATGTTGAAGCTGAGATACTCGTAGTTGTTGACGATCCCCGTGACTTCGCCGCGGTCGTTGAGTATGCGCGCAAAGGCGTTCGGGCGGTAGCACTCGTTGTCAATGCGTTCGTTCCAGTCGTGGAAGGGAGAGGCGCTAGCTTGGCGCTCGATCGCGTCCAGGTAAGGGTTTTCTCGCGGTGGCTGGTAAAAGTGACCGTGAACTGTGATGCACACTCCCGTTGCAGTAGCGGCGCTGCTTTGGGTTGCAGCCGTCAAGCTGGGCGCAGATACAGGGAGTACGTTGGACTGAGTTTTAGAAATCGAAACCATGCGATGGAATCCTCAAGTAGTTAAAGACAAGAAAACCAGCCTAATTATTAACTTAAACCTTACGCAGCAGGCGTTTGGGCTAGGCATCTGCTGGTGCTAAATTTGGGCAGAAAAATTTTGATTCATTTGTAGTATTGCCAGCAAAGCATTCGTTGCAATGTATCAACCATCGATCCCTGAGTTTTTCTGCCAATGCTTTGCTGTTGGAAGAGTTAATAAAGGTAGCTGTTGCTGCTTTCTGGCACTTGCGACCCATTTCAGGTTAGTGCTTGCAGGGCTGCTGCTTAAGAGTTTTGATTGACATTGCTGGATCTTAAAGTCTTCTTCATTAAATAGCAACTTTTCCCCGGAAAAATTTAATTTTTGGCGATCGGCAAGCGGGCAATTGTGCGGGTAAATTTAACAGCAGGGCGAATCCCCTCAGCAGGGAACGCTTTTAGTGAGGAGTTGGCTGCACCGCGCTGCTATACTGTTGCTGTGGTCTTCCTCCCGAAAGTAGATTTGGATGGTGTCGGGGGCGATCGATGGCGCATTGCCAAAGACAGTACCGGACTAATCCAGAAAATGATTATAGTGCAACTGTCGGAAGTATTCGTTACATAGACAATGCAAGAGTCCTTTTCCAACTCAGCAGGCAGGCATTTACAGGATGCCCAACTTCTCTTGCAAACCCAACGCTGGGATAACGCTGTTTACCTTGCTGCCTATGTCGTGGAATGTTCATTTAAACTACTTGTGGAGCTATACTTTAAACACGATCGAGGTGCGGTAAAGAAGTATGGACACGACCTCACGGAACTTGAAGGAAGCGCAATGGAACGGTTGCGGGTTCTTTATCCCATTTTGGATCGGCAACTTCCGGCTTCAAGAATAGCTGGCACTGTTCTAGCTCAAGATCACCCAGAGAGGAGATACGCCAAGTCTCAGCTTTGGACGGAGGAAGAAGCAAAGTTAGCTGTTCAACGTGCCGAAGAAATTTACCGAGAAATCATCCCCACATTAGTGCTAAATGGATCAATTTCCAGCAAGGATATTTAACACATGACGATCAGTTTTGGTGAAACTTTTGAGCGAGTCCGGGAATGCTTTAAGGAACAAAGCATTGTATCTGAACTTGTGCCTAAGCTTCAGTCTGTAACCATTATTCGTGATGTTAATGGAAAAATTAGACTTTTTCTTGATTTATCTGAAGGTCAAAAACCCGAAGAAGTTAATACTACTAACCTCGAACGGCTTCTTTCTGAAAAGCTAGGGCCTTATTACGGCAAGGATATCTGGTTGCCAGCCGGAGAAAACGATGCTTACAAATCCTTAATTGATATTATCAAGACTGACAGGGAATTTGCATCTTGGGATGATGAATTAGTTCTGCCTCGCTGGTATATTCTTGAGCGTCACATTGCGAAACAGGCATGGACAGATAAAAACGTAGCTGAACCACCTTGGAAACAAGAATTAGTCTCTGAAAAGCGTAAGCCTGCGATCGTATCTTTTTTCTCCTTCAAAGGAGGTGTGGGACGAACCAGTACCCTCGTTGCTACTGCATTGACTTTAGCTCGGAACGGTCATCGAGTTGCCATTGTTGACCTCGATTTAGAAGCACCCGGCCTTGGTACAATTTTTTCACCCGACAACTTCAACAATCCTGGTGTAATCGATTATTTATTAGAAAAGAAGATTCAAGAAAAGGATTGGAAACTTCGCACCCACCTAATAAATATTAACGATCGCACTTTGCGAGGAGATAATGGTGAAAGCCTGCAATTACTTACGGCGGGGACTGTAGATCGAGATTACTTAGAAAAATTAGCCCGTCTTGACTTTCAGAACCTTGTCGGTGGTGAACTGCTAAGTACAATGGGAGATATGTTAAAAGAATTACAAAGTGCAGCAAAACCTTTAGATTTTATTCTGATGGATGCGCGGGCTGGTTTTCACGATATTGGTGGATTGGCGATTGCTAATCTTTCCCATGCGGCAGTTATCTTTGGAACTCAATCGGGTCAAAGTTGGGCGGGGTTAACCCATGTTATCCGCCATTTAGCAAGCCCTGGAGTTGATGAGCGTTTACCATTAATTCTCGTACATTCGATGGCTCCCGCATTAGGAATACCGGGCAGGGAACTAGAGTTAACAGAATTTAGAGAACAAGCATACACCATTTTTCAAGAAAATTATTACTCGGAAAATGAAACTGTTCCTAATGCAAATGATACTGAGGAGCCCTTTACTCCTTTTGTTGTACCGTATCAGGAGACCCTGCGAGGGGACATTGCTCTATTTCCTCGAAACGAAACCCCAGAAGAATCCGATAGACTGTCAGAACTGGTCAGGATTATGACTAATCATCCTTATCCGGATATTGCAGAAAAGTTATGCGGATTTTTCGCTCGTGAATTTAAGACAGATTGATTGAAACTATGAGTGAACTTAATCAACAAAAACTGCTGGAATTGATAATTGAAATCGCCCCCGGAAGGGCGACTGCTGAACGCGAAAGTGATAATGAGGAGACGTTCTTAAAAAATTTCTTGCCGCTCCCAGATTATCGCCATGCTTTAGAACCCAACATCTTGTTAATACTAGGAGGACGCGGGGTAGGAAAAACAGAATTATTCCGTTTACTAGCCATCCCTTCAGGAAGGGAAGCTTTGGTTGAAAGTTTGGTAATCAGAGCATTACCTGCTTTGAGCAAAACCACGTGGATAGCTGGCTTTGGGCGAACTCGCCAAGCAGAAAAGCGATTTCCAGCACCAGACATTGTTGAGCGCCAAATGCAAGGAGCTAAAAATATTGAATGGCGTAGCTTCTGGATCGGTTTAATGTTAGGTGTCATCCTAGAGCAAGAAGAATTTAAGCTCAAAGATTTTCTTCTTGAAGAAATAGAGCCGGAAATCGTTAAGGTACTTAAAGGGAAATTATCTCTCTTGTCAGAATGGCTGCCCCTAGTTAATAACAATATTGAGAAATTAAATTATGTTTTAGATAAGTTAGATGAAAGACTCATTGAAATAGATGATTGGTTGTTTGTCACTTATGACGAATTGGATCGGATAGTTCCTTCCTATGTCGCCTTAGCCAGCCCAATTCGCGAACTTTTGGCTTTGTGGCTCGATCGATGGCGGCGTTGGGAAAGAATACGCCCCAAAATCTTTTTGCGTACCGATCTATTTCGAGATGAATTTTTGAGTTTTCCTGATGCTTCCAAACTGCAAGCCCATCAGATTCGGTTGGAATGGGAACATTCCAGGCTTTACCAACTCTTGGTTAAGCGTCTAGCTAACTCGGGTACTGAAATGACAGAATATTTGCAAAACATCCCACAGTTGATTATTGAAAACAAAACTAGCTTGGGATTGACTGCAACATCAAACGAGAAACTGTTTGAAGAACTGATCGAAAAAATGATTGGCAAGTATATGGGGGCTAACGCTAAAAAAGGAATTACCTATCGTTGGATTCCTAATCACCTTCAGGATGCTGGTGGTCGAATTGCGCCACGTTCTTTTCTGAAATTATTTGCCTTAGCAGCAGACCGTAGATTAAAAGGACAAGTTGAACAGAACCTATCTGGAACAGCAATTTTGCAACCCTCTGACTTACAGGGGGCTTTAATGGATACTTCAGATGATAGAATTAGGGAATTACAAGAAGAGTACCCCTGGTTAGAATCTCTTAAGACGAGCTTAGTAGGTCTGAGTGCTCCCATGCAAAAGGAAATATTTTTAGAGGCGGTAAAATGTACCACATGGAGTCCTGAAAAACAACCACCTGTAACTAACCCTGAAGGCATCTTGCAATATTTACTTCAACTTGGGATTGTAGAAAATCGTTCGGATGGACGTATTAATATGCCTGAAATCTATTTGTATGGGTTTAAAGTTAAACGGAAGGGAGGGGTTAAACGTCCAAAGTAATATTAACGATATTTTGTAAGATATATCTTACCTTACTTTTGAGGCTCAGTCTTTGAACGCTGAAATTATTACCAAAAGGACGATCGCATTTAAAAGAAGTCAAATTGCCTTAATATCTAAGGAAATCCCCAAACAAGTTTACATTAGCGCCAAGTGTCTAATACAAAAATCTCAGATCCATTGTAACCGGGATCGTTTGGCCTGTGCATTACTAAACCTGTACTTTCAGTGCGAAAATGGCGATCGACCATCCTACCATAAGCGACATCATGGCTGGTATTCACTCCAGCCCTGAGACGCAGCATTTTTTGACTCGCCCCAAACGCTTCACAGGCATCGAGCAACCGTTCAAACAGTGCGGCTGCAAGCGTTCCGGGCCGCACAGCCCCAAACTTGACATAGCATACATCACTACCAGCTTCGCTACCGGCACCGCAATGACAAACAGCAAATCCTGCCAAACCTTTGTCATCCCACAGTAAAACCGTATCGCCCAAGTTTTGAGCCTCAACTGCCAAAATGTCGCGCGATAAATCTAGCCCTGGATAAATAGCATCCGTTAGTTGTTGACATTCTTGGAGACAGTGCGATCGCTCCTGGGGAGTTAATTCAGAGTATTTTGTTCCTGGAAACTTCAGCTCAACCGACTGAATTGGTTTTGCCATAATGAAAGTCAGAAAACGCGGGTAAAACCCAAACTTTTGATAAAGCGCGTGGTGTTTTGGGCTGTTGGGAAAAGTAAATAACCCCGCCTGTCGCGTCCCCCATTCCGAGAATCGGTCGATCGCACATTCAATCAAACGTTTAGCAACACCTCGATCCCAAAAGTCAGGATGAACGCTCAGCGGCCCCAAAAAACCCACACTCCCCCAACAAACAGCTATATTCGAGCCAACGAGCTGCCCATCAACCTCGGCTGCAAAAGCCGCTGTCGGATCGACTTGCCATCGAGTTTTAACATAGCTCGCATCACCACAAAAATCAGTAGGTTGAGGCAATCCAATAAAAGTACCAAAGGCAAGTTTAAAAATATGTTCAGCCGTCGATAACTCATTTTCTTGAAGCAGTCGAATAGAGATATTCATGGGGGTTGTTCCTGCATAGTAAATCCAATTTCTTGCCCGTAGGATAGTTCCAGAGTGTGACCGTCCGGGTCTCGCAAAAAAGCCCAGTAGCCGATCGGATACCCAGAATCTTTTGGTTCATCAACCAGTAAGCCTTCATGACGTGCGTTATCGCAGAGAGCATCCATATATTCGCGGCTCTTGCAGCCAACCCCAAGGTGTGCCAATGGAGACAAAACGGGATGTACCGAGTCGGTCTGAATTAGCACAATTACAAAAGGACGAGTGCGGTCAGAAAGCCACACCACAGCAACACCTGCTGCTGCATCAATACGGCGGTGAACGACCTGCATGACCGCATACTTAGAGTAAAAATCAATACTTTGCTCAACATCGGAAACGGGGAGTGCGATGTGAGTTAAACCGATATCAATCATTTGTGATGTTCCTCAATGCTGAGAATTCTAGCTTTACAAAATGACTTCGTAATGTTCCACTGTGGGAAATGGATCGTAAAAGTGGTGCAATAAGGAACGCCACTTTTGATAATCTGGCGATTCTCGAAATCCCACAGTATGATCTTCCAAACTTTGCCACCGCACCAGCAGAATATAACGATTTGTGGTTTCTATACACCGTTGCAGCTCGTGCGAGATATACCCCGGCATAGCAGAAATAATAGCTGAAGCTGTTTTGAAAGCGATTTCAAACTCAGCAGCCATATTAGCTTTAACATCAAGAATTGCTACTTCTAATATCATAGATTTTACGCTCGATTGCTTTCATCTCTAGAGCGCTCCACTAACGCTTTTCGCGAGCAATGACGGTACAAAAGCATTAACTCAAGCGTATTGACTTAACTCAGTAAGCGATATCTTAAGCTCGCACTCCCAAAAAACGCTGTTTGCGCTCCGAAAGAGATGCTCCCAATTTACTAACTCGGCAAATTTAATTTCAATACCTGTCCAACTGATATCTCGTGTTTGTGCGTCGCTACCACCACCGCACCTTCTAATCGCGGATCGTAACATCCAACCCACGCCGCAGGATGGCATTCGTGTACTAAATACCCGTACAGCCAAATCGCCCCTCGGCCTTCAATGACAATTCCTTGGCCCAATTGAACGTCTTCAGGAATTTTCAAACCTTGTAAATCCTCGGGTGTGATAATACCGTCTTGAGTTGCAATTCGCAAGCGCAAATGTTGGTAAGCTAAACCGTCTTGAGTTTGATTGGGGATTATTTTTAATTCTATAGGATTCATGGGATGCACAAATGTTGAATACTTTTACAAAATCATATACCTTTTTAGGGTAAATTGGGAATGCGATCGCCCACTTTCAATCCCAATTGGGCCGCCCTGCCGCCTTTGAGTTCGATCACTCCGTCAACGGGAACATCCGGGCCGTAGTTGGGGCAGGTTTCGCTGAAACACGGCGGTACGTTGGGAATTATCGCCTGCACGATGCCTTGCCGCAGAAAAATCATATCGAGTTCGATTTGCACGTTTCTCATCCAGAAACGCACGTTTCGCGCGGGGGCGATCGGGAACAGCATTCCCCGATCGTCCGGCAATTCTGTGCGAAACATTAAGCCGATCGCTTGTTCTTGGGGAGTTTTCGCCACTTCTAGTCCGAGCGCGCGATCGCCCACAATCGTGTTAACAGAAACTGGCAAAAGCTGACCCATATCTATCCCGCCAAACATCGATATAAAGTTGGATTCAGTCAGGTTATGTTTTCCCAAAACAACTCCTAAATAGTTGCCAAAAATTTTATATTTTATAACAGTTTGATTCTCCGAAACAGAAATATCCAAGTTGCTAAATTTTATGCCTTCTGTCAAGACAATTTTATCATTACCGTTGCCAAAATCTGTAATTACATCAGCTTGGGCGATCGTAGATGCGGCTGAGGTACTTTCAATTACAAATAAATCATCGCCCGCGCCTCCTGTCAAGATATCTTTGCCTTCGCCGCCGATTAGCAAATCGTTACCCCGATCGCCATTAATCCAATCGTCCCCCTCTCCTCCATAGATTGTATCGCTTCCTTGCCCTCCAGACAGCGTATCAGCGCCTTCATTTCCGGCGAGCAAATCATTGTCGCGATCGCCAAAAATCAAGTCATTTCCCCCCAAACCTTGAATTGTGTCATTACCCGCAAATCCTCTCATCGTATCGTTTCCGGGAGTTCCCAGGAGAAAATCGAAGCCTAAAGTACCGTCGATGTTAACCATTTTGTTTTTAATAAGTAAGTCATCACAAAAAACATAGTATCTGGTAGGGGCGGGTTAAGCCACAATCTATAACATCCCAACCAATAATTTTATTCAAAACCCGCCCTCTCCCATGTAATGTTTATTTATAACCACCTGCTTAAAAGGAAGCTTTGGCGATCGGCATCCGCCAACCGGTACCAAAAGCTCGATCGCTAATTTTCAAACCGGGCGCTGCTTGGCGCCGTTTAAACTCCGATTGCGTGACTAATTTTACTACAAGTTTAACCACCGCTGCATCGTGTCCCGCCGCCACAATTTCTTGGACACATTCATGATGTTCGATTAACCGCTGCAAGATGTCATCCAAAACATCGTAAGCCGGCAAAGAATCTTGGTCAATTTGCCCGGGTTTCAGTTCAGCACTCGGCGCTTTACTGATAATATTAACCGGAACGATCTCTTTCCCCATTCCGCTGTCAGAATTCAGCCACCTACAAAGCGAATAAACGCGAGTTTTTGGGACATCGGAAATCACCGCCAATCCCCCATTCATATCGCCGTAGAGAGTGCAGTAACCCACCGACATTTCCGATTTATTGCCAGTCGAAAGCAGCAGATGTCCGAACTTGTTGGAAATGGCCATCAACAGATTGCCACGAATCCGCGATTGAATATTTTCTTCAGCAATCCCGAAAGTTGTATTCAGGAACAAATCGGCGAGAGTGCGATCGTAAGTTTTCATCAAATCGCCGATCGGCAATAGTTCGATCGCCATACCCAGATTTCGGGCTAATTCCAAAGCATCATTAACCGAATGATCCGAACTGTAAGGAGAAGGCATCAGCACGCCCAGCACATTTTCGGGCCCGATCGCCCAACTGGCGATCGCCGCCACCAAAGCCGAATCTATCCCGCCACTCAAACCAAGTACAACCTTAGAAAAACCGCACTTACGAACATAATCTCGCACTCCAAAAACCAAAGCCGCCCAAATTTCTGCATCTCCCAATGGCGGTTCAAAACTTAAATCTGTTTCTGTTATGGAACGGGCAAGATGCCCGTTCCCACCGCTACTAATCAAACGTGGTTTTTGTGCTTCACATTCCCATCCCAAATCACTTGTGGAACGGGCATCTTGCCCGTTCCCACTGCCAATCAAATCTTGTTTATTTGCGTCATATTCCAGCACCGCAAAATCAGTTTCAAAAGAAGCCAATACCTGAATCAAATCACCCTTGCGATTCAGAGCAAAACTGCTGCCATCAAAAATAATATCATCATTTCCCCCTACCTGATTAGCATAAACAATCGGTATCCCGAAGCGGATGGCGCTGTGCTGCAACATCGCCGATCGCACTTCCCGCTTCCCCACAGAATACGGCGATGCCGACAAATTAACCACTAAATCCACGCCGAATTTTGCCAAATCGGAAATAGGATCGCCCGCGTAACTGCGTTTACCCCAAAACTCCTCATTGTTCCACAAATCCTCACAAATTGTAACGCCAATTTTGCGATCGGCAATAGTAAAGTAATTGCTGTTTTCTCCGGGTTCAAAATATCTATCTTCATCAAATACATCATAGGTAGGCAACAAGCGTTTATGAAAAACTTGTTTAACCGCGCCATTTTGCAACAAAACAGCGCTGTTAAACAATGATTTGCCGCCGAGTTTAACAGCATCAGCATTAGGTACGACAGTGCCGACAATCACCGCCAACTCGGGTGGCAAAGCTCGCGCCAGTTGGTGCAACTGTGCTGCGGCGGCGGCAATGAAACTCGGATCGAGCAACAAATCGCGCGGCGGATAACCGATCAGGGAAAGTTCCGGTGTTAGCAATAAGTTGGCGCCCTCAACAGCAGATCTTTTCGCAGCCTCCAGAATTAGGTTGGAGTTGCCAAAGATATCACCAATAGTAGGGTTGAGTTGTGCGATCGCAATTTTCATCATATTACCAAATCACCTCATAAATCTTGCTAACAGTCCGCCCGCGCGGACTCAATTTCCTATATGCCTAGATTTGAATGTAGGGAAACATTAATCAGATTTGTAATGTTTCAACTCTTCCTCAATATAATAATTTACCAAATCCCGGTAAAGATTTTCAACCACATCAGGATTCAAACCAGATTCTTTAGCCCACTCGCGCCGCTGCTGTAACATAGCGTGAAAGCGATCGGACGATCTAACGCCAGCTTCACTCGTTTTGAACCTTGCAGCGGCGATGACGTATTGAAATCTCTTGCTCAAAGCGTCGATCACTTCTCGATCGATGATATCAATTTCCTCCCGAACTTCGTGAATATTAGCGCATTCCTCAGGGTCTTTCATCGCCGGCACTCCTTAATAGCTTCTATTCTAATCTTACTAAATTGATCCCCGAATGTCATCCAAAGAACCGCTAGATAAACACCAACGGCTTATTTTTGAAAGGAGCAAAAGCTGCCGCATCAAAGCGGTACAAACTAGCAGGGCGGCCGGCCCCCCGCGAAACCTTAACACCGGTATCGCACAAAAAACCCAATTTCAACAATCGAGCTCTAAAATTAGAGTAATCCGAAAAATTTTCCCCCAAAATAGTCGTATACAGTTGATACAAATCGCTCAAAGTAAAAAGCTCCGGCAAAACTTCAAAAGCTACCGGGCTGTATTCAAGTTTGTTACGCAGTCGTCGGTATCCGTATTCGAGAATTTGATTGTGATCGAAGGCTAGCTGAGGAACTTGTTGCACGGGATACCAAGCAATGCCGCCGACGCGGTGCCCGACACCCGCAACTACACTCCCAGCAATTAACTCAGCTTCCTCAAACCGCACCAAAGCAAAATAACTCACTGAAAGATAGCGATCGCCCCTGGTGAATTCCCTCGGATCGCGCCCAGGTTCCCCGAAAGTATACAATTGCTCCAAATACAAATTTTTGACCCGAATTTTTTCCGACAAAATCCGGTAAGCCGAATTTTCCAGAGACTCTCCATGCCGCACCAAAGTACCGGGAAGACTCCAAAAATCGATAAACGGTTCGTCTGGCCGCATTACCAACAGCACCAACAAGCGGTTCTGCACGGTATCGACGGAGAAAATCACATTATCTACTCCTACTTTAAAGTCAGCTAATGAGCAACCTTCGCTCTTTTTCGTTCCTCGTGCCATGCGTACAAATGCTCCCGATTAATGTAATCTTCGATAGTTGGAGTTAGGGCTTCCGTGTCTCCTGTTTCGCGATAGGAGGTTGAAGAAACATCGGGAGCAGTCAAAGAGGCGATCGCCACCTCTGCACCCAGGCGCCTCAACTGCCACAAATCTAACTGTTCTGAGGGATAACCAGGTCGCGGTACTATTAGCAAATCCACTTGTTTTAACAACTGTTCAAATTTGTACCAGCGAGGCAGTTGTCCCACCAAGTCGGAACCTATTACCATCGTCAACTCTGCATCCGGCCACTGCAATCTTGCTTGTTCCACGGTTTCTAGCGTCCTTGGACTGCTGAGCTCTGGATGCAAGCACAGATTCTGTCTCGGCGCATTAATTTCTTGAATGATTAACAGCAGCATTGCCGATCGATGTTCTAGGGATGTTTGGTGCGACTTAAAAGGATTGTCCGACGCCCAAACTGCTACCCAATCAAAATGCTGAGAAAGCCAACTCAGGATTGTTTTGTGTCCCGCTGTCGGCGGATCGGCACTGGTTCCAAACAAGGCAATTTTCTGCATAGGGAATCGGTAATGGGGAATGGGAAATGGGAATTACTCGTTATATCGTGTCCGATCGATTAACCGCACTAAAAACGGTTCGTAGGTTCGTAGTGCGTCCTGGTGTCCGCTCTCCGGCTGCGCGGACACCAGGACGCACTACAAACCGTTTACTCGTTACCAGACTAAGCGCAGCGAGGCAGAGCAAGAGTGATCGGGGTTCCCAGGCTCTTAGCCTGGGAACCAGTTATAATTTCAGTCTTAAATTAAAACCAATGACTAATGACCAATAACTAATGACTCTTTTTAGTTTTTTGGGTGAGAGTTTGCAAATCGGTAGAAATTTCCACGGGTGGCGAAATCGGGTTATTTAGTTGGCGAGTTTCTGGCGGCAGACTGGCGACAGAAGCAGCAGTTCGTTTGGCGATCGCCTCCAAACTTTCCGACTCCTGCACTCGTTTGCCTTCCTTGACAATCAATTTCATTAATGGTATGTAAGAATCCCAATTGTGAAGAGTTTCCTCGGACAATCCCAAACAATCACCGATAATTTGTCCATTTTTCACAGTTCTAAAAATTTGCTTTCTTCCCGGATACGTTAGTTTGCCGCTGGCCTCCTTCATCACCGGAATCCCGTCAATTTCCACCAACTTATAAACACCGTTTACAGGCGAACCGCTGACCAACTTCGTTCCCAAACCGTAACCGTCAATGCAAGCGCCGGCACTTTTTAATTTAGCAATTTCTAGCTCGTCCAAATCGCCGCTGACAATAATTGGCACGCCCGGAAGGATCGATCGCACTTCCTTCGACAGCGCCGCCAAATCCCCCGAATCCAGCCGCACGCCTTCCAACTGGATTTCACCGCTGTTTACTCGCGATGCCAACATCCGCGCCGCCGCCACAGTATCGTAAGTATCGATCAGCAGCGGTGCGCCGGGAAAATAGCGGTGAAACGCTGCAAACGCCTGATTCTCGCTGCCTTCGAGAGCCGACACAGCCATTACTAAAGCATGGGCGATCGTACCAACAGGCTTGCGCCCCAACTTCAAAGCAGCCAAAACATTAGAAGTGCCATCGAACCCAGCAGCCAGAGCCGCCCTCGCCGCCCACACAGCAGCTTGAGGCCCAAAAGCCCTGCGCGTCCCAAATTCCAGCAACTTAGCGTCTGGGCCCGCCACATCCCGCAGTCTGGCCGATCGCGTCGCGATTAAAGTTTGATAATTGATCGCATTCAACAAATAAGTTTCGACTAACTGAGCCTGCCACAGAGGAGCCTCGATCCGCAGCAGAGGCTCGTTGGCAAATACCGCAGTCCCCTCCGGCACCGCCCAAACATCGCCCGTAAAGCGGGCTGTGGCGAGTAGAGTCCAAAATCGCTCCGGCGCGCCAGCAAAAATCCCGGTGGACTGCAAAGCCTGAATTTGCGCCTCCGAGAACCGAAATTTCTCTAGATAGTCCAAAACTTGAGCTAAACCCATGGCGATCGCATAACCAAAACCCTCTGGTAGCCTGCGCGCGAACAATTCAAAACTCGCAGTGCGATCGTCGAGCCCTTCCCCGACATAACAAGCAGCCATCGTTAGCTGGTAGAGATCGGTCAACAGGCTGTAATCTGCTGGACAAACCGTGAGTTCCCGATCTTCTAAGATTTCCTCAAAACCCGCGAGGTGCAGGCTTTCTGTCGCAGTTTTCATAGCTAAAAACCCCGGACAAACTTTGTTTTTTTAATTATAGTGACAAACACCATATCTTTTTGTAAATATTTGATTAAGATTGCTGGTACTATCTGAAATAATCCTGAATTCTCGCCGTGAATAGAGGGTTTCAGGTTAATTTATGGATGAATATTATGGTAGGATCAATAAAAACATCAATTTGACAATCTGAGCAATTAACCCAAAAAACTCAAGCGTTATGGTTTTTTCAGGACAATATTTGTTTGCAGCCTTGGAACAAACTTAAAAAACCCCGTTTCTGAAAGTTGTGACTGCTGGGGTTGAGTAAGGAGAAATATACCAGCCAATGAGGTCGATCGCCCAAAAAAGCGCCAGTCATAAAAGCTTCAGTTTGCTTCGATGTTGCAGACTAATAAGTAATTCAAACAAATATTGCTAAAGCAATCGCAATACAGAAGCTAAAAGTAATATAAAAGTATCAGAACCCAGACAAGAGAGGCAGATTTCATGAATCTTTCTAAATCTTTTGCAAACGCGATGCGTTACGTTTCGGAAGCAGCGGTGCGGATTTTCAGCCCCAGCGATGACAACTATCCAAATAGTGGAGTTCAACCTTTTGAAGGTAAACTCTCCAAAAGTTCTAAATTCAAAGAATGAGCAGCAATTCAGCGAGTTTATACCTATATGTAGGGCGCTAGAAAAACTCACCTTACTGCGGTGAGAATTAGGTCGATCGTGAGGACGAAGAGTCCTCATATTTTTATGAGGACTCAAGTCCTCACTACGAACCAATTACCCAAAATTGATTGAGGAAAAAGGCGATCGCAGCACTGCCGATCGGCACAGTCAAATTGTCAATTCCCAGCTTGGAAACCGACTCCAAAGTAGCAGCAGCCAAAGCCACAATTGCTGACACCGCCCAAGTTTGCCAAATATTTCCTTGAACGAAGAGCAAAATCAAACTGCTAACAGCAAAACTCACCAAATACATAGTTGCAGAACCTTCCCAACTCTTCTGGATTCCCCAAACTCGATAAATATGTTTACCGTATTTTTTGCCGATGACAGCGGCCAATCCGTCGCCCCAAGCCATTACTAAAATCCCCAAAGCAGCGTATTCTTGATGTTGTAGCGGCCAAAACCAAGCTACGAGAACGCTGATACTCACAGCATAGAAAAAAGTCCCGAAACTCTTGCGGTTGATACTGTTAAGACTGGGCAAAATCGGAAATTGGTAGGAAATTAGGGCGATCGCACCAGCCAAAAAACCCGCCGATATCCCCACCCAGCCCGGTATTTCCAGCCACCAAGCCAGCAAAATCACGTTCCCAGTACCGATGTGAACCACCTTCCGCGATACCTCCGCATCGACAGCGGTAAAGCGGTTTAACCCCTCAGCTACCAGCAAAATCAAGCCCAACCAGGCTCCCACGAGGGAAATTTGCAACCACACAGTCGGAATTTCAGATAATATAGACACGATATTTAGGAAAAACTGCGATCGGGCACTGTGTACTACTTTAGTAGAGATTCAATCCATTTCGGCCGGAGAGGGCGATCGCGATTTAGGGAGAAAAATTCGTGCATTCTTTAAGTCGATTCACCGCATAACGTATTGACAATGTAAATACATCTTGGTTACACTATCAGGTATGGATGTGTATTTCGTACTCAATGGTGTAGCCTTCGTTTGGAATGACGAGAAAGCTCGGATCAATCCCAGAAATCATGACGGCGTAACATTTCAGCAAGCAGCAGAAGCCTTCTTCGATCCGCTTCTAGTGGTGGTTGATGCCAGTCGCAACGATGAAGAGCGAGATGCTGTCATTGGTTTGGACAGACATTGGAATCTTTTGTATGTCGTCTACATTGAGCGTGAAAACGACATCATTCGGATAATTTCGGCTCGTAAAGCTACACGCAAGGAACGCGAATACTATGAAAATTGAGGCATTGAAAAAGCGACTAGATAGAAATCGTCCCATGACAAGTATCACCATTCGGATGCCCGAAGATGTGATCGAAGATTTGAAACGAGTAGCACCATTGCTGGGTTTTTCTGGTTATCAGCCATTGCTACGTGCTTATATTGGACAAGGATTGCGATCGGATCTGGAGCGTCTAGAAGGTGATACAGTTTCTGCGTTGATTGCCAGTTTGAAGCGTCACGGTGTGAGCGAAGCAGTCATTCGTGAAGCACTTAGCGAAGTCACTCAGCAGTGAATGTTTAAAATTAGAGGAAAATAGGTTTGATTTCTATGCAATATGTCTTAATTATTCATGAAGTAGACTCGGCGGTTGAAACCGCGTCTACACAAACGAAGTCTGCCTCCGCAGACTGAAGAAAATAACGTGATTTTAACCACCCACTCTTCAACCTGCGGAGGCAGGTTTTGTCTGTATAGACGCGGTTTCAACCGCCGTCTCAACCGCTGAAGAAAATAACGTGATTTTAACCACCCACTCTTCAACCTGCGGAGGCAGGTTTTGTCTGTGTAGACGCGGTTTCAACCGCCGTCTCAACCGCCGTCTCAACCGCCCGGTATTCTGTCGAAATTCTCTACCTTCACAACTCGCGTTTCAACAACTCCCGCACCGCCGCAAAAGCCCTCCCCCGCCACTTTACCGGCAGCAGCGACAATCCCAAACCAGCCCACATTTTCGCCTCAGAAACTGACTTTCCCGATCGCACCATCCGCCGCCCTTTTGCTGTTTCACCCACCTCAATCAGCCGCAAACCTAGCGCTAATTGAGTTTCTGCAATCCTCTTGAACCTGACTGATTCCAACTTCTCGGAGTCAAACTCGTAGCTGGTCAAATAGCGCAATTTATCGCTTAAATACGGAATTGCCCGATCGACTCCTTGCTGTCCTGCATGAAATCGATACTCCATCAACAGCTCCGGCAAGTAATAGCACTTTTTGCCCGCAATTGCAAGTCTCACAAACAAATCGTTATCTTCGCAATTTTGCCAATTCGGCCGCAGAAATCCGACTGCTTCTAGGGCGCTGCGCCGAAACAAAGTTGCGCCTATTTGCAAACTTTGTCTCAAAAAAACTGTAGCCAACAAATCTTCAATAATTCCCGCCGACAACTCGGTGCGGCCCCACTGCTGCGAATTCAGTTTTGTCTGGTTTTCGTCAATATTATTGTGAATGTCGATCGCCCAGTGATCTGTACTGACAAAATCGATGCTGGGGTCTTTATCTAAAATAGCAGATGTCCGCTCTAGAAATTGCGCGCTCAGGCGATCGTCATCGTCAAATTTAATAAAATATTCGCCCCTTGCCGCCGCAAAGCCCGATCGCATATTATTGCTTTTACCGATATTCTGCGGGTGGCGAATGTAGCGAATCGGGCGATCGACAAATTCCGACATCAACAGCGGTGTGCTGTCCGTCGAACCGTCATCGCAGACAATTAATTCAAAATCTGTATAAGTTTGATCTAGCACGCTGGCGATCGCACTAGCCAGCAAATGCACTCGATTGCAAGTAGGAATGCAAACACTAATTTTCGGCACTAACTTAGACCATTTTAGATTTGAGATGTTAGATTTTAGATTTTAGATTGCTAAAAATTAAAGTCTTCCTTCTTCCTTCTTCCTTCTTGCAGACATCCGTTAAATCCGTTAGATAATCCGTTGCCGAACTTCCTTCTATCCGTTAAATCCGTTACGCAATCCGTTGCCGAACTTCCTTCTAGTTGACTTCAACTCAAACGAGCCGTACATTCTAGAATTAACTTTTGATTCACCAAAGCAAACGGTTGAATTTCTAAAGCGCGACGAAAAGCTCGAATAGCACTTCTGTATTCTCCCAGGGCAGCGTAGCACAAACCCAGACCGTGCAGCGCCCCAAAATGCACCGGATTCAGTTTAAGAACCGTTTCGCAGTCGTGGAGCGACTTTTTATAATTTCCTTGGGTATAGTGAAGTACGGCGCGCCGATTCCAAGCTTCAGCAAAATCTGGCGCATCAGAGATCAGTTTCGTCAGCAAATCCAAAGCGTGGCGAACATCGCCTGCATCTTGCGAAACTTGCGATCGCCTGAGAATTTGCATCCCGTAATCTCCCTTCTGATTAAACCAAGTGCGCCAGAGTTCTGTAGTTGCCCGATCGCGCACGCTTTCGTCGGAGTTTTTCAAATCTTCGAGCAGCGCCTTGACAGATAATTCGTCCATAAGTGCGAGGATTGTTAAAAAGGTTTTATCAGTCAATTTTATCGCGACAGCGGCAACTTTATTTATCTAACATCTTATGAAGATTTTGATGCTTTCCTCGACTTTTCCCTACCCGCCAAGCCGCGGCGGAACTCAAGTAAGGACGTTTAATTTATTGAAATACTTGAGCCGGCGGCACGATGTAATTCTCGGTACTGTGCGATCGCCCGATGTCACAGATGCACAAATCGACGCATTACGAGGGCAAGTTACAGAATTAGCAGTTTTCGAGACTCCTGGAACAGTTTCCACCGGGATCGCTGGAAAAATCCGGCGTTTCAGTCAATTTTTGTTATCCGGGACGCCTCCCAACGTACTCTCAAGCTACTCAACAGCAATGCAGAATTGGGCTGACGAGTTGGTAACAGCCGGCAAATGCGATGCTGTCACCTGCGAACACAGCGTTAACGAGATTTACGTGCGTCCAGAATGGCGGCAAAAACTGCTGACAGTCGCAAATATTCACAGTTCGGTTTGGGGAACTTGCAGGGAAATGTTAGCCACCGGCACGTCCGAAAATCCCCTGCGCGATCGCCTGAATTTACCCCTACTCGCCCGCTACGAACAACGCTACTGTGCCAAATTCTCCCGGATTGCCACCACCACATCCACAGACAAGCAGCAACTCCTCGAATTGCTGTCGCCGCCCAGGCTGCGAGGGAAAGCAGATTTTTTTGTCCCTCCCATTGATGTGATTCCTAACGGCGTGGATGTGGCAGAATTTCCTTACCGCGCGATCGATCCGGGAGGACACACCTTAATTTTTGCAGGCGCCATGAACAATTTGCCCAATATTGACGCGGCGCGGTTTCTCAGTTTGCAAATACTGCCTTCTTTGCAGCAGCGCTATCGGGATACTACCCTGATCCTAGTCGGGGCCTCGCCAGTTCCGTCCGTGCTCGCTTTGGGGAAACTTCCGGGAATTCAAGTCGTAGGTCGGGTGCAAAGGATGGCAGAATATTTGCATCAGGCTGCTGTCTGTGTGGTGCCGATGCGGATTGGTTTTGGGATTAAAAATAAAACTTTGGAGGCGATGGCTGCGGGAACCCCAGTGGTTGCGAGCGATCGAGGTTTGGAAGGTTTAGCCGTCGATGGTAGCACCTCAGAACCGATCAGGGCCTTGCGGGCGAACGAAGTTCAGGAGTATGTTGAGGCGATTACCAGTTTGTTTGAAAATCATCAGCTAAGACAAGAACTGTCTGATAGTGCGCGATCGTTCGTAGAAAGCCAATACACCTGGGATATCATAGGTCGGCAGTACGATCGGCTATTCCAACTTTAAACTCTAAATTCTAAATTCTAAAATCTAAAATTCTAAAAATTGGACGATGGAACACAAAATCAACCCCTCAAAAAATCGAGCCAAACCCCCAGAAAATCAAAAAGTTGCTCCACCTCCGACAAGACGCCGCCGCCAAAACCGACGCCCCAAAAATCTTCAAGAGTCCCAGATTCCCATACCTGCGGCCCCAACTCCCGCCAGATATCCTTGGAAAAGACTGGTAGCAAATTTGACAGCCCTGAGTGTCTTGTGCGGGTGCTCCGCTTTGATGGGTGGCGGCGCTTGGCTGAGTTACCAGTTAATTGTCGATCCCAACGGCAACAAGTTGATCTCTCAGTTTGTGCCAGGATGGTCGCGCTTGCCTACAGGTAGCAGAGATTCCATCCAAACTCTGGATCAAATCAAAGCCAGCGTCCGAAAATTGGGATTCGTCACCGGAGAACCCCTGCCGCTTCCTGTCGATAAATCCACCGATAATTCTGTTTCCGATTTGCTGTTGCCGGTGATGGTGGAAAGAACTGTTAATGCTTCTACTGTTTGCAAAAATCCTTGCCGTCAAATTGTCGAACTTCGAGTGTACAACCGGGTGCAGCTTCCCGATCGCGATTCCGAGCCAGAGCAATATTTTCAGCTAGCAAGTTCAGTAAATATAGAAGGCCCTGCCGAATCTTTTGTCATTGCTTCTTTAGCTGATTCTCAATCTAACAATCAAGCCTCTAATCAGTCGCTACCCCTGACAGAATTGCGCCGCTTTGACGGCAAGCCCCCCGCCTCGGGCATTTGGTTTAATGTCAGCGGTAAACTGGTGCGCGGTGACAAGAAAATTCCCTACGGACAAGTTGTTCGCTACAACCCCAGCCAAAATCATTTAATCTCACTGTTGGATTGGGTGAGTGCGGCCGGACAACCGCCGAATTGGCAGCAAATTGTTAAGGGGCAAAACCCACAGTTGGCGATCGACCAAACAGTTGGTTTAGAGCCGCAATTTACCCTTTATCAAATTGGCCCCCGCAAATTTCTGCCGAATCCAGTTCAGTTAACAGCGATTTCTTTAGAAGAATTTGCCTTGAATGACGAGACTTACAAAAATGGGCTGCGGCTTGCGAACAGCGGGCTGTGGTCTCCGGGATTAAATGTCATGCGTATGGCTAAGACAAAAGCCGGTCAGAATTGGCCCGCAATCGCGCAAGCTCAGCTAGAAACGATCGAATTTCACGCTAAAATTACTCGGGCTCAGGCCCTCGCCTCTTGGGCCAGTCCCGGTCAACAAGTGCTCGCAGAATTGATCGACGGCCGCTGGAGCCAAGCTTTGCAAGTATTTGAAGCCGATCCCAGCAACAGTCACGAAATTGCCACCACCCTCAAAAATGACGGCGGGCGACTCTTGAACCGCGTAGACGCCGCCTTGAGAGTCAATGCCGCAGACGCCGATGTCAAAGCTTGGGGCGCCCTGATTGTAGCCGCTCAAGACGGAACTCGCGAGGCGATGACTTGGCTCGACCAGCAATTAGATACTGACAGCGAAACTAGAAGTCGAATTCGGAATTTGGTCAACAAACTTGAGGAAGCAGTTTCTCAGGCTCAAACTTTACAAGACCACAAGAGTCAAATCATTGGCTCTGCTACTGTAATTAGCAGTATCAATCCCGCTGAGTGGCTGGAACCCCAATCGAAAACCGAGTTAAAATTGACCGGAGAACAAGTTTGGTATCAGGTGCAGGTAGCCAGTTTTTACGACGGCCAACGCTGGGTCAATTCGCCTTTTGCAGATGTAGAAGTGCGGTCTTTTCCTGATACTCAAGTCAAGTGGCTCTGGGGACGGCTGGGCTTGCAGGCTGACCCCAAAATTCAGATTGAAGTAGCGATGGCTAACGGTCAACAAAGAGTCGCTGTGGGAACGGTGAAAGCCGTGCAGGTTCAAGACGGAAGTCTGCGCTTGCTGGCGGCCGTTGACAGGCGATCTTGACCTGGGACAGTTGACCTGGGACAGTTGATAGTTGACAGTTGATAGTTGACCTGGGACAGTTGACAGTTGAGGGCGACCTCTACCTGGAAGTCCGAGGATTCGAGTAATGAATAGTCTTGTTTTAATTTCTCGCCTTTAAGGAAGAGGCTTTAAACCAATTCTTTCTCGTAATCTGGGATCGAGCATTCGGTAGAGGGAACAGTCCGGGATGCACTCTTGACACCAAGAAAGCGGGTTTTTTACCATTTCTGTTGATTGCAACAGAAGTATTTCCGTAAAAAAACCCGGTTTCCGACCAGCGGTGCCTCCAAAACTAGGAAGAAGCAAAAGGCTTTCTTTTCCCCCTCCCCACTCTCCCGATCCCCTCCTATCAATCTTGCACCACAATGCAGACAACAATTTTCTTAATTAGCTCTACAGAACTTGTGCACAAAAAAACCTAGAGATATTAGATCGCGCCCTTTTTAGACAGTGCTGCAATCATCTGCCGTTTCACCGCTTTAGCCCAAAGCTCAAACTCTAAACTGTTGATGCTGTTAACTTTCACTTCCTCAGCAGGCTGATGTGGGGCTTCCTTCTGTGCTGTAGTCTCCATGATTTTTTTCCTCGTTCAAAAAATGTTAGTAGTCGATGTAAGCAGTCAGCATCATACCTCTATTGTATGTACTAATTACTGCTATTAGTTACACCAAATACATAGAATTTAACGATAGGATGCAGTAAATACATCTAGATCATGCAATTTGCGAATTCGAGATCAAAAATCCTGCAACCATGGCTACATATGGATTTTTCCTGACATTGAAATATTACAATTTACATAGTATGGGAGTATCAAACCAATAGTTATGTTATTCAACTTATTTTTAAATGAAGGTATTGGCATATACACCAAAAAAAAATTTATTAAATTTACATAGTGCCGTAAAGCCGATCGCCCGCATCTCCCAGTCCGGGTACAATATATCCGCGATCGTCCAAACGCTCATCAATAGCAGCCGTATAAATCGGCACGTCAGGGTGCTGTTGCTGGAAGTGCTCAATTCCCTCCGGTGCCGCCAGCAAGCACAAAAACTTAATAGACTTAGGATTAACTTCTTTAAGTCGATCGACTGCCGCCACTGCTGAGTTACCAGTAGCCAGCATCGGATCGACAATTAAAACATCTCGCTGTTCGATATCCAGCGGAACTTTGAAATAATATTCGATCGCCATATGAGTTGTCGGATCGCGGTACAAACCAATATGTCCCACCCTCGCCGACGGAATCAGTTCTAAAATACCATCTAAAAGTCCCTGACCAGCGCGCATAATCGAAACAATCACCATTTTCTTGGACGCAGCCAGCATCGGTGCATTCATTTGTGCGATCGGCGTTTCGATTAATTCGTATTTCAGCGGCAAATCTCGCGTCACCTCATAGGCTAGAAGCATCCCAATTTCTTTCAGCAACTGCCGGAACTTCCCCGTACTCGTTTGAGTTTGCCGCATCAGAGTTAACTTATGCTGTATCAAAGGATGCTCGATCACAGTAACTTTAGCAGTCATTTTTTTAAACAGTTAATTTTCTTAATTATAATTCTCCTGTCCTAAATCTGACATCAAATACAGATATCGTCTATTTTGCATCATTTACCGCTACCAGACCGAGCCTTTTACTACAACTCCAGCGGATCTGATTCCAGAAATCAAGCATATTCTTTCAAGCAATAGCGCCTGAATATAATTCGCAGCTCAACAAATATTCGCCAGTACAGCACCGACACAAAAACCCGATAGTTGTTCCCCAAAAACACTGGCAAAAAATCTATAAATTTTGGCATCGAATCGTCCGGAAGAGTATTTAAATGGCATGAAGCTTAGAAAGTACCAGGACAAAACAGGCATTAGTCCATCAACTAATGCTACTCGAAGAAGCCCAGAGCAAAATACAGGTATCTAGCTCTCAGTCAGAATCTGACTGCCTTTTCAGTAAAGGCCTGCACCTCCTAAATGGAAGGGCATAGCCTCAATCTTCCTTGAATTATTCAGGATTGTCCTAAGAAAAAAAACATTAAGGAGAACATCAATGAAATTTGTAAAACTCTTGCTAGCGACAGTATTAACGACTGCTGCTATCAGCCCCGCCTTTGCTGCTACTCCGTCAGTTCAAATATTAGGTGCAAGCTACGGTGGTAGCGGTTGCCCCGATCGCTCCGCCAGCGTCAGCGTCAGCCCCGACGGTCAAGAACTCACCATCCTATTTGATAAGTTTGCAGCCCAAGGGAATGTCTCAACAGAAAGGCGGAAAAGCTGCAATCTGAGCATTCCCATCAAAGTACCCCAAGGCTTCCAAATTTCTCTCTACGATGCCGATTACCGCGGCTACGTTGCTCCTAGAACCACAGGAAACCTGCGAGCAGAATACTTTTTCGCAGGAAGTCGCGGCCCAGTTTTTAATCGGAATTTAAGCGGTGAAACTAACTACAATGTTCGAGATAGTTTAGTCACTGTAGCTGATGTTTGGTCTCGCTGTGGCGACAGTGTAAATATGCGGGTGAATGCCTCGATGACAGCCAGTGGTGCGGGCGCAGCCACCGTTGACTCCTTCGATTTGGCTCATCGCGGTTTAGTTTATCACATCAAATATCGCACTTGCCGCTAAGCAAAATCGCCAAAAAAACATAACACCCATGACCCGGTTTCGTAAAGGAACCGGGTTTTTTACTGCGCTAATTATACCAATTATTAAAAATCATGCAACAGTAAGCTGTTCTACATTTAAATTGTGTGTCAAAAATCAATAAAACTCTTGTGGGATGGGCTTATAGCCCGTCCCGAATTTCCAATTTAAATACGCAACAGCTTATTTGTAGGCTGAAATCCGTTACATCCCGTACATTGCTCGTTGCCGAACTTCCTTAGATATCTTGCAAAAGTCCTTTTAATCAAATTTTGGAACTGGCTCTCCGGCCCGTTCTTAGCTATTTTTGCAAGAGGTCTCTTCTAAAACACAGTACCGTCACTTTCAATCAGAATTGGCGGCACTCCACCAGCCCTCAATTCTGCCGCAATTTTCCGCCCCGCCGCCCAAGTTCCCCCTTGCAAAATCTTCACCAGCGGCAATTCTGTCGCACTCAAATGCAGCTTTTTTCGCATAGCAGCGGCAATTTTATCTAAAAGAATCACAGTTAGCGATCGCCATTCCACTATAACCTCCGAACCCGGCAAATAACTCTCTTCAAAAATAGCCGCATCTTTTGCCCGCAGCAGCCCAATATCCAAACACAAACCACCGTTGCGGTACTCCGGCAATCCCGTCAACTCATCCAATCCGGCGACGACTAAACCAAGCTCTTGCAACGGTTCCAACAGCGAATAAGTCAACCACTGCGAGAGTTTGTGAAACGGCACAAATTCATCTCCCAAATTTTCTCCTTGTAATGCCGGATGCCGCCAAACATCGCCTAAATTAACACCAGCAATGGCATATCTTCCCGGCCAAATTTCCCCAAAACCAGTCAAAACAGCGCTCAACACATCAGCACAATCCACAGTTTCGACTCCAGAAACTCGACTGTCGAGCAAATATTTTGCCAAATTGCCGGGACGCGGGTTTTCGCTACCAAACAATAATGGATGCTGGCAAATCGCATTCCCCAAACGCTGCAACAATTGCAATCTGCCCGTTAAACCAACTAGCGGATTGTCTCGACTTACTTGAAATCCAGCAGCTAAAGTTTCTAGTTTTAATTGAGAAAGTCCCCGAGAATCAGCTTGAAGAGGAAAATCGGGATTGCTGGAAAAAACACCTTGACAAAACATCCGAAAAGTGGCTATTGCTAATCCTTCAGAACGGCGGTAAACCTGTCCTGTTTCTGCTTCGCAATACTGCCAATCTGCACCCGCACCGGCATCCAGCAAAACGCTGACAATTGCTAAATCAAACTTGATCTTAGCTTGTTCTATGAGTGAAAATCCTGCTAAAGCAGCATTCAATTCGGCGATGCGCGGTTGGTTGCCGGCTTCAAAATGCCGCCAGCGACTGTGAAAGGGAATGTTAAAATCGGGATACTGTTGGCGGGTTGTGTCGATTACATAATTTGCTGCTTTGTCGAGTTGGGATAAATCGACGCGGAAGTAGCGCAGTTTATTTTCGGAGGCTAAATCAAAAAGCCGATCGCACTTTTGGCGAATCGCAGCCGACGTTCTCAGATATTCTACAGTCTCAAGTTCAATATTGTCCAACTTCATACCACTAAGCACCGATAAACATCATTTTCTTTGAAAAAGTCAAACTGACTATAATCTAAAAGATTATCTAAAATCACATTTCTATCAATTTTGATCAGCTTGTATTCCCACTTCGAGCCGCTGACTTCGCGTCTTACTTGATCGGAAACTATCACCGAATTTTTTTCTGTACCCGGAGATACGATTTTACTCAAATCTTCCAACCTGTCGGCGATGTTAATATCTTTGCCGTAAGTACAAGAGCGAAATATATACAAATTTCCTTTAGCAATTCCCACCGACAAGCCGCAAGGTATTTGATTGCCGTGAATAAACAGTTTCCAATTCTCGCACAAACTTTCCATTGCAGCTAAAGCTGAGTGAGCTTCCGGGAAAGTCAACAAATGCGAGTCGCCAACAATACTCCGAATTGTGCCGCCGTATTCTTCGCAAATTGTTTTTTCAAAAGTATCGAAGTTCGTGAGCAAATATTCAACATCTTTGATAGAATTAGATTCTTGATAGGCAATAAAACCTCTCAAATCTGCTTTAATTATTGCTTGATTTTCTACAATTCTGGTTTTGTAACTTTGGTCAACCTTGTATACCTTTTCAGGTTCGCTCATTCCTTTCAAAGAAAACTCATTCACAAAAGATGTTTGGACTTCTGCTTTGTTGAGCGCCAGCCATGCTGCTTGCGACAAATATATTTCATCCTGCGGAGTTACTGATTCTATGCGCGCTGTTAAATTCACCGTATCGCCAAAGATATCTTTATCTTGATGCAAGACATCTCCCAATGTAATCGACACGCGAATAGCCAATCGTTCGTCGTTGGATTTGCTAGATTGTTCAGCTCTCAATTCTTGCTGCATTTCTAGGGCTGCCACCGCCGCTGCTGTGACGCTGGGAAAAATCATCCAAAACGAATCACCTTCTCCTTTAATTACGCTGCCTTCATTTCTGGTGCTAATATCTGAAATAAAATTTTTATGCTCGTTCAACAAACTACTTAAGTCCGACTGAGATAATTTTTTAACTCGGGCGGTATATCCGCAAATATCTGTTTTTACGATCACAGTAGAACGCAAATTAGCCATAACCTACCCTGACTGATCAAAAACCAGCAATAAATTTCATTTGGCAAAGACGCGATCGCTCGCGAACGATCGATCGCGTCTTTGCCATCTCAATCTCGTGAACTACCGACCAGCAATCGGAGTACCGATATGCTCTTTGCTTCCCAATTCAAGGGCAACCGCCTCGACAATAGTAGACTTGCGCCCATACTGTTTTGGTCTTACATTGCCTCCAAGGGCAGTAACGCTGGTTCCCAACGTCAATATCCGTAAGCCTTCATTTTTTATATTTATGGCTGCATTAATGTCTCGGTCATGCCGTTTCCCACAGTGGGGACAATTGAATTCACGGACAGACAGATCCATATGCGGCAGCGACAGTAATGTTTCAGAGCAAAGGTGTGACGATGGAAAGAATCGACCTACTTCTAGGTATACTTTACCCTCTGCTTCTGCTTTGTATTTGAGCATTGTACAGAACATTCCCCAGCCAGCATCACTGATGGATTTAGCTAGGCAATGATTCTTCACCATGTTCTTTACTGCCAGATTTTCTACGACAATGATTTGGTTTTTATCGACTATCTTACGGGATAGTTTATGTCGGAAATCTTCACGCACTCTAGCGATTCTGGCATGGACTTTAGCAACAGCCAATTTAGCCTTACGTCGCGATTTTGTAGTTTTATCTCGTTTGCGAGATAACTTACGCTGCTTCCGCTGATAGTTGCGTTCATGCTTTTTGAGATGTCGAGGATTCTGGTATTTAGAACCATCAGATGTGACAACAAAGTCAAGTAATCCAAGGTCAATACCGATGGCTTTACCGTCTTCATTCGCTAATGGTTTGTCAATACCATCATCCATCAGTAATGATGCGTAGTAACGACCGTCAGGCATTTTAGACACCGTAACAGTTTTTACGCTACCCACCAATTCACGATGAATTTTAGCCTTAACCACTCCAAGATTACCAGGGAATTTAATCTCGGTTCGACTCCGCTCACAGCAAGCATCATCACCCAAAACTTTAACATTCTGCGGAAATTGAATCGATTGTTTGTCGTGGCGTTTTTTGAAGGTTGGATATGCTGTTCGACCATCGAAGAAATTGATAAACGCTTGAGACAGATTCAGCACCGAGGACTGGAGGCACTGAGAGTAACACTCTTTGAGCCATTCATATTCAGTCTTCCAGAGTGGAATCTGTTTCTTCATTGTGAAAGCAGAGACACCTTTCCCAGTCTCTTTGTAGGTCTGGGACATGGTAGCCAATGACTGATTCCATACCCAACGGACACAGCCAAAAGCTTGCGCTAGATGGCTTTGTTGTTCCTCGCTGGGATAGATTCTGACCTTGACTGCTTTTAACACAATGTTATTTATCACGCTAAAAAAAACCATGATAACACAGGTACAAAGACTCTTACAAGGGTAAAGATTTGTTCGCTAAACGAGTCCACCCGGATGGTGCGCGGCACTCTTTGCGACGAAGAGTCAGATTGTAGGCGGGTGGAATCCGTCGCTCGCATGAACATCCCGACACCAAGCGGAGTACCGCTCTTCAAGCGAGGGATTCCCGTCTATGTAGCTAAATCACGTCCGATCGCTTCTGCAAGAATTGTAGCATCTGGCACGGGGTCTGGCGTGTAGTAGCCAGCGGCTTTTTTGGCGACGATTTCGACTTGTGCGTCTGCGGGAATCCAATCTTCAGGAATGGGGATGCGATCGACCACCTGAATGCCAGAATTGATAATCGCATTGTATTTCATATCGCTCATAGAAACTAAACTGTCAATCCGAGAGATACCCAACCAGTGCAGCACGTCAGGCATTAGTTCTTGAAACCGCATATCTTGAACTCCCGCAACACATTCAGTGCGAGTAAAATAGGCATCAGCGCGATCGCCACCTTCCTGACGTTTTCTGGCATTGTACACCAAAAACTTAGTAACTTCCCCCAAAGCTCTGCCTTCCTTGCGGAAGTAAACAATTACCCCAGAACCGCCAGATTGTGCAGTTTGGATGCAAATTTCAATCCCGTGTACCAAATAAGGGCGGCAAGTGCAGATATCCGAACTAAACACGTCAGAACCGTTGCATTCATCATGTACCCGTACCGCCAACTGCTTCTCTGGGTCAGAAATATTCGCGACATCGCCAATAATATAAACCGTAGTTCCGCCAATGGGCGGCAAGAAAACGTGCAAATCCGGCCGCGTCACTAAATCCGAGAACATACCGCCTGTTTGCTCGAACAGGACACGGCGGAGAAAGCTTTCTTGGGCTCCGATCCGCCGAGCAATTCCCGGCAAATACCACACCGGGTCGATCGCAATTTTAGTTACTGCTAAATTGCCGCCTTCTTTAACTATTTTGCCATCAATTTGCACCCGCCCCTTAGCGATGGCATCTTGCAATTCCGGCATACTAATGTGAGCTTTAGTAACAGCAATTGTCGGTCGAATATCGTATCCCTGCTGGGAAAATGAAGTATAAATTTCGCTAACCAAACCCCCAAAGGGATCGAGAGAAACAATCAAATTGCGATCGCCCCAACTCGGGTGAGGCCCGATATGTGCCGCCGGAGACGTGTTGGTAAAATCGGGGCGGTGATCCGCTTGGAGCGCGCCCGAAGCCACTGCTAGCGCTCGATAAACAGAGTAAGAACCCGAATGAGTGCCGATCGCATTCCGGTGAGAGGATTTGCTGAGGCTGCCAATCACAGGCCCCCGTTTCAGGGGATCGATTTCTCCCCAATAAATGGGAAGAGGTTTTGTGCCCGCTCTGTCGGGATGGGATGTTAAAACTATATGCTTGGGTTTTGACACAGTTATTTTTGACTCTTGCTATAGACACTGCTATTGGTTGTAAGCCGAATCGCCATCTGAAACAGTAATTCATCATACCAATAGTACAGGTATCCCTGTTGGAAACACTCGCGCTACACACAAAAAACCTTTGAGCGGCTTCAGTTTCAGGGTGACAGGAGCTTTTCGTCAAATTTGATATGAGTCCAGAGTTAAATCTTTCCCAGTATAGCCAACGCCAAAGACTGCACAACTGTCAAACCGCAATTTTGAAGTCAGTCTTGGACGCATTAAGACTAAAGAAACCGGGTTTTTTACCAAATCTGTGGGTAACAACTCGTCTTTTCGTAAAAAAACCCGGTTTCTGACCACCCGTGCGTCCAGGACTCGAAGTTTTAAGAGATGCGAAAAAAAGATTTGAGATGCGGAGCCACCAAGCTGCACTCGATCTCAAATCTCAAATCTCAAATCAAATACTTTTACTCAAACCTGCTTAATCCAGGCTTTGAGGATGACCAAATTCCATTAAAATTGCCTCGCCTTCGCCGCGCGAATCCAATTCCTTCGCAGCCTGCTGGAGATAGTTTTCCGACAGCAACCTACTGGAAATTTTATGAGGTAAAAACCAGCGATGGCGCCAACGCAAACAAAGCGAATAAGCCACCGCTGCTGGAAAAGAATAAGTGGACTGTCGCCGAATTACTAAACCAGCAACTTCTCCTGCTTTACTCAAAGTTTTGGGAGTGAATTGTATGATATTGCGGGGGAAATAAGCGCTGTGCCACCGCCAGCCGAGCAGGCGCGCCGATTCGCAGTCAAGGTTCGGTACGGATACCCAAATATAACCATCAGGTGCCAGCAATTGCCTCATGCAGTCGAGTGTTTGTGCAGGCGAAGGTGTTGCCATCAAAACATGAGAACAAGTGATAACATCAAACTTTTTCTCAGTACCGTTTTGTGCGATATATTCCTCCAAAGTGCCTGTAAAAACATCGAGTCCAGAATCGCGGGCCGCCGCCGCCGCCGATTCCCCAGGCTCAACCCCTTTAACTTCAACTCCCAGCTTTTTTAAGACTTGCAGAAAAGAACCTCCGCCACATCCTACGTCCAACAACCGCTTGCCCGCAGGAACAGGAATGTGTCGGTACTCGCCCCGCCGTTTTGCTTCTTCAACTACTGCATCTTCATCGTCAACGTGAGTGTTGTAGCACAGATAATCGGGGGGATAATAGGGAATCAATTCCTGCCAGCTAGGTTGGGGATTGAGAAATCCCAGACCGCAATCGTCACAGCCGAAGAGCGACCAATGCAGCGGTTCTTTAGGGCGCTCGCAATTGCCCACTTGGTTGCGAAAGCTGATTTTTGGGGAATCGCAAACAGGGCAATTTGTCAGTTGTTGCATGGTAAGTTTTTCTAGTTGTTGGGCACTCTCATGAAGTAGATGCAGACAGACACGTACAAGCAGGACTTACAGTCAGAAACCCGGTTTCTATCAAAAATCTGGTTAAGAGTTACCAGATATCTGCTCAAAAACCGGGTTGGCAGTCAAGGCCTGCGTCCTGACATGATTTTACGCACTTACCTCAAAAAAACCGGATGTTTGAAGTTCGAGTTCATCTCAAATCTCAAATCGAATATTCTTGCTCAAAACGCCTTAAACCAGGCTTTGAGGGTGACAGAATTCCATTAAAATTGCCTCCCCTTCGCCGCGGGAGTCCAATTCCTTCGCCATATTCTCAACACGTTCGTCAGAAAGGAAGGAACGGGTAACTTTGTGCGGTACAAACCATTTATAGCGCTGCCACAAACAAATAGAGTAACGAAGGGCATCCGGCAAAGAGTATGTGTAATTGCGCTGAATTTCCAAACCTGCCTTTTCGCCGGCTAGAGCCAAGGTTTTTGGAGTGTAACCGATCAAATTGTAAGGATAATCGGTGCTGTGCCAGCGCCAGCCCAGTTTCCGCGCGTAGGGGCTGTCAGCGTTCGGTACAGCCACCCAAATGTAACCGTTTGGAGCTAGCAATTGCCTCATACCGTCGAGTGTTTCTGCTGGGAAAGGGGTCGAACCCAAAACGTGGGAGCAGAGTATGACATCAAACTTTTCGCCAGTACCTTTTTGTGCAATGTATTCTTCTACAGTGCCGGTAAAAATATCGACACCGCATTCGCGGCCCGCTGCTGCTGCTGAGGCGCTAGGTTCAATTCCTGCTACCTCAACTCCGAGTTTTTTGAAGACTTGGATAATGGAACCTCCGCCGCATCCCACGTCTAACAGCCGCTTGCCTACAGGGATAGGAATGTGTCGGTATTCATTGAGTTCTTTGGCTTGTTTTACTACATCTTCTTCGTCTGGTGCGTAAGTGTTGTAGCACTGCCAGCCCTCAGGGTAATAATCGCTCAGTTCATCCCATGTCGGGCGGGGATTTACGAATACTAATCCGCAATCTTCGCATCCGTAAACTGACCATTTAGGAGCCTCTTTAGGTTGGCGTGCTGTCCCTGCTGTGTACCGGAAGCTGATTTTTTGGGAGCTACAAACTGGGCACTTTGTATATTTTTGCATGGTTCATTTTCAGAGTTTTTACAGTTTCTAACAGTTGCTAATGGCAGTGTGTCAACCACGATTTTTTACCATTAGTAGGGCTAGTAGAGTGCACGCCTGGAAGCCGATCGAGTAATATTTTTCTTGACCGATCCGTGTTTGTAGATGCTCGGCTGGTTGGCATCGACCCCGATCTGCGCTGTACGATTTTATGTCTAAAGAGTTAGACTGAGAAGGTAGCGTTTGTTACCGAGAATACAACCGACGCTCAACAGACAATGATGGTCGGTAGCGTTTTTGCGATCGCCCTTTATTCTCAATAAAATACTAACTCACAAAATTAATGTTGCCAAGTACATCTAATTATTTGCTCAAAAATGCTCGCGTCCCCGCGTCTCTTCTAGAGATGAAATCGATCGCCCCATCAGCTTCTAATGTCGCCACAGGGGGGATTGAGAACAATTTTTGTGTAGTGGATCTGGAAATTGCCGCCGGTACGATCGCCCAAATCATCCCCACAGGTACAGAACATTTATTCCCAATTGCAGATATCCCAGTTGTAGATTTGTGCAATGGCTTAGTTTGGCCGTGTTTTGTCGATATGCACACGCATTTAGACAAAGGACACATTTGGGAACGATCGCCAAATCCCGATGGAACTTTTGCCAGGGCGATCGAAGCAGTGGGGGCTGACGCTCAAAAACACTGGAATGCAGAGGATGTTTACCGGCGGATGCAGTTCGGCCTCAAATGCAGCTACGCCCACGGAACCAAGGCGATCCGCACTCACATCGACAGCGCCGGGGAACAGGGAACCGTTAGTTTAGCAGTATTTGAAGCGCTGCAAGCCGAATGGGGCGATCGGCTGATCTTGCAAGCAGTTTCCCTGGTTTCCCTCGACTATTTCCTGACACCCGCAGGCGAAAAATTAGCCGACAAAATTGCCCAAATCGGCGGCATCCTCGGCGGCGTCGCCTACATGAATCCCGACTTAGAAAAACAACTCGATCGCGTTTTTAGCTTAGCCCAAGAACGCGGTTTAAACCTCGACTTCCACACCGACGAAACCGACGATCCAGAATCAACAACACTGCGAGAAGTCGCAAAAACCGCCATCCGCCACGAATTTAGCGGTCAAATTATCTGCGGACACTGCTGTAGTTTAGCCGTACAACCACCCGAATTAGTAACAGAAACTTTGACATTAGTCAAGCAAGCAAATATTGGCATTGTCAGCTTGCCGATGTGCAACCTTTACCTGCAAGACAGACAATCTGGGCGTACACCGAGGTGGCGGGGAGTCACGCTGCTGCACGAACTCAAAGCAGCAGGAATTCCCGTCGCAGTTGCTAGCGACAATTGTCGCGATCCGTTTTACGGATTTGGCGATCACGATGTTTTAGAAGTCTTTAATATGGCAGTCCGCATCGCCCATTTAGATAGGCCTTGGGAAGATTGGCCGCGCACAGTGACAGAGACACCAGCAAATTTAATGGGATTGCCGAATTTAGGAAAAATTGCCGTTGGTTTACCAGCAGATTTGATTTTGTTTAAGGCGCGGAATTTCAGCGAATTGTTATCTAGGTCGCAGCGCGATCGCACAGTTTTGCGGCAGGGTAGAGAAATTGATACAACTTTGCCCGATTATCGCGAACTAGATGATTTGTTGCAAGTTAAGTAAAATGTGCTGGGGCGCGCATTTTTACTAGATATATTGCAAAAATAACTAGGAACAGGCAAGATGCCTGTTCCACAATTTTTTTTTATGTGGAACAGGCATCTTGCCTGTTCCAAAATTTGATTAAAAAGACTTTTGCAAGATATCTAATGTTAGTCAAGCAGCTTACATTGTAATTTTACAGCGCAAGTTTTCTGCTCTGGTGGGACGGGCATCTTGCCCGTAAAAAAAATAAAATAGGAATTGTATCTTGTCAAGTGACAACAGATTTGATATAAATATAAAACCGGATGCGATCGAGGATGTTTTAAGTGAAAGCAGTTATTTTATTGTCGGGAGGGCTGGATTCCTCAACAGTTTTGTATCAAGCCAAGGCCGACGGCTGCGAGTGTTACGCGATTTCCTTTGACTACCAGCAAAGGCACCGGCGGGAGTTGGAATCAGCACGGGCGATCGCACTTTCAGCGGATATTAAGGCGCATCAGGTGGTAAACTTTGACTTGACGCTGTGGGGTGGTTCGGCTTTGACGGATAATCAGATGGAATTGCCGATCGATCGCAACCTTGCAGAAATGTCTCAAAACATCCCAATTACCTACGTTCCAGCTAGAAATACGATTTTTCTCAGCTTTGCCGTCGCCTACGCCGAAACTCTAGGAGCTCAGCGGATTTACATCGGCGTTAACGCTTTAGATTATTCTGGCTATCCCGACTGTCGCCTCGATTACATCCAAGCAATGCAGGAAGTATTTCGCTTAGGAACGAAGCAGGGAAGGGAAGGAGAAACTATTAAGATTGTCACACCTTTGATCGAACTTAAAAAAACAGAAATTATTGAATTGGGTAACAAATTAGGAGTACCTTGGGAGCAAACTTGGTCTTGTTATGCAGGCGGCGAAACTGCGTGTGGCGTTTGCGATTCTTGTCGGCTGCGGCTGGCGGCTTTTGAGGAATTGGGGTTGCAAGATCCGGTGCCTTACCAGAAAGAATTGGTTTAAAGCCGGAACCCTTTGAGGGAGAAATTAAAAGAAGACTATTCATTGCTTCAATCCTCTTCCTTCCAGGTAGAGGTAGCTGTCAACTGTCAACTGTCAAGATCGCCCTCCCCATCCCCATCTTAACTAGAAAACTTCGCCACACCTCTCAACCCGCTATTCGATCGCCCTTTCCCCCTAAATGCCCCGCCCGCGGCTGCAACTTCACCCAAAGCTCGATCGCCCGCCGCCCCTGACAGCAACTGAATTTGAATTTGCTCCAAGCGCGGCCCGCACACAGAAACCACCGTAAGTTCCACATTTTCGCAGCGCCAAACTTCCCCGACAGCCGGCATTCTTTGCAACTGATAGCTCAAAAAACCTCCGATTGTCTGATAGTCGTCAGCTACTGGCAAATCCAAATTTAATATTTGATTCACATCATCTACATTTAACTGCGCTTGTACTAAAAAAGTGCGATCGTCCAATACTTGCACAGCAATTTCTTTATGATCGGGCGACTGGTAAGTACGGCCGATAATTTCGGCGATCAAATCCCTCAGCGTGACTAACCCGGAAATGCCGCCAAATTCATCAACTACGATCGCAATTTCTGACGACGAACTCTGCATCAAAGGCAGTAATTCCCCCAGCACCATCATCTCGGGTACAAACCTCACCGGGCGCATCCACGTTACAATTGGCGTGTCGGGAGATAGCAAACCTTGAGCTAAGGGTTTGGCAAGTTGTTTGAAGTCAATAATCCCGATAATGTCGTCGAAAGAATCTCCCGTTACGGGATACCGGGAATGGTTGGAAATCGCTATTTCTTCGAGCAAAGTTTGAAAGGTTGCCGTCTTCGGAAGTGCGACAATACTCGGTCTGGGTACCATCACTTCTTCAACCCAAACTTCGCCAAATTCAAACACGTTATTGAGCAATTCTCGCTCTTCTGCTTCCAAGCCGCTTGATTCGCTAGAAGTGGCTATAATTAATTGCAGTTCTTCTGGAGTCACCGGCCGGTGTGTGAGGTCGTATTTGATGCCCGCAAGCCGCAAGAGCGATCGAGTTGAGTGATTAAGAAACGACACAAAGGGATTGAACAAACGGGAAATCAATAAACTCGGAGGCCCTAAACTTCTGGCTAGCTGTTCGGAATAAAGTAAGGCTACAGATTTGGGAAAGAGTTCGCCGAGTACGATTTGTAGGTAAGCTAGCAGGAAAAAAGTTACTATTGATATGCTAAAAGAATGGGCGATCGCAGACTTGATGTAAATTGGCAGTGGCAAATAGCCGATCGACATTCGGACTAGCACGGCGATCGTACTTTCCCCAATCCAGCCGAGAGCTAAACTAGAAAGAGTAATTCCCAACTGCATTGTCGAGAGCAATCGCTCGATACTATGTATCAAAGATTGAACAGTTATCGCCGGAACATCGCCGGCCTCGACTAATTGATTGATGCGCGATCGGCGTACCGTCACCATCGAAAACTCAGCCGCCACAAAAAAAGCATTGATCGCAATCAGCAACAGCACTGAAAGCAACCGCGACAGCACCTCTGGCCAACTCATCGCGGGTAAATCAGATATCTCCTGCACTCTCGCCCCTAAAAGTGACACAATTCTCCCTAGAACAACTTTCTCGATCGATCAACCTGAGAATCCGTCTGGAGGTTTGGTCTCCTGATTGTCTTACTTCGGCACTGGAATGCCAGATATTTGCAATTGCAGTTTTTGACCTGGATAATCTGTCAGCGTCAGCGAAACTTCTTTCGCATTTTCTAGCAAAGCTGTGGGAATACTCACCGTACCGTAAAACACCTGCCCGTTTGGCGGCAGTTCCGCCGGTAAATCCTCGGCTGTGGCGCTCAGGGCCCGGCCCTGATTGTCAGTGACGTTCAAAAAACTGTAGAGAAATCTCACAGCTTGAGAGCCTTCATTTTTCATGCTCACGTCTAGCAGCATCGAGTTGCTGCGCTGACTGGCCGCGCTCACTTCCAGGGTTACTCCCCCGTCGCGACTGTTCAGGGGAAACTTGGCGCTGGCATTTGACGCGCCCGGTTTTTTGGCTGTGGCTGATTTAGAGCCTGTTTTGTCGGCTTTTGTATTTGCTGGAGCTGTTGTTTTCTCAGGATCGCGACCTTCTACCCGCGCTTTGACGGTTTTGAGAATGTCTTTTTCTTTCAAAATACTCACTTGGTCTTTGCTAGCCACATTTCCCTGCTTGCCGCTGCGAGCATTGTTGCTGGGGCGAACATCGGGTTGAGTCGTTCCTTTCAAGGCTTCGCGACCTATAGTAAATCCCCAAACAGAACTCGTCACACCTGCTCCAAACATCAGAGTCAGCAGAATTAGAGTCAGCACTACCGTCGAATTCACTGCCATTGCCTATAAGTTTATGCCGAGGGAATAGAAACTGCTTTGTCTGGTCGATCGGCTCGGGCACGCACGGCGGCGCAGGCGATCGGGGATTTCACAGATCTAAAGATTTTGATTTTTGTTCTCTAGTTTTAGCACGGACTGGGAAATTATGTTATAATTGGTTTCTAGTTGGATCGAATAAATCGATTTAACGGCAGTTGGCCGAGCGGTTTAGGCAGCGAACTCATAATTCGCCCCAGGCAGGTTCAACTCCTGCACTGCCGATTTTAAATAAATCAAGATGCTCTATCCGCGTAGAAACCGGGCTTCTTCCCTCGACGCATCGGGGGCGAGAAACGGGGTTTCTACGAATTTTTACGTTGAGTCACGAAAAATATACGCAGAAACCCGGTTTCTGAACTCGCAGGGTTCTGAGGCTAGGGTACCATCGCCAACTAGACACGCAAGTTGATCGACTCGCTCACGAGCTATACGAGTTCGCACGCTCACTCCAAAAAATATTATTGATGAAAAGGTCAACGAGATCAACGCTTAATCAATTCCACTCCGTCGCGCCCGTCGTACTCTTGAACGTAAACTTTAACTTGTTCTTCTTTTGCAGTCGGCAACTTTTTACCCGTAAAATCCGGCTGAATCGGTACTTCTCGGTGGCCTCTATCGACTAATACTGCCAACCAAATTTTCTCCGGCCGCCCGTAATCGTTTACCGCATTCAAAGCTGCTCGAATCGTTCTGCCTTTATATATAACGTCATCTACCAACACCACAGTTTTGCCAGTCAAATCGAAAGGAATTTCTGTTTTCTCCGGCGTCCTCATCGCAAATCGATCCAAGTCATCTCGGTAAAACGTAATATCCAAAGCGCCTACGGATACTTTGACTTGTTCGAGGACTTCAATTTGAGCTGCCAACATTTGAGCTAATGGCACTCCTCTAGTATAAATCCCCAACAGCACTAACTCGGACGGATCTCCTGATTTTTCGACAATCTGGGAAGCGACGCGGGTGAGGGTGCGCCTCACTTCATCCGGGGATAAAATTTTGATGATTTTAGTCATTGCTTTGCTGGGAGCTGATTGTTGCTGTCGATCGCGATCGCACAACTTGAGATTTGGGATTGCACAACATTGCAGAATTGATTTCACAGATGAATCTGCGGCCCTGTACCTGTCGCTAGGTGAGGTCAGCATGATTAGCGGACAAAACACCATACAGTATAAACAAGCAATGATAGTCCCAACCAAATCAGAAAGCAATACCGAGTTAATTGCAATGCTTGGCTAATTACCTGCGGGGCGATCGGGCGAATCGGCTCGCCTAACAGCGGTTTGTGTTTGATAACTCCGCGATAGGAATTTATACCTCCTAGTTGTACTCCCAAGATGGCGGCGTAGACGCACTCGCTCCAACCGGAATTGGGACTGGCATCTTTCACAGCATCTCTCTGACAAATCTGCCAAATGTACGTCGGTTTTCCAGATATCAGGGCTAAAGTAATCACTGTTAGCCGGCAAGGAATCCACGTCAGCACGTCATCTAGTTTGGCGCTAAACCATCCTAAATCTGTGTATGGCGCTTCTTTGTAGCCGACAGTAGAATCTAATGTGCTGGCTGCTTTGTAAGCGATCGCACAGGGAACCATTGCCAGATCCCACATCGAGTTAGGAGCGATCGGCAAATCAGTAAAACTTAATAATAGATGCGGCAGAGCGAACCCAACTAAGGCATAAAATAGCGGTGCCGTCACGCCATCGACCGCATTCTCTGTTACTGTTTCTAACAGTGCTCTGAGTATTTCTGGCTCGGATAAGTTTTCGGTATCCCGGCCGACGTAAAGGCTCAAGCGTTCTCGCGCCTTGACTAAATCTCCAATATTTAAAGGTGCGAGCACGTCTTGGGCCGCCGCCCTCAAACTGCGACCTGCAAAACAGCTTGCCAGCAAAACGGTCTGTAGGGCAATACTTAAAAGAGGATGCACCCAACTAGCAGCAAGCACGATCGACCAACTGACAGTATAACTGCCTAGAATCAGCCCGATCGCTAGTATTGTACCAGCACATCGCAGCAGCAGTTTGTGCCGGTCGCCTGCGGGACGATCGCCAGCCGGAGGTACAATGTTTGCGGGATTGTTCCAGATATTAAAGACAAATCGAGTATAAAGGTCGATCGCCCAACCCATCGCCTGTACGGGATGCGGCCAACCCCAAGGATCGCCGATCGCATAATCCAATAGCGCAGCTAAAATTAAAACAGCAAATTGATCCGGCATCGTTATATATTGTGTCAGTCGATTTTAGATTTTAGATTTTAGATTTTAGATTTACTTGCAGCATTGAATCTGGGATCTTTAACTTTGGTCTAAAATTTTGATCTCTCCACGACTTAAGTACGTGAGACGGTATCCGTTTTTTGGCGGCTCAAACTTGATAGTTCGTCCGAGCTGGATGGAGTGATCCGGGATCGGCAATTTTAACTGCTGCTACCAAGAGCGAACTTGGATTTTCGATCCCTGATTTTAACTGCTGAGATTACTTTCGTCGCCCAGCAAGTGCAGGTTCTGCTCCCAATTAACACCGTCAAAGGGTAGGCTCTGAAATTGGGAAACGGCATCTGAGTCAAGACAGCGGACGTTGACATCGAAGCGATGGGGATGCGATCGGGGGCGATAGAACGAGTGAATGCCGCAAATCCGGCAGAAAGTATGTTGAGCAATGCCTGTATTAAACGTATAGCTGGTCAAAACATCTTCGCCGCTGTGCAACGTAAAACGTTCCGGCGGCACAACAATGGTGCAAAAATCCTTTCTTTTTACAGATAGAGCAGTTGCAATTGAGTGCTTCGTGTTTGCCCTGCCGCGACTGTGAAGCCGACAGCACCGCAGCGTGTGCCGCCGCCAGGAGGTAACAAGTGTTGCGTCCATGTTTGCAAGCTGGCGATCGAATAAATGAACTTACCATCTAAATGATAAAGCTAGTTTCTTCCCCAAGAGCAGCTTGCCAACTGCGGACATCATAGTATAAGTCTTCCAGGGAAATGCTGTACAGCGCTTCGGCGAGTTTTTTGTGCAATCGGTTCCACAAACTGAATGTTACCCAGTCCTCTGCTTGGGTGGCGTCGGGAGAATGTCGAGGTAAAGGTTCAATAGTTTCGCCTACAGCCTCTAAGATTTGTCCTAAAGAGATTTGAGCCGGCTCCCGGGCCAATTGATATCCTCCTTGGGAGCCCCGAACTGATTGGACTAAACCGGCTCGTCGCATTTCAATCAGCAATTTTTCTAGATATGGAGCCGGTAACTCCTGTCGGTTCGCGATCGATTTCACCGATGTCGGCCCAAACCGAGGTTGCAAACTTAGATCCAGTAATGCTTTGACACTGTAGTGTCCGCGTGTGGTTAACTTCATGGGATTTTAAGATTGGGGCAAATATTCAGCTAGCTGATAGCTGATAGCTTATGCTACCGAGTTTAGAGATTGCTCGCTTGCCTTGCAGCTACTCCTCAAGAAAGACTGCACCTTGTTAAAAATATTTAGATAATAGTGGTTAACAATTGAGCCGATCGGTGTAATATGGTTTTACGACCAGCTATAAAGCTAAAGTTTCTTGGTCAAGACAAAAATCAACCGAGAAAAATTCCGTACACCAGTTGAATATTTCAGGACTCAGTAAATGGCTAAAAAGAAAACTATCGAACCCCTTGAAGGCGAAGGTCTGATCAAAAAGGTCAAAGACCTAGAGAACCTTACCAAGGAAGAAAAAGCTAGAGCCTGTGGCTACTACACCATTACCAAAAATGGCGTAGAACGGGTGAACATGATGAAATTCCTGAATGCGCTGATTGATGCAGAAGGCATTCAGCTAGACGGGAAGCAAAACGGCAACGGACGTGGCGGACGCTCGGCCAGCTATCGGATTAGCGTTCAATCTAACGGCAACTTACTGATTGGAGCTGCCTACACGAAGCAGATGGAACTCCAACCGGGAGATGAGTTTGAAATTTCTCTGGGACGCAAGCACATTCACCTGCGCCAAATCGATCGCGAAGAAGTATCCTAGGCTTTTACGACTTGCTGTGACTTCTTGCTTGAATTGGTTGGTTTGATTTCAATCATTGACTGCCAGCAAAGAGTTGTCTTTGAAATCTTTCGGCGCGCCTAAAGCAATATTGCTTCTATAGATGAGATGGCAATGGCTCTACAAAAGCCACTGCCACTAATTCATATTTTCCGAGAATACCTATTCTCGCCCCTCGCTATATCCGTTTGGACAAGCGGGGGATTTTCCGTGTAGCTGTTGAGTTGACAGTTGACAGTTGATAGTTGACAGTTGACAGTTGACAGTTGGCAGTTGGCAGTTGGCAGTTGGCAGTTGACAGTTGGCAGTTGAGAGTTGACAGTTGCTCGAAGGAAGAGGGAAGAAGGAAGAGGTTCGAGGGAAGTTCGGCAACGGATTTTATAACGGATTTAACGGATGTCACGGATGAGGTTCGGCAGCGGATTTTATAACGGATTTAACGGATGTCACGGGTGAGGTTTGAGGCAAGAAGCAGGTTTGGTTGAGGTAAGAAACTTCACTTCGCCAAGAAAATGGCGGACGTATTCTCAAAATCTAAAATCTCAAGTCTAAAATCTCAAGTGGACTGACTCGAAGCAAACAAGCCCGATCGCCCCGACATGAAATAACGGGTCAGAACAGTTACAGTGTGAGGGAGCAATTTGTCGCCTGCCTATGCCGTTGTCACGATTCGCGAGTAAAACTTCCCAACAGCCCACAAAAATAGCCCTGCGCGGCCTTCTAGTCGCCTCTTTTGTGGTTCAAATCGTTGCAGCCCTCGGGACGATCGGGTATCTCTCCTTTGGCAACGGACAAATAGCTGTTGAAAAACTCGCGCAGGAATCTATCGCCCAGACGGGGAAGAGAGTTGAATAAAAGCTGACTGGTTTTCTGGAAAATTCGCACTGGGTAAATCAACTTAACGCTCTTCGTGATCGACCGCAGGGAATTAAACTTACTGTTAGAACGGCCCCAGCCCGCAGGAGAGTTAGTGCTGTAGATTTTTCACTCTGGGAAATTCAGCAATATCTCGATCGCCTCAAGTTTAGCCATAGGGGACAAATTTTGATTATTGAACGATCGGGCTTGCTGGTTGCCAGTTCCAGTCAAGAATCAACCTTTAGAAAGAGGTCGGGAAAGCCGCAACCAGAACAATTTTACTTTGTGCGGCGGCGTTCATGTGCGATCGACAATTGCCGGAGTGCTGACAGCCCGGTGGGTGACGCTACCTGTACTGCGCGCATTAGCCCAGTCTTTCAACGAGATGCCAGCTCAACTGTCGCTGTTTTTTGAGGATTGTCTTTCTGCGACGCACCCTACGGCTGATTGACTAATAGACAAGATTGCAAAAGTTCTTTTAATCAACTTTTTGGACGGGCGGGACGCCCATCCCACAATTTCTTTTTCTTGTGGGATTGCAAAAGTTCTTTTAATCAACTTTTTGGACGGGCGGGACGCCCATCCCACAATTTCTTTTTCTTGTGGGATGGGCGTCCCGCCCGTCCTAGGTATTTGTGCAAGAGGTCTAATGACTCATGACTCATGACTTTCGACGAACCCTACGGCTGATGGCTCATGACTAATCTTGATCTTTTTTGATTGGTTTATGTTGAGAAAAGACGCGACAGTTATTGAGGTCAATAAACAACTGTTCTTCTTGCTGTTTTTCTGACATATTCACTAGGTTGTATTGAACATTTTCCCCATAAATAGTTAGAGCAATCTGGCAAACTTCTAAAAAATTAATCAGCCCGTGACATTCATCAGGCAAAATATCTTGATAGTATTGAATTAATCGAGCTAAACAAAGTTCTAAATAGGTTCGGGAATGCGGCGAAATCAAAATTATCTTGAGAATCAGAATTGCTAGTGTTAAAGGATTTAGTTGAGTGGCGCACAGAAATAAGGCTGTCGGTTCTGCCGAATTTTCCACAGTCAAACATTTGATGAGATAATTGCAAGTTCTGAGCTGCATACCGCTGTTCAAAGTGTCTCCGTCATTCTCTGGATAAAAAATCTCTAACAGATTAATTATGTTTTCTTGAGATATATCATTGTGAGTGAAAACTTTATCGTAAAAAAATAAATATTTAATCAGATATTCCTTAAACTGCTTGTAGGTAATATTTTGAGTTTGAGTTAGAAAAATATTGGCTAGGCTGCGATAGCTTCTGGAGCCTCGGTTAATCAAAATTATTTTGATTAAACGCAGGGCTTCATCTCCTAAAAGTGTAGGATTATAAGATTTTTTAAATTTGAATGCGGCTGACTGAGAACGAGATGTATACATTGCGAGGTCAAACTTGTACTTGTCTTTTAGCTGCTGCGACAACAGTCTGGCGGTTTGGCGTTGTTCGATGGTGTTTTTAGCATCTAGATATTGAGCAGCCAGCAAATAAGGCTGATAGCGAGAAGTCCAGTTATGTGGTACCGGCTGGTAGTCACCGTATTTGAATACAGATAATTGGAGGTCTTCATAGTCTTGACTGTTAACAAAGTTTGTCAGCCACACTCTCAGTATTTTCAGACAGTTGTCCGCCTGGGGTTCGCTGAGGGTTCTCTGGCTAATAATTTGAATTAAATCGCGAGCAAGTTGGTATTTTCTCTGAGTTATCCAGTTATTTAATAAGATGTAACAGCAGCGTTTAAATAAGTTGTTAAATTCTAGTTGACTGTTAAACTCAATAATTGTGTATATGGCTTGAATTAATTTGGGATTAACTGGAGCAATCAGTTCGATAAATATTTTTTTAAATTGCTGCAAAACTACTTCGGATGCCGAGTTGTTGATATGATATATAAAAAATTTGTAAATGATATCTTGAGCGGCAGAAACAGTCAGCTCTGATTTTTTTAATTGAGCTGTTGGTTGAGGCGATTGCGCCTCGGGCAATATATTGTTTGTGATAGCAGGGAGAACTTTTGAGTCTTTTGTTTCGGATTGAGAGGAAACGTCCTGAGATGGCATAGCGTCCTCGCTCAGATGATCAATACACTATTATAGTTATCATCGTTGATTTGCAGCTAATAATTTAGTATTTTACTTGACTTTTGTCCAGCTACAGTTAACCCCCCCGATCGCCCTTTTGGTCAAGGGAAATCGAGGGGGTTAACTGTTATTTGTCAAGTATCTGAGGGTATTAAGCAGGGTTAGCTTCAGCTTGTTTCTGTAGCAGGCGGGCAATTTCCGCTTTTTCTACAAGCCCCACGAGGACGCCGTTTTCGCGAATGACGGGGAGCTCTTGTACTTTGAGTTGTTCAAAGAGGCTGACGACTTCGAGGAGGGATAATTCTGGTTTGACGGTGGTGGAAAATTCGATCGGCTTCAGGATCTCTTTTACCAAAACTTGGGGCCAGCTTCCGGTGGGGATGGTTTTGATGTCGTCAAGGTCGATCGCCCCTACCAATTGTCCAGCATCATCGGTAACTAGGAACCGGCGCCAGGTATGAGTGCTACCAATCACATAGTTGTTGGCAAATTCTCTGAGCGATAAGTTTTCTGGGACGATCGGGCTTTCGGCACTCAAAGCATCTGCGGCTGTCAGCCCTGCGAGTTTATTTTGGACAGTGGCGTATTGTGCAGATTGACCAGCATTTTGCAACAAGAACCAACCGATTACTAAATTCCAAATATTGCCGAATATGCCTGTAGCAATGGCAATCCAGCCAATTATTTGACCGACGCGGCTAGCAAAAATTACGCCTTTATAAGGGTTGCCGGTAATCTTCCAGACGATCGCTTTGAGGATGTTACCACCATCGAGGGGCAAACCTGGAATGAGGTTAAATAAGGCTAAAGCTAGGTTGATGGAAGCTAAAAGTTGAACGATGGCTGCTGCGGGGCCTGTGAGGGCTGCACCGACGCCGATCGCAGTTAACAAACCGGACAAAAATAAGCTGACTAATGGGCCTGCAATCGCTACCCAAAATGCTTCGGCTGGGGTTTTCGATTCTCTTTCTAAATTAGCCAGTCCGCCAAACAGAAATAGCGAAATTGATTTCACGCCAATTCCCTGTTTGATAGCTACCCAACTGTGTCCTAATTCGTGGGCCAAGACGGAAGCAAATAACAGCAACGCTGCGAATAATCCTAGCAGCCACGGCGCTACGGGCCCCAATGTGGGAAACAGACCAGCTAGTGCGCCGCCGTATTGCCAAGTTACTAAACCCAGAACTAAAAACCAAGAAGCGTTGACATAAAAGGGAATTCCAAACAGGTTGCCGACGCGAAATGTATTATTCATAATGACGACCTCTGATATTATGGGTGAGAGTTTTTTGCTCTCTGTTTCCTTATCGTAACGAAATGTAACTGAGATGTTAATGTTGCAATTAGGGTGGTATCCGTCTGTGGAGGTTCGGTTTGCCAAATTTGGGTCAATTGTCGATCGCATCTTCACCCAGCGGCCGGCTGTAGCGCTTCAATTCATCAATCAATCGAGTATCATTAGAAGCTGTTCTCGCACCCGCTTGGGCCGCCCACTGTTTCAAATCTTCAATTTGCGATCGCGCGATCGCAGCCAATGGTACAGTATCCTCGATCGACCTCAAAACATCCTCCGTCGTCAAATCTCGGCGCTGCCCGTTCACAAAAGTGCCAAAAGCCCGGTACAATCCATCAATCACAACTTGCTCGATTTCCGCACCGCTAAAATTCTCAGCAGACTTCGCCAAAATCTCCAAATCAAAATCGCGCAATCTAGTCGGCCGCAAACGCTGCAAATGCACTTTAAAAATATCTTGGCGTTCCGATTCCGAGGGCAAATTCAAAAAGAAAATCTCATCAAACCTGCCCTTTCTCAGCAACTCAGCGGGCAAAATCCGCACGTTATTTGCAGTGGCGACGATAAACACGGGACTGGTTTTTTCCTGCATCCAAGTGATCAAACTGCCGAATACCCGGCGCGAAGTTCCTGAATCGCCGTCGCCGCCGCTGATGATGTTGCCGAAGGCTTTGTCTATTTCATCGATCCACAAGACGCAAGGTGCGATCGCCTCTGCCAATTGTATCATTTGCCGAACACGACTTTCGCTTTCCCCGACAATGCCGCCAAACAATCGCCCAGTATCCAATCTGAGCAGCGGTAAACGCCATTCGCAAGCAATAGTTTTGGCAGATAAAGATTTGCCCGTTCCTTGAATTCCTACTAACAAAACCCCTTTAGGATTGGGTATACCATAGTGGCGCGCCTCGTCAGTAAAAGCATCTTGGCGCATCTTTACCCACTGCTTCAAATTCTCCAAGCCGCCCACATTTTTCAGGGATTCTCGGGAGTTGCAAAACTCCAAAATTCCAGTTTGGCGAATTGCTTGTTGTTTCTCTTCCAAAACTCCGTCAATATCCGACTCGTTAATTTGCTGTTTGGTGGCCAAAGCTTTCGCCAAAACTCGCCCGATGCGAGCGCGACTCAAACCTTGACAAGCTTTAACTAATTGTTCCTTTGCTAAGCCGCTAACTTGCAATTGTTCTGGATTTTCCACAACATGAGAAATTAAATGATTGATTTCTTGGATGTTGGGCAAAGGGAAATCAATTACTGTGATATCTTCTTTCAATTCTTCTGGCAATTCCAGCGCGTGAGAAGTGAGGATGATCGTTTTTTTGCTGCGCTTCAATTCCCTGGTTAAATTCCGCAATTCCCGGACTACTGGCGCATTTTTTTCGGTGTACGGCGATCTCAAAATTGGGTGCAAATCCCGCAGTACAAATATAGTATATTCTTCGACAGCCGTCTTGCCGATGCGATCGAGCGCCGCCATTACCGAACCTTTCCCGGAACCGTTATCTTCCCAGCCACGCACGATATCCCAGAACAATACTCGGCGCGCGGGTGTTACTTGCAGCGCTACTTGGGCAATTACAGCTTCGACTGGTTCTTCTTCGGCGCCGACAATGTACAGCAGTGAATATCGGGCGCGAATCATCAAATCTAGTCGCTTTATAAGTGCCTCAAAAGGGTTGTTTTTACTGCCATTGATGGCATCTAATTCTCTGGAATGGGGGTAAGTTTCTGTCATTTTATTTGATATCTTAGATGTAAATTGAACTTTATTAAATATTTGGTTTGTAGTCAGGACTTTAGTCCTTTAAAATCTTTAACCGGACTAAAGGTTTGTAGTAAGGACTTTAGTCCGTATCAAGGATTTAAACGGACTAAAGTCCGTACTACGAACGAACCTTGAAATTATAACAGAATCGTGCACAGTTGGCTATTTAGCAGCTTTTCGGGCTTGTTTCAACATATCAATCAGAATGTGGTGGGCATCTTCGGCATCTGCTAAAGTGCGATCGAACTTAACTCTGACTGGCACTGTTTCGTCATTGACTTGAGCGGTTAAATCCATGCCGTTGGCATCAATCGCGAGCATTTGAGCCGATGTCGCCTCTGGCTTGTCGCCGTAGGCTTGAGCGTACAGGACTACGGCGCTAGCGTGGTCTTCGTTCATGTGAGTGCAGATGCGATCGCTAATTTCAGTGGAAAACTGGTCTGACATGGGAGATTCCTTATATGCAATACTGCGATCGATTGTACTGCGATTTGTCGCAACGGAGAGCTTCGTGGCGAATAGAATTCGCGTCTACACAAACAAAGTCCGCCTTCGCGGTGTAGGGTGTGCACTGCGCACCATAAGAATCAGGCGTAGTCCGAGAAGAATCAGGTATAATATGCGCAATGCGCACCCTACCAATTAGATGTAAGGTGCGCATAATAATCAAATATAATGTGCGCAATGCGCACCCTACAAATCTGGCATAAGGTGCGCATTGCGCACCCTACGAATGATTAAATATGAATCATTCAAATTGCCCAAACCTTCTAACTAAAAGATTTGTCGTCAAACAGCGAATCAATATCAGACTCTGCAACAGCATCAGACTTCGCAACTGGTGGCTTTGTTGAATTCACCTTTGCTGGTAACTTGGCCGCAGGTTCCAAAACAGCAGGCTGCGATTTTTCCAAAGTAATTACAGGCAACTCCCCGCCATTTTCCCCATTTTTGCTGGTTTGATTCCACATCATCATTCCTAGCAAACCGTCAACCAAACCGCCGCCGCTACCGTTACCGCTAACCGCAACATCCGGCACAACTCGCACATGGCTATCGCCGATAATTTGCATTAACTGCAAAGCCGTATAACCGGAACCACCCAAAGCCACAACACCCGCGCGATAAGCTTCAGCTTGAGCATTTCCCTTCACCCGAATTGATTCAGCTTCGCCTTGAGCTTGTTTGACTTGAGAATTCGCTTTTAACTCAGAAATCTTCACGCCTTGTTCCGATTTTACCATCTCTTGCTGAATCTCTGCTAAAGCTGTTTCTCTTACCAATTGTTGCCGCTGAGTTTGTGCTATTTGCTGCACCTCATAAGTCTTACACTGTTCTTCTGCAATTTTGCGGTCTGTTTGAGTTTGCATCAACTCTGCGGGTGGCAAAATATCCCCGATCAAAGTATCAATTGCTTGCACGTCGTAGGTGCGCAAAGCTGCTTTGATATACTCGGCGGCTTCCGCTTGTCTGCCGCTTCTTGCCGACAGAAAGTCTAAGACAGAATAGGCTTGAGCGGAATTGCGGAAATAATTGCCGATTGTCGGCTGCAAAACGTGGTCTACTAAATTCTGCATCGAACCGACGCGAGAGATGACTTTCGGAGCATCTAAAGCTCCCACGTGGATAATTTGAGCTACTTCTAAGTCAAAGGCAAAACCGTCTTGAGAACGCACGGTTAAAGATGAAAGTTTAGAATCGTAACTGTGCCGTTCTGTTTTGCCCGACCAGTTCAAGACAATGTTTGTAGTCGGCACTAACTCTACTTTCAAAATGCGAGTATTCAAGGGATGTTTTCCGGGATAAAGAGGTGTCACCCACACGCCTTTATTGCCCACATTTACTAAGTTACCGTGGGTGAAAGCTGCGCCGCTGACATCTTCGGAGGTTTTGCCGACATAGGAAATCACCGCGCCCACATAGCCGATCGGGATTTCGGTCATCACCACTTGGTCAACGCCGACAAACCAAGGGTTCAAGTTCCAAGAACCGGAAAGCAAAACCTGTTCCTGCAAACCGCGCCGCCCGCCGGCGGTGATAAATTTTTGCGCGTTTTGGAAGTTGTCGTGATTCGGAATAATCGGGCCGGCAATTTCGCCATCTTGAATCGGAACTCCGTCAAAGGTTGTGACAATTCCCACTTTATCTGGGGCAATTTTGTACAACTTCAACTGTTCGGCTGTCATTCCATGTTTGGGAGCATTGGCTGCTGTAATTACCGTAAATAATGCCGTATTAATTCGATAGCTGCCGCCTGTAATAATACCGAGTTGCCGACCTTTTTCACCGCCGTCTTTGAGGAATTTGCGAGCGTCTTGAAAATTATCGCATTCTGTGTATTTGCCGAGGATGCGCTGGGGCGGAATCGACTCGCCGCCTGCTGCGATAATCAGGGCAATTTCACCTTGGGGAACTACTGTTAAAGATTCTTTGCGGACGTTGTATTGCAAAGGCCAATAACCCCAATGCCAGCCGGGGGGTAATGTATCAGCTTGATATCCAGCTTCTCCGTTTAAGGCAATTAAATCTCCTGGGGGTAAAGATTTGCCGTTGAAGCTAAACTTTTTACTGACAATGCCAACTTCACGATCGCCAATTACGACTAATCCACCAAAAAATAACGGCAACACTAGAATAATTATCATACCGCCGATCGCGATCGGGATAACTCCACCCCCATCGAGCTGCATTGCCTGCACGGGAACAGTGGTGCGCAACTGCCCTAGCTGCGAGCTAGAATCGGGTTTTGTGGCCTTCTGAGTCGAGGTTTGAGTTGTCGTGGGGATATCGCTAGCAGCTAATACGGGCGAGGGTTTCAAACTAATTGTTGCACTGAGGGCTAAAGACGCCGAAATGGCGGCTGCTAACTGTTTTAAAACTCGAACTTTGACTTGAGATTTGGGCAAAAGTGAATAAAGCATTTTTTTGATAAGAGCTAATTTGTCCGATTAGCTCTAGCTTAGCCTTTCTCAAAAGTTTTGACGTAAAACTTGAGGTCTTATTTTTCATTACTTGCCGTCATAATAGTCATACTTATCAGTAAAAATACTGAGAATTAAACTACAAACTGACAATCCCCTGTTTTAAGGCGGTAATGGCGGCTTGCGTGCGATCGCCAACTCCCATCTTGCTCAAAATATTGTTAATGTGAAACTTGACTGTGCTTTCGCTGATGTGCAGCACTTGACTAATCTCGTGGTTGCTTTTACCTGCGACGATCAGGCGGATGACTTCTGATTCGCGATCGCTCAAGGAGGGCCCACTCAGGCGATCGGCTAACTTAACACCCACCGCCAGCGGAATGTACTTTTTTCCCTCAAAAACCGCCCGAATTGCTGCTAAAAGCTCCTCCGGTTCCGCATCCTTAAGCAGATAGCCCTTAGCACCCGCTTGCAATCCACGATAGATGTTTTCATCACCATCATAAGTGGTCAAGACAACAATTCGCGCGGTAGAAAACTCCCCACAAATCGCAGCAATCGCCGCGACTCCATCCATTTGAGGCATCCGCAAATCCATCAGCATTACATCGGGCTGATGTTGGCGAAACATTGTCACAGCTTCCTCGCCGTTGCTAGCTTGCGCCACAACTTTCAGATCTAATTCATTCTCCAACAATGCCACTAAACCTTGCCGCACAATATAATGATCGTCGGCAATTAAAACGCGAATAATATTTGATTGGTTAGTCATGATTCCCCTGTTAATCTTATGAAAGAGGACTGAAGTCCTCACTACAAACTTATTATGTTGGGTGCTTATGGGCGCACCATTGGTGTAAACTTAAGACTAAAACCCTTGAAAAATCTCGCTTCTAGCTTAGTCTCGATCCCCCTAAATCCCCCCTTAAAAAGGGGGACTTTGATCCTTTCCGGTTCCCCCCTTCTTAAGGGGGGCTAGGGGGGATCGAGAGCCTAATCGTCAGACAGCATTCTGTGACTACATTTGAGCTTAATTTAACACCAATTCACTGCGTACCTTACTTTATGAAAACCAAACCCTATCTTACTCCCGATTAATTGAAATTATAACTTCCGTTCCATCTCCCGGCTGACTGTTGATATCCAATTGTGCGTTAATGCGTCCCGCGCGTTCTTTCATCCCCAATAAACCAAAGCCATTACTAAAACAAATACTTTCCGTGTCAAATCCCTGTCCGTTGTCTTTAACCCGCAAAATAAACTTCGATGTTTCGTAAACCAAATTAATTTTAATGTCCGTAGATTTGGCATATTTAAAAGCATTTGTCAACGCTTCCTGCCCGATGCGTAACAGGTTATTTTCCACCTCTAAGGGCAGGGAATATGCCGTACCAACTACTTCAACAATAGTGTGCGTATTAGTATCTGATGACATTTGTTTGGTAATGTAATTGAGAGCGCTATACAAATCGCCATTTTCTAAAAGTTGCGGGCGCAAAGATTCGACAGAGCGCCGCGCTTCACCAAGTCCAGAGCGAGCCAGTTCGCACACTGTTTGGATGTGCGATTGTGCTTGTTCTGGATTGGCTGCAATTAGCCTTTGTGCAACTCCCAAATGTATAATAATGCCTGTAAAAGTTTGCGCTAAAGTGTCGTGAATTTCCCGCGCCATGCGGTTGCGCTCTTCTAGTATATTTTGGTCGATGAGTTGTCTAGAAAGCCTTCTAATCCGCAATTGATTTTCGACGCGCACTAAAACTTCTTGTTGTTGAAAAGGTTTGGTAATGTAGTCTATGCCGCCCACAGAAAATGCTTTGACTTTATCAAATATTTCCTGCAAAGCACTGATAAAAATTACTGGGATATCCTGACTGCGCTCACAAGATTTAAGTTGTTGGCAAGTTTCATAACCGTCCATTTGAGGCATCATAATATCTAGCAAGATTAAATCGGGTAAATGGGACTGGATAAAGTTCAGAGCTAATTTGCCGCTTGGGGCTAGGTGAACTTTATATCCAGCGGCTGATAGTATCCCGCTTAAAAGTTTTAAGTTTTCAGGACTGTCATCAATAATTAAAATACTTTCTTGACTCGTAAAGCTGAGGTTTTTGTTCATTTTTTCTCCCTCAATGTGTGGATTGAATGTCAATACGTTTGGGTTAACACTGTTTATTACCCGGAGATCCCCCTAAATCCCCCGAAAGCAAGGGGGACTTTGAGAACCTTCTTGTCCCCCCCTTTTTAAGGGGGGCTAGGGGGGATCTGGCTTAACTGAACCGTCTTGGATTAAATTTAGTAACTGTTCGTACTGAAAGTTTTTAATGCAAGTTGCGATCGCCCTAGCCAACGGTTGATTGATTTCGCGGATTTGACCGATCGCTATTTGCATCTGTTCCAAATCGAGATTGCTAATGGCTTGCTGGAGGTTGGCTACTAACTCAGGAGGTAATTCAGAAAAGGCGGTTTTTGTCAATACATTTACTTCATTCTCTGGGAAACTGGGCGCAGCGTTTAGTTCTTCAAATTCGATAGCGGGGTTGATTGGGTGCGATCGCAATTACTCGCCTGTTTAGCTGTTCCGGTGGGCGATCGGCATTTTCGACAGGATTAACTTTAATGTCAAATTTGAACAGTGTACCAACCCCCGCACGAGAGTTAACAGTCATTTCACCGCCCATTAATTGCACAAAATAACTGGCAATTGTCAACCCTAATCCGGTTCCTTGTTGGGATTTTTCCCCGGTTTGGGTTTGCACAAAAGCTGCAAATAGCTTGTCTAATTCACTAGCATCAATTCCCTCTCCCGTGTCTTCTATCTCAAAGCAGATTTTTCGAGCCAACTCCTGACGGTTAATTCTCACAGAAATGCCGCCTTGGGAGGTAAATTTTATCGCGTTAGAAAGCAGGTTTATCAAGATTTGGCGCAATTTTTTTTCATCAGTTTCCACATATTGCGGAACGCCAGATGCTCGCTCTACTAATAACTGCAATCCCTTATTTTCTGCGTGAAGTTGGAACATATCTTCGATATCGTTCAGCAGGCGGTGGAGGTCAAAGCTTGTCTGGTTCAGCGTTGCACGTCCGGCTTCTATTTTTGACAAATCTAATACTTGGTTAATTAGTGCGAGCAAATGTTCGCCGCTGCGACTGATAATATTCAGGTGTTCTTGCTGTTCTTGAAATAGGTGTGAATTGCGATTCATTAGTTGGGAAAAACCGAGAATTGCCTTGAGGGGAGTTCGCAATTCGTGGCTCATATTTGCGAGGAATATACTTTTGGCTTGGTTGGCTGCTTGGGCTGCGGATTCGGCTCGTTTGCGCTCGATTATTTCTCGCTGGAGTTCAAAAGTGCGATCGCTCACTTGCTGTTCTAAGGTGCGGTTGTAGTCGGCTAGCAGCTTTTCGGCTTGTTTGCGATCGGTGATATCTGCAAAAGTGGCGATCGCATAATTAATCTTGCCAGTTTCATCAACAATTGGCGTGCTGGAAACTTCCAAGGAAACAATCTTATCAGGTCGGTGCAACTCCATATCGTCTACTTTGACCGTTTCACCAGCTAAAGAGCGAACGTAAGGGAGTTGTGGAGTTGGATATAACTGATTAGTTCCTGCGAGATAAAGCTGACAAACTTCTGCTAATGTCTCTGTATTTACTTCCGGTATAGTCGGAATGGCGCTTAGTTGATGCGCTGTGCGATTTGCGTAGGTGATTTGTCCGGTGGTGTCGTGCACACTTACGCCGATCGGCATTGCATCGATAAACTGAGTCAGTCGGCTTTCGCGTTCCTTGACTTGGGCGTAGAGTTGAGCGTTCGTAATGGCGATCGCAGCTTGTCCCGATAGCAATTGTAACACTTCCAGGCGATCGGGAGTAAAAGCTTGGGCGGTGAGGTTATTTTCGAGATAAACAATCGCAGCAAGTTGACCTTGATTCATCAAAGCAGCACACAAGATAGATTTAGTTTGATGCGCTTTAATGTAAGAATCATTGGTAAATTGTCCTTCGCGGCTGGCATCATTTAGCACTAAATCTTCTTGAGTTCTAGCGACATAATTAATAACGGCTTCGCAAAGATTCGAGCAATTTTAAATAGGGATTGAAGGCAATAGTTTTACTCGTTCAGTATCCACTGTACCTTCAGCTTCAATCAGTAGCTTACCTTGTTTTTCCAAAATCAAGTAACCAGTTTGCGCCCCCACATTTTCAATCAAAATCTTCATCAATTTTGACAGTAAATTATCCAGCACAATTTCGCCGGAAATTACCTCGGAAGCTTTCATAACTGTAGAAATATCCAAAGCAGAACTAGAACGGCTGCCGGTGGTTGATGTCGTAGTTAAAATGTTTTTACTTGTCGAAATCGCAAATAATTGCGGGTATCGCGTTTCCAAATCTTTGACTTTAGCCGCCGCACCCCAAAGTTGATAGCAGTAACGAGCTTCCTGCATATAAGCCTTAGCTGTTAATTCTTTCCCCCTCGATAAATAGAACTTGGCGGCGAGTTCGTAAGCGAGGACGGCTTCATGGATATACTCATGTTCTTTGGCGAGGGAAATCGCGCGATCGTAATAATCTACAGCCAGGGAATCTTTACCAATAATTCTATATCTTTCTGCCTCAACTAGATTAAATTTGTGCAAGTGATTCATGGGGGCATGATGCGCCCATTTTTTAATTTTTTTCTGATTGTTCCTGACTTTTTTTAAACAGTGCTTTTGCTCTACTTGAGAAGCATCAGAATAGAATGAAAGCTGAGCCAGTGACTCATAAAAATAACAGTATGACACTTGAAGAGTTCCACTAGCACTCTCTACATACTGCATTGTAGAAGCTGCATTTGAGACAGCTTCAGCATATTGCCCAAATAAATAACAAAGAATCATTTTATAAAAATGCAGGGCAAAAATCGAAGTGCGATCGTTTGCTTCAGTTAACAGCGGCAGCGCAGCCCGCTCATCATAGGCACTGCCAACTAAATAGCAGGGGTTTTCCGAATTACCTAATAAATTAAAAACAGACTGCTGTAGAGGTTTAATCTGCCAAATAATTGGGTCAAATTTTAACTTTTCTATCGCAGCACGATAAATAATAATATCGCGTTATAGTCCCGACAATTCAGAGCCTACGAGGTACGAATAACCGCAGTAAGTTTGAGCAGCACAAGCAGTTTCTTCCACTATACCTGTTTCCAATCCACTTTTGTAAGCTTCTAACAAAGATGGTAAAGTTTCTTTCACTGGTGCTTTCCAGTGATGGATGAAGTCATTAAATGGTTCGAGGACTTTGCTCTTCAATTCTGGTTTGTTAAATTGCTCCAACATCTTCAATGCTAGTTGACCAAATTTATAACCATCTTCAATCTCTCCCACCACTCCGCACAAAATTAATCCATAAACTGTATAGGCATGGAGAGACTCTGGATAGTTGCCATACTTTACAGATAAAATCACCTGCTTAAACACAATTAAAGGCAACAGTTGAGGAGCAGCGCCATAGGCTACAGTAACCATAAATGACAGGATACGTAGCGCAGCTTGTTTAGCAGGATCGCTTCCTTGAGGTAGATTAGCCAAATCCTCAATGCGTTTTCCAACTAGGGTTAACTTAACTTCCAATAATCCGATTATGCTATCTAGATTGTTAGGCTTTGCAGACAGTTTGACTCCCAACTGCATCAGAATTTATCGCCCCAGATTAATTGCCATATCTTGTTGATTTTGGGCAGCATGAGTCATCATTTTTACCTCAATTACTTTGACTCGATCGAGGACTGTTTTAGCATTTTCTAGCACGATGGATGCTAAAGTTTCCATCAGCTCAAAATCGCCCAAAAGGTAAGCTATCCCTGCGGCTTCTTGATGCAGTTGCAAGCTGAGGTTGTATTGCACCAGCCAACAGTTTTCTGCCAGCAAATTTATCCCTGTTTGCAGGTAGTTGAAAGCTGGCTGATAAGCTACTGATGCCTTGGCTTTATTGCCAGCAATCAGATTTAACTGAGCTAGTTCATCTTTTTCCGATCGATCGCTAATTAATGAAGTGGCAAAATTCAGTTGATTAACAATGTCAAATATTTTTTCTTCTCGCTGTTCGCCACGAGTATTTTGCAGCAGCATTTGTCCAATTTGTCTGTGGACGATCGGCTGATCTCGATCGGCAATTAGCGAATAAGCAGCTTGCTGAATTCTGTCATGAACAAATTTGTATTCTAGCGATTGGCTGCTGGGTAATTTCCCGGCAATTTCTAATTCCACATCTCCCATATTCCCCAGCAACACGACTAAATTTTCCGCAACTGCTGCATACAAATCATCCGCCGTTTCTCGCAGAGATTTTTGACAAATCGAAGCTAGGGTTTTGACATCAAATTGATTGCCAATGCAGGCTGCTATTTTTAAAGTTTCCTGCGTATTATCCGGCAGTTTTTGAATCTTGCTAGACATCAATTCGACAACATTATCAGTGAATCCCCTGGCTTTAATTTCCCCTAAATCCCATTCCCATCTGACAGCGGTAAAGTCAAATTGTAACAGCCCTTCGGTATAAAGCGCTTTGAGAAATTCATTCATAAAGAAAGGATTGCCACCCGTTTTTAACAGCACTAACTCAGCAAGGGCTGAGACTATTTCCTCGCGGCAATTCAGCGCGTCGGAAATCAATTGAGTGAGGGTGGGCAAATCCAAAGGTGACAGGAAAATGCGATCGACACTGACTTTATTTTTGATAATTTCTTCAATTGTCAAGCTTAACGGATGAGCGGCAGAAACTTCGTTATCTCGATACGCGCCGATTAAAAACAAACCTGGTGTCGTACCGCTCATTAACAGTTCGATTAACTTTAGAGAAGCGCCATCAGCCCACTGCAAATCGTCTATAAATACAGTCAGAGGATGTTCTGGTTTAATAAAGACTGTAATGAAATTCTGAAACACTAAATTAAAGCGATTTTGGCTCTCGCTCGGCCCTACTTCTGGTAAGGCTGGTTGCTTGCCTATTATTAACTCTACTTCGGAAATTACATCAATGATGACTTGACCATTTATCCCTAAAGCTGTTAATAATTTTTGTCGCCACTCTTGAAGTTGTACTTCACTTTCAGCTAACAGTTGCTTGACTAATTATCGCAGGGCGCTGACAACAGCACTGTAGGGAATATTGCGCTGGTACTGGTCGAATTTGCCGGAAATAAAATAGCCACGCTTTTGAGTAATCGGTTTATAGAGTTCTTGCACGATCGCGCTTTTGCCAATACCAGAATAACCCGCAATCAGAAACAGTTCGCTTTGCTCGGAAGCTCGATCGAAAGCAGTTAAAATAGTGGCAATTTCTCGCTCCCTGCCGTAAAGTTTTTGCGGAATTTGAAATTTATCGGAAATGTCTTGACAAGCTAACGGAAAAACTGATATTGTATTATAGTCGTGCAATTGATTCAAGCATTCTTCTAAATCTGCTTTAATTCCCAAAGCACTTTGATAGCGCTCTTCAGCATTTTTAGCCAGCAACTTCATCACAATATCCGAAATAATTTGCGGAATTTCGGGATTGACCTCAGATGGAGATAAAGGCTGTTTTGCAATATGGCTGTGTACTAATTCCAGCACATCATGAGTGTCAAAAGGCAGTTGATGCGTCAGCAGTTCGTAAAAGGTAGCACCGAGGGAATAAAAATCAGTGCGGTAATCGAGACTGCGGTTCATTCTGCCAGTTTGTTCCGGTGACATATAGGCGAGAGTTCCCTCTAAAATGTTGGGATTTCTTAGGCTGTGATTCTCTCGCGTTAACTGCGTGGAAATGCCAAAGTCGATGATTTTTAGCTGGCCGGTATCTGGATTGAAAACGATGTTTGAAGGGTTGATGTCTTTGTGGATGATGTTGTCTGCGTGAATTTGTCCCAAACTGTCAGCGGTGGCGATCGCAATTCGTAACACTTCTTCAAGAGTAAATTTTTGTTGCTGCATCCAAATTTTCAAGGATTCGCCGCCAAAATCCTCTAAAAACATCACGAGGGTGTTTTGATATTGCTGCAAATCGTAGGCTTTGATACACCCCGTCAGGTTCAAAGATTGCGTAATCTTATACTCTGTGCGGTAGCGGGCGAGTTCTTGGGGTGTGGGATAATTTTCTTTCAGGACTTTGAGGACGATCGCCCGATCGTGCGATCGACTAAATGCTCGATAAACCAGAGAATTCGCGCTTTCGTAGATTTGACTTGTGACTTCAACGCCAGGAATAGTCAGCATATTCACCCTGCGGTCAACTGTGGAGTCGAACATAGCATAAATATGCCGATCGCACAATACGTGCATCAGCCGATTTTAGATTTTAGATGTTAGATTTTAGATTGGACTCCACAGCTTAGATTTTAGATTTGAGACGCCAAGACAGGTTTCCCAGTCAAGACAACCTGTTCGATAATATCAGCCGCTTTCTTGACTCCGCCCGATCGCGCGTTAGCGAAGCCCTCGAAGAGGATCGCCCCTTGCATCTCCACCGCCCTTTTTTTGTAGGAATCTTGTGTCAGCACTTTCTCAATTGCACTTCGCATTTTAGCAACACTCAACTCCTTCAAAGAAACCACCTCACCAACACCCGTCCAAGCAATCCGAGCCGCGACTCCAGGCTGGTCATTCGCCACAGGAATTGCCACCATCGGTACTCCATTGCTCAAGGATTCCAGAGTTGTATTCATGCCCGCGTGAGTAATTGTGAGAGCCGCTTTTTCCAGCAGTTCTAATTGCGGTGCATAGCCAACAACGATCGGATTTCCCGGCAATTCCGGGAAGGATTCTGGACTCGCGCCTCCTCCCAGAGAAATCACCAATTGAGCATCCAATCCTTCACAAGCAGAGGCGATTATTTGAAAAACATCCAGCAATCCATTTTGCACAGTTCCCATTGAGGCATAAATTAATGGCTTGCCTGTTAATTTATCAAAAGGAAAAAGCACTGGTTTGCGCGTCGCTGGGTTGTGAAAAGGGCCGGTGAAATGGAAGTGTGGGGGTAATTTTTGCCTGGGAAAGTCGAATTCCGCAGGTTGTTGGCTGAGTTGAGCCAGTTGAGAGTAAGCATCATTTGGGTGGGATTGCAAAGGTAAATTCCACTCTTTGCGATACTCCGCGATGACTTCTTTAATTGGTTTGGTAAGCAAATTGAGTAACTGATAGCTAAGTTGATTGCCTAAACGCGCTCTCCAATTTGGACTGTATTGCCAAGGGGTACAAAAGGGAGGAATGTTGGGCTCTTGATTTAGGAGTAACGCATTGCAAACTGTAATAAAAGGAAGGTTGAGAAAATCTGCGATCGTTCCTGCTTCCGATGAAACTTGGTCTATAAGTAAAGCTTCTACACCTGATTTTTTAATGGTGGCGGGAGCTTCTGCGAGCATCACAGCCGAAATGCGGGCGAGCGAGTTTATAGTGTATTGCAAGGCAGCCAGTCCGCTGAGCTTGCCGAGTTGAGTAAAGTTTTGGGCGATCGCGCCGACGGGAAATTCAGCTTCAGCTAGTGGCTGAAATTCTAATCCGCAGAACAAAGTTTTGGCTTGAGCATCGGCAAAACTAAACAGGGTGACTCGATGCCCTCGGCGAAGCAGTTCGCTGCCCAAAGTTGTCATCGGGTTGAGGTGGCCGTCGAATGCTGGACAGATAATGCCGAAGTGGGTCATTAGGGAACGCTCCTTTGAGTTTAAGGTTTTTGTAGCATTATATCTGCGGTATGAGTGTTTTTTGTGGCTGGGGCGATGCGCTGCCGGAAGTTGGCGCGGCAACTAAACTATAAGGCGATAAACGCAACAAAGGTCGTAACTCATAGTTTAGTTTCCAGCCCCTATAAAAGCTCCTGCCTCAGTCACTTACCATAAAAATGACCCAAAAAATTCATCAGTATCAGCGCCGAAAACAACATACAACACCCTCCTGCAGCACTCTCCATGTTAATTTTTATACCCATCAGGTCAACACCTGTTTTCTCATTACGATTTCCTGACCTCATTAGGTTGTAACCTACCCAGATCAGCAGTCCTGAGATACCAAACGATCCTAAAGTCACAATCAATCCCGGAGGCTTTATCGGCTGCTGTTTGCTCTGCTAATAGTATGTCGAAAATTTGTAGAGGCATATACCCGACCTTAATCATTCTTAAGTGCATCAACAGAAAAAAACACTGGGATGGCGTTTTATTCAACGCTCAATAGATAGAGTCGAGCGTCGATATATTGAGTGGAATCTGCTGTCTTATTAAGTCAAGGTTTTCTAAATTTAACTTTACTGCCATCTCTATCAAACCAACCTCTAAAAGCCCAATTGATGTATCCACCATCACCGTTATTCGCGAACTCGCCATCTTCAAAAACCCAGATTCCGTAAACAATACTGTCATAATTAGCAGAGCCATATAGCTGAACACCGTTGAATCGATCCTCGTAATCTTGGCTCAAATTAAACACCATCACGTTGTACTGCTCCTTAGCAGAATAGAAGGCTGTCTCCATGAGAATTTTTACAAATCCATCTCGGTTTTGATTAGCGCTAACACCAGATGAAATTGCTTGAGCAATTCCCAGCAGATCCACATTGATCTTCAAACTTGCACCCAATTCCAAAGGCATATTCGTTATCTCCTGACTTTGATATTTTTCTCAACTTACTTTGTGAGTTTTCTGCAACTATCGATTTATCAAGTCAAGCGTAAATCTGTTACTATCTACAAGCTACCCACCGCACAAGCCATAACAGACTGAATAATAGAACAGATTCCGCCAACTGAAACAATCAAAGTTTTCCGTTTTTTTCACAGACTAATTTTGTTCGTCCATGTTCAGACAATGTTCGCACAACCAGCCAATCACGACTACCAATGTTTTCTTTACAAGTTAGAGGTTCATCTCTATCTGGCACTCTAACGCTAATTTTTAACTCTGGATCTGTGCATTCACTATTACCTCCGGGGCAGCAGTCTTTTCCTCCTTTGGGAATAGGATTAGTTGTTCTTTGCCATCGCTTAAACATATTGTCCAATGAGCGGCTTTGTATGTCTTCTCCTTGAATATCGAAGTCGGTTCTGTTATAAACACAGTAGGCAAAAACAGGAACGGTTTTCAACAGTAAAATGCTTGTAACAAAAATCCCATGTATACCAATTAAACCAAGCTGTTTTTTCATGGCGTTTTGTTCTGTGGAATAAACAAAGAATAAGATTAACCTCGCAATCGCTCCTCAACTAACCTCATACCCTGACAGTGGAATGAAAATTTTTAAACAAGTGAGTTTTCAACAAGCTAATATTTATCCAGCCGGGTCGGATTCGTGTCCAAACCATACTGCTGCATAGCCTTTATAGATGCCAATACCCATTGCATTCCAGGGTTGAGTCCAAATACCTTGGTTGAGAATTACACTATTGTGAGGGGGACTATTTTTCCATGATTCAAGGGCTGCTTCAGGTGTGATATTTCCACCTAGACGGCCTGTAGCAATTTCATAGCCGTTACCCTGATAGGAGGTTAACCGCTTAGGAGCATCCCACATACATTTTTGACCTTCCTCATGATTGGGATCGTAAGCACAGTTGCTCCAGCTATGTGTAATCTCAGTAGCAAAGCCGTCTAAGTCTTCCACGTGGGTTTGAGCTACATAATCGAGCGATCGCGATCGTGGAATTATTTCTGGCATCCCATTCTCGGCACGATATTGATGGATCAAGTTATATAACGTTTCCGTTTCCATGTTTAAACTCCTTTTGCTAGGTTTGTTGAAGGCTTTGGTGTTACCTGAGTTGTGAATAAATCAAGGCGACGCCAAGAAATTCCGACATAATGATAGTTACATCTTGCGATCGGATGTATTTTGTGCAAGGGTTCCAGATATGTTGTGCGGCGCATCCAGAACACTTGCTACAAAATTTTTGAAACAGAATCTACAGAATTTTTAGTAGTGCGCCATGTTTTCGCAAAAGATGCTCTCACCCATGCTGACACCCAAAATTTGGGTAAAAAGCTGGCTTGAGAAAGTGTTACGAAAAATCTGCTGGTGTCACGTTGTAACCACCATATTCTTCGATGTAACGGAGAATAGATGTGCCAAATTCATCATGACTGACTTCGTTATTCAATAGAAGTTTAGCTACTCCATAGGGGCCGCGCAAGTGCGCTCCCGCTAGAATGCCAGAAAGGGAAATCGTGATGGTTTTTGACACCCCATTATCCATAAATGCCTTGGGCTGACCAAGGTAATTATTTACGGACTGTCCTTGCTCCCCAAGCGCACTATTGACCCGCTGCCTGTTTTGGTTAAAAGCCTCACGAATTGCTGCTTCTTGAACATCTGGAGAATTCTTGAATTGTTCTTGACTATTAACGCCCCTCTTTCCTGTCCAAGTACCCAGCCAATAATTCTTGTCAGCACCATTTCCATAGAAAACATCTGCTGTGTAGTAACCTAGATCGATCAGCAAAGGTTCTCCAAATTGATACTTTCCCATGAAACCCAATGAGTTTTCAACCTTGTACTGATTGGGATCTCCTGATGGTAAGCCTGATTCAAATGCTCCAAGTGCTTCTAGCATATTTTGCAAATTTCCATTACCACCAGATGACGGAGAGGGAGGGGTATAGCCAGGAATACATATCTCCTGACCAGGCTGCAAATTGCTAGCATCATTGTCTGTCAATAAGCTGCCATCTGGTTTACTCATTTCACGCCAACGATTACCATCACCTAATTGTTGCTGGGCAATGTTATAAAGCTTATCTTCAGCCTTTACTATGTACGAAGTACCGACTGCACAAGGCATAAACGACCTCCACTGAATAGGTGTTGCAAATTTCCAAGTAACCAACAAGCCTCTAGACTATTTCTGCTGGTCTTTGCTCTGTAAAACCACTTTAGGGGAATAAGCCCAAGGAATGTGCTAACTCATGGTTTAGTTTTTAGACAATAAAATATGCCAGCCACTAAGCCGATCGCAAGTGCAGGAAATAACCTGAACTTTTGGCTAGGTGTCGCGCCCAACGAAGTAATACCTATTCTGACAACTAAGGACACGGCATTGCCGTGTCCCTACTGATATTGCCTACAATCTAGCGGATGACTCTAGACAAACTGGCCGATTGGGCTCGATCGCACGCGACGAATTCCAATCACCGACGGCATCGGCGATCGGCGCGAATCATTCGAGATATTGCTCGGCCACAAACTGCCGCGAGCAACACTCCGAGTTTGATTGAAAACAGCACCGCTCAAATCCAACATTTCAATTTGGCGGCTGAGTACAGTACCATCATCGATCGGGCAATCTTCCCCCGGATGCTGCACCGCAAGCAACAACGTATCTCCGACAAAAGTCGGCCCCGTCATTTCGCACCGATTCGGCCCGTGAGCAAACGGAATTACACTTCCCGCATTCGGCCCAGAAGTCGGAATGTAGAACAACCAATTGTTACCGAAAACACCAGTAAATTCCGAGACATTTCCAGTTTTCTTGTGGTCGATCGCAGCGGGTTTCCCAACAGAACCCACATCAAAACCATTGTGCGTACTCGTAGACATATCAGTCACGCCCCAAACATTGCCTTGAGGGTCAAAAGCCAAATTGTCAACACTAGCAAATCCCGCTCCAGCTAACGCACCGGCTTCTCCACCTTGGGCAAAACGCTGCCAGCGGAAAGTCAAACCAGCACCGTCGGGACTATCTTCAATTATCTTGTAAATTCCTCCCGACTGTTGGCCACTGTTGAGGGCGGCAGTGTATTTTGCAACATTAAAAATGCGAGAATCTGGATAGCCATCGCTTCCCGGTGCGCCGTCAGTATAGGCAATGAAAACTTCCTTAGTAGTAGGATTAACTTCCAAATCTTCCGGCCGCGCCGTCGGAGTGCCACCAATCAAATTAGCAGCTAAGAAAGCATCAACTAAAACCGCACCTTGGCTACTGTAGAAATTAGCAAGAGTTTTATTTCTGTAGCCGGCAAGTGCTGTTGCTTCATTAGTTGTATCTGCTACAAAAGAACCGCCGTCTTCGGTTTGACCTGCAATTCCGGCGCGTTTTGGCAAGCGAGTATTTCCATCTCTTTGAGCTTTGCCAAAACTTGCCAATTCGGCTTCGGCCATTTTTTGGGGACTCACCGGATTTGTTTGGGCATTGATTGTCAGTGGTAGCCATCTTCCCGCACCGTTGCGATTGTATTGGGCGACGTACAAAACGCCGTCTTCTAATAATCGGCTGTTGGTTTTATCTGCGGGATTTGCGATCGTACCGTTGCTGACAAATTTCCAGGTGTGTCCGCCGCGGCGATCGTCCCCCATGTACACTACTAACTTGCGTCCCGCTTCGGCGCGAAAGGCGACGTTTTCGTGGCGGAAACGGCCTAAAGCAGTGTGTTTGCGGGGGCGGAAGTTGGGATCTTGGGGATCGACTTCTACCATCCAGCCGTATTTTTCGCCGACTAAACCGAATTCTTCACCGGTTGTTCCCTTGGCGTAGCTGGTTTGGCCGCCGTTGGGTTTGACGTTTTCCTGAACTCCCACGAAGAAGAGTTCGCTGCCTTGGAAATTCTCTTCGGCGGACAGGATTGTCCCCCAAGGGGTGGTGCCGCCGGAACAGTTGTATGCTGTGCCGATGATGCGGTTGCCGAGTCCGTCGCTGTTGACGGTGGCGAAGACTTGGGTAGCAGCAGGGCCGGTTCCTGTGAGATAGTTATTGTCGCCTTGTCTGGTTCCCCATCGGGTGACATCCTTGTATTTGTCGGAACGCTGGCTGTTGATTCCCAGGCCGGAAAGTCCGTGGATGCGTCGGTTGAGGGAGTCGCGGGGAATGGCGGCAAAGCGTCCGTCAGCTTGTTTGGTGATGCGGACGATCGAACCACCGAGATTGTACAGGAATTCGCCGAGGGTATCGCGATTTTTAACTGACAAGTCTATACCGAGGACGGCGCGATCGCTCGCTGGAAAAGATGCCACATCTGACGGGGTATCCGGCGCCACTTTCGACATTGGGAAGCCTACGTACTCGTGGTTTACCCACAGATAGCCGTCGTCAGTGCTGCCGCGCAGGCCTATGAAGCCCGTGTAATCGTTGTTGTAGCCGAAATAGTCTGCCGAATCGGGGAAAACGCGATCGCCCCAGCGGAGAATTACGTAACGTTCGTATTCCGGTGGCACAACCACATCGTCAACCACGTTGTAGCTGGTTAATTTAGTATCTGGCGAAGCACTGAGCACTGTTCCCAGTCCGCCCGGGGCTGTCGGCAGGAAGCTCGACAGTTCTCGATAAATTGGCAGCGGGTGGGGAAGTCTTAGAGGAGTGAAAGATGTCGGAACTACAGCTTTGGCATCGCTGGAATTGATGCCGAACAGTGTTTGAGTTAGGCCAGGAGCAAGCACGGTGGTAGCTGCACTGCTACCGAAGAAAATTAGCAGTTGTCGGCGAGTTATTTTAGACATAAATTCCTTTTCAACCCAACATCCCTAGTCAGACGAGTCTCAATAGAAATCTACTACTGTTAAATTAAGGATAGTTAAACTTCTGATTAATTAAAGTTGGGGAATATTTGGGTTAAAAATACGTTAAATCTAGACTAAGCGAATTCTTCCTAACTCGTCGGGTGCTTATGGGCGCACCTTCCTCCAAAATTTTTATGGTACACACGGAGCTAGTTAGAGGGCGGGTTTTGTACAGAGTTTATGTCTATAACTGGAGTTTTTTCGCTAAACCCGCCCCTACGAGTTTAAAAGCTAATCATCTCGAAAAGCCGGATCGTTTTGTCGGGATGCCGATCGACTAGGCGCTGGTACATTAATCCTTTGCGGTTGGCCGGAATTGGCGGGTGAAATATTGGGATCTATGAATCCCAGCAGCAATTTAGAATCCGCAAAATATCTAGTCCACTGTTCGATTCTCGAATCTTTCTGCCACTGGCTGCGGGATACTCTCGATCGCAAAACCGGAACTCTTAGCCGGCTGCGATCGGCTGTAATGACGATCGTAACTTCTGTTAATGCCGGATTTTGTTGAAACTCGCGGGCGATCGACAATGCGGCTAAATCTTCCGCCTGCTGCACTAAACTCGCAAAAGATTGACTGCCGTCCGAATCTAGGGTAAGATAGCTTTCCTTGGTTTCTGCGAAAGATACTGACATACTTGCGGCAAAAAAGACCGTTACTAAAATAAGGCCTGAAAATAAGCGCCGATGCAAATTCATTTTTTTTTAGACTAAATACTGACACTTGTCAAGTGTAATAAATAAAAATTAATCCCAAATTAAGGTTTGATTAAATTATTATTCTGTATAATCAGATTCGGCCGAAAATAGGGCTTGTAGTGGCGGGTTTCACCTGAAGCGTTTTGGGTAGCGAAGGAAATCGATAAACCCGCCCCCGCGTTACTGAAAAATTAATTACCAATTACCAATTACCAATTACCAATTACCAATTACCAATTACCAATGAAATTAATAAAATGCGCGATCGCCCTCGGTAGCAACTTAGGCGACTCCCTCGCCACACTCAAAAGTGCGATCGCAACTCTCAACAACACCCCGGAAATCACCGTAAAATCCCATTCTAGCTGGTATCAAACTGCCCCCGTCGGGCCGCCGCAACCCGATTATATCAATGCCTGTGCCATCCTAGAAGTTGCACTAGAACCAGAACAATTGCTGGCAGCTTTATTAGAAATTGAAATAAAATTTAATCGGATTCGCCGAGAAAAATGGGGGGCGAGAACCCTCGACCTAGATTTGCTGCTGTACAATGATTTAATCCTAGACACTCCGACACTGACTTTACCTCATCCCCGGATGACCGAAAGAGCTTTTGTATTAGTACCTTTAGCAGAAATTGCCCCGGATTGGGTGCATCCAGTGACCAAAAGTGCGATCGGCAAAATCCTGCAAACGGTAAACTGTTCAGGAGTGGAAAAAATGAAAGTGTAGAAATTGAGCAAAATTCCGGGCTGCGATCGCCTATGATGTCTTAAATCGGTGCCATCAAACATTATTCGATTCTCGCTTATGTCGATCGGTCAAGAACTACCCCAACTCCTCAAACAGCGCTTGTTCTACAAAGGGCGCAAATTTAACTTTGACGTAGCTACCCTCCGCCTTCCCAACGGTTCCGAAGGCGAATGGGAATGTATTCGCCACCCCGGCGGAGCACTGGCGGTTCCTGTCACCCCCGAAGGCAAACTCGTCTTGGTGCGACAATACCGCTTCGCCGCCAAAGGGAGGATTTTAGAATTTCCCGCAGGTACTGTCGAAATCAATGAAAGCCCCGCCGAAACTATCAAACGCGAAATCGAAGAAGAAACCGGATATCGCGCCGGAAAATGGCGGGAATTAGGCAAATTCATGCTCGCCCCCGGTTATTCCGATGAAATAATTTATGCTTTTTTAGCACAAGATTTGGAAAAATTGGAAAAGCCCCCAGCACAAGACGATGATGAAGACATGGAAACAGTCTTATTCACTCCCGAAGAATTAGAAAAAGCGATCTTAGCTGGCGAACCAATTGACGCGAAATCAATTTCTAGCTTTTTCTTGGCGCGTCCATTTTTAACTTAAGCAAACAGTCTTGGACGCAAACAATCTATCTGTAGGGTGCGGAATCCGCACCTTACTTAAGGTATATTAGTAAGGTGGGCAATGCTCACCCTACGGGAACTGTAAGAAGTTAAAATATAAAAAAATGTCTGATTTAATTTTATTTTGGCACCGCCGCGACTTGCGTATTTCTGACAACATCGGATTGGCGGCAGCGCGCCAGCAAAGCCCGAAAGTAGTCGGAATTTTTTGTCTGGATCGCAACATCCTAAATCTCGACGATGTAGCGCCAGCCAGAGTCACCTACATGATCGGCTGCTTGCAAAAACTCTCCTCGCGTTACGTCGAATTTGGCAGCCAATTACTGATAATTCAAGATGACCCGATTTTGGGAATACCAAAGTTAGCAACAGCGATAAATGCTCAAGCAGTCTTTTGGAACTGGGATGTAGAACCCTATGCACAAAAACGCGATACATCCGTATCAAACGCCCTCCTACAAGCAGGAATTAACGTTCAAAATTGCTGGGATCAAATCCTGCACGCGCCGGATGAAATTCGCAGCGGGACAGGACAACCCTACACAGTTTATACCCCGTTTTGGAAAAAATGGAACAGCAAACCGAAAGCCCAACCTGTAGAGACACTGCCGATAACTGATCTGGAATTAATGACTGGATTAACCGCAGAAGAACAAGCAATCGCCAACCAAGCAGGTGCCATGGAAACACTGCCAACTGCCTTTAGTTTGGGATTTATTTGGGAAAATCCGTTAGTAATAGAACCCGGAGAAGATGCAGCGCGATCGAAATTAGAAGAATTTTGCGATCGGGCAATTTACCAATATCAAGAACAGCGCAATTTCCCCGCAAATAACGGCACATCCCAACTCAGTGCCGCTCTCAAATTTGGTGCAATAGGCATCCGCACTGTTTGGCAAGCTACCCAGATAGTAATGGATACTTGCCGCAGCGAAGAAGCCTGCACAAGCATCCGCACTTGGCAGCAGGAAATAGCGTGGCGGGAATTTTACCAACACGCCATGTATAACTTCCCAGAATTAGCAGACGGGCCGTATCGTAAAGCATTCAAAGACTTTCCTTGGGAGAACGATGAAAAGCTGTTTCAAGCTTGGTGTAGGGGCAAAACAGGTTATCCGATTATCGATGCGGCAATGCGGCAGTTAAATCAGACTGGTTGGATGCACAATCGCTGTCGCATGATAGTCGCTAGTTTTCTCACCAAAGATTTAATTATTAACTGGCAGTGGGGCGAAAAATACTTCATGCAAAACTTGATAGACGGCGACCTTTCTGCTAACAATGGTGGCTGGCAGTGGAGCGCATCGAGTGGCATGGATCAGAAACCTTTGCGAATATTCAATCCCGCCAGTCAAGCTCAAAAATTTGACCCGGAAGGGGAATATATTCGGCAGTGGGTTCCCGAATTGCGCCGAGTAGATACTAAAGTTTTGCTAACAGGAAATATTTCGCCTTTAGAACGGCGGCTGCTTCATTATCCCGATCCGATCGTAGACCACAACGAGCAGCAGCGCAAGTTTAAGGAACTTTATAAACAGCAAAAAATCGTTGAGTAGAAAATCGGGCGAATAGAATTCGCGCCTACACAGACAAAACCCGAGCTCAGAGGGGTTGAAGAAAGAAGAAAGAAAGGGCGAATGGAATTCGCGCCTACACAGACAAAACCCGAGATCAGAGGGGTTGAAGAAAGAAGAAAGAAAGGGCGAATGGAATTAGGTTGTTTTCTTTACACCTTCTGAATTCGGACGAAATTTTTTGTAGACGCGGTTTCAACCGTACGTCCTATCTGATCTAAATCGTATTTAGTTACAATAAACTTACATAAATCGGAGGTTGAAATGGTAACGCTGCAATTGAGACAAATCAGTGTACCCCCAGGACATAGACTGCTGTTAAACGATGTTAACTGGCAGGAATTTGAAGCGATTTTAGAGGAGTTTGGAGAACACCGTGGCTCTAGAATAGCTTACAGTCAAGGAACTTTGGAGATTAGGATGCCGCTACCAGAACACGAAAAAGCTAAAATCATTATTGGCTATTTAGTGAAAATTTTGTTTGAGGAACTTGAAATAGACTTTGAACCATTTGGTTCGACGACTTTTAAACGAAAAAGTATGTTACAAGGAATTGAACCTGATGAATGTTTTTATATCCAGAATTACGCTCTAATGATTAACAAAAAGCGCATCGACTTAACTGTCGATCCACCGCCGGATTTAGCAATTGAAGTCGATTTAACTTCCAAAACTCAACTGGACGCTTACGAGGCGCTGGGAGTCCCTGAAATCTGGCGCTATGAAAATAAAAGGCTTCTGATTAATGTGCTTGAAGATGGGAAATATGTTGAATCGGAAATAAGTCCGACATTTCCCAATCTGCCAATTATTGAAGCTATTTCTCAGTATTGCGAACAAAGTCAAACAGCGGGCACGAGTCAAACTCTCCGATTGTTTCGTAAGTGGGTTAGAGAGCAAATACAAAATTGATCGCAAATCCCTAGTAGACAAGATTGCAAGAGTCCTAGATTATCGGGAAATTATCTGCGTTAATCTGCGTTAATCTGCCTAAAATCTGCGGTTTGCTGATCGATCAAAGACTTATGCAATTTAAGTCTAGTCTTTGACGCACTTGCTGTCATAAATTTGGCTTTTTCACGATCGCAAATCCCGATTTTTCTGACAGCAAACGCCCTAATCTCGTTGTACTGTTAATTGCGCTTTTGGGAAATAGACAGAGAGTAAGGGTGTTGACCTTGAGATCGATCGCCCACAAAAATAACATAAGTTCCCTTGTCCCCATAACCGGAAAATTCTACATTTCCCGCAGCAGCATTCGCCGGTAGGACGCAGAAACGCCCCCTCGGCCCCTGAATCATCAAACTCGGAGATCCCGCAGTTTGTACCGCAATCCGCCAGTAAGGTAAATCCTGCGTTACTTCGATGACGTGGTTCGGCCCTTGGGCCACAAAACCGCAGTCGCCGCTATTGTTCGGGCCGCCGGAGACTCCCGAAACGTTCAGCGGTTCGGGAAATCCCGGAGCAATTTGCAGCGGTTGGCTCCGAAGGGCTCCAGCATCCGCTAAAATCATTCCCAAGGCTAGGGTCACGATCGCACTAAACCACGGTTTGCTTTTGCTGCGATCGCCCGCACAGTGTATCTTCATATTTCCTCACTCACACAATGCCATTTAGTCCTAGTTCTTTGACGGTAGACGATAATTGCGGTTCCAAACACATTAATCTAAACTAACTACTGAATTTTTTTATGAATCCTCAAAATAACTTCAATTGGCAGCAGGCGATCGGAGAACTAAAAGCTAAACTAGAGCGATCGCCCCTCATCCAACAAAATCCAAACAGCTATCAAGCCGTCGGAACCTTCTACAATCAGTTTCTGGACAAGTTTCAAAGACTCCCCAAACCGGGACAGGTAGCAGTCTTTGCCGTTGGAGCGATCGTTGTCCTGACAGTCTTCAATAGCATCGTACAACTAATTTCTGCGCTGATGACTCTTGCCGTTCTGGGAGTGCTAATCTACATAGCGTACAAATTGGCAATTGCTCCTGATTCCTCCAACTAACGACTAAAAATAGGAAATTATAAATATGGCTAGCCCAACCGCACCCGGTGATATCAATCAACCCGATCCGTCTTGGCAGACACAATCCCAGCAAATGCCACTGCTGGTTCGCCGGTGCGGCGCTTGGGCCGTTGAAATTTCGTTAATTGCAGCCAGCGTCCTCGTTCCCTTCAGCATCGGGGCATTGGTTAACAAGGAAACTCAAACCGTGCCACTCAATCCCTCGGTAGCAGCAGCATCCGAAACTGTCGCCCGTGTTTTGGCTATCCCCGTGCGCGATCGCAACCCCAGAGTCGCACCCCTAACTAATCTATTCTGGTCTGGGGCGCTGCTGGCACCGACAGTTTTAGCCGCGTGGCAATTGTTTTTGCTCGCCAGAACCGGTCAAACTCTCCCCAAACGCTGGTTCGGGGTGAAAGTCGTCACAGCGTCGGGTATTCCTCCGGGTTTTCGGCGAGTGCTAATTCGCGAAAGTTTCGGACGCTGGGGAGTGCCTCTGGGCGTCGCTTACGGCATTTGGCGCTTGAGTGGCGCGTTTCCGGATTTAATCATTTTAGGGGGGCTAAGCGCCTTGGCCGTGCTCGCAGATGGCGCGTTTGGATTGCGTTACAAGCGGCAATCGGGGCACGATCGCCTCGCGAATACTTTGGTTGTCAATGCTCGATCGATCGAATTATCTGCCAATCCTGTCAAAAGTCAAGAATGGACTGAGGAAGACGCGCAGATTGCAGCTTTGGTTTTGACTCCGGAAACCGACGTGAAAGAAGATCCCAGTTTGTGGAATTGGATTCGCCAACACCCAGGCACAACTTTAGTAATAGTTATTATTGGCAGCGCGGGATTGATTTTAAGTTTGTTTGTTGGCACTTTGATCTACACTCAAAGTCAAGCAAATTTGCGGGATTCTCGGCAGCGGAATGACGAATTATTTGTGGCTTTAGTGAATAAATTGTCTCCGACTTCGGCTAACGGAACATCGGGGAGGCGATCGGCTATTTTGGCTTTGGGGGCGGTGGAAGACTCCCGCGCCGTACCGCTGTTAGCCGATTTGCTGGCCCAAGAAGACAGCCGCCCGATGCTGGACGCGATCCAGCAAGCTTTAGTCAGTACCGGGCCGAAAGCTTTGCCTGAGTTGCAGCGGTTGAACCAAGCTCTCAGCAACGACCTCGAATCCCTGCGCTACGGGGGGAAGGCCCCGGAACGCGAGTTAGCGGCCGCCCGTCAGAGAACAGTGCAAAGGGCGATCGGCAAAATTCTCACAGTGTATAGCAGCCAGCTCAACGGCGCGGATTTGAGCCGCACAGATTTAGGGCAAAGTCCGGCTGGCCCAGGTCAGTTTACTTTAGTATTAGACAAAGTTGACTTGTCAGGAATTAAGCTGAGAAACACCAATTTAACCAATGCCAGCTTGCAGGGAACTCGCTTTTACGGCACCGGCGAAGACAGGCGTCCGGGTACATTTGACGATTGGATTGCTGACTTGAGCGGCGCTAATTTTGAAGGAGCAAATTTAACCGGAGCATCTTTGAACAGTGCAGTAATGAACCGCACCAGTTTTGTGCGCGCTGTCCTGAACAAAGCTAATTTTTCAAGCGGAAACTTGAATGGAGCTAATTTTAGCAGTGCTCTTTTAATTGGGGCTTCTTTGCAGCAAGCAATCTTAAAAGAGGCAAGTTTTACCGGGGCAGATATAGGAAGCGCGAATTTTTCGGGAGCGAATTTGTCAGGTGCACGTTTGGGCAAAGTGAAGGCTCAAGGCACTCAGTTGTCCTTGACAAATTTGTCTAAATCGGAATGGCAAGGTGCTGATTTGTCCGGTGCAGATTTGAGCGGCGCCAACTTACAAAACGCCGATTTGAGTTCGGCTAAACTCGCCAACGCGAATTTTAAAGATGCTCGGTTGCAAGATGCTAATTTGCGGAATGCAGACGTGAGTTCGGTTGATTTTAGGGGCGCGAATTTAGCGGGAGCGAATTTTCAAGGGGCTGTGTTTCTGGGGAAGGCGGCTTCGGAGCAATTTATTCAAAGTCCGGCCGGTAGTAAATCGGGTCGATTCCAAGGAGTTAATTTTGCCGAGGCTAAGAATTTAGATCAAAGTCAAATTGCTTACATTTGTTTGCAAGGGGGGAGTCATCCGAAGTGCCCGCCGAAGAATTAAGGGTTGATTGTTATCGGTTTGTAGTAGACCTCTTGCAAAAGTTCTTTTAATCAAATTTTAGGGACGGGCTAGAAGCCCATCCCACAAGAAGAAAAATTGTGTGGGATGGGCTTCTAGCCCGTCCTCATTATTGTTTTTTTGTCTAGTGAGATATGCAAGTTCTCTGATTTTTATAAGGACTAAAGTCCTCACTACGAACCTTGATATTACGCAATAGCATCGGCACCGACAAGAGTCTCGAATTGCGCCAATAGCATTCCATCAGCATTGTTTGCAACTCCAAAAATTCTAGGTAACTGACCTGTTTCGGCGAGAACTTGTCTCACTTCTCGGTTAGATACATCGGCTAAATTTTTGTTATTGAGAATGGCATTAACGGCAGCTATACCGACACCTTGACCAACCGCAGCGTTAAATTCCACAATTCGGCCCACAGAAGAGGCAAACCCTTCAAATCCAGAGCACGGACTCACCACTGCCAGGTTAGGAACGTTTTTAATTAATGCGTGGCGGATGCCAACATTCAAGATAGGCTGTTTAAAACTCAGACTTTTAAACCACCCTCGACTGTTTGCTTTCTCGCCAATACCCGGGATGCCTCCGCGGACATCAAAATGATAGCTAAATGTTGCCAGTGCCTCATTAGCAGGTACGCCACCTAACAGCATTTGTGCGCCTGTTAAAGGTTCTACAACTCCCGTCACATTCCCGGCGTGTCTGATATAAAGTTCTGAGGCAGAAGTAACAGAAGTAGCCCCCAAACTCCTCAGCCAAGTTGCCACAAATAACATCTCTTTTTGCATATTAGCTGTGGGTTTGCTCCCGTTTCTCGCTAAGGCTTCTGCTTCGCTAGCGGTGACTGCAAATAACAGGGCATTCCACGAAAGTCTTTCATTTGGAAGTATTGCTATATTTCCCTCATCTAAAATTACGCCGGTTTGAGGAAAAGATAGCTTTGTTCCTCTAAAAGAGTGGTATGCTACAGACAGCGCAGGCGATCGCACATCGATGTAATCGTTGCCCGCCCACAGAGTTTTGAGATTGCCTCTGGTGTCGAGCATTTCCCGCCGGAGTTCTTCTGCTAGTTTGGCATCTTTCCCCGCAGCGGACAGCAAAAATTTTTGAGCCTCAGAATCGGCAAGGTTTGTGAAGCGTTTTAGATAAATATAATCGAGTTCTTTTAGTCTTCTGACACTAAGTCCTTGGGTTTCAAAAACTAGGGTGACTGGAAGTTCTGAGTTAGGCAAACCAAAGGTTTCAAATCCATTCAGCTTTCGCACACCTGCCGCTTGAGCTAATTCGCCATTGACAGTGGCATCAATAAATTGTTTTGCTACATAAACTGTCTCTTTTGAGGTAATTATGCTAGTAATTTTTTTGCCTTCTTTATTGATTGATTTAATTTCTACTTTGCTCAGGAGTGCGACTCCTGCTTGTACCAGCATTGCTTTCATGGCTGCGCTGGCTTTGCTGGGGTCAAGGGCGATCGCGCTGACACCAGATTTTTGCAGGAATTCTTTATAGATTGTCGGCGGTGAACCGAAGGTATCTAAATTTAAAGATTGTTGCAGTTCTTGACTTACCTGACTTCTATCTAAATAAGCCAAGCCTCCTCTGACTAAATGCCCGCCAATTCCTTCTTGCAAGCTTCCTTTAGACATCAGCAAAACTCGCGGATAAAGCTTTGTCCGGCGACGGTATTCTCGTGCTGCTGAGATAACGGCTAGAACTCCTGGAACTTCATCACCAAAGCAGATGATATCGTAAGAACGCAGATTCATCAGCATTATTTAATTACCTCTCCCGATCGCCATTTTTTCGATCTGCATCTCAATTTTTGCCGTCAAACTGTCTGTTTGTTCCAAATAAGGTCGCATCTTTCCTGATTTTTATGATAAATATTCACATATTCCTGGACGCAGAAACGGGGTTTTTCCGGAAGATTATCGGTTGGGGGCGATCGCGCAAGTTGAAAAATCTGGTTGGCGATCGCCCGCAGAGTGCGTCTGTGTCGTACTCTTGACTGCAATTAGGTTATATTATCAGGATCTATCCCCAACTGTCGCAATCGCTGAGCTAGGCGATCGGCACGTTGCGATTCCTGTTGCAGACGTTGCGCTGATTCTTTCACCTGTTCTTCAGGAGTCAAATAACGTTTTCCATCGGCATCATACCAATACAACCATTCCCTTGTCACCCCAGAATAATTCCCCCTTTCACAACCAATTCCCAAACCAATTTCTGGCATCCAAACAGGATTTCCTGGCTGTAACTCATAGCAACCATTGACCAACTTATATACTTCAAAACGGGGATCGTAACGGCGGCGGGAAGAATAAACCACGTAATAAAGTATGCCTAAATCTTTATATTTTTCCCACTTTCCGGTATGTTTTTGGTGATAAGTAGCCGAAAGCAATTCGAGGACAAAACTTGGTATGATATTTTCATCCCATAACAGGTAATTGGGACGCAATTCTTCATCATAAAACCGTTCTATATCTAAACTCAAGAAAGCATCTGGCATGATGTACTCTTGGTCTGAGTCTTGGTAAATACCCATATGCAAACCCAAAAACCAGTCCATGCGTTCTGCCCAAATTATGAGCAATATTGCTTTTAGTAATCCTGGAATTAATTCTTTAAGTTCGTTATCCGCAGGTGGTTGATAGAAGTTTTGTCGTTCTTCTGGTGATGGTGAGTGCGTCGGCAATTCGTCATCTAACATGGCTGCTTTCCTCAAAAAATACTAAGATTATAACTTTGATATTAGACCACTCTTGTGGACAGAAGGAGAGGGGCAAACACAGCGGAATTACCCCTGCAAAATCCCAAATATTCGGCAATCAGGTAAGATTATCTGGATCTATTCCCAACTCGCGCAATCGTTCAGCTAGTCGATCGGCACGTTGGGATTCCTGTTGTGCACGTTGGGATTCCTGTTGTGCACGCTGGGCTTCCTGTTGTGCGCGCTGGAATTCCTGTTGGAGACGTTGCGCTGATTCTTTCAACTGTTCTTCAGGAGTCAGATAGCGTTTACCATCAGCATCATACCAATACAACCACTCCCTCGTCACCCCAGAATAATTTCCCCTTTCACAGCCAATTCCCAAACCAATTTCTGGCATCCAAACTAGATTTCCTGGCTGTAAGTCATAGGAACCATTGACTAACTTATATACTTCCAAGCGGGGTTTACGTCGGCGGCGAGAAGAATAAATGACGTAATAAAGTACGCCTAACCTTTGATATTCTTCCAACTTGGCGGTGTATTCTTTGCGAGAAGTCGGGGAAACAACTTCGAGGACAAAAGTTGGCATCACTTTTTCCTCCCACAGCACGTAACTGGGACGCAATTCTTCATCGTAAAACCGTCTTACTCCTAAACTTAAGAAAGCATCTGGCACAATGACAGGTTTTTTGAGGTGATGGTAAATAGCCATATCTATGCCAAAAAACCAGTCCATACGTTCGGCCCAAATTATGAGCAATATTGCTTTTAGCAATCCTGGTATTAGTTCTTGCAGTTCGTTATCCACTGGTGTTTCATCTGAGTCTGGTAGTTCGTCGGCTGAGGGCCAGTGTTTGGGAAAGTTGTAATCTAACATGGCGGTTTTTCTCAAAACTCATTAATATTATAGCATTTAGTTGTTGGGTATTTTTTTGTATTTGGTTAAGGTTTTTATGGATCGCAAAGACGCTAAGTAAGAAAAGGAAGAAAAGCAAGATATAGGTAATCTTGAGTTACTTAATTTGAAATAATTTTTGTAAAATATCGGCTGAGAATTACGCGATCGACTAAACTATGTCTAAGCAGTCGGTTCTAATGGGGAACAGCCGTTAGAGGAAAGGGGGAAAGTTCGGTGCAAGTCCGGCGCTGTCCCGCAACTGTAATGAAAGTCGTGTCGCTTTCTGAGTCAGGATGCCCGCCGATGTGTTGGTTTAAATTGTCTCATCTGCGAGGTTCAGCATGAAGGCCAGAAATCGGAAATTAGTCAGCCTGGGATTGATGGCTGGCTTGAGTTGTTATATTGTCCTAGCATCGGCAACGCCTGCCGCAGCTATGCACATTTCGGAAGGTTTTTTGCCTGTGCAATGGGCTGTGTTTTGGTGGATGGTGGCGTTGCCTTTTTTTGTGTTGGGTTTGCGATCGATCGCCCTTATCACAAAAGAACACCCGGAACTTAAACTGCTGTTAGCTTTGGCGGGTGCGTTTACTTTTGTGCTTTCTGCTTTAAAGATTCCCTCGGTAACTGGCAGTTGTTCTCACCCGACGGGAACTGGTTTGGGTGCGATTTTGTTCGGCCCTTCGGTGATGGCTGTACTGGGGGCTTTAGTGCTGTTATTTCAAACGTTACTGTTAGCCCACGGTGGCTTGACAACGCTGGGCGCGAATATGTTTTCGATGGCGATTGTCGGCCCTTTTGCTGCGTATTTTATCTATCATTTGCTGTTGCGAACTGGTAGCCAGCGGGCGGCAATTTTTTGTGCGGTGGCTTTGGCAGATTTGCTGACTTATGTGACGACTTCGATTCAATTAGCGTTAGCTTTCCCGGCAGCAAGCGGCGGTTTTATGGCTTCGTTTCTCAAGTTTGCTGGCATCTTTGCAATCACTCAAGTACCTCTGGCTATTAGTGAGGGATTGCTGACTGTATTGGTCTGGAATTGGCTGCATTCTTACGGAAAGCCGGAGTTGGAAACTTTGAAATTATTGAGACAGGAGTCATAAACTGTGAATCAAAAACCTACAAATCAGCAAGCTACTTCGCGGCAAAATTGGTTATTGGCGGGCGCTGTAGTTGTTCTTGCTGTTATTCCTCTCGTTTTTGTGCGGGGTGAATACGGCGGTTCCGATGACCAAGCTAAGAAAGCAATTACCGAAATTCAACCGGATTATAAGCCTTGGTTCAATCACTTAGTTGAGCCTGCTAGCGGAGAAATTGCTAGTCTATTGTTTGCGTCTCAAGCGGCAATAGGGGCTGGCGTAGTTGGGTACGTGATTGGGTTGTATAAAGGCCGATCGCAATCTCGGCAGAATTCCGATCGCAAATCCTCGGAATGAACCATCAGATTGATAGTCTGGCTTATACAAATCGTTTGCGGGGGTTGCCGCCAACTCACAAGCTATCTTTTGCGATCGCCCTATTAATCCTGTCTCTAGTTTCCCATGTAGCGGTGCAGTTGTCGATCGGCCTTTGGTTGACAGTCTGGATCGTGATTTATGCGGGAATTCCGGCGAAACTCTATCTGCGGTTGCTGTCGCTACCGTTGATGTTTTTGCTGACGAGTTTGCCTGCTTTGGCGATGAGTGCGGTTGCGGGCGATCGAATTCCAGCAATTCAGTGGGATATTTGGCAAGGTTGGGGGATTAGCATCGGCACTTTTTATCTCTATGTGAGTCGTACTGGAGTATATCAAGTGAGCTTGCTATTTGCCCGCGCCTTCGCATCGACAAGCTGTATGTACTTCATCCTGTTGACAGTACCTTTTACCGAAATCTTGCAGATTCTCCGAAAATTAAGGTGTCCAGAGTTAGTCACAGAACTGCTATTACTAATGTATCGCTTTATTTTTAGCTTATTGGCGATCGCAGATGAAATTTGGATCGCCCAAAACTCCCGCTGCGGCTACCGCACTTGGAAATTAGGAATGCACAGTTTAGGCATTTTGATCGGGCAATTGCTGCAACGAACTTTGGAAAACTATCGTCAAGTTTCGCTAAGTTTAGCCTCGCGCGGCTTCAATGGAGAACTGCGCGTTTGGAATTCCAACCCTTACAAACCTTCGCGCAGATATACATTTGAAGCCGTGTTTGGCTGCACGGTTTTAACCCTAGTAAGTATTTTAAGAAGAATCGGCGGTTGAAACCGCATCTATACAGAATCGGCGGTTAAAACCGCGTCTATACAGACAAAACCTGCCTCCGCAGGTTAAAGAATCGGCGGTTAAAACCATCTTATTTTCTTGAGTCCGCGGAGGCGGACATTGTTTGTGTAGACGCGGTTTCAACCGCCGTCTCATCTCGGACATCGTTTATGTAGACGCGGTTTCAACCGCCGTCTCATCTGTCTCATCTTATCAATATGACTTTTATGAACTAAACCAATGAATTTTATGAATTGACCTGACAAGAAACCTATTGAATAATAGTAATCAATAGCTGTTCAGTAGGAATCATATTATGAATAAACGGCAACTCAAAAAAATACTTTATTTCTTCACCACCTTATTGACCATATTTCTGGTCACAGTAACTCATGTAGCCGCCCAACAACTACCCTTCTACTGGGAAAATATCGATGTCATTATCGACGTTCAGACAAACGGAGATATGTTAGTCACCGAAACACAAAAATATGTATTCACAGCCGACTACAACACTGAACGATATCGCTACATTCCTTTAGGCAAAGTCGATGAAATTAAAGATGTGACAGTTGCCGAAAATAATCAAATAATTGCCAGTACAACTGGGATTGATGAAAACAATCAACTTTGGATTCGTTGGCAACATCAATTAAAAGCGCCAGAATCACATACTTTTGTCCTGAAATATCGCGTATTAGGCGGATTGCAGCTAGATGGCCAGGATACTCAAGTTTATTGGAAAGCCATTTCATCAGGTCGCAAAGCCCCGATTAATGCTGCAAAGGTTAGAGTAAAATTACCAGAATCTTTGTCAGGTAAAGTTCTATCGTTTACGAATTATGGTACGCCAGCTATCCCTAGTCAAGTAGATGCTAAAACCTATGAATTTGTGGCAAGTAAGCCTGTTCTACCGGAACAAGAATTAGAAGTGCAAATCGCATTTCCCCAGGCAATTCTAAATCTACCTCAACCTCGTTGGCAACAAGTTCTCAATCTACCTCGATCTCAATCTTCTTCGGAAGCAATAGTGTTTTATAACTCCGCTTTTTTAATTTTGTGTGCTTTGTTTTTTTTTGGTATTCCCATTTTAATGATTGTAATAGTAAGGAAAGAGGAAATCGAAAAGCGACGCTGCCCTGAGTGCCAAACACTCAAACTCAAACGGACTTATAAAGTTTTGTTTAAGCCTACATATACCAGTGCAGGAAAGAAGGAAGTTACCTGCAAATGTCGAAACTGCTCTTACCATCACAAGTATGAAGTAGTAATGGGAATTTTGAGCAATGACAGTGGCGGTGGCGGCTATGACGGTGGTGGTGGCGGTGGTGGTGGCGGTGGTGGCGGTGGCGGTGGCGGCGGTGGCGGTGGCGGTGGCGGTGGTGGCGGTGGCGGTGGTGGTTAATATCAACGCGACTTACGCATCACAATCAAAGAAACCGGGTTTTTACTTAATCTGTGGGCTGTAGCGAAGTATTGTTGCAAAAAACCCGGTTTCTGAGCACCCGTTGATATATTGATATCACCCAAGTTCAGGAGACGGCAGTGCCGTTTCCCTACAAATAATCGGGCGATGGTTACATTTTTAATCGAGGAAGATTGATTATTTTAGGGTAGGGAAACGGCATTGCCGTGTCCGAATTTGCTTGATTTTGAGATAAACCGATCGCACTCCCTACAAAATCATATTCCAAATATGACTTTTATGAACTAAATCAATGAACTTTATGAATTGACGTTCAAAGAAATTAGTTGAATACTGATCGTAGATAACAACTCTTCTGTACATCTTAGATTAAAGCAGGTAGAAAAACATGACTAAATTAGCACGTTGGTTTCGCAAACTTTTACCCCTAACAGTATCCTTAGCAACAACGATCGCAGCAGCAGGCGCGATCGCCCCACCAGCATCCGCCCAAACCAATCCGCCACCACCCCAAGCCCAACAAGTCCAAGTCGCGCCGGCTGAAGGAATTGGCATCCCCATGTGGATCTATCCCATCGGAGGACTTCTAGTATTTTTTATCTTCGTACCTAAAATTGGCTGGATTTTAGGGTTAATTGCGATCGGCGAACGAGAAGTAGGAATTGTCACCAAGAAATTCTCCAGCAAAAACTTGCCATCCAGTAGATTAATTGCCCTCGATGGCGAAGGAGGTTTGCAAGCAGATACCCTGCCTCCCGGCTGGCATTTTGGTTATTTTCCGTGGCAATATAGCATTAAAAAAGAACCAGTTGTTATCGTCCCTCAAGATGAAATCGGTTTAATTATTGCCAATGACGGAGCAACAATTCCTCCCGATCGCATTTTAGGTACAGTCGTCGATTGCGACAATTTTCAAAATGCCCGCAAATTCCTCACCAACGGCGGAGAAAAAGGACGGCAGCTAGCCATAATCACAACGGGTACTTATCGGATCAATACAGCTATATTTGAGGTTATAACTTCAGCCAATGCCGCTCAAAAGGGTATGGAACCGTGGGAGTTTGAAGTATACAAACTTGCTCCAGAGCGTGTGGGAATTGTGACCATACTAGATGGCGTTCCCATTAATGAAGGTGAAATTGCCGGCCCCATAATTCCCGGTCACAACAATTTCCAAAAAGCGCAATCTTTCATCAAAGGTGGCGGGAGCAGGGGCTTGCAAGAACAGATAATTCTATCCGGTTCGTGGAACCTCAATCCCTGGTTTGTGCAAGTTGAACAGGTAAAGATGACCGAAGTGCCGATCGGTTATGTAGGCGTAGTAATTTCCTTCGTGGGGGAATCGCAGAAAGACGTAAGTGGGGAGGCTTTTACTCACGGCAATCTCGTCACCAAAGGCAATAAAGGTGTGTGGGTAGAACCGCTGTATCCAGGCAAACATCCCGTCAATACAAAAGTGATGAAAGTAGAACTTGTTCCCACAACCGATGTAGTTTTGAACTTCACATCACGGTTTAGTGGAGAACACGGCTACGACTCCAAGTTAAGTGCCATGAAATTGCTTTCTTTTGACGGATTTGGCTTTGAATTAGAAATTTTTCAAATCATTCATGTCGGCACATTAGATGCACCGAGAGTGATTTCGCGGCAAGGTTCAATGCAGAATCTAATTGACCAAGTGCTGCGTCCAATTGTGGGTAATTACTTCCGCAATTCTGCTCAAGAATATACCATACTCGATTTTTTGATTGCCCGCAGCGTGCGGCAAGCAGAGGCAGCAGAACACGTGCGTCAGGCATTGCGCGCCTATGATGTGCAAGCGGTTGATACCCTGATTGGTTTGATTTCGCCACCAGCGGAGTTAATGCAAACGTTGACCGATCGCAAAATTGCCCAGGAACAGGAGAAAACCTACGAAGCACAGCGCAATTCAGAGTCCCAGCGTCAAGAATTGGTGCGTGCAACTGCGATCGCCAATATTCAACATGAGGTGGTGGCCGCAGAACAAGGCGTGAAAATTGCCCAATTGACTGCTAGCGCTGCGATCGAACACGCCAGCGGTGAAGCACAAGGAATTCGCTTGATGGGAGAAGCAAAAGCCGATGCTTATCAAGTTGGTGTCAGCGCTCTGGGGATTGAGAGTTACACGATGTTGCAAGCTATTCAGGCGATCGCAGATGGTAGCGTTCGCGTCGTTCCCGATGTCGCAGTCAACGGTAGCGGTGGCGGTGGCGGTTTGCTTGACGGTTTGATGGCAACATTCATGCGGAATGAAACCACCAAAAATGGAGACAAAGCAGAAAAAATACCTGTACTCAACGGACATAAATCGGAGCCTATTCTTGTGGAATCTGTGGCTGAATTATCTGTAGCAAAGGTTAATTCCGTATCAGTGAAATCGCCTGAGTTACCGGAGTCTCCGAATCATTTACCAGTTGCTAAATCTGAGGCTCTTGCAGAGGACGATCTTGATTCGCTATTTGGTGAATTCTCCGATATTTAAGTTGATCTGTCCAATCTTTAAGAGAGGACAGAAGTCCTCTCTTGAAGTTTTTAGTCAATGCTGAAACTTTATGATAAACTGGAATCAGTCGATTAAAGGAGACCGTTGTGTATGATCGCGCAAGTTGAAACAAAAACCTACACGGCTGAGGAATATCTAGAATTGGAGATCAATTCAGAAGAGCGACATGAATTTATCAATGGGGAGATAGTTCTGATGGCAGGTAGCACACTAAATCATAATGAACTTGCAGGAAGTTTAATGTTGCTACTGAGACTGGCATTGCGAGGGAAATCCTATCATACTTTTATCTCGAACCAACGGCTTTGGATTCCCCTGTTTAATAACTATACTTACCCTGATGTGATGGTAGTAGCGCGCCCGATCGAGTTACAATTGGGACGCACGGATACAATTACTAATCCTGTGCTGATTGCGGAAGTGCTTTCTAAAAGTACCAAAGCTTACGATCGCGATGATAAGTTTGCGGCTTATCGGAGTATTCCTAGTTTTCAGGAGTATTTATTGATAGACCAATATCGGCTACAGGTGCAGCAATATTCTAAAACTGAAGCGAATAATAAGTGGATTTTTTCGGAATATAGCTGCGCGGGCGATCGAGTTGCATTAACCTCTATTCCTGTAGAATTTGTGGTGGCAGATTTGTATGAAAATATTGAGTTGGATGTTATACCAAATCCGGCTTAAATATCGAGGCGGATTTGGTTTGTATAGGAGCGGTTTAAATCGCCCAGTCTGATTAATCGATCGCCCCTGAGTCCCTAGTTCTAACCAACAAACCATATTTCGGGGCAAAAACCATCGCCAACACAAACAGCAGCGTTTGCAGCACAACAATACATCCGCCCGTCGAACCATCAATGTGATAGCTGATATAAGTTCCCATGACGCTAGAAAATACGCCAGAAGCCATCGCAATTAGCATCATGTGGTCAAAATTATCGCTCAACAAGTAGGCGGTTGCTCCCGGAGTTACCAACATTGCTACTACTAAAATAATGCCGACTGTCTGAAGTCCGGCAACTGCTGTCAGTGATAGCAAAGATAGCAAAACGTAATATAGAAAAGTGATATTTAAACCGATCGATCGCGCGTGAGTCGAATCAAAACAAAACAGAATTAAATCTTTGCGTAAAACTGCCAGCGTCACTATGGTAATGACACTAATAATCACAGTTTGAACAATATCCGAATCCGAAATCCCTAAGACATTGCCAAACAAAATATGCGTCAAGTCGATCGAACTTCTGATTTTAGAAATTAACACTAAACCAAAGGCAAAAAATCCGGTAAACACTAAACCAATCACTGTATCTTCTTTAACGCGAGTTTTTGCTTTGATAAAGCCGATCGCAATTACCGATCCCACACCAAACACAAACGCCCCCACCGCCAAAGGAATATTCAGCACATAAGCAATCACAACCCCCGGCATCACCGCATGAGAAACTGCATCACCCATCAATGCCCATCCCTTCAAAGTCATATAGCACGAAAGCGCCGAACAAACAACCCCTACTAAGGCGCTGACTAAAATCGCCTTCACCATAAATTCATACTGCAACGGTGCGGCAAACCACTGAATTAAGTCCATTATTGCTCCTCCCGATCGACTTGAGTTAAACGATTTTTGGCCAAAGATAAATCGCCGATCGCACCACCAAAGGTACGAGAGAGATTTTCCTCGGTAAACACATCCGAGGTGTTACCATAGGCGAGAATGCTGCGATTAATTAATACAACTTGGTCGCAAAACGTAGTAATAGAGTCTAAATCGTGAGTTGAAACGAGAATTGTATGCCCTGTTTGCCGCAATTCCATTAGCAAATCAATCATCATTTTCTCAGTTTTGATATCAACTCCGGCAAAGGGTTCATCCAGCAGCAAAACCGTTGCTTGTTGCGCCAAAGCCCGCGCAAAAAAAGTGCGTTTCTTTTGTCCGCCGGATAATTCTCCGATTTGCCGATCGCGCATTGGCCACATTTCCACCCTTTCCAAGCTTTCTCGCACCGCTTGTTTGTCGATCGATCGAGGAATCCGCAACAGATTCATGTAGCCGTAGCGCCCCATCATCACCACATCAGAAACATTCACCGGAAAATTCCAATCTACCTCCTCCGACTGAGGTACATAAGCTACCAAATTGCTTTTTTGGACTTGACGAATCGGCAATCCATTCATCAAAATTCGTCCAGTAGTCGGCTTCACCAGCCCCATCATCACCTTGAACAGCGTCGATTTTCCCGCACCATTCATCCCCACCAAACCGCAAATTGTCCCCGCTTTGAGTTGCAGCGAGGCGCTATGCAAGGCGACTTTGCCATGATAGGCAACCGTCACATTTTCAATATCGACACTGATTCCATCCATACCAGTTTCTCCTTTAATTTCCTTGTAAACCTTTTATCAAAGTATTGACATTATATTCAAGCATCTTAAGGTAGGTTGATGCGGGCCCTTCGGATGGAGATAGGGAATCGACATAAAACACCCCAGCAAATTTTGCGCCTGTTTCCTTTGCTACCTGAAGCTGTGCTTCGTTGTTGACGGTACTCTCACAAAATACAGCCGGTATTTTGTTTGCTTTGACTGTATTAATCACTCTCTCAACTTGTTTCGGTGTAGATTGTTGTTCGGCATTAACAGGCCAAATATAAACTTCCTTTAGTCCGTAATCACGGGCAATGTAAGAAAATGCGCCTTCGCAACTAACTATGTAGCGTTTTTCTGGCGGAATCGCTGAGATAGCTTGTTTGAGCCTTTCATCAATCGCCCGAATTTCATCACTGTATTTTGTCGAATTTGCTTCATAGGTTGCAGCATTAGATGGATCGACATTTGATAAAGCTTGGCGAATATTTTTAACGTAAATTAAAGCATTTTTAGGGGACATCCAAGCATGAGGATTCGGTTTGCCTTTATAGGAGTCTTCGGCAATATTAATCGGTTTAATTCCTTCACTCACAGTAATGCGAGTAACTTTGGGAAAACTGTTATAAAACCGAGTTGCCCAGCGTTCCAAATTCAATCCGTTATCCAAAATTAGACTAGCACCTTGCCCTCGTTTTAAGTCGCTAGGAGTGACTTCATAGCCGTGAATTTCCGCCCCAGGCTTTGTGATGGATTCAACAGTTACCTTGTCACCAGCGACATTCTGCGCCATGTCTGCCAACACGGTAAAGGTGGTAAGAATGACTTTTTTGTCTTTTCGGGTCGAATCGGTGGCGGTTGGGCTAGAAGCTCGATTTTGATTGGTTTGAGGCTCTACCGTCGTCTGAGTGTTGCAGCCGCTGACGCACACTCCCAGCAACAACCCCAATCCAACTATTTGATACTTTTTCCAAACGGGAGGGGAGAGGAGGGAGAAGGGGAAAGAGGGAGATGAGGGGAGAATTTGACTATTTTTTCGCATATATTCCAAAATGCTAGCTAAATTTGCCACAGATTACGGCAGACAGCCCGATCGACTATCGCTAATTTTCATAATCTTTTCATTTTTTAAATTTATCACAGAATCGGGGAAAATGAAAGAATCATGAACAGTGAGGGGAAATAGGCGATCGCCCCAGCAGAATCAGTATTTTGTGAAAGATCTAAAATAGTGCTAATATCTCGGCAGATCGATCGGCTCTGATGGAGAACAGCCATCAGACGCAAGGGGGAAAGTTCGGTGAAAATCCGGCGCTGTCCCGCAACTGTAATGAGATAATACTAGGATAGTTAAATCTCTGAGTCAGGATGCCCGCCGATTTGTTTACCTGTTGTTTTCATCTGCGAGGTATAGATGATGGTTAGTTCAGTATTTTTACAATTGATCTGCTGTTGTTGTCGGTTTGTCGATCGCGAATGACAAGGAAATTTTGGATTTTGTGGCAAAACTTGGCAATTTATGCCATTCAGTGCTATTAACATATATGCAAGCACTGGGAAGAATTTTAACCCTCCCGGAAATCCTCAATTTTATCCAATTCTCCCCATGTCGAAGCAAACATCAATTTCTATTTCCAAAGTAACTCGCTACCAAAACGCAGCGCTGAATTACTATTTGGGGCTGACAGATTCGCCCTATCTTCATTACGGCTATTGGAAGACTCTGCCTGTGCCTGCTGATGAACTCACGATCGCGCGCCTGCGCAACGCTCAGCAAGCTTACACAGATAAATTGTTAGATTTTATCCCCAAAGAAGTCAAGACGGTGCTGGACGTAGGATGCGGGATTGGGGGAAATGCGGCTTATTTGCTCGATCGCGCTTTTGCAGTCGAAGGGCTCGCGCCCGATCCGTTCCAACAACAGCGCTTTCTCAAGTGTACAGGCGATCGCGCCATCTTCCACCTCACCAAATTTGAAGACTTCCAAGCCACCCACTCCTACGATTTAGTTCTCTTTAGCGAAAGTAGCCAGTATATGTCTGCTATCGATATAGCTAAAGGTGCGGCGGCTATCCTCAATCTTGGAGGCTACGTACTGCTTGCGGATATGATGCGCTCTAATCCTAATTATACAGAAGGAATGTTTTCTAACTGTCATGTTGTGAAAGAGCTTGAAACTGCATTGATGCAAGCGGGGTTTAATTTAGTAAAAGCTGAGGATATTTCCACTCATATTTTACCAACAATTGATTTATATGTCGATACTTTCCGCAGGTATGGACTGAACACAATGATTTATGTTGCGGATTTAATTTCGATTGCGGTTCCGCCCATTCATAAATTCCTGCGTTGGATATTTCGCCGCTGGTTTAAGAAGTTGGTGGTTGAAGGATTGGAGGCTAGTCAACTTTTTGAGCAGAATCTCTGTTATGAGATTCAACTTTGGCAGTTGGTAGAAAAAGATAAACGCGGTTAATAGAAGACTCGGCGGTTGAAACCGCGTCTATACAGACAAAACCCGACGGGAGCGGGTTGAAGAAAACCGGGCGGTTGAAACCGCGTCTATACAGACAAAACCCGACGGGAGCGGGTTGAAGAAAAAGCCGTTAAAATTACGTTATCTTCTTCAGTCGGCGTCCGGCGGACATCGTTTATATAGTCGCGAATTCCATTCGCCGTCTTATCTTATCTTATCTTATCTAATTACTAATATATGTCTCAATCAATTCTCGAATTCGATCGCACTTCTTACTCATATCCCTGCGGTTCGCGAGTAGCAATTCAGGATTTAAGCCTGAAAATCCCTGCTGGGAAACGCTGCGGGTTGATCGGTCAAAACGGCTGCGGCAAAACCACCTTTTTCCTGTTAGCAAATGGCTTATACCAACCGCAACAGGGAATCATTCGCTGGGAAGGCGAACCGTTTCGCTACGATCGCAAATCTCTCATGAAACTGCGCCAACAAATCGGACTCGTCTTTCAAAATCCCGAACATCAATTAGTCGCTTCCACGGTAGAAGAAGATATCTCCTACGGATTGTACAATCTAGGATTGCCAGAATCTGATATTGCTGAAAAAGTGGAAAAGGCGATCGAGCAATTCGACTTAAGCGAACTCGCTCGCGAACCAATCCACAACCTCAGTTTAGGACAAAAAAAGCGCGTTTCCATCGCAGATATCATGGTGCTCAAGCCCAAACTGCTGCTATTAGATGAACCTACCGCCTATCTCGATCCGCGCCACACCCGACAACTGATCGGTTTGCTGCAACAAATTCACGCAGCCGGAACCACCATACTTTTAGCAAGTCACGACCTCGATTTCATCTACCGCTGGGCTGATTGGGTGTTTGTGATGGATCGCGGAAAACTGATTTTAGAAGGCACTCCCGAAGGCGTTTTTGCTCAACGGGATGTCCTGGAACAATTGCAGCTTGGCGTACCGCTGGCGATCGAGCTAATCGACCAAATAAAGGATCTCGTTGAGCAAAATCATAACTCAAAAATGCCCGCTTTCGAGGAATTGCAACAACAAATTTTAGACGCGCGCCGACGGCTTTAATCTTCAACCTGCGGAGGCAGGTTTTGTCTGTATAGACGCGGTTTCAACCGCCGTGTCTTCTTTGATTGGCGGGCAAGATGCCCACCCCACAATAAAATTAATTCTTTGTGGAACAGGCATCTTGCCTGTTCTTCAGAATAGTCTATTAAGTGCGATCGTACCAACTTTGCAGCGCCAACCGATGAACCTCGCGCCAACTAACATTTTTAAGTCTGGCAATTTCCGCGCAATCTTCATATTCCGGCTGCACGTTAACAATCGTTTGTCCCGACTTCGCAACTTTTATTTTCACTTCGCCGTACTCTGTTTGAACTCTCTCGAATTCTCGATCCAAAATAGTTCTCTGTTGAGTCGAGATCCTAATACCCAAAGTAGTAGTCTCCCGAAACATCACAGCTTCGCAAGCATCCTGAAATTCGGGATGACAAATCACAGTTAATAAAACCCCCAACCGCGACTTTTTCATCACAATAGGCGCAGTGAACACATCCAGAGCTCCAGCCACAAACAAAGCATCAAAAACATAACCGATCGCCTGCGGACTCAAATCATCAATTTGCGTTTCCAAAACACAGACTGTTTCTTGCGAATTGGCAATGGGTAATCGATAATTTTCTTCCTGCTTCCCTATGACTTCTTGCCTCTGACTTCCATCCGTTAAATCCGTTACAAAATCCGTTGCTAATCTTCCCTTCTTCTCCCCAATCCAGAGGCGCAAAATATTAGGAATTGCCAGATTGCGAGAACCCGCACCCAAACCAATAGTCAGAACCTGCATCGGCGGCGGCGGGCCAAAAGCGGAGGCGAGAGTACAAGCGATCGCAGTACCCGTAGGAGTGCACAATTCGCGATCGATCCCATTGCTATAAACCGGCACTCGGTGAGTTTCCCACAACCGCATCACAGCAGGCGTGGGCACAACCAACTTGCCATGTGCAGCCTTCACCGTACCCCCACCAGTCGGCATCGGCGAAAAGTAAAACTCGTTAATATCCAACCAATCCAAACCCAAACAAGTACCGATAATATCAACAAGTGCATCCGTAGCCCCCACCTCGTGAAAGTGAACCTCACTGGCGGGGATACCGTGTACAGCACCCTCTGCATCTGCTAATTTGCGAAATACCGCCAAACTCCACGCTTCCACGCGCGGAGGCAATTTTGCAGCGATGATAATCTGCTCAATTTCCGGCAAATGGCGGTGATGAGTGTGGCTAATTTCCGCATCTGCTTCGCCGTGACTGTGAGAATGTTCTTCCCCATCATGATGATGCTGGTGGTGGTGGCGCCTGTCGAAAGTCGGCGATTCAGTTTCCGAGGGATCGAGGGCGGAGTCAGCAGCCGGATTGTTTGATTTTAAAGGCAAATCGGCTGCTAAATCCACATAAAATTTAGTTGCTTGTTGAGTATTGCGGTGAACTAATTGGGCCCGCAATTGGTACTCAGTCGAAATGCCTAGTAAATGGAGTTTTTCGATTAGGTAGTCTAAGGGAACACCCGCGTGTACAAGAGCTCCGAGGCACATATCGCCAGCAATGCCGGTGGGACAGTCAAAATAAGCTATTTTATTCATTATTAGCAATTAATTTTCAACATTGATTGTTTTAGCACATTTGTCGATCGCCCACTTAGCCTGCAATATCTTAACATGGCAATTATTTACGGAATCCATCCAGTTGCACCCCAGAAAGACCGAATCGAGAAAATTAAAAAAGCTCTCAAAGATGGGGCCGTGATGCTTTATCCCACAGATACAGTTTACGCGATCGGCTGCGATCTAAATTCTAAATCTGCGGTAGAACGAGTCAGGCAGATCAAGCAACTATCCAATGATAAGCCTTTAACCTTCCTGTGTTCCTCATTGTCAAATATCACCGAGTATGCTGCCGTCAGCGATCAAGCATACAGAATTATCAAGCGCTTAATTCCTGGGCCTTACACATTTCTGCTACCAGCTACCAAGTTAGTGCCCAAATTGGTAATGAACCCAAAACGGAAAACCACAGGAATTCGCGTTCCCTCGCACCCGCTTTGTTTTACACTTGTGGAAGCTTTGGGAAATCCGATTATTTCAACATCTGCTCATATTACAACTGATGATGAAGGTGCAGCACCCGTGCCGTCTGGACAAGAAGAAAGCTTTGGCAAAGCTGAACTATTTGACTCTTTTTTGAAGTTAGTAGATATCATTGTCGATGATGATTCCGATCCGGGATATCAAGTTTCTACCATTCTTGATTTGACAGAAAGCGAACCGATTGTGGTTCGCCGCGGTTTGGGATGGGAAGCCGCCGCCGCTTGGGAAAAAGATTAAAATTTGTAGGGAATTGCGATCGCCCGTAGGGACACAACAATGTTCATTCATGTCAACAATTGCCTAAAACCTTTGTATCTCTGATTAGTATCCAAGTCTAGATCCCCCTAAATCCCCCTTAAAAAGGGGGACTTTGATCAGAATCTTGTCCCCCCCTTTAGTGTCAACAATTGCCTAAAACCTTTGTATCTCTGATTAGTATCCAAGTCTAGATCCCCCTAAATCCCCCGAAAGCAAGGGGGACTTTGAGAATAATCTTGTTCCCCCCTTGCTTTCGGGGGGCTAGGGGGGATCTGGCCTCGGCGGTAAACAGAAGTCTATGAGTACGTTCGCAGCTAAAGTTGACACTAATGAACATTATTGCATCCTCGATTGGACGCTTATCGAAATCGCGGCTAACAAACCTGCGGCAAAAACCTAAGCCTCTACCTTAACTCCTTTCCAAAAAGCGATATATCCTGCAATATTTTTAGCAGCATCTTTCGGAGTAGGATAGTACCAAGCAGCATCCTTATTAACTTGTCCACCGACTTCAACACTGTAATAACTAGCAACACCTTTCCAACCGCAAGTAGTGTTAGTGCTGCTATCCTTGAAATACTCGCGGTTGATTGCATCCGCCGGGAAATAATAGTTATTGTCTACCATTTCGCACTTGTCGCTCTCGGCCAAAACGGCACCATTCCAAATTGCTTTCGGCATCAGTTTCTCTGCTTAAATTGAGATTCTCAAATATTGTAACTGTATTTGTGCTCAAAAGACATAGAATAGGGTAGAAGTCAACAACCAACTACTGCAAATGTCAGGGTCGAATCCGCCAACATCTCTCGTGCCCTCCTCCCTCGAACAATCCCTCAAACATTTCTTTGGCTATGACTCTTTCCGCCCGGGGCAGCGGGAAATTGTCGAAGCTGCTTTACAACAACGGGATATGATGATTGTCATGCCGACTGGCGGTGGCAAGTCTTTGTGCTTTCAATTACCAGCTTTGTTGAAACCGGGATTGACTGTGGTTGTTTCGCCTCTGATTGCCCTGATGCAAGACCAGGTGGAAGCTTTGCAGGATAATGGCATTGGGGCGACTTTTCTCAACAGCACTTTGAGCGCGATGGAAACCCGATCGCGCGAAACAGCAATTCTCGAAGGTAAAATTAAACTGCTGTATGTTGCGCCCGAACGGTTGCTGGGCGAGAGATTTTTGCCATTTTTAGATATAGTAGCAAATAAGTTAGGAATTTCGGCATTTGCGATCGACGAAGCCCACTGCGTTTCGGAATGGGGACACGACTTTCGGCCAGAATACAGGCAAATGCAGCGAGTGCGCGATCGATATCCCGACATCCCCATTATGGGACTAACCGCCACCGCCACCGAGCGCGTCCGTCAAGACATCATCCAGCAGCTCAACCTGCGAAATCCCTACATCCACGTCGCCAGCTTCAACCGGCCAAATTTATACTACGAAGTCCGCCCCAAAACCAAGCACAGTTTTGCCGAAGTTTTGCAAATCATCCAAAAAAAAGGCGGTTCAGGAATCATCTACTGCCTCAGCCGCAAAAAAGTTGACGAAGTTGCCTACAAATTGCAACAAAGTGGCATCCAAGCCTTACCATACCATGCAGGCATGAACGATGTCGATCGATCGACCAATCAAACCCGGTTCATTCGCGACGACGTGCAAGTAATGGTAGCAACAGTCGCCTTCGGTATGGGAATCAACAAACCAGACGTGCGATTTGTAATTCACCACGACTTACCCAAGAATCTCGAAGGATACTATCAAGAATCAGGCCGCGCCGGCAGAGACAACGAACCATCCCATTGCACCTTATTTTTCGGATTCGGCGATGTCAAAACCATCGAATACATCATCGAACAAAAGCCCGACGAACAAGAACAAAGAATAGCCCGCCAACAATTACGGCGAGTAATCAACTATGCAGAATCCAGCGATTGCCGCCGCACAGTCCAGTTAAGTTATTTCGGCGATTCATTTCCCGGAAACTGCGGGAATTGCGATAACTGTTGCAACAAAAAACCAGTAGAAGACTGGACACTTGAAGCCATGAAATTTCTGTCCTGCATCGCCAGATGCCAAGAAAAATTCGGCATGAATCATATTATTGACGTGCTACGCGGCTCAAAAAGTCAAAAAATATTGCAATACCAGCACAACCAACTTTCCACCTACGGAATCGGCAAAGATAGAAGTGCAGACGATTGGAAAAGGTTGAGTCGTTCACTGATAAATCAAGGTTTATTAGACGAAAGAACAGACGGTTTTCCCATTTTGAAACTCAACGAAAAAAGTTGGGAAATCATGAAACGCCAGCGCACAGTTGAAATAGCCATCGAAGCGCCGCGAGAAGTACAGGGAAGAACTCGGTCTTTGGTAGTAGAAGTCGAAGGTTTATTTGCCATACTGCGGACACTGCGCAAACAAATTGCCGACGAACAATTTGTGCCACCTTACGTAGTTTTTGCTGATAGAAGCTTGCGAGACATGGCAGAAAAACGCCCGCAAACTCTCACAGACTTTGAGGAAGTTTACGGCGTTGGCAGCAACAAGCGAGATAAGTACGGCAAAGTTTTCTTAGAAGCAATTCGTACTTTTTGCAAAGAACAAGGATTGCCAACTAGCCCTGTATCTCCTGATGTCGTTAATCTAGCAAATTCTCCGTCTTATTCCCAGATGCAAACCTGGGAATTATACCGACAAGGTTTGACAGTTCAAGCCATAGCGAATGCGCGGGGGATGAGTCCTAATACTATTTCTGGGCATCTGGTAGAATTGATGGACATGGGCCGGGAAGTGGATATAAATTTGTTGGTGGAATCGGAAAGCCAGCAGGCTATTGTCCAAGCAATTGAAGTTATTGGAGATGAAAAATTGAGAGCGATTTATGAATTTTTGCAAGAACGTTATACGTTTGATGAGATTAAGTTTGTGCGCGCTTGGTGGCGGCAAAATTATGTTAGTTTTTGACCGCAGATGTAGGCTGATGTACGCAGATGGACGCAGATAATTGATTGATAGGAGGGGGAAATGAGAATTAAACAAGTAGCTGTTTGGACTCATGTATAGGTTTCTCTGCACTCCGGGCGCACCCTACATTTTAGAATTATACAATAAATGGTTGACCTCATTAGCCAGCCATTCGTTAAACATATTGTGCAATATTTCTTGATACCGTTCAGGGGTTAATTCCGCCTGGATAAACTTTTCAACCATGAACAAGTGATATCCTCGCTCTGTTTCAATGGGACGAATCACTTCTCCGGGTTTAGCGCTAAATACGGCCACCGCTATGTCTGGTTTTAAACCCCACCGATAAACCTTGCCTTCGCAACCGCATAAATGCCGGCGATTTTCGTCAATGTCGTAAAGGTGAGCAGCATCAAAAAAGCTGATTTCTCCTTCTTGAATTTCATAAAATATTTCTTGGGCAAGTTGTAGGTTGGTAACAATTATTTGATAAAGAATTATTTGATCGAATTGCAATTTGCTTTGCACAAAAATCTTTTCTACTTCTTTGGCAAATAAGTGTTCTGCTAATTTTTGGGAGAGAATTCGATCGCAAATTCCGGCCTCTAAGTCTTCTACGGAAATCATCTGATCCGCCAGCCAAGCAATCGTATCCGCTGCTTTCTCTAGACGCTTCTCGCGCCGGAGTTGGTCGCCCACAACTTGAATTTCTTCGGGAGTTACAGTTAACCCCCGTTCCCCGGCTGCTTTGTCAATAACTTTTTTCTGCAAAACTTTTTGACAAAATGGCTTTAATTGCAGCTCTTGTCTGAGTAGTTCGATGATTTCACTTGATTCAATCAATGGCTGGGAACCGTCCTTCATCTTTCTCTCAACCTATCTAACTTTATTAAACTCATCCCCCGATGCTTGCTGCCGGGGAATTCGCGTTAACGGTTAGGTTAGCTACAAGATGTTATTTGGCAAACTGATAAAATCAGCATTGCTCAAAGTTGTTGCACCCGCTGCGTTAACTGTTCCCAAAACAACGGCTAAAATTCGATCGCCATTATTTGAACTAAACTTGACCAAAGTCACGTCTGCTATACCGTCACTGTCAGTGTCAAACGCCACCAGTACAATGTCTGTGGCAGAAAGTCCGCCTGTCAGCCCAATTTTATCACCTTCAGCGGCATTGAAATCAACGAGTCGATCGGCTAAAAATAGATTAGCCACAGAACTCGTTGTCTCCGGCCTAAATGCAAAGGTATCAGCCCCGCTACCTCCAATCAATGTATCGATGCCGAAGTCACCGCAAAGAAAATCGTCGCCGTTGCCGCCAATCAGCAAATCTTGACCTCTTCCTCCCCGCAAAGTGTCGTTGCCATCGCCTCCGTCGATCGCATCATCACCTCTGTTACCTTTAACAATATCATCGCCGCTACCTGCAAAAACGCGATCGAACCCGCTACCGCAAGTAATCACATCGATGTCGCTCGTGCCCAGCCAATATCCGCCGCCGTTACTGTCGTAGGTGACAGTTAATTCCGCAGGATTGTTTTCTGGGGCAGTAATTTCTGGGGCTGGGGTTGTATCAGCATTGCTGTTGTTGGTACTGTTATCGGGAAGTGCGGGAAAATTGCTGGTAGCGTTATCTGTTGGCTCAGCAATTATCGTACTCTCACCACCACCACCGGTACTGTCTGGAGACAAATTAGAAGGACTTGAATTACTAGAAGTGCCGCCAGTCACCGAAGCAAATGGCGCACCGCCATTATTGGACGGTGTTGGAGTTGGTGCGGGTGCTGGTGTTGGAGTTAGCCGTATTGGTATTGTTATTGGCGCTGGTGTTGGTGTTGGTGTTGGTGTTGGTGTTGCTGTTGCTGTTGGCGCTGTGATATTAATTGCCGGTGCAGACTCTGTGGCAGCCGCAGCAGGTGCAGGTGCAGGTGCAGGTGCAGGAGTAGGTGCAGGAGTAGGTGCAGGTGCAGGAGTAGGGGCCGAAGCTGTGGCGCTAGTAGTCGGGGGAGTAGATAAACCGCTGCTAGCTGAGGCACTCGCATTACTAGAAGTGCCACCGGGAGCCGATGCTGTCTGAGTGCTGCTGCTGCTCCCTGTCGGAGAAGTCGCTGTCGCGCTGCTGGTGCTGCTCGCACCGCTGCTGTCTCCTAACGGCGCAGGTGTTGGTGCAGGCGCAGGCGCAGGCGTTGGCGCAGGCGCAGGCGTTGGCGCAGGTGTTGGCGCAGGCGCAGGCGCAGGTGTTGGTGCAGGTGTTGGTGCAGGCGCAGGCGCAGGCGCAGGCGCAGGCGCAGGCGCAGGCGCAGGCGCAGGCGCAGGTGTTGGTATGGGCGCAGGTGTTGGTGTTGGCGCAGGCGCAGGTGCTGCTGGAACCGAAGCTGTGGCGCTAGTAGTTGGGGGCGCGACTGTAGAAGCACTCGCAGCAGCGCTGCCGCTGCTCGATGTAGCCCCCGCAGCATAAGCAGTCTCACTACTGGTACTGCTTCCCGTCGGGGAAGTGGCTGTCGCACTACTTGTACTCCCTGCACCGCTGCCGGAAGTGGATGAGTTGGACTTGGCTAAACTGCTGCTGCCTCCTGAAGCCGCGCTGGGAGTAGAAATTTGAGAAGTGTTCGCTGTTGCGGCTGATTCTGAAGATGCTGAATAGTTAGTAGGTTCATTACTACTTGCAGTAGTTCCACCCGCTAACCAGCTAGAGCCGCTGGGACTGCTGCTACCAACCGTTAGGGTAGGAGGAGCAGATGCGTCTAATTGAGGCATCGCTGTTAATCTCCTTAAAATTTGTTTTAAGCTTAATAAATCAACTGAATATTGCTGTGGGTCAAAGCAATGGAGCTATACATTTTTATTGTGATTTTCTTCCCCCATCGAGCTCATATAACTTATTTGATTTCTAATATTTAGGGAAAGTTGTTTGGGAACTTGGGAAATGACGGCGGAGTGTAGGCGATCGCAAATACCTGACCGTAACCAACCGCTAGAGAACCACCGTAAGGCGAAGATATAGCCCAAGACTGAGAATTAGCAGCAGTTAAGGTTAATGCACCGAACGCTGAGCCGAAAACACTGATATCGGCTGAAGCAAAACCGCCAACAATATTGCCTTCGTCAGAAATTTGATCCAAATATGTCAAATCCTCAATACTCATTAATTTTTACCTCTATCTGATTACTATTCTTGGATCAGGCAGGAATTTTTACTAAACTGTGTATGTCTATCGTGCCGCTGCTAGCAGTTCGGACTTATTCAACTAGCAGCGGGCGACTGATTCCAAATTAATTGGAAACCGATACAGAAAATGCACCGGATGAACTCGACCAAGGAGACGTATATGTGTTGGTAGCTGCCTTGGTAAATGTGCCATAATAACCGTAAGCACCGGCACCTGCATCTGCTGCTGCTACGTGACCAATTGCTAGACCAGCAGTCAGCGAAATGAAAGAAACTTGGCCGTAAATGACATCAACTTCATAAAAACCGCCGACTACGCTGGTGGCTTCGGAAACAACTTCTACATGGTTCAAGTCTGAGATAATCATGGGTTTTTTTCCTTTAATATTCTAGGTTTTGTTTTGACTGAAAAACTGTGTAATTCTATCGTTCCGCTGCCCGCAGTTCGGACTTATTATACTAGCAGCGGGCGACTGACTTTCTAATTGGAAACCGATACAGAAAATGCAGCGGATTGACTCGACCAAGGACTCGTATATGTGTTGGTAGCTGCCTTGGTAAATGTGCCATAACCGTAAGCACTGGCACCTGCATCTGCTGCTGCTACGTGACCAATTGCTAGACCAGCAGTCAGCGAAATGAAAGAAACTTGGCCGTAAATAAAATCAGCTTCATAGAAACTGCCGCCTTCTATTCTGGTTGCTTCGGAAACAACTTCGACATGGTTTAGGTCAGAGATAATCATGGTTTTTGTCCTTTTAATTGAGTGGTTGTTTGAAGCAACCTTGTTTTCTTTCGATGTACCTAATATATCTGGACTAATTAGAGCTGTGTTGCCAATTTGGCAGATTTGTGGAAATTAAAATGTAAAGTTAAATTCATGAATATTTGTGAATTGTTTGTTCAAAAGCTACAGAAAATCGATGTATTTTGACATTCAAAAACCAGCCTCGTTTTATACTCTATTAACGAGACTGGAAGATTGTAGTATTTGGCTTAATTGATAACTTGTATAGACAAAGACTGCCCATGCAAAACCCTATAAATTACAGGTCAGTTTGTCTTCTTTTACCACTTAACAAATTATCAGGTACGCTCGCCACACCGTGTTGCCATTTTGGCAGATTTATCTTAAATCAGAATGTAACGATAACTTGATGAAATTTTGTTAAGCTCCGGGCAGAAAAATGTTGTGTGGCTACTAAAAAACCCGATCGCCCGCAGCGAGTCAACCAAAAACAGGTACACTCGATGCTAGCAACCGGGTTATCGCGCGATCGACTAAATTACATTCCCGCAAAATTAAACCAGCGCGTCTTAAATCCCGCAAAAAATCCTTGATTGTCAACATCAACCGCCGGCGACGAGATATTTGAACCTTCGCCGCCGACTTGGGCGACAAAACCTGCGCTATCTGAGTACAACTCGCTAACAGCCTGAGTTACATAACCACCTCGAACTCCGGCTCGTTTTTCCCGCGCCACTTCCACATAATCTAAATCCGCAATTTTGCCCAGCGCCGACTGAGTTTCTGATTTCCTCGTTTGGGTATTTTCCTTGAGCAAGCGGTTAGAAGTGCGGTATGGAATATAGTCGAGAGGGTTGTAACCCGTACACCGCAAAAGCAAAAAACAAGCCCAAGAATACTTTCCTGCCAAAATCGCTGAAATTATCTCATCCAATTGTTCGGGTTTGATACCAACTTGAGAATGATTGACAGAATGGTGAAATTGCGAATTCATCGTTTTATCCTGTTTTGTGTAAAGTGCAAATTTGTTGACAACTGCCAACTGCCAACTGCCAACTGCCAACTGCCAACTGCCAACTGCCAACTGCCAACTGCCAACTGCCAACTGCCAACTGACTACTGACTACTGTCAACTGACTACAAACTCATGCCGCCTTTTTGTAGTTGCTTGAGCGGATCGAGCAAAATGTCGGCTATGGAGCGCTGGCGGATCACAATTTCCGCAGTAGCTGTCTGGCCAGCTTTGAGTTTCCAGGTTTGATTGTTGGCTTTCACTGAATCTCGATCGATACTAACTTCCACCCGGTAAAAAACACCCAATCGCTCGTCTGTTTTGGCATCCGGCGAAATTGATACAACTTTTCCCGCAATCACGCCGTAATTTTGATAAGGAAAAGCATCGAATTTCACTTGTACCGGCATTCCGAGTTTGACAAAACCCGCTTCTCGATTTGGCAAACTGACTTCCAGCACCAGAGGAGCGTGATTCGGAGTCATTTCTGCAATAGTTTGACCTTGTTGCACTACTTCGCCGATGTTGTGAATGTTGAGCGCGGAAATCACTCCGCTGACTGGTGCGTAGAGAAATCTTTGTTTGAGCTTATTTTTGGCTTGAGCGAGCAGGGTTTGGGTTTCGGCAATTTTGGATTTGACTTGGTTTAATTCCATTTCCAACTGCTGAACTTTTTGCTCTTTTTCTAACTGCATTTGGCGCGCTGCGGCTTGTTTGCTGGCGGCTTCGGCTTGCAGCCGATCGACTTCTGCGAGTTGTTCGGTTAATTGGCCTTGCATTTTGCCGATCGAGCTCGTGCGATCGCGCAAACCTTGCTCAACCTCAAACAGCCTTTCCTTAACCTGAGTTGTCTCAGAAAGTTGACTCCTGATCGCAGCACTTTGCCTGTCGCGCACGGTTTGCTCAACCTCAAATACTCGATCGTCAGCCTGAGTTGTCTCCCCCAACTGGCTTCTAATCACCGCATTTTCGCTTTCCCGCAGAGCTTCCTCAGCTTGAAACAATACATCTTTTGACAGCGCTCCCTCATCTACCAAAGGTTTGAGTCGCCCGATCCGCTCTTTGTGAGCCGCTACTTTTGCTCGCAATTGTGTCAGCAAGTCTTGACTCTTATTTTGCAGCGGTTTCACGCGATCGCGCCTCGCCTCTTGAGAAGTGATATCAGTTTTCAGTTGCGACAACAGATTTTGTGCCTGCTTTTCCAGAGGTTTGATCTGTTCCTGCCGCGCTTTCTGAGACACTACATCTGCGTGCAATTGCTCGATTTGAGACTGCGTGGTGGCGAGTGTAGCGCGCGATCGGTCGATCGCAGCTTGGGCCCCCCGCTTGTCCGCCGCAGCAATCGCGAGGCTCGCCTGAGCTTCCAGTCGAGTTCTCTCGATCGAACTAATCTGCTGTACCAATTGAATCTGATAAGCGTCCAGAATTTTATCGAGACGCTCCACCTCGCTGGAAGCCGTTTCCGGGTCTAATTCCGCCAATAATTGTCCAGCTTTGATTTTTTGACCTTCTTTGATCGCGAGGTTAATAATTTTTCCCGGCTCAGTCGGATGAATTTTGTAAACAGCACCTTTGGGAACTAATTTGCCCTGAGCGTGGCCGACTTGATCGATTTTGCCCAAAGTAGCCCACGCTCCAAAAGCTACGGAAAAAACCAGTCCTCCTAAGATCAACCGCTGGGGAAAAGATACTGGCGGTTGGTCTAGTACCGAATGCAAAGAAGTAGACCAATTATCAACATCAGGCTGCCGAAACTTTGCCGGATAGATATATTCATTAGTTTTAGAAGAGCGATTTTTGGATTCGACTACTTCTAAAGAGCGGTCTGTTTTTCTGGCTTCGTTTTCTTGCCTTAAAGCTACGCCCCCATAGACTTCAGCTATCTCATCGGGAGCGGTGCTTAATTCTTTGCCATCTTGTGAAACCATGATTCTTACTCCAAATAGGGCATTGGGCATTGGGCATTGGGCATTGGGCATTGGGCATTGGGCATTGGGCATTGGGCATTGGGCATTGGGCATTGGGAATTGGTAATGGGGAATCGGTAATTGAAAATTATCGTTAGTCTTGTGTTGGTTGCTAATGACAACTGTCAACTGACAACTGTCAACTGTCAACTGTCAACTGTCAACTGTCAACTGACTTTAAAGATCGAGCTGTTGCTGAGCGAGGTGATAGTAAAGTCCGCGTTCGACCATTAATTCGTCGTGGTTGCCTTGTTCGGCTAAAATGCCTTTGTCTAGAACCAAAATTCGATCGGCATTCCGCACCGTAGACAACCTGTGAGCGATGATAAACACAGTGCGATCGCGACTAATGCGAGCCAGATTTTGCTGGAACCTGCGCTCAGACTCCGTATCCAGCGAAGAAGTTGCTTCATCCAAAATCAAAACTCGGGGATCGCCCAACAAAGCACGGGCGATCGCAATTCGCTGCCGCTGGCCCCCAGACAAACTCGTTCCCCTCTCCCCCACAGGAGTTTGATACCCCAGCGGCATATCTTGAATAAAAGCGTGAGCTTCTGCTAACTTCGCAACTTCGATCGCCTCTTCCAAGCTTGTAGAATCAGCAAATCTTCCTTCCTCCCCTTGACTCGCGGGGGTTTGAAAATTTTTGTACAGCGTAATATTTTCCAAAATCGTTCCCGAAAACAAGAAACAATCTTGAGGGACAACACCCAACTGAATTCGCAGCGACTGCAAAGAAATATGCCGAATATCGTGGCCGTCAACCGTCAGCCGCCCTTTTTCTGGATAATAGAAACCTTGCAGCAGCTTCACCAAAGTGCTCTTACCAGAACCGCTGCGGCCGACAATTGCCACAGTTTCCCCAGCTTGCACCTCAAAGCAAAGATTTTGCAGCGTATTGCGTTCCTCATCCTGAGAATAGCGGAAAGAAACATTGTCAAACTTGATGGTTCCATGAATGCGAGGCAGCACCAGCATTGGTTTGTAAGGACTTTCTTCAGCTTGGGCCGAGAATACATCATCCAAACGCTCGATCGACACCAACACCTCTTGAAACTCGTCCCAAAGTCCCACCACCGAAAGCACAGGAGAAATCACACTCCCAATCATCATATTAAAAGCCACAAATTGACCGATCGTCAACTCATCTTGAATCACCAGCATTGCCCCATACCAAAGCAAAGCCGTGCTGCCCAAAGTATTAATCCCACCCCCAACTACCTGCAAAGAATTCGCCAACTTCTGTCCCCGAAACTTAGCATTAATCATGCAGGTTAATTGGTCTTCCCAGCGCCAGCGCATTTCTCGCTCAGCAGCAGTTGCCTTAATCGTCGCCACCCCAGTAATCATCTCCACCAAAGATGAATTTTGTTTGGCACTTTCCTTAAAAATCTCCCGCGATACTTGGCGCAGAAACGGAGTTGCCACTAAAGTCAAAATCACGATCGGTGGAATCAAAGCCAGCACCAACAAAGCCAGACGCCAGTTATAGTAAACCATCAGTGCGATGTAAACCACAGCCATCAAAGCATCCAACCAAGCAGTAATAGCTTGGCGAGTCAAAAACGACTGAATCTTTTGATTTTCCTGAACCCGCGTCAAGATATCGCCCACCTGACGAGATTCAAAAAACTTGATCGGCAAACTGAGAGTGTGACTGATAAACCCGCTAATTAAAGTTAAGTCAATGCGGTTGGACAAATAATCCAGCAAATACTGTCTCGTTGCGCTCAACAGCGATCGCCAAACACTAAACATCAGCAGCCCGATCGCGAAAACGTGCAGAGTGACGATGCTTTTGCTGACAACCACTTGGTCAAGAATTACCTGGGTAAATAGGGGAGTAACTAGGCCAAATAGTTGGATCAGCAAGGATAGTACCAGGATTTGGGCGATCGCAGCCCGATATGGCCAGATTATGCCCAGAAAATTTTTAACTTTAATCCCTTTATGTTCAGCACTGTGATTGCGGTAAAGTTCCGCTGTCGGGTCTAAGATCAGGGCATATCCAGTCCAATTTTCGGTAAATTCTTTAATGCTCATCCACCGCTTGCCCGCCGCCGGATCGGCAACTAAAACCTGTTGATTCTTGAATCTGTAAACTGCAACGTAGTGATTTCCTTGCCAGTGAGCAATCCAGGGATTTTGATTGCGGAGTGGAGTTAAAGAAGCTCGCACGGGACGGGTTTGAAACCCCATCCTTTCCGCTGCTTTTGCCAGACTTTTTAGCGACGCGCCGCTGCGGCCGATTTCCGCCAATTCACGCAAGTAATTCAGGCTGAATTTCTTACCCCAATATTCGCTAATCATGGCTAAGCAGGTAGCTCCGCAATCTGCTGTACTCTGTTGTTGAATGAATGGGTGTCCGCTGCTCAACCATCTGCGCCGCTTAGGTTTGGGAAAACTAATGATTCCCGATCCCGATTTGGGATGCTCGACTGCGGTTAATTTTGACGGCTCAGTGTTTGAGGCAGAGGTGGCATCTTTTGGCGCAGGTACTAAGCTTAAAATCGGAGATTTGCGGATAATTTTAGGGCGAGATTTACTGTCGGAAGTAATTGTGGCTTGGGCGATTTCCCACTGTTCGGAGCTAAGCTGGTAAATTAGCAGGTCTGTTGCGGCTTGCCAGTCGCTCGGTACGCCTGAATGTCCCCAGTTACTGCCGATAATTGGCGGTGCTTGACCTTGAATTTTACCGCTGCGGAGCCAAAAATGATTGGTGGATTTTTGGCAGTGTTCAGCGATGGAAACTCCGGCGGTAATTCGGTTTTCTTCTAGGTAAGGAAGTAAGTTCGGCCACAGAAGCTGTTGTTGGTGGGGAGCGAGCGATCGCAAATCTGTTTGCGTCTTAAAAAATATTAACCACTGTCGCTGTTGAAATTCTTGCTGCAAGTGCTGTTGCAGTTGGGGGAATTCCTCTAAAACAAGCTGCAATTTAGCAGCGTTAATTCGAGCGATTTGGCAGATGCCGGCCGCAATTGCCCTGTAAGGCAGTCCGCTTTCAATCAAGAGGTTGTCAGTCCCAAACAATGCGCCGAGTTCCAGTACAGTCGCCGAAACTTCCTGCTGTTTAGAGGCTTCTACCGCTAGCAGCCTGACTCTGCCCTGGCAAACTAAATAAAAATTGCGATCGCTCTGTGCTTGTTCAACTAAATTGTTGGTATTATCCGGTGTTTGATATTGGGTTATTTCATCTCCGAGCTGAAAATCGCAAATTTCACAGGCTGTATTTAATTTTGCAATTAATGTCGGTTCTGGACTGATTTCCTCCAAGAGTTTCTCAAGGGCTGGAATAGTTGGCAATGAGGCTTGGGAGCGCTCGAAGTAATTTTGTACCCCTAAACTTTTTTTCATAGCTTTCCCTGCTTTCCCTGTTGAATTTTTGTGTCAGATTTCTTGATCGATAACTAACCAGATTCTGCCCAATTTTGAGTTTTTTTTTGAAACCTATCTGGCTGAAAAATACTTGTTGATTTGTGCGTCGAAAACCTCATATTTCCAACATTTTTGACAACTTTTGGGATGTCGGAATTCGGTTTTTTTTCAGGAAAGTGCGGTTATTGCGTAAGTGTTGGTTTCGCTCGCTCTAATCATAGCTCAGAAAATAGCTATATTGGCTACGGTTCAATGGTTATCTTTACACAATCTTTATAATTTAACCGTATAGTCGCGGATAATTGTGAAGATTGTGTGAAGTAAAGCCCAGAACGCTTCCCATTTTTGTACGTAAATACACGTAAATAGCTTAATTAAAGATTAAAAGATTTCAATTCTCGATAATTTGTGCATTCCAGAAGGCTTGATGTAAAGAAATGTTGCTAATTTGTAGCAGAAATTACGCGAATTATTTGAAACTAGCTATTTATCAGATCGCCCTTCAATCAGGTAGAGTTGTGTAGTCCAGACTATAATATCAAAGTGATATAAATGCTTGAATTATCAGCCCTTGGCCTGCTACAGCGACAACCCCTGCACGGCTATCGGCTAAAACAACAACTGGAGCTGTTTATGAGCAGTTACATCAGCGTCAACTACGGAGCAATTTACCCGCTGCTGAAGCGCTTGGAAGAGCGAGGCGAGATTTCGGTAATGGCCCAAGTTGCCGGAGATGGCGGCAACCCGCGCAAAATCTACGACATTACAGCCCAAGGGCGCGAACTCTGGCGAGAACAAATGCTCGAACACCCTCAAGAAAGCTGGGTAAATAGTCGATCGCGCTTCCAAATCAAGTTTTTCTTTTTTGGTGACTTAGAAACCCCAGAAAGAATCAAGTTGCTCGAACACCGCTTGAGAGTCTGCTACCTGCGCCAAGACTACCTAGAGGCTCAACAAACTGAACAGGACGATCGCGTTGACCTCTATCAAGCAGCATCCTGGGAAAGGTGTAAAAGCACCCTCCAGTTTGAAATCCAGTGGTTAACCGACCAAATAGCCAAGGAACAAGGCGCGATCGCAGCAGTGGGCGACTGACTCCCCAGAATCGGCCGACTTCGAGGGATTCTGCCTTTGGTTAATCCTGAAGGTGCAGGTGCAGCCAGTCGCCGCTCGGGAATGCGATCGCGGGGGGGATGGTTGTTTCTACTTTCTTGAGTTTGTTTATGGTGCCGGTGCTGTATGTAGTGATTGTCTCGACTCGCGATCGCGTTTTGTAAAGCGATCGCTCGCAACATCCGCCCCATGATGACACAAATTTGGATGGAAAAACGGCTCCCCGCGAGGAGGTTGAACGCGATAAAGTAGCACCGTTTTAAGCGCCCGATCGGCCATGAGAGGAGTGTTCCAAAGGGTGAATGGAATCAGGCAGCAAACAAACGCTACTTTTCCTTTCACACTTGGCAAGATTTGGCAGATTTAGCTAATAATTGCGCTCTGGTAGGATTGCCAAATTGTGAAACTTAAAGATAAACTAGAAATTAAAAAGTACCTTAAATCATGCAAATTACGATCGACCTTCCCGACAATCTCCCCCTGACTGAAGCCGATGTGCGGATAGAATTGGCGATCGTACTTTATCAGCAGCACAGCCTCCGTCTAGATAAAGCCACTCAACTCGCTAAAATTTCAGCGGACGATTTCTACCAAATATTAATCGATCGCCATATCGTCACCCCGCCAGCAGATCCCGATGACGAACCTGCCGAACTCATACTAGCCAGCCTCCGCAACTCTATGCAGCAAATTAAAGAAGGTAAATTACATCCTATTTCCGAACTCTGGGATGGCATTGATGACTGACGAGATACCCCAAATCCAGATTGTCTTTTCCGATGAGTTCAAAACACGACTTCGCACCCTCATTAAACGCTACCGAAGCATCCGCACCGACATACAACCACTACTTAATGAACTCCAGTCTGGCAACTTTATCGGCGACAAAATCCCCGGAACTGGTTACACTGTATTCAAAGTCAGACTGAAAAATAGTGACATCCAAAAAAGCAAAAGTGGCGGATACCGAGTTATCTATCAACTCAGGGGCGATACCTACATCTTACTGGTCGTTATCTACTCCAAGTCAGACCAAGATGATATCCCAGCAAATCAAATTCGAGACATTATCGATCGCATTTAAAAGACCATCAAAATTAAAAAGTACCTTAAATCATGCAAATTACGATCGCCCTTCCCGACAATCTCTCCCTGACTGAAGCCGATGTGCGGATAGAATTGGCGATCGGACTCGATCGGCACCACAGCCATCGCGACTAAAGCATTTAAGTGCGATCGGGCATCATTTTCAAGTTTTATGGTTTGGATAGTGGTTCCCACATACAGATAGAGGCTGGTTTGAGAGGGCAAGTCTTGGGAGCGATCGGATTTCCGCTGAGTAAGAGAAAAGTCAGGTTAGTCAAGGATGCTAGCGGTTTGATGTCGCTAATTTGATTGTTGACGAGCCAGAGATCGGTCAGGTTAGTCAAGGATGCTAGCGGTTTGATGTCGCTAATTTGATTGTTCTTGAGTAAGAGAAAAGTCAGGTTAGTCAAGGATGCTAGCGGTTTGATGTCGCTAATTTTATTTCCTTCGAGGCGGAGCTCTCTCAGGTTAGTCAAGGATGCTAGTGGTTTGATGTCGCTGATTTGATTTTTGTCGAGGTAGAGATCGGTCAGTTTAGTTAAGGATGCTAGCGGTTTGATGTCACCGATCTGATTGTTGATGAGGTAGAGCTTCTTCAGGTTAGTCAAGGATACTAGCGGTTTGATGTCACCGAGCTGATTGTTGACGAGTTCGAGATCGGTCAGTTTAGTTAAGGATGCTAGTGGTTTGATGTCGCTAATTTGATTGTTGACGAGGCGGAGCGAAGTCAGGTTAGTCAAGGATACTAGCGGTTTGATGTCACCGATCTGATTGTTGACGAGGCCGAGCGAAGTCAGGTTAGTCAAGGATGCTAGCGGTTTGATGTCACCGATCTGATTTCCTTCGAGGCTGAGCGAAGTCAGGTTAGTCAAGGATGCTAGCAGTTTGATGTCACCGATCTGATTGCTGCTGAGGTCGAGCCGAGTCAGGTTAGTCAAGGATGCTAGCGGTTTGATGTCGCTAATTTGATTGTTGACGAGGCGGAGCGAAGTCAGGTTAGTCAAGGATGCTAGTGGTTTGATGTCGCTGATTTGATTTTCGTTGAGGTCGAGCCGAGTCAGTTTAGTTAAGGATGCTAGCGGTTTGATGTCGCCGATCTGATTGTTGACGAGTTCGAGATCGGTCAGTTTAGTCAAGGATGCTAGCGGTTTAATGTCATTGATTTGATTGCCAATGAGGCCGAGCGAAGTCAGGTTAGTCAAGGATGCTAGCGGTTTGATGTCACCGATCTCATTGTTGGCGAGGATGAGCGAAGTCAGGTTAGTCAAGGATACTAGCGGTTTGATGTCGCTGATTGGATCGTAGTACAGTTGTAGTTCCGTGAGAAGAGAAAGTTTTCGATCGGCCGCATCGCAATCATTAGTCCCTGCTTTCTCCAACAGCACATCAACAGTATATTTGGTTTCAGGATTCAAATTAGCTTTTTGGCGACACCAATCAGCAAATGTTCGTCTACTATCTTCTGGTTGCGTCTGTGCAACTTCGGCTCCAAGTACATTTCCACATGATGCTACGATCGCACTCAAAGCAACTACTATTAACTTTCGTAAATTCATGTATTTCTGTCCAACTATAAATTTCATCATCTGATATCCCTAATTTTCTGAATAAACAACGGCAGGTTGGCAAACTGTCACGACACTGCCAGATAGTTTTAAAATAGCTCTGATATTAAGCTTGTACCCAATAACTTTATCTCCCAAAACCCCGGAAAATACCCTATGAACCCCCCCGCACCTGACACTACCTCTCAAATGACCGATCGCGATCGCGCCAACCTCAGCCGCTTGATCGATTATAGTTCCATTCGATCGATACCTGAAATTTGGGCGATCGTCAAACAGAGATTTCCCCAAACCGTCGCCCTCCACGATCCCCACAGCAAGCCAGAAATCAAACTCACCTACACCGACCTCTACCAACAAATCCAGCAATTCGCCAGCGGCTTGCAGGCCCTCGGCATCAACGCAAACCCAACAGAAACAATCCCTCCCCGCGTCGCCCTCTTCGCCGACAACAGCCCCCGCTGGCTGATAGCCGACCAAGGCATCATGACCGCCGGGGCCGCCAACGCTGTTCGAGGTGCCACCGCCGACCCCGAAGAACTCCTCTACATCATCCAAGACAGCGGCAGTACCGCTTTAGTAGTCGAAAACCTGGCATTACTCAAAAAACTGCAAGCCCGCCTCCCCGATTTGCCGATCGAACTCATCGTCCTCCTCTCCGACGAAGAACCGGAAACCAGCCCAACCCTAAACACAGTCAAATTTTCCCAAGTCATGACCACAGGGGCAAACCGCCCTCTCAAACCCACCAACCACAGCCAGCAAACCCTCGCCACCCTCCTCTACACCAGCGGCACCACCGGCAAACCCAAAGGCGTGATGCTGACCCACGGCAACCTGCTGCACCAAATCACCACCTTTGGCACAATTCTCCAACCCGAAGCCGGCGACTGCGCCCTCAGCATTCTGCCGAGTTGGCACGCCTACGAACGCAGTGTCGAATACTTCCTGCTTTCCCAAGGCTGCACGCAAATTTACACGAGTATTCGGTATTTCAAACAAGACTTTAAAACTTGCAAACCCCAGTACATGGTTAGCGTTCCGCGCATCTGGGAATCGATTTATGAGGCAGTACAAAAGCAATTTCGGGAACAGCCGCCCAATAAACAAAAATTGGTAAATTTCCTGTTATCTGCCAGCCAGCAATACATCGATGCCCGCCGCGTTTTCCAAGGATTAACTCTTAGTTTAGAACCGATTTCTGCTTCGGAAAAACTGGTCGCCCGCATCAAAAGCATTCTGTTGTCTCCCGTGCACGCGATCGCCGAAAAACTCGTTTACCAAAAAGTCCGGGAAGCTACGGGAGGACGTTTTAAGTGGGCGATTAGCGGCGGAGGTTCCTTAGCAGCGCATTTAGACAATTTCTTTGAAATAGCGAATATCGGATTGTTGGTGGGGTACGGTTTAACCGAAACATCTCCGGTTTTGACAGTCCGCCGCCCTTGGCACAATCTTAAAGGTTCGGCGGGACAGCCGATCGCCCATACTGAGATTAAAATAGTAGACCCGGAAACCAGAAACCAACTGCCAACAGGCCAGCGCGGTTTAGTCTTGGGCCGCGGGCCGCAAATCATGGCAGGATATTATCTCAATCCGCAAGCTACTGCAAAGGCGATCGACTCTGAAGGCTGGTTCGACACCGGGGATTTGGGCTGGCTGACACCGGGAAACGACTTAGTTTTGACTGGGCGGGCCAAAGATACGATCGTCCTTACCAACGGCGAAAACATCGAACCGCAGCCGATCGAAGATGCTTGTATCCGCAGCCCCTACATTGACCAAATTATGCTAGTGGGTCAAGACCAGAGATCGATCGGCGCCTTAATTGTCCCCAATCCTGAAGCCGTGCAGAAATGGGCCGAAACTCAGAATCCGCCCATACACGAAATTGACTGGAATAGCAAGAAAATTCAAGACTTATTCCGCCAAGAATTGAACCGGGAGGTGCAAAATCGCCCCGGATACCGCGCGGACGATCGCATCGGCCCGTTCCGGTTGATTCAGGAGCCGTTTTCGATGGAAAATGGAATGTTGACCCAGACCCTGAAAATTAAGCGCCCGGTTGTGACGGAACACTACCGCGATATGATTGACGGGATGTTTTGAAAGATTCGCAGGACTTGGGGAATGGAGAAGCAAAAATTATCCCAACACCCGAGTCCCCAAGGAGTGTCAACTTAAGCCTGAAAACCTTTGTATCTCTCGTTTATAGCAGAGGCAAGATCCCCCTAAATCCCCCTTGAGAAGGGGGACTTTGAGAAGATTCTTATCCCCCCCTTCTTAAGGGGGCTAGGGGGGATCAGGCCTGAATCGCCAGACAGAAGACTGATAATAGGTTTGACGTTAAGTTGACACCAACACCCGAGTCCCGAGTCCGAGTCCTCAGTCGTTAGTCATTAGGAAATGTTTACCAACCAATGACTAATGACTCACGACTCACGACTAATGCCTAATTCCCAATTGACAAGCAATAACTTTATGGAACTGTCCACTCCTGAATTACTCTTGAAGCGATCGATTAACGTTAAAGTCGTCGTTACTCCCCGCTGGAAAGAAGAAGCTCAACAGCAACTCCAAGCCCAAATCAATCAAATAGATTCTCAGCTACAACAGCTAGAAATGCAAGGGCAGCGGATGGTTTCAGAAATCCAAAAGCAAAGCCTGCAACCCCCAGGCCCGCAAGTAATGCAGCAAATAGACAACATTCAAATGCAGGTGAATCAAAAAAAGAGCGAGCTGCTAGAACAGAAAAACCAAAACCTGCAACAGCTCCAGCAAGTGCAGGTGCTAGACCTCGAACAAGAAGTGAGTCAAGGTCAAATTGACGGCACGTTCACTGTGGGCCTGGGAGAAAACTTGATTCAAAAAATGCAAGTAGAAGTTCTGCTCCGCGATGGCATAGTCGAAGAAATTCGAGGTGATATTTAGGAATTAGAAATTGGTAATTGGTAATTGATAATTGGTAATTGGTAGGTAATTTTGAGTCAATAGTCACACATCTTCGGACTAGAGGCTGGCATAATAATAATTATTGCCGATTGCCGATCGCCAAAATACCAAAAAATACCGATCGCCAAATACCGATCGCCAATTACCAACTCACAAGGACTTTTTACAGATGATTCGCGAAGTTTTCATGCCAGCCCTGAGCTCTACCATGACAGAGGGCAAAATTGTTTCCTGGGTCAAATCCGCCGGGGACAAAGTAGAAAAGGGCGAAACCGTAGTCGTGGTTGAATCCGACAAAGCCGACATGGATGTCGAGTCTTTCTACGAAGGCTATCTAGCAATAATTATTGTACCAGCAGGCGAAGTTGCTCCGGTGGGAGCGGCGATCGCCCTAGTAGCAGAAACAGAAGCCGAAATCGCCGCAGCTCAGCAGCAAGGAGCCGCCGCCCCAGCAGCAGCAGCCCCAGCAGCCGCAGCTCCCGCTCCTGTCGCAGCTACAGCATCAGTGGGTTTGCAGCAAAATGTCAGCCGCCAAAACGGCCGCAGCGTCGTTTCTCCCCGCGCTCGCAAGTTAGCCAAAGAATTTAAAGTAGATTTGAATTCTCTCAAAGGCAGCGGCCCCAACGGTCGGATTGTCGCAGAAGATGTAGAAGCAGCAGCAGGTAAAGCTCAACCCGCTCCGGTTCAGCAACCAGTCACAGTCCCCGCAACACCAGCACCCGCAGCGCCCGCACCCGCAGCAGCCAAACCCGCACCCGCACCAATCCCAGCGGTAGCGCTTTCCGGTAACAGAGTACCGATGAACGCGCTGCAAAATGCGGTAGTCCGTAATATGGAAGCAAGTTTGAGCGTGCCATGTTTCCGCGTCGGCTACACAATTACGACTGACAATCTGGACAAACTCTACAAACAAATTAAGCCGAAAGGCGTCACAATGACGGCTCTGCTGGCAAAAGCAGTAGCAGTAACTTTACAAAAACATCCTCTGCTGAATGCTTGTTATGTGGAGTCGGGAATTCAACACCGCGCTGATATTAATGTGGCGGTAGCGGTGGCGATGGATGGTGGCGGTTTGATTACGCCGGTGCTGCAAAATGCCGATCGCCTGGATATCTATTCGCTCTCCCGCAGTTGGAAGGATTTAGTCGATCGCGCCCGCGCCAAACAGCTAAAGCCTGACGAATACAGCACGGGAACTTTTACTCTTTCCAATTTGGGAATGTTTGGAGTAGATAAGTTTGATGCAATTTTACCACCGAATCAAGGATCGATTTTGGCGATCGGCTCTTCGCGGCCGCAAGTCGTAGCTAACGAGGAAGGCTTGATGGGAGTTAAGCGGCAAATGCAGGTGAATATTACTTGCGATCACCGGATTATTTACGGTGCTGATGCTGCATCTTTCTTGCAAGATTTAGCCAAATTGATTGAGACAAATCCTCAATCTTTGACACTTTAGTCATTAGTCAGTAGTCAGTAGTCAGTAGTCAGTAGTCAGTAGTCAGTAGTCAGTAGTCAGTAGTCAGTAGTGAGATTGTGAGTAAAAGAGCAAAAATCTCATTATTCGCTCCGCACCCTACTTCTAGGTATCATTGCCCTCGCGAGCTGGGACAGCACTCGAATATCATTCCGATGTCAGCAGATTTGAGATCGCAACTAATAACCAATGACTGTCAACTGACAACTGTCAACTGACAACTGTCAACTGTCAACTGTCAACTGTCAACTGTCAACTGACTAATTGCTTGATCGCACAGTCAAGACTTGCGGCGGCGTAGCATCCGGCGGGTACAAGAAATCCACCTGAACCAAACGGCGTTCCCCCGGCTTCATATTCACATTCACCAAAGCTTCCCCCTGCTGTCCCCGGCGCTGCACGATGTGAATGTAGCGCGTCAAAGTCTTGCCCGTATCGTCATTAAACATCACCCGCAGCGTACCTCGGAAAAATATCCGATTTTCCGGAGGATCGTAAAACATCAATCCCGCCGATTCTGTATTTGCTTTAATCGGTGTTTGCATTCTAATGCTCACAGCTTGAGACTCACGAGATTTGTTGTAAAGCGGAAAAGTTAAGTTGTATTGAATCCCGTAATTACCGTGAGCAAAATAAGCAGTATCAGGATAGCGAGCTAACATTTTAGCGCTTTGAATTTGACCAGTCCCAAAAGTACCAGTATCAGTAGTGCTCAGAGCATAGGAAAATGACTCGCCGCGCTTAGGAATTGTTAAATAATCGGTTCTCGAATTGTCAGTAATTTTAGCTTGCCATTGAGAACCTTCAGCGACACCCGCCACGCGGCCGTAAATTTTTTGCAGCGGATTTTCGCCTCTCGGAGTTGGTGCCAAATCTCTCGGCCCGGCTAAACCTTTGGTATCTAAAATATTTTCCCACTGTTCTAAAGTCGGATATTGCTCGACTCCTTCTTTAGTTTGAGGAGCAAACATTGCTAAACTAGCAACATAAACCGAATTGCTGCTCGACATTCGCATCAAAGTCGATCGCCCGTTGGAAGCAGGCGTGACATGGCCTACAGGTATCGGCAAATTCATCAGCATTCGGCTCTGATTCGCCGGAATTTCGATCGCAGCCGGCAAAATGGCTTGTCGGTGCCCCCGCAGCACATCGCTGGTGATGCGGCTGCCAGGCCCCGCAAACACGGTGCCGAATCGATTTTCTAAATACGACGGCAAATCGACAAACAAAGCATCCGGCCGAGTCAAATAGGTAGCTCCTTGCAATATATTTAAAGTAACAGGTTCCGAGTTGGGATTGTAAACAATTATGCCTTGAAATAAGGTGCGAGTTTGTTCGCGATTTTTAGCTTTAGCGATGTGGTGGGCGAAGATATCAAATCGGCCTTTGAAGGGAAAGTTTAAATGTGCAGCAGGTACTTGTTTAGATTCCTGCGGAAATGTGGAGAGCAAAATGCCTTCCGTTTGCACAACTTCGGGGCTATTACTATTAAAAACGGGGATGTTGTCGAGTTTTCCCGGCAAAACGCGCACTTGCTGGGGCTGCATTACAGTGTTCAGCGGGGCGGTTGTCTGCGGTTTTGGCAAATCCAGTTCGTTTTCCGGTAGCGGGACTTCTGGCTGGATGATCAGTTCTTGGGCGGGACGTGTCGGGATTGCTTGAGCTAAGGGTAGAATTGGTAACAAAAACATAGCTGTGAGCGCGTTTAACTGAACTTGCAGATTGCCTTGATGCAAAGCAATCGACACAAAACTTTACCACAAGTGGGCATTTGTGACAATTCCGACAGCAGCCAAATTTAGGAGTAATTTTCAATGACGATAATTTTAACCAACGACGACGGCATCGACGCTCCAGGGATTCAGGCACTTTTGCAGGCTGTAGAAGGTAAGACAATTATCGTGGCTCCGCAGGGGCAGTTGTCTGGCTGCGGGCATCAAGTGACGGCTCACAGTCCGATTCATGTCGATCGGCGATCGGAATCTGAGTATGCTGTAGGGGGAACACCCGCAGACTGCGTGCGCCTCGCTCTGAATCACGTTTGTCCCAAGCCGGATTTGGTGCTTTCGGGGATTAATGCGGGCGGCAATTTGGGGGTTGACGTGTACATTTCGGGTACGGTGGCGGCGGTGCGGGAAGCAGCAATGCACGGGATTCCTGGTATCGCCATTTCCCACTGGATGAAAAGGCCTTGGGAAATAGACTGGGATTTAGCGACTCGCTGGACATCGCGGGTATTGGCGGATTTGCTAAATCGGGAATCAAAGCCTGGGTGTTTCTGGAATGTGAATTTGCCGCATTTAGCGCCGGGAAGTGCGGAACCGGAAATTGTGTTTTGCAAGCCTTCGACGCAGCCGCTGCCTGTGGTTTACAGGATGGAGGGAGAATACTTTTATTATGTCGGAGAGTACGGTAATCGCGATCGGGCGGCGGGGACTGATGTTGATGTCTGTTTTGGCGGTAATATTGCTGTGACTGAGATATCCCTGTGATGGGATTGTGGAACTACATTATTTTTTGGGCAAAAAAGCGGAAGTAGGCGTAAAAATCGAGGGACTAAATTTTGAGGATGCAACGCAATTGCTATTTTTGCCCAAAAGTCCTAACTTGTAGCGAACCGTAATTATACAATCATCATGGCGAACTGCCTTAAGTCGCAATTAACCTCAACCGTTATTAGGGATTGAAACTGAAACCTAATTTGCTAAGGCTTTCGCTATCTACTTGCGGTTGTCTGTGCCATAATTTTTGTTGTCATCCTTCGGCTTAGCCACACCGTCAGGCTGTTTCTTGGGCTTTTTGACTTCTTTGTTGCTTTTTCTTTCTTTTGACATAATGATTCCTCCATTTTCACTCAGAATAACATAGATTGAAACATCTGCCTAACTAAAAGTAGAGGGACTTGCCCCACACAAATATTGCTCGCTTTTAGTTTTGTACAATCTGTACTAGATGATCGACTAGGTTTTGAACAAATAGCATCTACCGTTAGGCATATCCAGAAATCCCCCAGAGGCGCAATGTCGGAAATTACTTTTAACCGGACAGTTTTGAGGTCACAGTCTGAAACCATTGATTTACCCGAAAGCAGATCCTGTGCCTCGGCAAGCGTTGCCCTCGTACTGATCCCCCTGAAACCCTTATTCTACGGTTGGCAATCAAAAACTGTCCGAAGTGTGGCAAAAAGAACCAAGTATATTGAGAAATATAAAGTTAATTTTAAGCTTTCTTCAAAGTGCGATCGCATCCGCTCGGTTAGATATAAAATATTTATAAAGAGTGCGTATTTCTAGATAAATTTCCGCTATTAGGAATCTGACCCCTATGGAAGTAACCGAGCTGCTCAAAGACTACGAAAATGGAAACAGAGACTTTGCTGGTGCCGACCTCAGCGGAGCCAATCTCAGCGGAGCCATCTTGGTCGGGGTAAACCTTTCGAGGGCTAACCTGTCGGGAGCTAACCTGAGTCGGGCGCATCTCACCAAAGCAGAACTCAACGGCGCAAACCTTTACAGGGCAAATCTGAGTTTTGCTAAAATGGGCCAAGCCAGACTAGCGGACGCAGAGCTTACCAAAGCCAATCTCAGCGGAGCTTTCCTCGTCAAAGCAAAACTCCCCAGGGCAAAGTTGAGTGGCGCCCAACTCATCGGTAGCAACCTGCGGAGCGCCATCCTCTGGAACGCCAATTTGTGTACAGCCGACCTACAATTCATCAACCTGCGGGGTGCCAACCTCACGGGAGCAAACCTCAACTGGGCAAACTGCGGAGGGGCAAAACTCAGCGGTGCAAAGCTTTTTGGCGCTCAACTAACAGGCATCTATCTCAGCAAAGCTTACATCAATGGCATCGACCTGAGCAGGACGGATCTCAATGGCGTCAACCTGAGCGAGGCCAAACTGAACGGGGTCAACTTGGAAGGCTCGAACTTGTTAGCAGCGAATCTCAGCGGGGCTCAGTTGCGGGGCGTCCAGTTGATGGGAGCAGATTTAACCAGGGCAAATCTGGTGGGAGTTTCTTTGGTGCAGGCAAACCTCGATTGGGCTAGGCTGTGCTATGCAGACTTGAGCGAAGCCGACTTGAGCGGGGCAACGTTCATCGGAGCCAACTTTGAGGGTACTCAGTTAGCTGGATCAACAATGCCCGCATCTGTGAGCCATGATGTCTACTTAAATGCCGGGGGTTGTGTCGCAGCTTAGCAAACGGAAAAAATCACTCTCGCATCCGAGCCGGCGACTCTGGCATTGGTTTAACTTTTGATGCAGACATTATTACTTTTGTGAGAGTGCTGCACCAGCCAGAAATTTACCGATATTTTCGAGAGTTTTTAGCATCACCATTGATCTCACCCGATTAATTTCGCGACTCGCAAAGCAGAGGTAATCGCTCCTTCGTGCAAACCATCCCCTAAATAAGCTCCCGCATGATAAGTGTTGTTTTCCCCGTTAGTCTCGATAACTTCGTCTCGGTATCGAAAAGACTCCACATTATACAGCGGCGTGTGATGTTTTTGGATGTGAATAATGTGTTTTTTGGCGATCGACTCTTCCAGTTTAAATGCTAAGCTGTACTCCCGCGGCGATGTGATGCCGCAAAGCTGATTCAAGCTCGCATTATAGCCCCATCCCTTGTCCGTCTCGAAAAAATCAAATTCTGATAACTTGCGAATACCATAGCGATCGTACATCGAAGTATCCGAATGCAGCACAGTCGTCGCATAATTAGGTTTCCACGCCACAAACCGCTTCGTTTCCGCCTCCGTCGGATCAGCCAACAGCCTCATCACCTGGTCGGGCGGCATCGCAAAAACCACCTGATCAAACTCGAAAATCTCCCCATTAGCCAGCACAATTTTTACAGCATCAGCACTTCTAAAAATCTTGGCAATCTCCACGTTCAGCAGTATATCGCCCTTAAACCGCTCCAGAATCTTTTCAATGTAAGAATACACCCCGCCTTTAATCCTCACCCAACTAACCGAGGCATAGGCGCGCAGCATCGGTATCGCCAATTCTGCCGGAAAATTGTCGAGCAATTCAAACGGTATTGAGTAGCTGTACATCGTCAGCAACTTCAGCCAATCATTGCGGACGCACGAGCTTTTCAAACTCTGAGAAAGCGGCATATCGTAGAAATCGTGCTGTTTAGCAAACCGCATTTTTAAAATAAATCCAGCCGAACGAGCGTACAGACTATCGAGCCGCAAATACTCAATCAGGCGTTGGATACCGGTGAAATTCTTTTCGATAGATACTCGCGACAAAAAGTGTTCGCCATCTTTAAAAAACAGCACTGAACCAATCTGCACAGGTTCTAATTCAACGCCTAGCTCCTGCATCAAAGCAACGAAATTGTAAAACACAGTGGGAAATTCCAGCACCCCATTTTCTAATATTTCATTGCACTCAGATTGATTGGGTTCGACATTTTTGTTGAGCGTCCGAATGTGTCCGCCTAAAATCGGCTCCCTTTCCAAAACAGTGACGTGATGTCCCTGTTTATCGAGCCAGTAGGCTGTCGCCATACCGCTAGCTCCGCCCCCAACAATTGCAATTCTCATAGTTTACTCCTAAATTGATAGAAGACGCTCGCGGTTGAAACCGCGTCTACACAAACAAAACCCGGATGGTGCGCGGGTTGAAGAACTGGCGGTTAAAATTAGGTTGTTTTATTAAGGGAGCGTCGGCGGACTTAGTTTTTATAGACGCGGTTTCAACCGCCGTCTGCATCTGCCGTGTCCTCATGGATATCAGCCAATTTTTGATTTCCCAAAGCCTCAACCCAAGCCACGAAATATCGCTGTTATTTAATTGTTATTCTTCACCCTAAAATCGCATCACCGGATAAACGTTGATAAAGCAGCGCCCCCGTCCAAAATGTCGGCGCAAAGCCTGGATAGCCCGAGGAAGCGTTGCAGAAATAGAAATTATTGAGGGAGGTTTCGTGATTTAGCCGATCGACCCCCATGTTGCGCGGCGTCAGGGTAGAACCGTAGGAATTGCCATTAGGACACCAACAGAAGCGCTCGTTAGTGGTAGGACTTCCGGTAATATGAAACACCATATGTTTGCGAAAATCTGGAACATAGTGTTTTTCAACAACATCTAAAATCGAGTCCAGAATCTCTTGTTTCTTCTGCCTGTAAGCTTTTTTATCGCTCTCCCAAAGTTGCTTAAAATAACCATAATTAGCAACAGTCAGAAATTCCACAATTTGACAATTTTCTGGACAATCCCCCCGCGCTTCCGTCAAAAAAGTCGGCGTTGTAATCGCAAAACTCGGACGGGAAAAATCATTTTTATCATACATTTGAGCAAAAGCTTCATTCAGATCCAAGTGTTCGGAATGAAACGTATTCCACTTGCCAAATCCATAGTCTCGGAGGTCGATATCTTTGACAACACAGTACACCATGTAGTTAGATGCCGAATACTCATAGTTGAGTTTCCGCCGCACTGTTTTAGAGAACAGTTCCTCTCCAATCATCTTAGCCGCTCGTTTGGGATCGAGGTTGCAAATTACTGTGTCGCCAGTGAATTCATGGGTTTGATGCGTGGTCAAATCCATCGCTTCAACTCCCGTGACAGTTCTATCTGTCAGCCTGAAATTTGTGACTTCATGATTTAGTAGAACTTTCCCCCCGTTGGATTCAATGACTTTAACTAAAGAATTGATCACATCTTCAAAATGCTGCGTCGGGTAGAATGCACCTTCTTGATAGCCTCGAAATAAGGCAATCCAAGCATAGAAAGAAAGTTGGTTCGGCGGCAGCAAAAAGTCCGGCCATTGCAGGGCTAATAGGGTCTGGGCGGCTTGCGGGAGTTGGAACTTGTCGAAAACGTCCTGAAGTGTACTATTGAGGTGTTGGATGGCGCAGAATACGTCACCGAAATTTTTGAGCAATTCAATTGGTTTGACGGGAGGAGCGAGTTTTCTGAGTCCCGCGCCGGTTTGCTCGACTTCGTTGACGAATTTGCGAATGTTCTCGCTTGCTTCGGGAAACAGCGCCGACAATCTGCGGATTAGTTCCTCTGGTTCCGAGGGAATATCCAGTGCATACCCAGGCATTCTCATGTGGTCGTAGCCATTCGGATCGTACCGCTCAAAGGTGACATCTCGATCGAGACCGAGTTTTTTGAGCACTCGATTGACTGTATGTCCTTCGCCGCAGTCCCAAACGTAGTGGAATTGGGCATTAAACGTGTATTTTTTGGCCATTGTAAAGGTGTGGCCAAAGCCTCCGGGGTGCTCGTGAGCTTCGAGGATGTGTACGATTTTGCCGGAGTTTGCCATCAAAGCTCCGAAAACCAGTGCTGATAAACCACTGCCGACGATGAGGTAATCTGTTTTCATGGGATATTTCCTCGATCGATTGAATCGGGCGATCGGTGTTTATCTAAACTAACTCTAAATTCTGAGGAAAGTGTGAAGTCAAGCAACAGCATTGCTGGGCGAGATGGTTAAAGCATTGTATTAAAGCCGTTTTGCGGTTGCTATTAAGATTAATTAAGATCGGACGTACGGTTGAAACCGCGTCTACAAAAACGATGTCCGCCGACGCGGTGTCAAGAAAATAATGTAAAACGTAATTTTCACCGCCTGTTATTCAACCCTTGGCAATGCGGGTTTTGTTTGTATAGCCGCGGTTTCAACCGCCCGGTTTTTTTTCCAGTTCGCCCCACAAGGAAAAAAACCGAGTTTATACCTTTGTACGTAAGTCTTAAGGTATAGACTCATTTACCTAATTAGGATGATGTTAATTAGAGATCCGATCGCTTATTTGTGCGGGACGATCACATCAAAAAAAGCATCATCCAAATCATAACCAAACATCTGCGACATCGCCATCAACTTCGATTTACTGGGAATTCCCTGCTGGTTCAACCAATCAGTCAACACAAAAATTTTGCTCATCAAAAACATTTCCAAAGCTTCAGGATTGTACTGAATGCCTTGGGTGCGGTGGAACTGGTGCGGCACCAACATCGCCGCATAGCGCGCCAATTCTCCCCCTTTCCAATCGAGAACAAATGGCAGCCAAGGATAACAAGCATCCAAGCGAATAAACCACAGCCGCACTTCTGGAAGTTCCGAGATTTCTCGCGGATCTAATTCTTCGCGCGGATACTCAATTTCAAATTGTACCTGTTGTTCGTTTTGGGCGATCGCCCCAGCCGCCAGCCACTGTTCAATCACAGTCCGCACCGGAGACAAATCTAAGCTGTTTATGCGATCGGCATCTACCGCTATCATAATACTCATAAAAACTCAACCTTATAACATTAAGTCACGATCTATAATACCACCAATCACCAATTACCAATTGCCAATTATATCAAATCCGACTGATTCATCTCAATCAGTTCAATCCCGTACATTCCCCTGTTCATTCTTCCTTCTTTATTCGCTCAACTGTCAACTGTCAACTGTCAACTCTGCCTTTTTCATTCTTCATTATTGCTTCTGTCAACTGTCAACTGTCAACTGTCAACTGTCAACTGTCAACTCACCCATTTTTCCCAAACTTGCCATCCTGCAAAGAATTACCAATCCCCTGGATAATTCCCCGCCCGATCAAACCAATTCCCCGCCCTATAACCTGCGTCAAAACGTAAACAACCGCAGCACCCAATAGCGAAATAGCAGCCCGAACTCTAGGTGCGATCGCATCCCGAGTTTCCAGCAGCAAAGTCAAAGCCAACTGCCACCCAGAAAGCTGTGCTAACTCCCCATTTCTAGGAGCATAAATAGAAATCCTCTTAATTCCAGAATCGCCCAAAACAAACAGCCAAAACCTGCTTTCAAAAATAGCTTTCGGTTCCACAAAATAGCTATCCCAGCGATATCTCCACGATAAATCATTCCGAAACTGCTCAATTTCTCGCGTCGAAATCAACTTGCCATCGTAAAAACTTTGCTTGATTTCCTCAATATCCGCAAAATTATTGAGCAGAGGCTGCACCACTCCGCTAGCAACTTGGATTACCAAATTTTCCAGCAAAGCTTCAGCTCGCTGCATCGCTTGCGGGCTGCCAGGAAGACAAGAAATATTGTCAACAGTTAGCGGAATTTCAAATAGCAAATGTGCAAATAAATCAACAATCATCGGGATTTTGTCAAGTATTTCTGCGGCAACTGCTTTTTCATCTGCCAGCAGCACCGGCACAACTTCTACGCCGCTGCCGGAAATCAAAAAAGCAGGACTTCCCCCTTGAATTTCTGGCAGTTTCAAGCTTGTTTGACTGCCGTCAAAAACCCGAGGTTCTCCCGTTTGCAGCGTATAGTACCTGCCAAAAAAATCAATCATTGTCGCTTCCCACAAATCCCGCAAAATAGCAGGCATTTTTTGCGACAATTGAGTTTGCTCTACTTGCGAAAAGCGCAATTCTTCCAGCAAATCCTGTAACTTCCGCAGGATGGAACTAATCAATTCGCGCTTTTTGGTCGATCGCAAAATATCGATTTCCAAAGGCACGCCAGTCAAATTCACCCAATCAAACTGCAATTTAGCCGCCACAGAGTCAAACAAACTTCCTTGCCAATCACTCGCAACCGCCAAAGCTTCACCCGAAACTGTGGAATTCGCGACTTGCAACTGAGAATTATTCAACAAACTCTCTTGTCTTCCGTCTCCCGTCTTCCGTCTCCCGTCTTCCTCTTCTTTCTTCCTTCTTCCTTCTTCCTTCTTCCTTCTTCCTTCTTCCTTCTCTCCTCTTCCATCAAACAAGAACTGACTGACAATCCAACGAGCAGCCAGCAATTCTCGGCGGCGCCCGCTGAGTACAACCCCATCTAAAATAGAAGGCAAATCTGTCGGATCTGCCGCTCTCACCTGTTGCAAATCAGCTTTGACAACCGCCAAAGCTGCATCTATTTCGCGCAATCCAGAGAGACAAAAATAAGCCAGTAGTTTTTGGTGTACGGGCTGATTGACTGTCGGATCATCCGCATTTTCGTCTGCACTTACTGGTGAGTTTTCTACTGTTTGAACCACCGCTGAATTTAATTCTAATTCCGAGTTAGCTGCCGCATCCGCCGGCCAATAACTGTGTCCCGATGCCACCGCGCGAATAGCTTCGATTGTCAGGGAAATATCTCTACCTTTAGGACAATAGCCATTCGCGCCCGCAGCCTGTAAGTGCACCAACAACTCTGGTGTCAGCGGCCCACCTAGCAGCAACAGCGGCAGGTTGGGGTACAAACTTTTGAGATCGCCACAAACTGCCAGCGCCTCTATTTGACCCGATCGCACATTTAACGTCTCAACAGCCAAAATTACCAAATCAGCGGGCTTCTGGCTTGCTCCAGAGGCGATCGAGCGATCTTCTAGAACTCGCAAAGCCTCGGTTGCGGTGGCAACCGAGGCGACAACTTGCAAGTCTGGATACTGCTCGCAGGCTACTCGCAGCCCCAGCCGGAAAATGGGGTCGCTATCGATCGACAGCAGTTGCAAATTACTCACTGGATTTTAAATTTGAGATTTGAGATTTGAGAAGCACTTCAGCTAAAACCCAATTACTCGGGGATCAAATTAGCATCAGGAGGCCCAGCAGGTTGAGGAATCGAGGGCGGCGCTGGTTCCGGAGCCGGAGCCGGAGCCGGAGCCGGAGCCTCTTGTCTGGCGGGCGGATAGTAAGGTTCTGGCTCCCGAGCAGGCGGATAGTAAGGCTCCGCTTGCCTGGCGGGCGGATAGTAAGGCTCCGCTTGCCTAGCGGGCGGATAGTAAGGCTCCGCCTCCCGAGCAGGCGGATAGTAAGGTTCCGGAGCCGGAGCCGGGGCCTCTTGTCTGGCGGGCGGATAGTAAGGCTCCGGAGCAGGAGCCTGCTCGGGAGCAGGCGCGTAATCCTCCTGTCGCGGAGCCGGGGCGTAATCCTCCTGTCGCGGAGCCGGGGCGTAATCCTCCTGTCGCGGAGCCGGCGCGTACTCGCGAGCTGGCGGTGCAGTGTTGGCTCTGAGTTCGGCACTCCAGCGCCCGATCGCCCCTGCCGCCTCGGAATGCAGCGCCCTACCGTAACCGATTTGGGAAGCCATATCGATCGCCGCTGAGAGACTACCGCCAGAAGCCAATTCCGCAGCTCGATCGAGAATCGGTCTGTCTTGAGCCACTTGCAATTCGCTCACCCACTGATAAACATTATCCTGAGCCTTGGCGTACAGAGTCCTGCCGCTCTTAATTTCCGAAGCTTTTTCAATAGCAGCGCCCAGTTTTCCTTGCTTCGCCAGGGCGATAGCTTCATCCAAAAAAGGCTGATCTTGAATAACTTCTATCCGTTTCGTCCACTGAGCCAAAAGAGTTTGCGCCTCTACCCTGCGGGGGCGGTTTTGAGCGATCAGAAGTAGCTGAGCGATGCCACCTTTGAGTCCTTCAACCGTTCCCGGTTGTGCCAACTGCTTCGCCAGACTCACAAAAGATTTGTCTTCGATCCGTTGAATTTCCCGGCGCCAAGTAGCCACCAAAGTTTGAGCGTGAACCCGGCGCGGCTGTTTAGGCCCGATCGTTTGCGCTTGCTCGATCGCTGCCTGAAGCGCCCCTGTCTGACCGAAACTGGCGATCGTGCTCGCCACTTGCAGCCGCAGCAAATCTTGAAACTGCACCTGCAAATTTTCAACTTGAACTTGAGCCTGCTTGTACAGAGGGCGGCCCGGAGCAATTTGGCTAGCAGCCCCTTGCCCTTCCAGCAAGATAAAAATGTGTTGCGCCAGCGGAGTTGATATCGACTGGTTCCACGTCACCGCCTGAGCTCGACCCAACTGCATCAAATCTTGAGCTTCCGCAAACAGCGGCGAATCCTGCGGCACCACAGAAGCAGCCTCGATCGCCCCTGGGAGGTCTTTCACCCCCAACCGCTTATTTGCCATTGCCAGCAAAGTCCGGCTCCAGCCCTCAATTTCCTTCTCAGCTTTAGCGCGGGCAAACAGCTTCGCGTCTATTTTGCGAGCCAGGACGATCGCCTCAGCGAACTTTTGCGGAGTTCCATCCTGCGCCAAATCTCTCGCCTCTTGCAAGCGCTGCCAGCCGTTTCTTTCCAAAGAAATCTGCCCTATCAGCTCGTTGTAGCGCTTCTGACTCCAGAAAATATTTTCCAGCTTAAACAGAGCTTGAGCGTAATCCCACGCCTTCTTTAAATCCTCACTTTTCAAAGCTGTTAGGGCTGTATCGTAGAGTTTTTGGCCCTCCTGCCAATTTTTTTCCCAACCAGTAACAGCCTCCTGTACTTCTGGGTAAGACCGACTGGTTTTCGGAATTTTCGCCACAATCGCCAGAGCGCCTTTCAAATCGCCCAGCTCAATTTTTGCCTTGGCAAATCCCAGCATGGATTTCGACCAGTCCCCGATCAAATGTTGGCCCTGGGAGTACAGCGGGTGTTCTTTCGGCCAAGCCTGCACCAGTGCCATTGCCGATTCTAGCTGTTCTAGTTTGCCCGACTTAGCCGCTTGTTGAGCGCAGTAAAGTCGCTCTCCGTCTGCCGCCAGCGGCGACAGTTGCTGGCAATTTGGCGGCGGCGGCATCGTCAGCAACCACAGAAATGCAGCGGCACCCGTTACTCCAAATCCCACCAGGAGACTCAGCCAGATCAGTTGCCACTGCCAAAAACTTCTTTTGCCATCTTTTGGTGGCGCCGTGAGGGAGGAGTTCGCATCGCCTGTTGCCTCTGCACTCAACTGTGCCGTCGGTTTGGGGGATGGGTTGTATGGGGGTGGTGTGTGGAATTGGTCAGATTGTCGTCTCGCCATTACTTCAGCCTGTCCTGTAATGCGCTCTCTGCGTAACACTCCGACATCAAATCATAGATTGTGATGTCAGCTTCTGACTCCTGTTAAGGAGATCGAGAACTTCCTTCAAGGTACCGGCAATCTTTCCCTCTACGGCGTTTTCTAGTGAGGTTCGTGTCCGGCCCCACTGTTTGCTGCCGAGATTTTTTGGGTCTCGAAGCACGTAAATCATACCAGTTATCCAACTGTTATTCACAGCTCTCGCTGGCAGTTTACCAGAAAAAACACGATCGAGCCCCGATCGATTTTCGATTTTCGCATTCTAGATTTTCGCATTCTAGATTTTACTCCCCAGATAAATTTGGGGTTTAGTCGGAAATTTTCTGCCCAAGCGATCGCAAATTGCCGATCGACTTTCACTTGATGGTGTTTACGAAACCTATTGTCAAGCTAAGTAAGTAAGCGAAAAAAACGCATATTTGTAGGGGCCGGTTTAGCCAAGGATTGTGACAGCAAACAATCTCGGTACAAAACCCGCCCTGCCCCTACCAATGAACGAATAATTTGTAGGGGCCGGTTTAGCCAAGGATTGTGACAGCAAACAATCTCGGTACAAAACCCGCCCTGCCCCTACCAATGAACGAATAATTTGTAGGGGCCGGTTTAGCCAAGGATTGTGACAGCAAACAATCTCGGTACAAAACCCGCCCTGCCCCTACCAATGAACGAATAATTTGTAGGGGCCGGTTTAGCCAAGGATTGTGACAGCAAACAATCTCGGTACAAAACCCGCCCTGCCCCTACCAATGAACGAATAATTTGTAGGGGCGGGTTTAGCCAAGGATTGTGACAGCAAACAATCTCGGTACAAAACCCGCCCTGCTCTCTATACTAAAATTATTTTATACCGCACACCCTCCGCATTGCCACCTCGGTTTTGCCGGGGACAGCCTAGATTTTTCTGGCTAAGAAGCCTTTGGCGTATCGCTCGCAGTCGATGCTTCCGTGGCCGACACGGACGAGCGGTATCCGTAAAAATCTATCCGGTAGTCTACAATTTTGACACCGGTTTGCTGTTGGATTTGTTCGATCAAGTCGATCGGCAGTTCCACGTGAACGTCGAGAATTTGAGCCGTATCCAGACAGTTAACATGAGAGTGAGAGTCGCTGACATTCCCGTACAAACGTCCTTCCGAGCGTTCTAGGCACTCAATAATCCCTTCTCTCGACAAAGCTTCCAGATTTTGATAAACAGAAGTATGACCGATCGAATGCGCTTGTTGGTTCAGGCGATCGTAAATTTCCCGAGCCGAGAGGTGTTCTTTTGCATCCCACAAAAGTTCTAGAATAAATCGACGCTGGCGGCTCAAGCGCATTCCCATCGCCTGACAGCGGTTTAAAGCATCTTCTAATGAACGAATTGGTTTCACAGCTACCGCCTTCTAGAGCCTGCTCGATTTTTTATTCTGGTACAAGATTGCACGCCGAGCCTATATCCACTAATTCTAACGCAGCGTTGCCCAACCGTAGAAGGTAGAGGTCAAAAATCTCGAATCAGCCAACTTTTTCGAGTTGCTGCTGAGCTGGAGCTAGCAGCAACTCGCAAAAATTTTCCGCCTCAAAAATATTGTTTTGACTCTATCTTCTACTGCAACAAATCCTACTTCGCAGAGGATTTGATAGCGTGAACCAGTAACTTGGCGATTTCCGAGAGTTGCTTTTTGTTGAAAGTTTTGAGCAAAAGCTTAACTACCGCCTTCGGTTCGGCGGGAAGAGCTACTTGCTGCGACGCTGCTGCGATCGCTGCGGGGGCACTTGGCTCTGCTTTTGGACTTGTCGCCAAAAGCAGCAAATTTTTACTAGGAGCGATCGTCTTAGCTTTCGCCCCTTGCACCAAATCCCCAGCCTCCTTAAGTTCTTTGATAATCAGCGGAGCTAAGACTTTATAAGAGTTTTTAGGATTAACGATCGCCCCTCTAGCTATTTTAACTAAATTTTGCCAAGGCTCAATTTTAGCTCCCAACTTATAGAGGCGAACGCACACAGCCGTCAACTCTTCCCGACTAGCAGCCGATTCTTTCTGCTTGAACACCTGCAACATTTCTTTAAGTAAAACCATCACCTCCACAGCAAAATTCGCCGGCACAGCGCCCGCTGTTGGAGCAGCACTCCCCGCACGAGATCCAGCAGCAACCACCTGAACTTTGCCCGCCGCCAAGTTTTTCAGATGAGTTTCCAGTTGAGCAAAAACTGGCATCACCTGCTGCACGAGTTTTTCTCCCTCTTCATTCCTCAAGCCGAAAGGCCCTTCCAGTCGCGCCAGCAAGTCCTTAAGCGTATCAACTCCCCTTAAGAATAGGGATTCTGCCGTTTGGTCAACCTGCTTGACGGGCCCGTCCTTGAGCACCTTAAAACAATCTTCCAAGCGGTGAGCGGTTGTTTTAATACTATCCAAGCTGAGCATCGCCGCCCCTCCTTTCACCGAATGGGCGGCGCGAAACATCTCCTGGACGCTTTCGGGGTCTTTCATCGTGGACTTCAAATCCACCAAACCATTTTCTAGAGTATCGAGGTGCTCCTTAGCCTCCTCTATAAACAAACGCATAATTCGGTCTTGCTGATCTGACACGACAGTCCTCCTAACAATCTCAGCACCCTCCAGAAAGCACTCTCTTCGCGGGAGGAAACACGACTCCTGCCAAAAGTCAGAAGCTCCCATGCCAAATATTCTAGCCTGCCTCAGCTAGCAGGCTGACAATACTCCTGTCGGGGCGGTTTTAGCTCTGTTTCCTGGTGAGGTGGAGATTGATCCTAGAGTTCTGAGGGAGTGTCGGGAGCAATTTCGATGCCCATTCCTTGTTGCACCATCTGCTGATCCGTAATCAAGTCGCTCAACTCTTTAACTTCGACGCCGATGTTTTGGCAAGCCAGTTTCAGTTCCCTCTCGAAGGTGTCGAGGTCGCTCCCGTAGCCGCAAAGCTCGGCGGCTGTGGCGATTCCTTGTTGGGCGTTGGCTTTGGCGCAGTCGATCAATTCAATGCCTTTGAGGGGTTGAGAGGATGCCATAATGTCAAACCGCAATTTATCTTTTGTTCCACTGTACCTAGAACGTTGAGGTCGATCGATCTATCGAAAGGCATGAAAAATCCTGTCCGTGCCGCGTGTTACCAATTCAGAGCTATTTTTGGGGAGTTCCTGCCAAAATAGCAGTAGTTAGGATTTTCTACTAACCCTTACTGTGCCTAACTTACACTCGATGACTGTGAGAAATGTTTCCAAATCTCAAATGCACTGGGTGTGGAGCGTCCGGCACCGCCTGTTTGCATCTGTTCTGTTAGCTATAGCAGTCGCTGTTTTCCTGCCGCGCGAGTATCTCCCCCTGACTCGGGGACTGTGTATATGGAACGCAGGCGCTGTCAGTTTCCTGATTTTGACTTGGATACTGATGCTGAAAGGTACTCCCGAACTGATGCGCCACAACGCTCAGCAGTTGGACGCCGGCCGCTTGGCAATCTTAAGCACAATCACCGCAGCGGCTTTTGCTAGCTTTTTAGCCATCTTCTTCCTGCTGCGCGACACCAAAGGCCTGCCCCCAAATTTGCTATTGCTGCACTTGGGGCTTTCTGTGCTGACAATTGTTGGCTCTTGGATGCAGGTGCACACTATCTTCACCATGCACTATGCCCACAGCTACTACGGAAACCGGAGAAACAAGCAGCACGGCACCTACTCGCAGGCTAAGGGTTTGGATTTTCCGGGTGACAACGAACCAGACTTTAAAGATTTTTTATATTTCTCCTTTGGTATTGGGATGACTTGCCAAGTTGCAGACGTGCAGACTACTTCTCGTTCCATGAGATTTCTCGTGCTTTTTCACAGTGTGCTGTCGTTCTTTTTTAACACCGCTATTCTGGCTATGAGCGTCAATATTATTGCTGGATTGAATGGATAGGATTTAGTGTGCTAGCGGTAATAAAAATGGTTGATGTTACGAATAAATTCAGCCGAATAACGCAATTTCGTAGAACACAATATAAACAAAAATGATAGAAAATAGCATTTTGCACTATCTTGATTCCCTTCAAAATATCGATTATTTTGGTGGGATTGTTAACTCAGTATCTGATGTAGAACTTTGCAATATTATCAATGAACTTTTGCAATCAGAGAACGATGAAACAGTTAGTTTAACTTGTCTCTTTATTCGAGATTTAGTTCTTTTTGGCTCTCGGAATCCTGATTGTGAGAAGTTTTGTCAAGGTTATTCAGATTCTTCGATCGTCAAAACTCTTGAGCAGCTTCTTTTTTCTCCAAACCATTTTATTTGTCAGACAGTAGTTTATACATTGGGTAAGATTTGCAGCTATGGCAGTCTCCCGATGTTGAATCAAGCCTTCAGCGCATTACGAGACATTGACCCAATCCTGTTGCCGAGGTTAATTGGTGAGATGGGTTGGCTCGGAACCGAAAACTTCTGGGCACTTCTTGAGTCTATGACGACTAGCCCGGTTTACATGACTCGATGGGCAGTTATCGATGCGCTGTCTCAATTTGTTGGCGATGATGCGCGGGTGCAAGACGAACTATTTCAAAGGAAATTCAGGTTTACGGAGCAATTGCGGCGAGATTCAAATATTCTCATTCAGTCAGAGGCGGAGTATGAGTATCAATTCCTAAAGTTTCGTAGCGAGACATACCATCTACCGAAGGCAGAGCGTAAAAAGAAACGGAAAGACCTAGAACGACATTATAAACCAACGTTTTGCTTTGCCAATATATCGATCGCGTTCACAAATTACGTGTATACCGAGGGGTTAAGGCAATATTCTGTAGGTGAGCTTGAAGCTTTTATCTCAAATATGACTCAAGCATATTCGTAAATCAGTCTAACACGTCAGTCGAGCGAACGAAAGTCACTGGTGGGGATGGAAAGGTTATCTAGGGTAGCCCACGCGGAACGTTATACAACAACCTTCCGCCTATCCACGTGATTAGGGTATTATGCGGAAACTTTCACCCTAATAATAGTTAGGTGGATCGATAACATCCACTACCCAATTTGTCTCAACTAAAACTGCCTTGGGCTTCACCTTGCAACCTTGCTCCATCTAGGGCCACCAGCTCTCACTTCGCCAATTTGCAGAAGACTCATTATTGATTCACTAAGTAGATTTCTTAAGTCACTTGGGAAGTTGTCCATACTAGCAGTCAGCTTTAGTTTCTCAAGCCATCGCTGAACTTGCGATTCAAACTCAATAGCAGGGTTTCCTTTCCATTGCTCATCTGCCGGTGGTAGCAAAGAATCGGGAAGATTCGCTTCACCAACTACATAAATTGACTCACCATTGTATTTCTCTAAGGAGTCGCGGAGGAGAATCACACGATCGCCAGCTACGACAAGTCCAACTGAGCAACCAATAGATGCCATAGTGTGTTTAAGCTGTTCAATAGCGTTTTTAACACTGATACTGATGTCTTTGAGCTTTACCTCAACGATTATCAGATATTCTCCATCTGGGCTGGTCACAATAATATCTGGTTGGGATGTTTTCATCATGGCATTAGATCGCAGCGAATTTATTGGGTATGCAGTAAATTACTTTTATAGACAAGCGATCGCACATTTGTCGAGCGCAGCTAAGTGCTTAATACCGCCTAGCAACCCTAATAAGCTGTTGCGCATTTAAATAGGGTATACTATAAATAGTAACTCAATCAATCAATCAATACAAAAATGCCAGCAAA
>NZ_JAUBVZ010000009.1:0-272971 GCF_036702805.1 Microcoleus sp. A006_D1
CTGTTTGAAGATGGCGAAGGTGCAAACACTTTCCCAGCTTTTAACCCAACTCAGTCTGAAGAAACCTACTCGATGGTTACAGCTAACCGTTTTTGGTCGCAAATCTTCGGAATTGCGTTCTCTAACAAGCGCTGGTTGCACTTCTTCATGTTGTTCGTCCCTGTCACAGGCTTGTGGATGAGCTCATTGGGCATCGTCGGTTTAGCATTAAACCTGCGGGCTTATGACTTCGTATCACAAGAACTTCGCGCTGCTGAAGATCCTGAGTTTGAAACGTTCTACACTAAGAACATTCTGCTTAACGAAGGTATTCGTGCTTGGATGGCTCCAACTGACCAACCGCACGAAAACTTCATCTTCCCTGAAGAAGTTCTGCCTCGTGGTAACGCTCTGTAATCAGCGCGATCTCTCAAAAAATCCAACATTTTGAAAGGATAAGATCGATAATTTAAATTTTATCCTCAATGTTTAAAAAGCTCCTGCCGAGCGATCGGCGGGAGCTTTTTATTTTATTTGTGACAATACCAACGTTCGGGGCCGCATGGGGATTTTGCCAGGTTGCTAACTCAACAACAGTTAAATTCTGCCTTTGATGAATCTAGCGGACTTTCGCTGCACCCGACGACGCCGCATTTGTCAAGCTTCTGTCTGGCAAAAAATCGAGCTTTTGAACGGATCGCACATTTCCCGCTCCACACCCCGCCCCACAGCCCAGCTTCTGGATCGAATATTTGCAATCCGTTCAAAAGCTCGATCCAGAAGCTGGGCTGTTGAGATAGATCGAAAACCTTACCGATAGATTAATTTGCCCGCATTTTGCAAAAATATCAATTTGCATCCCCCCACTTCTAATTTCTTGTGCTATTCTAATAATTGTGACTACTGGAATGATACTCAGAACGCAGGTTCTTTCGGTTACGCTGGCAAGGGCTAGCGCACAAATACTCACACCAAATCTTGTATTTGGGTGAGGTGCGTTCAAATATTAAACCATTTAGCTAATCCCGGAGGTGATGCCCATGATAGGTAGTAAACTCATGGGTCATCAGATTGGAAACTACCGGCTGTGCGCCGGGGCCGCTCACTAGCAGCCAGCCGTCGTTGCCAACTGGAAACGACTTCCACGGGGAACCAGGCTGAGCTAGGGATTCTCCCGGCAGTCAGGTTCTAATCTGAAGACCCGCTAGACCGCTCTCACCTCAAATAGTGTTAAATCTTGAGTGTTAAAACTTGAGGCTCAATACTATTGGTGAGAGCGGATAGTTTTTGGTCAGATTTTCTACAGGTGGGTAGTTAATCTGCCAAAAAGCTCATCCCAAAATAAAATAAAAATTATGGCTGACCTACTTAACGATACTGAAATTCAAGAGCGCACCAGTCAATTATCGGGCTGGAGGGTTGAAGACAAGCAACTGCGGTGTACCCGGAAATTTAAAGACTTTATTGCAGCGATCGCCTTTGTGAATAAGTTGGTCGCCCCCTCAGAAGCCGCAGCACATCACCCAGACATAGAAATCTCCTACAACAAAGTTACACTTAACTTGACAACTCACGATGCCGGAGGCTTAACTGAGAAAGACTTTGCGCTAGCTCAAGAGATTTCTACGTTAGATTAAAAGAGTTCCCGTTTTCGTAACAGGAGCCACGGCATCTAGCGACAGTCCCAAGAGCAGAAAGTTCGCCAATAAAAAATCGACTCTGGGTTAGAATCGGGTGTGAGAAAGTCGAGATGCAAAAAGTCCAAGGTATTAAAGGCTATTCGCCATCATCCGACCATGATCGTATTTGAAAGGCCAGAGTTTAAGAACGAATCTGCTGTAGAAAAAACCGATCTGATAGAAAAGCTTTTGGATATAGGCGCGGCTCTGTCGAGCGCCCAAGATTTGGGCGAATTGTTAAACTTAATTTTATCCAAAAGCCGGGAAATTACCTACAGCGATGCGGGGAGCGTTTATTTAGTAGATCACAGCGACGAAAAATCAAAGTTGCTGTTCAAAGTAGCCCAAAACGGTTCTAAACCCAGACTGTCGTTTAAGGAGTTTGCTCTGCCCCTGACAGACAAAAGCTTAGCGGGATACGTGGCGATTACAGGTCAAAGTTTGAACCTGTCTGATGCTTATAACTTGCCCAACGGCGTACCCTACCAGCTAGATACCAGTTTTGACAGGGATATTAATTACCGCACTTGCTCGGTAATGGTGCTGCCGATGCAAAACCGACAGGGGGAGACAATCGGCGTACTGCAACTGATCAACCGCAAAACAAAGGCAGATGCGGTGCTGACAGCCGACAATGCTTGGGAATCGACGCAGCAGTATTCGGAGTGGGAAGAAAGGATAGTTCGATCGCTGGCATCTCAAGCAGCAATCTCGATCGAGCGAAATCAACTCCAAGAAAGCATAGAACATTTGTTCGAGGGCTTCGTAAAAGCAAGTGTGCAAGTCATAGAAGCCAGAGACCCCTGTACCTTCGGTCATTCAGAACGAGTCGCAGCCCTAACAGTACGCCTGTCAGAAGAAGTAAACGCCGTCAATAGCGGATGGCTGCGCTCTGTTTACTTTAATCCCCGCCAAATTCAAGAAATTCGCTACGCCGCCCTGCTGCACGATTTTGGGAAAATCGGAGTGCCAGAAGCAGTTTTGACTAAGCAGAAAAAGCTATACCCGGCACAGCTAGAAATCATCCGCCACCGCTTTGGCTTAGCTCAGCGGACGATGGAAATGGAATGCGTCCAGTCTAAATATAAATACTTGCTAGAGCATTCAGCTTACCGCAGACACCCGAGCGAGGAGTCTGAGTGCGCTCAATGCCAAGAAATCGAACAGCTAGACACGGTGCTAGCAAATGGCAAAACCAGATTGGCAGAATACTGGGAAGTCTTGTTGGAAGCCAACGAACCTCACATTTTGGCAGAAGAACCGCTAGCTCAACTGCGAGAACTTTCCCGGCAAACTTACAGAGATATCGACGGGGCAATTAAACCGCTGCTGAGTCCTGACGAAATCGTGCAATTGATGGTGTCGAGGGGCAACCTGACAGCGGAAGAACGATCGGCAATAGAATCTCACGTAACTCACACTTACGAATTTCTCAGCCAAATTCCTTGGACAAAGGATCTAAAAAATGTGCCCCAAATAGCCTACGGACACCATGAAAAACTAGACGGCACAGGTTATCCGCGAGGTCTGAAACACTCAGAAATCCCCATTCAAGCGCAATTGATGACGATTGCCGATATTTATGACGCCCTGACAGCAGGCGATCGCCCCTACAAGCGAGCTCTGCGAACTGAGGCAGCGATGCAAATTTTGCGACAAGAAGCCGCTCACCACAAAATCAACGCTGATTTGTTAGAACTATTCGATCACTGTCGCGTCTTTAGCGTTCTCGGACACAGCTTGGAGGTTAAAGTCGAATCAGCCTAGACGACTCCAGGCGACTGTGCTAGAAAGTAAATAGACGGCGATCGGGCGCGATCGGAGTGTCAGAAGTCAAATCAACCAACAGCCAAAGTCTTGTAAGGTTTTGAGGCGGTTGATTGCAGGGTAAAAAACAGGCTCTGTGCAGCCGCAAGTCCCATCTAGACGCTTAGTCAGCCCGAAAGAATCAAAAGAAAAAGTTAATTTTGGATCTCTTTTTAAACTATGCTGGTGTGGCAACTACTGACCGCATAGAAGACCAGAAAATTTTCTTTGTAATCGGTGTGAGGAGGAGAGTGAACATGACAAAAATTTTGTGGAGATATCTACTAATCAGCCCAGCAGTCTTGGGAGCTACCCTAGTAGTTTCTTCAAGGGCGATGGCAGCAGACACTCAGCAAGCTGCTGATGCGCTCAAGCCTCAAGCTGCCAAAACTGAAACGGCTGAAAGCTTTGACGCGAAAGTCAATACTTTAGCTGCTGTTTCCGAAACTACTGCTGCCGAGGAGCCTGTCACAGAAATTTCCCAAGCTGCAAGCCGGGAAACCCAGCCAGGGATTGCAGATGCTAGCACGGCTGCAACGGGCAGCGCGATCGCCGCAGCTAACACAGATCCTGGAGTGGCAAATCCCCAAGCTGCATCACAATCTGCAAGTGAATATGAAGCCGCCAGGCCAACAGTCGCTCAACCAGTAGAAATTGCAGCCCCAGCAGCTACCGCTGTCCCAGAGATCCTCGGCGCAGCTCAATTAGAAACAACTGCCCCGACAGTGGCACAGCCGGCACAACCAAGTGTGGCTTCTCCGGCTGAATCTGTAGCCCAAACTGCTGCACCACAAGCTCAAAACCCAGCCACCACATTAGAGCAGCTCAACGAGTACAGCAGCGAAGGTACTGCCGATGGCGAAACTCAAGCTCAAGTTACCTCAGTATCTCAACTTTCCGACGTGCGCCCGACAGACTGGGCATTCCAAGCACTGCAATCCCTAGTCGAGCGCTACGGCTGTATTGCCGGGTATCCCGACGGCACATTCCGCGGCAACCGGGCAATGACCCGCTACGAATTTGCCGCCGGTTTAAACGCTTGCTTAGACAAAGTTAACGAGCTAATTAGAGCTGGTACGACCAACTTAGCGACCAAAGATGACTTGGCAGCCCTCCAACGGCTCCAAGAAGAATTTGCAGCGGAACTGGCAACCCTGCGCGGCCGGGTCGATGCTCTGGAAGCTCGGACATCCGAACTCGAAGCCAACCAATTCTCAACTACTACCAAGCTGACTGGGGAAGCAATTTTTGCCCTCAGCGACGACTTTGGTGGCAATGACGGTTTGTTGGGCAGAAACAACACCAGAATCGGCAGCGGTAACAATGAAACCGTCTTCCAACAGCGGGTACGTCTCAATTTAAATACGAGCTTCACCGGCAGAGACTTGTTGCTGACCAGGCTTCAAGTCGGCAACGGTCGCAACTTCAATTTTGGGGCTACCAGCGAAGGTACTCAAACTTGGAATATAGTCGGCAGAACCGATAACGTTTTTGCCCTAGACAGCTTGCTGTACAAGTTTCCTCTGTCCGCGCGGACGAACGTTACCATTGCAGCCAACGCTGGCGTTTGGGACGACATTATTCCGACTGTCAACCCTTACTTTGAAGACTTTGACGGCGGCAACGGCTCGCTGAGCGCGTTCGGACAGCGCAACCCGATTTACCGCTTGGGCGGTGGCGCTGGTATCGGCTTTGACTATGCCTTCGGTGGCAGGGGCTTGCTGGGCGGCGTGTTCGGCCCGACTTCTCTGTCCTTCGGTTATTTGGCGTCAAATGCAGCCAGTCCCGCCAAGGGTGCAGGCTTGTTTAACGGCGACTACGCGGCGATGGGCCAGTTGACTTTTACCCCCGGACGCAACTTGCAAGTTGCTTTCAACTACAACCACGGTTACTTTAGCCGAGGTAACTTCGGGTTTGACAACGGTTTGGGGAACGGGGCCGGCAATCTCGGCGGTTTCACTGGTACCGGCGTGGCTAATTCCCTCAACGGTTTGAGCGAAGGTTTTGGCGGTGCCAACGGCTTCCGCGCTCGTAAAGTTGTCAGCAATTCTTACGGCGCTCAGGCTTCGTTGCGCCTGAATCCCAGATTTATACTGGGGGGCTGGGCCGGTTTAACTAATGCTCGCATTCTCGGCATCGGCGATGCGAGAATTTGGAACTACGCTGTCACATTGGCTTTGCCTGATTTAGGGAAAGAAGGCAACTTGCTGGGCTTTGTGGTAGGTCGCGAGCCTTACTTGGATAAACTTGAGGCTGCAAGCAATTTGCGGAGTTTCCGCAATGATACTTCGTGGCACGTTGAAGGGTTCTACAAGTACCAGCTTACGGATAACATCTCTCTGACTCCAGGCGTCGTTTGGATTACGAACCCGAATCAAAACCGCCGTAACGATGACATCATTATTGGTACTCTGAGAACTACTTTCACGTTTTAAGAGCGGTTAGATGAGGCAGGGCGGGTGATACCCTCTCTGCTGACAATTAACTACTAAATGCCAAATTTAGCTCTGCCTCGGGCAGGGCTTTTTTGTGCGCTGGACGAGTTCAGTGCTGCTATATTGGGTGAAAGTCGATTAAGTTCAGTGGAAAACCGGAGTATAATAAGAACTTAGGGGTTAGAATTTTTAACTCAACACTGAGGAGAATTTTAATATCTGACTTCAAAGTTGAGAATTCTGGTATGTGAAGCAATTATGGTGGAACTCTCCTGTAAAAGCGAATACGCAATCTTAGCTTTGCTGGAGCTGGCCGATTGCTACGATGAGGGCGAACCCCTGCAAATTCGCCAGATAGCGGCTCAGCAAAATATTCCAGATCGATATCTAGAACAGTTGCTGGCTACTATGAGACGCTGCGGGCTGATTCGCAGCCAGCGAGGAGCTAAGGGCGGTTATATCTTGGCGCGAGAACCGTGGAAAATTACACTCCTAGAAATTATCAACTGTCTCGAAGGTTCAGAGTTCGATCGCACTCAAAAAGACTCGCCTGCTCAAACTGTAGAAAGTGCGGTGATTTGGGAAGTTTGGCAAGAAGCTCGATCGCAAGCCAACTTGGTTTTGCAAAAATACACGCTACAGGATCTGCGCGAAAAACGCAATGGCAGGCGGCAGCTCGATATTATGTATTACATCTAGTTAAGCTGGCGCGCGTCTAATTCTCAAAATCCTGTTTTTTGACGCCAGAGTGGGGTGGGCATCTTGCCCGCCCTAAAAGTTAAATCTCAATGCAGAATAGCTGAGTATTGCCAACTAGAAATTAACATTGACTTTCAACAACCAACTGACAAAGATTATGCGTATTGCTGGCGACATTACAGAATTGGTGGGGCACACGCCCCTGGTGCAACTCAACCGCATTCCCCAATCCGAAGGCTGCTTGGCTCGGATTGTGGTAAAACTCGAAGGCATGAATCCGGCAGCATCCGTAAAAGACCGGATTGGTGTCAATATGGTGAATCAAGCCGAGGCAGAAGGGCTGATTACTCCAGGCAAAACGGTTTTAGTAGAACCGACATCTGGCAATACCGGAATTGCTTTGGCCATGGTGGCGGCGGCTAAGGGCTACCAGTTGATTTTGACAATGCCGGATACGATGAGCACGGAACGCCGATCGATGCTGCGGGCTTACGGGGCCCAACTCGAACTGACTCCCGGCATTGAGGGGATGAGCGGCTGCATCCGCCGCGCTCAAGAGATTGTGGACAAAACTCCGAATGCTTATATGTTGCAGCAGTTTCGGAATCCAGCGAACCCAGAGGTGCACCGTTCGACAACGGCTGAGGAAATTTGGGCAGATACCGACGGCGAAGTCGATTTCCTGATTGCTGGAGTCGGCACTGGCGGTACGATTACGGGTATTGCAGAGGTGATTAAGTCGCGGAAACCGGAGTTTAAGGCGATCGCCGTTGAACCGGCTAACAGTCATGTACTGTCGGGCGGAAAGCCGGGGCCTCACAAAATTCAAGGTATCGGTGCTGGTTTTATCCCGCCGGTGCTGAATGTGAATGCGATCGACGAGGTGATAGTTGTTAGCGATGACGAGGCGATCGTCTACGGGCGCCGCTTAGCCAGAGAAGAAGGACTTTTGTCAGGTATTTCCAGCGGTGCGGCACTCTATGCAGCCTTGAAAGTCGGCAAGCGTCCGGAGAATGCAGGGAAATTGATTGTGATGATTCAGCCTAGCTTCGGCGAACGCTATCTCAGCACTCCATTATTCCAAGATCCAGAACTCAATCTGGCGGTAGCTGTCAACTAAACTAGCCTCCGGCGTGAGTTGCAGAAACTAAAAGCAGGGCGTACAGTGTACGCCCTGCTCGGCTTTGTTGTGTGTAATCCGGAATGCAAGTCCTTCTTAACTGAACTCCGCATAGAGAGGACTGAAGTCATCACTACAAACTTTCAAATAATCAATATTTTTCTAAAATGGATTTATTATAATAATTGGAAAACAAAGGTTTTTTACCTATAATCTTTGGCATTTATATCAGACAAATAACTAATATATTAGCAAGTAATGATATTTTTGTCAAGCCGTTTTTCGCAGATCATCCAGATTTCAAGGAAATAACAGCGTGTCTTCCGTTACCAATCACTACAGAACCCTAAAGATTAGCCCAACAGCAACACAGGCCGAGATTAAACAAGCATACCGCCGTTTAGTCAAAATATTTCATCCAGACAGCCAAAGCTCAACAGCCGGTCACGAAGAGATTATCCGCCTCAACGCAGCCTATGAAATATTAGGAGACGCTCAACACAGACAATCTTACGATCGCCAAATTTCCCAGCCAAGCGAACAGCAATCACCCTGGGCGCCAAACGTCAGCCGCCAGCAAAAACAAACAGCACGCGACGCCGACGAACAAATGGAACAATGGCTGATCAAAGTATACAAACCAGTCAATCGAATGCTCAACAGCATCTTGAAGCCGCTTAAAAAAGAAATAAACGAATTGTCAGCAGATCCGTTTGATGACCAACTGATCGAAAAGTTTCAAACTTATATCGAAACTAGCCGCGACTTTCTTTCAAAAGCTCATAACTTTCTGAAAGCGATGCCCAATCCATCTAATGTAGCCGGAGTTGCAGCGCATCTCTACTACTCCATCAATCAAGTCGGCGATGGCATAGAAGAATTGCATTTATTTACGCTAAATTATGACGATCGCCATTTGCACACAGGTCAAGAATTGTTTAGGATTGCCGCTAGATTGCGGCGGGAAGCACAGGAGGAATTGAAATTTAAAAGTTAGTTAGTTGAAAGAAAGGGGAAGAGGGGGAGAGGGGGAGAATGGGAGAGGGGGAGAGGGGGAGAATGGGAGAGGGGAAGAATTGCCCAATTACCAATTCCCGATTCCCAATTCCCAATTCCTAATGACTAATGACTAATGACTAATGACTGAGAAAGAGAAAGAGGGCGGGTTTAGCCATTTTTTTAGTCATTTGTATCATATATCTTTAGCTAAACCCGCCCCTACAAAGGGCGGGTTTAGCCATTTTTTTAGTCATTTGTATCATATATCTTTAGCTAAACCCGCCCCTACAAAGTCAAATTCCAAAAAGAACTTGAATTCGCTTCCGAATTTTAATAAAAGGAGTTTGTTCCAGAGAGTCGTCATCTAACAATCCCAAATCTCTCAAAGCTTGCTGGCGTTCAGACAATTTTTGAGCAATCTGATCTGCCAAATTCGGCTGTTCTATTAAAAGTTTTTGCAAGTCGTGGCGTTCCACCACAAACAAAATTGCATCTTCGCTAGTTTTAACAGTCGCGGTTCTCGGAGTTCCCAACAGCAAAGATATTTCCCCAAAAAACTCGCCCTCGTGAAGTGTCGCAATATACTGATCGGCTTTTTGAGAAAGAACTTCTACAGCACCAGAAAGAATAATATAAAAAGAATCGCCCGGGTCATCTTCTTTACATACAACCTGTCCCGCTGGAAACAGTTGTCGGTAGCCGTATTCAATTAACTGTCGCAGTTCTAAATCCGTACACTGTTCAAAATAAGTTACTCGCCGCAACAAATCTCGCAGCGTCCAATTATTAGGCGATTTAGCCCCGGGCTTTTTATGATCGGAAACCGTAGGATTTGATTTTATTTCTGCTGAATGTTTGGCATTCTGCGGAAAAACTTTGCCGTTGGAATGATCGTCTTTGTTATTGTTGTAAAAAAGTTTAGTTAACTCTTGCGGGTTTCGCAGCCACAAATCCCGCTGGGGAAATGGAATTTCGATATTTCGGTGGCGCAATTCGTAATCAATTAAAAAATTGACCGCACTTTTAATGGCATCGCTTTCCTGCGGCTGGTCAATCCAAACTAAAAGTTCAAAATTTAAGGCGTTATCTCCAAAACCGCGAAACCATACTTTAGGAGAAGGATGGGACAAGACATTAGATTCCATCCGCGCCGCAATTAACAGCGCTTCGGTAACTATTACTGGGTCAGAACCGTAAGCAACGCCGATGGGGATGTGGAGGCGGCATCTGGGGTCTCTGTAACTCCAGTTAATAATGTTGGTTTCGACAAATTTAATATTTGGGATAATCACAAATAGTCCGTCAATTGTCTTAATAATTGTGGAGCGAATCGAAATTGTTTCTACTGTTCCTAATAAGTTGTCTATTTCAATAAAATCTCCGACTCTAATTTGGTGCTCGAATAGCAGGGTAAGACCGCTGATAAAGTTGCTGGCAAGATTTTGCAAGCCGAAGCCGAAACCAATGCCGACAACGCCAGCTAAGACGGTGAGAGAAGTGAGGTTGATCCCGGCACCTTGCAGGACGAATATACAGCCAAGAGTTGCTAAAATATAGCTGATGATGGTGGAAATTGCTTCTCGACTGCCGCGATCCAATCCCATCCGAACTAGCAGGCTGCGCTTGATTCCTTCACTGAGGAGACGAGCTATAAAAAAGGCAAGTATAGCTAAGATTATCAGTTGGACGATCGCGCCAATCGACAGATGAGTGTCCCCGATATAAAATAGCGGGGTTGTCATCGCACCCCAAAAATGTTCAAAAAAGCGATCGGCTGATTCAGTAATCCAATTCATTAATATTTGGTAATGAGTAATTGGTGATGGCTAAGGAGTGATGAGTTTTGGTAGCAACTGAACCGCAAACGGCTAAGTATTGCAGAGCTTAGACTGAAAACTCGAACTGTGGAGTGTCCAGTGTTGCAAAAAAGGTGCGCGCAGGCGCAGCTATCCCTCTTGGCTGAATCGTACTTTGTCAAAGACTGGTAAGTGATGCGCTAGCAACCGATCGCGAGAAACTATTTTGTAGCGGTATTTTCGGCCGGATATCTGTGTTGTGCGGCAAAATCAGCTTTGGGGAGCGATCGGCGACGTGTTGCCAATATCTGAAAAATTGGTAGAAATTCATCTAGAGCACCCTCAAATTATCGAAAAATTCCAGCGAAAATTGGTTTATCCTTAAGAAGTAAGTCCTTTACAGAACTTAACAAGCTTACCTTACTTGACTTTTATGCAGTGCATCATCAATCGTCGGGCACAGTTTTCGGCGAGTCATCGGTACTGGCTACCGGAGTTGAGCGAAGCCGAGAACTTTGAGCGGTTTGGCCCAACAGCCCGCGCACCGGGACACGGACACAATTACGTTCTTTACGTTTCCATGATAGGAGAACTCGACGAGTACGGCATGGTGCTCAACCTGTCTGATGTCAAGCACGTCATCAAGCGGGAAGTTACCAAGGATCTCGATTTTTCCTACCTTAACGAAGCATGGCCGGAATTTGAGCAGACTCTGCCAACTACCGAAAACATAGCACGGCAAATTTGGCTGCGACTAGCTCCTCATTTGCCGGTGAGCAAAATTCAATTGTTTGAACACCCCGAACTTTGGGCTGAATATTTAGGAAACGGAATGGAAGCTTATCTAACTCTGTCTACTCATTTTAGCGCCGCCCATCGGTTAGCTCGTCCCGATTTGAGCTTTGAAGAAAACTCGGAAATTTACGGTAAATGTGCTCGTCCGAACGGTCACGGTCACAACTATCATTTAGAGGTGACTGTTAAAGGAGAAATTGATGCGCGGACTGGGATGATTGCTGATTTGGGAGCTTTGCAAAAAGCTATTGACGATTATGTTGTTGAACCCTTCGATCACACTTTTTTAAATAAGGATATTTCTTATTTTGAGCAGGTTGTGCCGACGGCGGAGAATATTGCGGTTCGGATCGGGCAATTATTGCGATCGCCCGTTCGGGAATTAGGCGCCGAGTTGCACAAAATTAAGCTGATTGAAAGTCCGAATAATAGCTGTGAAATTTACGGTGCAGATTTAGATGTAGCCGATGTCGCGCGCCAGCAACCATCAGCGGTTTTAGCTGGGGTTTAGAGTTAAACATCGGGTTGGTTGGGGCGGGTTCACCCGGATGTTTGGCTAATTGTGTAAATTGGTGAAGCCGCCCCGACGATTTCGAGGGTGATTCCGAGGGTTATTCAACCGGATGAGGGGCGAGAATATATTTTTTGACAAAAGTTCTAGAGCCAGAATTATTGGCACTTTTCCTGACAAGTCAGACGCAGCCCGTATTTTGGAGATAGTAGGCCAGCATTCCTCATCTCAGTTATTCTAACCGCCCAGAGTATGAGGTCGATCGCCCGATCGCTGACAAACAAGCACTAATTTCTCCTAGGTGAGTTGACGTTTATGCGAGTCTCAAATGTAGCTCTCTTGACTCTGGCCGCCCTCGCATCCCAGAATTTAACTGCTAACACTAGCGCCGCTCCTGCTGCACCTCCCGTCTCTGGTGGGACACCGCAGGCTAGCAACTTTGTTGATGCCATAAATAATATCGCATCCCGTCCGGCGGAGTCAATTAGCGCGCCTGAGACGATCGCCCACGAACAATTTTCCCCAAGAATTGCGGTAAAATCGCAGACTGGTTTGCTGGTAGCGGCGGTGCAACCGGAGTTGTCTGCTGGTGCAAAAACCAAGGCGAATACTCCTGCTGCATCCGGCGATGAACTAACAAAATCTTTACAACAAACCTGGCTGACTAAATTAATCGAAACCGGGGTTAAAAGCAATCCTCAAGCTCGGGACGGTTTCGACTTTCTTTCCCCGCAGACTGGCAGTGCTGAATCTGGATACGGTTTTAATAATACTATAAATCTGCTGAATATTTTGCTGATTCTCGGTACTGTATTTCCACCTGTGACAATCGCGTTTTTTTGGGCGATCCGTCGGCTGGTAGTGAGACAGTTGGTTGCGGATGCCAATCAAAGATTGCAGGGCATTGGCGTGTTGGAATCAGAGCTGATTAATTCTAGCCAACTGACTCAAAAATTGCGGGATGAATTAGAAGCGCAATTAAGTGCAGCTAAACAATCCATAGATTTTTTAAGTAGAGAAACTGAAATTTCTAAATCTTCCGTCGAGCAAATTGAGACTCTCAAATCTCAATTTCTGATGCACCTGCAAGTTTTGCTGACCGAAGTTTACGAGAAGAAATCGCAAATTGTTCAAGAAATTTCCCAACTTCCGGCAGTTGTTGCCAAAGAATCTGTAAAACTCGCACCTCAACCGCAGTCAAACACTTCCCCAAATTCGGCAAATGTACCTAGCGACGCCGAAAATTTGATTGCTGACGATTATATCAAGCAAGGCGAAGGGCTTTATTTTGAAGGCAATTATGATGAGGCAGTAGTCTGCTTTGAAAAAGCAATTCTCAAGAATAATAATTTGGATGAGGCTTGGTATTGGCGCGGAAATGTGTTAATAAAATTGCAGCGTCACGAAGAAGCACTCGCCTGTTACGACCAAGCAATATTAATTAAACCGGATGGCTGGGAAGCGTGGTATAATAAAGCGAATTTGCTGGCAAAATTGCAGAAGTACGAAGAGGCGATCGCCAGTTACGAGCGAGCAAGTAGCAGCGAGTCCCACAAATACGCTTGTTGGCACAGCATAGCAGCTTTGTTGGGTAAGTTGCAGCATTACGAAGAGGCGATCGCCAGTTACGATCGCGCCCTGGCTATCAAAACAACCGACAGCGAAATTTGGCACAACCGAGGCGCGATGCTAGGTAAAGTACAGCAGCACGCAGCAGCAGTCGATTCTTACGATCGCGCTCTGGCTCTCAATGCCAATAGATACGAGACTTGGTACAACCGAGGTAATATGCTGTGGAGATTGCTGCGCTACAGCGATGCGATTGATTCTTACGATCGAGCTCTCGGCATCCGGGCCGACAAATACGAAGTTTGGTACAATAAAGGCGCAGTGCTGGGAAAAATGCAGCGCTATCAAGATGCGATCGCATCCTACGACAAAGCAATTGCCATTAAACCGCAGGATTTTGAAGTGTGGCACAACCGAGGCGCAGCTTTGGACAAACTGTCGCAGCACGAAGCAGCAATTGCATCTTACGAATCAGCAATCGCCTTGAATTCTGAGTGTTACGAGGCTTGGTTTGGTAAAGGCGAATCTTTGACAAAAATGCAGCGTCATCAAGACGCGATCGCAGCTTACGAAAAAGCGATCGCGCTCAAGCCGGATTCCTACGATGCTTGGCACCACTTGGGTACAGCTTTGTCACAATTAAATCGTTACGAGGAAGCAATGGCAGCTTACGATCGGGCGATCGCCATCAAGCCGGAAAATGCTGAAGCTTGGCGCGATCGAGGCGCAATCGCCTCAGAATTAAAGCAAGATACAGAAGGATTTGCTACTGGCGAAAAAGATACTTAAAACCAGTCACAATCCGATGAATATTCGGACAGTTAGTTAGGCGTAAGGTGCACGCGGATCGGTGCACTTTTTTTTGGCAAGGTTTACGCGGAGGCGTGTAGCAATTTTTTTGCTCGCTCAAATATTTACAGAAACTTTGAAATATTGTCCTGAAAGTGGTTGAGTCAATAGAAACATATAGCTAAACTGTTAGCAGTATTTGCAATCGGCAATCGGCATTATTTTCTAAACTGAATAGGTATTAATTCTGATCTAACAGAATATTAAAATTTCGGGAACATTGCGACAGCATTCTCATTCTCCACTCTTAACAGGACATCAAAGCGGAAATACAGTTGCAAAAATAGCACGACAGCATAAAATTGCACATAGAGATTACCTTATGGGGTAAAAAAGTATACTAAATACTGACATAAGTACCCGGTTTTTCTCCAAGTCATCTGTTAATTAAAATACCGCAATCTTACCCTGCACAATCTCTACAGGTGCTTCTACCACAAGCAAAAAAAATTAACCTGTGGAGTTAAAAAAACAATGGCAAACATAACAGGAACTCTCGGCCCCGATGTAATGCCGGGAATCTTACCCGACGGTCGCACAATTGGCCTGGGAAACTTACTGGCAGACGACACCATCAGCGGCCTTGACGGCAATGATGCGATCAATGCAGGGCCAGGAAATGACCTGGTATACGGTGGCCCCGGCAACGATATTCTGAATGGCAATGAAGGCGACGATCAAGTATACGGCGGCAAAGACGACGACCAAGTTTACGGCGGCAAAGGCAACGACTTAGTTAGAGGCGACATCGGCAATGACAGCGTTTTCGGCAATGACGGGAACGACAGTCTGTTCGGCGGCAAAGACAACGATACGATGTTCGGCGGCAAAGGCAACGACTTGATCCTGGGCGACCTCGGCGACGATGTACTCTACGGCGACCTCGGTTCTGATACGATGAGTGGCGGTGGTGGAAATGACATTTTTGCGATCGGGCGAGTCGGCGACGGCAAACCCACAGCCACCACCGGCGGCCCCGGAGTCCCCGATGCCGACGTAATTACCGACTTCCGAGTCGCCGGCAACGATGTCATCCAACTATTCGGCGGCCTGCAATTCAGCGATTTGCAGTTCATCGACGGCACCGGTTCCAACGGCATTAGCATCGGCAACACCCTGATTCGCGATACCGGCACCGGCGAGTATTTAGTCAACATCCAAGGTTTGAGCGCAGCCCAACTGAGCGCGAACCCGGCTTGGTTCCAATCGGCTGGATTCCCGACACCAACGCCAACGCCAACACCAACGCCAACACCGACACCGACACCGACACCGACTCCTGCAAGTGTCTTCAGCTTTAGCGCAAATAATTACTCTACTCCCGAAGGCAGTCCCGCTACAGTCACAGTGATTCGCACGGGCAATACTTCCTCCCCTGGAAGCATTGATTTCGGCACTGTGGACGGTTCAGCACTTTCTACCGGCTCGGCTGCTGACTACACTGCTGCTACGGGAAGTCTGAACTTTGCGGCAGGACAAACTAGCGCGACTTTCACTATCCCAACTCTGAATGACGCCATTACCGAAGCGCCCGAAACCGTGAATGTCTTCTTGAGCAATGGCAATGTGGGTACTGTCAATCCAGCCACGGTGACGATTTTTGATGCTTCAACCTCGGTATCACCAACTCCGACACCGACTCCGATTCCGACTCCGACTCCAACGCCTGCAAGTGTCTTCCAGTTCAGCCAGCAGAGTTACACTGTCAGCGAAGGTGGCCAGGCTACGATTACAGTTACTCGCACCGGTGGGACGGGTGCAGCAACAATTAACTACGCCAGTGTTGACGGTTCGGCTACTTCTAGCGGGACTGCGCCGGATTACACGGTGGCGGCGGGTTCCCTGAACTTTGCGCCGGGGCAAAATAGCGCGAGTTTCACTGTCCCGGCGTTGACTGATGCGATTACTGAAGGCCCGGAAACTGTGAACTTGGTTCTCAGTGGCGGCAGTGTTGGCAGCAATCCGGCAATCTTGACGATTAATGATGTGGCGCCGACTCCGACTCCGACTCCGACTCCAACGAGTCCGACTCCAACTCCGACGACAGCGACTACTGGGCCTAGTATGTTCTTCTTTAGTGCCGCGACTTACAGCGGCAACGAAGGTAGCACTGTGAATGTGACAATCAATCGCTCTGGGGATTTGACAAAGGCAGGAACAATTCTATTTAGCACTGCTGACGGTTCGGCCACAGCTTCTGGCCCTGATTATGTCCCTGTCAGCAATGTGTCAGTGAACTTTGCTCCCGGTCAAGCTAGCGCGACAGTCGGCGTACCCATCCTCAATGATACGGTGCCGGAATTGACTGAGACTGTGAACTTATTCCTGAGCGGCGGCTCTGTAGCTAGTCCGTCAGCAGCAGTCTTATCGATTCTTGACAGCAGCGGTGGGCCAAGCAATGGATTCTTCTACGGTTCGGCTCCTGCCCCTGTGGCGGACTCTAGCACTGGAGCGTTTACAATCAACCGGACAAGCGGTGTCGGTGCTGGAGCGATCGACTTTTTGATCGCCGCACCTGGTGGTGGCCAACCCCAAAATCTTACGGACTACTTTATCACTGGCCCTGCTGTAGTCCCCAACGCTACCGGCGGCACCGTGAATTTTGCTAACGGGCAAACTAGCGTCAGCCTGACAATTAACAACATAACTGGTTTGACTGCTGGTAATGTCAACTTAGGTTTCGGCGCTGGTTCGATCGCTACTCCAGCATCAACCTCGATTACTCTGCTTTAGGACTATTAGTAGAGCAATGCTTGCTCTACTAATAGGTTTCTGGAGTGCAGTTAAACTATTTTAGTTTAAGATTTGCCATTTAAGTTTTCCTCTTTTCGCCGCTCTATTTGGGGCGGTTTTTTTTTGTGGTAAGCTTAGAGCAACTGTTGAAAAAGGAGAATAGTTATGTTTGTTCAGACTCAAAGACGGCTATTTACAGTGCAAGAATATCACCTGATGAGTGAGGCTGGCGTATTTAGAGATAATGAACGAGTAGAACTTATCGAAGGAGAAATTATCCAAATGGCAGCAATTGGTAGACGCCACGCCGCCCGTGTCGATCGCCTTGCGCGAATGTTCAGCCGCATTCCAGAGTCGCTGGTGATTTTCCGAGTGCAAAATCCTATTTGCCTTAATGATAACTCAGAACCGCAACCTGATATTGCTTTAGTCCAACCCCGCGCTGATTTTTATGAAGAATCCCTGCCAAATAGCGGGGATGTTTTGCTGTTGGTAGAGGTAGCAGATAGTACCGTTAATTATGACCGCGATGTGAAAGTACCGAATTATGCGCGATCGGGCATTCAGGAAGTATGGCTGTGGGATCTTGAAGCGAACTGTTTAGAAGTTTACCGCAATCCTACGGCAAATGGCTATACTTCAATCCAAAAATTTGAGCGGGGAGAAATTGTTTCGCCACTAGCTTTTCCTGAATTTGCGGTGAGTATTGATTTGATTTTGAGTTAGGGAAATTGGGCTATATTATGTGTATGTGGGTACTCCGCTGAAAGTGGCTAAGTGTGATCGCTGTCTCTCTCATCTAAATAGTGATGCAGGTAATTGACTACACAGTTATGATATGATTCCTTAAGAATTTCACCCAAAACAGCTTCACAAAAAGATATGCCCCAATATCCAGAGATTTCTTACGCACGTATCCTGTCTGAGCTTTCTGTTAATCGCAAAGACCCGTGCGAAGTCATCCGAGAGTTGATATCTAACTCTTATGATGCTTCAGCATCTCGAATCGAGATATACCCGCTAGTGCAGTCGCAATATAAAGGATTTATATACTTTGACAATGGTACGGGTTTAAGCGAAGAAGAAGAGATAAATGAAATAACTCCTTACAGAGCATTTTTCTCCATTGGCAAGTCTACTAAAATACAGGGAGAGTCTATAGGTTACAAATGTCAAGGGTCAAAGCTGTGCTTTGCTTCCCAACAAATTACTTTGATAACACGCTGTAAAAATGAGGAAAACTGGCGTTCAATATCTATTGATAATCCGAAGCATAAGTTGAATCAAGAGTATGACATCCAATCTCAAACTGATTGTAGTCCTTGGGAAACATTGAAGAAGATATTTATACATAATAATAAAACGACAACCAATATTTTGGAAAAGTTTAACCAAGACTTTTTTGTCAACCAATTTTCTACAGGAGCTATGATCGTTGTTCACAAGCTTGAGGTGGAAAATTTTTCTGAATTTTACGATGCCGAGGAAGATGGTACAACCAAATGGTCATATCTCAAACATTACATACGTTTTAACACAAAGCATGGAGACATGAGGATTCTACGCCCTGATGAAACAGATTTTCCAGATGCTCAATCAGTCAGTTTTAAAAAGTCTTTAGGATACAACGAAGATTGTGAATTATACCTGTGTACAACAAATAAACTTGAAAAACTTAAGGCAGGATATCCCTACTTAGGGAAGCCGGATGAGCAAGATAAATTGCAGATCAAAAGCCCTGCTAAAATAGCTAGATTAAATGATGGGAGATTTTTTGGTCGTGGGGCTGCCACTTTCCGTTTTCAAGATACAACATACTGTTTAACTCTAGCAATAGATGGTAATCGCCGAGCGCTAGATAAGCATGAAGAATTGGATAGAAAGGGCAAGAAAAAATCTGGAATTCGATTAACCGATCAAAGAGGCACATTTATTTGCTCCGACGGTGTAAAAATTTGCGAATACAATGAGCTATTTGAACATAGCAAGCTGCAAGATTACGCAGTCCTTGGCACGGCAAGTGGACAGTTACACTATATTTTTATGATTAATGGCACTTTTGATGTTGTGACTAACAGAAATTCTTTGACTGACACTTCCTTAAGCATACTAAAAGACGATTCTTTTATCGATAATATCAAACAGTTTTTTGACAAAGCAAAAAGTAGAATTAATGCTTTTATAGAACTTATAGACAGGCTAAATAAAGAGGATCGGGATTTAAAACTAGAGGCTTATACTAAAAAGCTGATTGAGCTAAAAGAAGGGATTCAGGACAGAACAAGGTTTACTGTACGCGATATCGATCAACTCAAAGAAAAAATTTTGGTGGAGCCTGGGGTTGGAGAAGAGCATTGGGTAGGAGCATTGTACACAATGTTTGCTCATTTTGTACCCCAGGAATCGCAGTACGCTGATATTTGGCTGCGTCCGCTTACCTTCTCTGGCATGGGAATTGATAGCGTTGCTGTTAGTATTGGCGAGAAAACCCTAGCAACTAAGATTCAGAAGGCTCTTGAGTACAAGTACACTCTCTCGCCTAGTGATGAGTTTAATCATCCGTTGAAGTTGACTGACCAGATTGTATGCTGGGAGATGACGATTCCAAAAGAGGGCGAGGATATTAGTGACTCATACGAACATTTTGGAAAGGTATCGTTAACTGAAGAGCTTAAGGAAATAGGATACAAAATTATAAAGATTCAGAGTCGTGATGGGGAATGGCATGACGGGGAAGTCAAAGTAATTAGCCTCAAAAATCTCATCAACAAGACTTTTGACTGCGAATGGGTAACTCCACCACCAAAAGCAACCAATTCCAATAAAAGAAAAGGCAGTAAAAAGTCAAAATAACTAGGAACTTGGAATAATTTTCACTGATAGGCAAAATTGCCAAATGAAACTCAGCATAAGTTCAGCAATGCCGATCGCTCTTTTTTTACAGCAGAAATATCGCCAGTAAGGAAAGTGCGATCGCACATCCAAAAAATCCGAAATTAATTATCTTTTATTTTTCATAAATTTCAGGATTTTTATTAAAACTTCACATCCTCATGGAAGTTTTATAAAGATTTAATCTTTACCCAACATAAGTGCTAGTATTATAAACCTAAAGCTAGGGGTGCCCGCAGATCCGGGCTGAGAAAACACCCTTAGAACCTGAGTCTGGGTAATACCAGCGGAGGGAAGCTGTTTATCAAGGAATTCAATATTATGCGTACCGAATGGATCGCTAAGCGTCAGGGGCAAGCCAATGTATCTCAAATGCACTACGCTCGTCAAGGTGTCATCACTGAGGAAATGGACTATGTTGCTAAGCGAGAAAATCTCCCAGCAGAATTGATCCGCGCCGAAGTAGCACGGGGACGGATGATTATTCCGGCTAACATCAATCACACGAATTTGGAGCCAATGGCGATCGGCATTGCTTCCAGATGCAAAGTCAATGCTAATATCGGTGCATCTCCCAACTCTTCCAATATGCAGGAAGAAGTTGATAAGCTGAAATTAGCAGTCAAATACGGCGCTGATACCGTGATGGACTTGTCCACCGGCGGCGGTAATCTGGATGAAATTCGCACTACAATTATCAAAGCTTCACCAGTGCCGATCGGTACAGTACCGATTTATCAAGCACTAGAAAGCGTTCATGGTAACATGGAAAGTCTGACCGCCAATGACTTTCTGCATATCATTGAAAAACACGCTCAACAAGGTGTTGATTACCAAACTATTCACGCCGGAATTCTGATCGAGCATTTGCCATTAGTGAGAGATCGCCTGACTGGAATTGTATCTCGCGGTGGCGGCATTTTGGCGCGGTGGATGCTGCATCACCACAAACAAAATCCTCTCTACACTCACTTTAACGACATCATTGAAATCTTCAAAAAATACGATGTTTCGTTTAGTTTGGGAGATTCTTTGCGCCCCGGTTGCACTCACGATGCGTCGGATGCGGCTCAATTAGCTGAACTCAAAACTTTGGGACAATTAACTCGCAAAGCTTGGGAACATGATATCCAGGTAATGGTGGAAGGCCCGGGCCATGTACCGATGGATCAAATTGAGTTTAATGTCAAGAAACAAATGGAGGAATGTTCGGAAGCTCCTTTCTATGTTTTGGGGCCGTTGGTGACAGATATTGCACCCGGTTACGACCACATTACCTCGGCAATTGGGGCGGCGATGGCTGGTTGGTACGGTACTGCGATGCTTTGCTACGTAACGCCGAAGGAACACTTGGGATTGCCGAATGCTGAGGATGTCAGAAACGGGCTGATTGCTTACAAAATCGCGGCTCACGCTGCGGATATTGCGCGGGGCCGTCCGGGTGCGCGCGATCGCGATGATGAACTCTCTAAGGCGCGTTACAATTTCGATTGGAACCGTCAATTTGAGCTATCGCTCGATCCAGAAAGAGCGAGGGAATATCACGACGAAACTTTGCCGGCGGATATCTACAAAACTGCGGAGTTCTGTTCGATGTGCGGGCCTAAGTTCTGTCCGATGCAGACGAAGGTTGATGCGGATGCTTTGACTGAGTTGGAGAAGTTTCTTGCTAAGGAACCTGTAGCCCAAAGCTAATCTTAATCAGGTGGGCGGATTAATTCGCCCACCTGATTAATTCACAAGGCACTAACTTTTTGTTTGGTAGGGGACAAAACATTCTGGATAACTTCTTGAGCCACAGCTTTAACTACATTAATACTGACGCTATTGCCCAGTTGATAGTAAGCTTTATCATCATTGGGATGCAGTACAAAACTATCGGAAAAACCTTGTAACCGTGCGGCTTCGCGGGGAGTAATTCGGCGGACTCGGTGGTTATGATAAACACCTAATTTATTCGCATCGCTGGCAACAATTGTTACAGAAATCTTCTGCGGATCGAGAAATTTATATACTTCAAAGGAAAAGTTACCCGATACAGGTTTGTACAAATCGTTGTTCCGCTGTAGGTACTTCTTGGCAACCAGTAAATCCAGAATTTCATCGAGATTGGGATGAGCAAAAAAAGTAGCGATTTGCTCTTTAGTTAATAGCTTGCCATCTTGGTCATGCCCAAATTCTTTATTTCGCCTTTTCAATATAAAACGATTCATCAACTCAATTTCGTCTAAACTGCACTCGCCTCGCAAACCTAGTTCCCAAGAATGAATCGAATTGCCGCCGCGATAGTCAATTAGCCGGATTCCGTGCAAGTGGTTGAAATCATTCTTGACGATTGGTTTCAATGCCTTGACAAATTCTGGCGAGCAATCATATTTTGGCTCGGGATTGTCTTCCAAAATATCTGCAACTACGACGGGTTTACTTAAGGGGGAAAATAAGGATAGCTGTTGATGGTTACAGGAATGGGAATCTTTTGGCCCCAAGTCGGAAACTAACCCAAATTGGGGCGAAGCATTTAAAATTCCTACTAGGTAAACTCGGACGCGGTTCTGATTAACTTTTCGGGCGGGCTCGCGTGCCCACCCCACAAGAGAGAGTTTCAAGAAACAGGATTGTAAAAATTAGATGCGCGCCAGCTTATTTCTTGCTAAGAATCCATTCTTTGAGATCCGCGATCGTAAAAACGGTCTGAAAATCCAATCCCGCCTCGCGATACAACTCCCCTCCACCTTGCTCCCTGTCGATCAGCGACAACACCCGATCGACCTTATAGCCAGCACCCCGCAGCCTCTCCACCGCCTGCATCGCCGACTTACCCGTTGTTACGACATCTTCCAACACCGCAACATTCGTCCCAGAGGGCAACACAGGCCCCTCAATATACGCCATTGTGCCGTGTCCCTTCGTCTCCTTGCGGACAATTAGCGCTGGAATCGATCGACCTTCCAGAGCCGAAACCACGCTCACCGCAGTGACAATCGGGTCAGCACCCAAAGTCAAACCGCCCACAGCTTGCACCTGAGGCGGCAGCATCGAGAGGAGTACGCGCCCCGTCGCCAAAGCACCTTCAGCGTGCAAAGTCACCGGTTTGCAGTTGATATAATAAGAACTTTTCTGCCCCGAAGACAGTACAAAATCGCCCTCGCGATAGGCAAACTCGCACAATAAATCCAAAAGTCGATCGCGCAACACCTTTAAATCAGCAGCATTCATAACTCACACCGTGTAAAAAACACAAATAATCCGCCGATAATCAGTTTATATTGGAACCGTAATTAATCTAGAAACTGAAATATATGAGTCAAAAGTTAAAAAGCCTGAGCGGCGCGTTGATTCTCGCTGTCGCCTCTGCCGCACTGGCATCAGTGAAACCAGCTCAAGCAGAACCAGCTCGATTTCAACCGATTAGCGACGACTTCAACCGACAATTCTTTGAAGCTTCAGGAGACTTTTACCACAACGTCAGCTTGCAAGGTTACTTTGGCGACTATTTAGGCATCGGTTCCCCCAGCGGCGTTGTTGCCTTTCCCGAAAAAGAAATTGAGCGAGATGCCAGCCGCGTTAACGGGATGTACCGAAGAGTCATGCAGCGGCAAGTTTCCAGCGATCCGATTCTCCGCGTCCCGGATGCCACCAATCCCTTTGATGCCTCAATCATGGCTTTGCCTCCAGCTTGCCAAACAGCACCTCAACCGAGCGGCTGTTTTGCCACTCCCGCCGGAGTCCAAGAGCAGCTTGTACCTCAAAGACAGCAGCAAGAGCCACAGACAGCTCCAGGCTCGGTGAGAGGACTGTACAATGTATCGCCGGCTGGTAGAAATTAATTACCGATTTGCGATCGAAATTGTTTGTAGTCAGGACTTTAATCCCGATCGACTAAAAGTCACACAGAGCACTGAAGTCCTCACTACAAACCTGCTCAAATTGGTTCGCAGTCAGGACTTTAGTCCTCCTAAAATTCTCAGGACTAAAAGTTCTTACTACAAACTTATGATGAAACAATGCTGCCGTCAGGCATGATTGTTCCTTTCAAATAAGCACCACCGAGATTAGCTCCCGCCAAGTTCGCTCCTCTGAGATTTGCCCCCGTCAAATTCGCTCCCCTCAAGTCAGCTTTGCCAAGATTTGACCAGCGCAAATCGGCAGCGATCAACTCCGCAAAACTGAGATTTGCCCTAAAAAGATATGCGCCAGTGAAGTGAGCTTCGCCGAGGTTAGCTTTAGACAAATTAGCTGCATAACAATGCGCTTCAATCAATTCCGCTTGAGTGAGATTAGCTTGACTGAGATTAGCATGATTGAAGTGAGCGCCGATCGCATTAACTCGAAACATTACCGCACCGATTAAATTCGCATCTTTGAAATCGGCTTGTTGGAGATTGGCAGCGGTGAGATCTGCCCCAATTAAATTAGCACCGCTCAAATCAGCTCCCCTGATGTCGGCTGCTCGGAGGTTTGCTCCAGTTAAATTAGCTTTCATCAAATTAGTTTCGAGCAGTTGCGCTCCGGCAAGATTGGCTAAACTCAGGTTAGATTCGGCGAGGTTTGCCGCAATTAACTTAGCATTAAATAAGTCTATTTTACAAAGGTTAGACCGCCCGAGATGCGCACCTCTGAGATTTGCTGATGCGAGGTTAGCTTCGCTGAGGTCAGGTTGCAGATTCGGGTTGAGATTTCTCCATTCAATCCAAGTAACTGCCCCTTTTTTCAGCAGCGCTAAATGCTGTGTGTTTGCCATAATTGCATCTCCTTTAAGGGCTATTCCTTGCGACCAAAAATTGCGGGATTTTCCCGGCCCGTCACGCTTTCCACTGCCGCAATTGCTGCCCGGGAACCTGCTAAAATATCTTGTTCTGAGCCGCCGAGGTAAAGTCGCCCAAAACTGCCGACAGCCTGAACTTCTAAGATGTTAATCGATGCGCCTTTTTCTGCTTCATTGGCCGCCAGCGCTGCATAGGCCGCTGGTTCTACTTCTAAGACGTAAAGCGTTTGTCCCGCCAGCAGCAACTGTCCGCGCCTAGTGCGGTTGATTAATTGCGTTTGGTGCGGGTCAATGTTGCGAATAATTTGGCTGGAAATCACCCGCGGTTTGATACATTCTTCTCTGCGGACTCCGATGAATTCTAGAATTGCTTTGCCGGCGGCCCGGGTTTCCCCCTGCTGGCTCGAGTGTACTTCCAGCAAGCCGTACAAGCGCTCGACTATCTGGATTCCGGGGCGCACGGAGGCAGATTTGAGGGCGACATCGGTAATTCGGTTAATTTCGATACCGGGCGAGATTTCTATCCACAGCGACGCATCCCCCGGCAGCGGCAAGAATCCGGCGGCGATGGTGCCGATGTATGCTGCGTGCTGCGGCTGCAAGTTGTCTAGAAATACGTAGCTGCGTAGCTCTATACCCAATTTATTTTGATCTCCGTCGATCGAGCTTTAAGTGTGGTCTGTCCAATACCTGAGTTTACCTTTTTTTGTCAACAGTAGATTGTCTATTATGTTTGGCGCTTCAACCTCACAAGCAACCAAGCTGTAAAGCGCGCGCTTGTCTCTTGCTGGAATGCCACAGCAAGTCACGTTTCATTTGATGCGCCTGCTAAAAACAAATAGGATATCAATCTGTAGTAATAGCTGGAGTTTATCAATCTTTACTGCTACAGGTGGATTTAACTTTAATTGCCGATCGATATAGTGGTGATAGTTAAACATTTTTGCCAACAGAGAGCATTTGAATTATGAAACGTTCTGACTTATCCAAAGCAATCGGTGCAGGTATTATCGCTGCTGGTTTAGCCATTGCACCAGCTCATCTGCCTGCTTCTGCTCAGACAAATACAGCTCCCGGTACTAACAGCAGAGATACCACCACCACCACCACCACTCCTCGCTCCGATGTCTACAGTGCTGAAAACGATCGCGATTTTGACTGGGGATGGTTGGGCTTGCTCGGCTTGTCGGGTTTGCTCGGTTTGATGCCCCGCAAACGCGAAGAAAATGTCCGCTATACCACTACTACAACGGGCGATCGCGACCCCGCAGTTCGTACAGATTACCGCTAATGCTCCAGCATAACGGGCTGTGGGCATGATGCAGGGACAGGATGTTTTAACCTGTCGGACGATCGCGAATAATCATCAAAAAACCTCCATCTGTGAGGTTTTTTTATGTACGGTTCGATCGTTCGGACTTTAGTCCTCAGAAAGAGAGGACTAAAGTCCGAACGATCGAACCTATATTATTTATTTCTTCTTTTCTTCTACCTTTCTTCCTTCGCGTCCTTAGCGCCTTCTTGCTTTCGTTAAATAAAGATTTTTAGCAGGTAAAAACAATTTAAACAATATTTTTGTTCGATCGCTCCACGAGCAAATCCAACATCGCCTGCACCAACTTGTCAGGATCTAAAGGCTTAGAAAGATGGCGCCCGAACCCCGCAGCCAGGGCTTGCTGATAATCAATTTCTCCAGCATAAGCTGTCAGGGCGATCGCAGGCACCAGTCCGCCTTGCTCGGGCGGCAGAGCCCGCACCTGCCGCAGCAACATATAACCGTCAGTGTCCGGCATTCCAATATCGCTCAACAGCAAATCTGGCACAGACTGAGTTAAAACCGCCAAGGCATCGTCGGCGTTAGAAACTGCTGTCACGGTTGCGCCACAATCCTCAAGCAGAAAAACCACCAAATCTCGCGCATCAGCATCATCATCCACCGCTAACACCCGGATACCGCTCAAATTGAAGGATGACTCCGGCGGTGTTTGTGCAGGACTTGTCTGAGGTTGCAACGGCATCAGGGGTATGCTGACTGTAAATGTCGCGCCTTGTCCTTCGCCTGCACTGTCCGATTTGACTGTGCCGCCGTGGAGTTCGACGAGATGGCGGACGATCGCCAATCCTAAACCCAATCCGCCAAACTTGCGCGTAAACGTGCTGTCTGCTTGCCGGAAATAGTCGAAGACGTAGGGCAGAAAATCCGGTTCAATGCCTTTGCCCGTATCAGTTACAGTAATTTGAGCGTCGTTGTCAACCCGATCGAGCTTGACATCGATTTTGCCCCCGGGGGAGGTGAATTTGACGGAATTTGACAGCAAATTCCAGAATACCTGCTGAAGTCTGCCCGCATCGCCCAACACTCTTGCCAGATTTGGGGTAAATTGAGTGCTGATTTGAATCGATTTAACTTCCGCCGACAGACGCACCGTTTCAATGGCACTGGCGATCGCCCCGGCTAAATCCACAGGTACAATATTCAAGCTGACTTTGCCTTGCAGAATCCCCGACACGTCGAGCAAATCTTCGATTAGCTGGGTTTGCAGTTTGGCATTGCGCTCGATCGTTTCTATGGCGTAGCGCTGTTTTTCCGGCGACAGATTGTTCGATCGCAGCAGCTTAGACCAGCCCAAAATCGGGTTTAAGGGAGTCCGCAATTCGTGGGACAAAACAGCCAAAAATTCGTCTTTGACGCGGTTAGCGCGTTCTGCTTCCTCTCTGGCGGCCTTTTCTCCGGCTAGCAAGCGTTCCCGTTCCGCTGCGGCAAGTTGGCGCTCGGTAATGTCGGTGTTGGTGCCGCACCAGCGCAGCACATTACCTCGATCGTCGCGAATCGGCACGGCGCGGGAGAGAAACCAGCGGTAAGATCCGTCTGTGCCACGCAAGGGAAAAGTATCTTCCCAGAGTTCGCCTGTTTCAACACAGCGTCTAAATTTTGCGACAACCCGATCGACGTGTTCCGGGTGCTGCACCTGCTGCCAGCCCCAGCCTTGCATTTCCTCTAGAGTGGTGCCCGTGTAGTCAAACCAGCGCTGGTTGTACCAGAAAATCCAGCCGGTGGCATCTGTCATCCAGGCCAACTGGGCGATGTTGTCAGCTAGGGCGCGGAACCGATCCTCGCTTTCGTGCAAGTCTTGCAGGGCTCGCGCGTGCAGGATCACCGTCCAGAGGCGAGCCACCATTTCTTGCATCAGCGAAACTTCATCATGCCGCCAGTGCCGAACCGCCTTTGATATCACCGACAAAACAGCCACCCAGCGCCCGTCCTGAAGGCAGGGAACCCCGACCAAAGCGCGAATGCCAACGCCACCGTATTTATCGACAAAAGGCGCTGTATCCGGGTAATTAGCGATATCTGAGATGACTGCGGTTTGACCTGCCTGGTACAGAGCTTTCTGTTGTGGCGTATTAAAGTCTGAGATTTGATAGGTACCGGCGATGCTGGCAAGCCCGGGCTGGTGCCAATCTCGATCGACAATTGCCAGTCCGGCTGCTGCATCGATATCGTGCCAGATGCAGCGATCGACCTGTAAATATTCTCCCAGACTGCTGGTGGCTTCCCAGAACATTTCTTGGGGGTTGGAGCGCTGCCGCAACCGAAGTTCGAGCCCGGAGAGAAACTGTTCGTGGAGTTGGGTTTGTTTGCGATCGTGAATATCGGTATTCGTGCCGATCCACTCGACAATCTCGCCCTCTGCGTCGCGAATTGGCACGGCGCGGGACAAATGCCAGCGTTCCATTTGGTCGGAGGCCCGCCGCAGGCGCAGCTCAACTTGATAAACTTCTCCGGTGATTTGACACTCTTGCCAGCGGGCAGCAGATTCTGCCAAATCGGACGGCGGCACTAGGGAATCCCAATTGTTTTGAGCGGCTTCCTCGTAAGACATTCCCAGATATTCCGACCATTTTTGATTGGCAAAGCGAAGTTCTCCGGCGGTGTCTACATTCCAAATCAGGTGGGGGAGAGACTCAGCCAAGAAGCGGAAGCGGCGGTCGCTTTCTGCTAAGCTTTCTTCGGCTTGTTTGCGATCGTCAATATCAATCCCGATCCCCACCCATTGCAGCACCTGTCCCTCCCCGTCTTTGATGGGTACAACTCGCTTTAGATGCCAGCGGTAGATGCCGTCAAACCTGCGTACCCGACATTCAAATTCGTAGGCGAGTCCTGCTTGAATCGCCTGAGTGCGCGTGGCGACAACTGCGGGCAGATCAAGAGGATGAAATATTTCTAACATCGTCACAGCCACAGGTAGTTCGGGCATCCAGCCCGTGTACCTTTCCCAGTGCTGGTTGCAAAAATCTAACCTGCCGTCGGCGGTGTTGCTCCACATTAACTGCGGCACCGCATCGGCGATCGTGCGATAGCGATTTTCGCTTTGGCGCAGTGCTTCTTCTGCTTGCCGGCGCTCGGTTTTGTCCTGCATGATTTTCAGGAAACCTTGGAGCTCGCCTGCTGCGTCGCGCAGGGGCATCACCAGCCCGCTGCCCCAAAAGCGGCTGCCGTCTTTGCGGAGGTGCCAGCGCTCGTTTTCTCCTTTTCCCTCAGTCAGGGCAAGGTGCATTTCTAGTTCCGACTTGCGGGCGGCAGAGTCTTCTGGGGTGAAGATGATTCGTCCGTGCCGCCCGACGATTTGGGCTTCAGCATAGCCCAACACTCGCTCCGCGCCTGCGTTCCAACTGGTAATGTGTCCGCCGGTGTCGAGGGTGATGATGGCGTAGTCTTTGGCGCTGTCGAGAATCAACTGCAAGTGGGTTTCGCGATCGCGCAATGCTGCTTCTGCTTGTTTGCGCTTGGTGATGTCGGTGGTGAAGCCGACAATTTTGGTCACTTCGCCTTGCTGGTTGCGGATCGAACAGCCGCGCTCCCAAACATCGATCCAGCGCCCGTCTGCGTGCCGGACTCGGTACTCGCCTTCGTAGCGCTCCTGTTTTAAGGTTAATTCCGCTCCGGCTTCGATGCGCGCCACATCGACGGGATCGATGCGTTCTTTCCACCACTCTGGTGTTGCTTGTGCATCCTCTGGGCGGACACCGATGAGGGAGTACAGTCCCTCGGAACGGTAAACCGTGTTCGATGCGAGATCCCACTCAAACACGATGCCGTCGATCGCCTTTGTAGCTAACTCGAAGCGCTGGTTGCTGGCTTGCAAATCGAGTTCGGCTTGTTTGCGATCGGTAGCATCAAATACTACTCCGATAAACCGCACTGCAACGCCTGCTGCGGTGTCGTAGAAATAGCGCCCGAACACGCTCAACCAGCGGATTTCTCGTGTGTCTGCCCGGATGATGCGGTACTCGATCGAGTAGAGCGATCCTGTTTCCCGAGATGTTTTGACTGCGTGCATGACTCGCTTTAAGTCGTCTGGATGCACGCAGTTTTTCCACACAGCCACTGTTGTTTCCCCGCCCGGTGCCGGTTCGCAGCCAAAAATCCTGAAATGGTTCGCCGACCAAATTACTCGATTTGTTCGCACGTCTAGATCCCAGGTTGCCATGCCTGAGCCTTCGATAGCGAGGCTCAAACGTTCTTCGCTTTGTTGGAAGGCTGTTTCTGTTTGTTTGCGATCGCCGATATCGGTCAGGAAACCCACGGCGCGCACGGGATTGCCGGATTCGTCCCAAATTGCTCGCCCTCTGGCTAAAACCCATTTGTAGCGCCCATCGGGACAGCGGATGCGGTATTCGCAGCAGTAATGTGAGGTTTCTTGATGCAAGTGCTGCTGCCAAGTGCTCTGCATTCTCTCCAAATCGTCGGGATGAACCCAGCTCAAATATTGGCTGAAGTGCTTGACTTCTTCGGGCTCGCGTTCCAAAATCTCTAAACAGCGATCGCTCACAACATGGCAATTTGTTTGTAAATTATGATCCCAAATGCCGTCGTTGTTGCCCTGCAAGGCTAGCTGCCAGCGTTCTTCGCTTTCTCTGAGGGCTTCTTTGGTTTGATTAGCGCGATCGATTTGTAGGGCGGCAACGGCAAAGTCTGCTAGGGCAAAAGCGATCCGCAAGTCTTCCGCATCGAACTGGCCCGAATCGTGAGATACAATCCAGATTGCTCCCAGCGGTTGATTTTCTGCTAGCAGTGGCAGGACTAATGCTTCGGCGATCGGCATTTCTAGCTGCTGCAAGTCGGTGAAGTATTGTTCTGGATGCAAGTAAAGCTGGGGAGTTTGGAAGTCTAGATTTGTTCCTGACAAACGCAATGTAGGGGGTGTGTTTGTGCGTTCTGCGGCTGCCCACGCGCCCGCCAAGGCTTCCCAGCGAAATATTTGTTCTGATGTGGCATTTTCTTCTAACAAGCCGACTCCGACGCTGCCTGCGCTGCACAAATCTTGAGCGATCGCCACGAGTGTTTTCAGCAGCGTGTGCGGCGAGGTTGCCAGTTGTCGGGCCAGCGTTTGCAGCGCTAGGTTTTCTGCTTGCAGATCCCGATGGCGAGGATTGCGGCGCGACAGTTCCTGGGCGATCGGAATGTCGGTTAAGTTAGTTTGTGAGGTTTGCCAAGGTTCCATCAATTAGTCGTCTCTACGTCTTTCGGTCTGAGCGGGCAATGTCGTATTAGCGCGCAGTTAAATCATCTGCTATATTGTATTATCTACCCACAGACAGAAACAGTTATCTATCTTTAGCATTAGTTTTGAGTTTGCGGGCTAGATAATTGCCTTGTTTGTCTTTGCTCTTGCCTCCAGAATATAGTTTTAAATCCGATAAAATACAGGACACGGCAGTGCCGTTTCCCTACCCAAGCATCTGTACTTCCTTCCATCAAATGAAAACCCAAATATGCACAATTTTATTCCAGAATCGCGCTTTTTTCCCTATCTGACTTGGACAGAAATTCAGTCGATGCCGGATAAGGAAAATACTGTGATAATTCAGCCGCTAGGTGCGATCGAGCAACACGGCCCGCATTTGCCTTTAATTGTAGATGCGGCAATTAGCGCGGCGGTGACTGGTAAAGCACTGGCAAAGTTAGATGCAAGTATTCCCGCTTACGCTTTGCCGCCTTTGTACTACGGTAAATCGAACGAACACTGGCATTTTCCTGGTACAATTATGCTCAGCGCTCAGACACTTTTAGCCGTAATTGGTGAAATTGCTGACAGTATTTATCGGGCAGGATTTCGGAAATTGGTGTTGATGAATGCTCACGGCGGACAGCCGCAGGTGATGGAAATTGCGGCGCGGGATATTCATCAGAAATATCAGGATTTTTCGGTGTTTCCGCTGTTTGTTTGGCGGGTGCCGAATGTGGCTGCGGAATTACTAACTGCGAAGGAGTTAGAATTGGGAATTCACGCGGGTGATGCAGAAACGAGTTTGATGTTGTCAATTTTGCCGTCACAGGTGAAAATGGATCGAGCAGTTTGCGAGTATCCGAGGGATTTGCCAGCAGACAGTTTGCTGAGTATGGAAGGTAATTTGCCTTTTGCTTGGCTGACGCGAGAGTTGACTGATAGCGGTGTGTTGGGCGATGCGACGGTGGCGACGCCAGAAAAGGGCGATCGTATTCTTGAATCTCTATCTGACGGCTGGGCACAAGTTATTAAAGATGTGCACAAGTTTCGACAGCCGGGAAGTAAGCTTTAGATGTTCAAGGGGGAGAGTGGGAGAGTGGGAGATGGGGAGATGGGGAGAGTGGGAGAGTGGGAGAGTGGGAGAGCGGGAAAATAGTCTCTCTTCCTTCTTCCTTCTTCCTTTTTCCCTCTTCCTTCTGTTATAAAATTCAAAAATTTGTTCTCATCCGTGTCAAAATAAGTATAACAAATTTTCTGAGTTGGAAGACTAACGATGAGTGTAAATTCTAAATTGCAGCGCGCATTTGAGCAAGGCCGCGCCCTGAAAATTATCAGCGGTTTAAATAATTTTGATGCAGCCAACGTTGCGGCTGTTGTCAAAGCAGCGGATCTTGGCGGTGCTTCGTTTGTTGATATTGCTTGCGATCGCGATTTGGTATTGATGGCAAAACAGTTGACAAATTTGCCAATTTGTGTATCGGCTGTGGAACCAGAAAAGTTTGTGGCTGCGGTAGAAGCTGGCGCCGATTTGATTGAAATTGGCAACTTTGATGCTTTCTACGCACTAGGCCGCCGCTTTGAAGCTGAGGAAGTTTTGGAGTTGACTCGCCAAACGCGATCGCTATTTGGGAATATCACGCTTTCTGTAACAGTTCCGCACATTTTGACCCTCGACAAACAAGTGCAGTTAGCAACAGAATTAGTCAAAGCTGGCGCTAACATCATCCAAACTGAAGGTGGCACTAGCGCCCAACCAATTCACGCCGGAACTTTGGGATTGATTGAAAAAGCAGCGCCTACTTTGGCCGCAGCCTTTGAAATTTCCCGCGCCGTACAAGTTCCCGTACTCTGCGCTTCGGGCATCTCCAGCGTCACCGCACCGCTCGCTATTGGCGCCGGCGCTGCGGGTGTGGGCGTCGGTTCTGCTGTCAGCCAACTTAATAGCGAAGTGGCGATGATTGCTGCGGTTCGCAGTTTGGTTGAAGCTTTGGCTTTGGTTTCGCGATCGCACTTTGTGGCTGCAATTTAATTAAGAAGTTCGGCAACGGATTTTGTAGCGGATGTAACGGATGGATTTTGGGGTTGAAGGGAGAGGAAATGGGGAATTGGGAATGGGGAATTGGTAATTGGTAATTGGGAAATTCTCCGACTCTCCCCCTCTCCGACTCTCCCCCTCTTTCCCGACTTTCTTAATAGTTGAGAAACCACACTGAATAATCGTGCAATAACTGATGGTTAGGGGAGATGACATCAACTGATTCTAACTCTGACAAAGGCAACGTAAACTTTTTGCAATCGCCGAGGCGCTGCACTTCCACAAATATGCCTTCTTGTTGAACGCAAAAATCATCCAACCGATTAATTGTGAAGCTATCAGTATAAGAAGGTTGAGTTTTTTTGAGCCTTGCATATTCTTTTTTAGTGCCCGAACCCATTGTATATTCTTCTTCCCATTCAAACTCTTCTATGCCAGTAACGTGGCACGGCAATAGAAGATTTTGCTTGATATACTCTAGATATTTGATTGCATTTTCGAGGCTGAGCGCAATATTTTTAGATCCGAAAATTTTTCTAATTTTACTTTCAAATTGCTTTGCCTTAAACGGGTTATTTTCATGGAGATGGGTGAACATTTCTGGCTCGAATCCCGCTCTAAATTCCGGTACTTCGGCAAGCAGGCGCTGCAAGTCGTTTAGCTGTTTCGGTCTTCTGCCTGCTACAATGGTTTCATCAACCTGAACTGGAGGAAGTTCGGATTCTGAGGGCAGGGATTTGCTTGAAGTTGGGCTGTTAAATTTAGATTTGTTAACTTTAGGCTTGTTAAATTTAGGCATCGCTCGGTCTCGCTGTATCGGTTTATCAATAAAGTATATCTTGGCAGAAGTACATTCGTGTCTGATAGGAGGAAGCTGTGATGCAATTACTCAAATCGCCTGATGAATCGGAAGTCTATCAAGGACAATTCGGCGAGTTTACGATTACTCAAAGCGATCGCACCGGAGTGTTGATCTACCGCGCTGGATTGGGGGTGGCGGCGCTGTGTTTGGCGGTGGGTGCTACTCTGGTGCTGCAACAAAGCGACAACCCAACGGCAATCCAAGCTGTAACGCCTGTTTTTGCGTGTTTCTGGATAGCTTTGGGCGTTAGTTTGGCAACTATTCACATTTACATGATTGCGCTGCACCGCACGTTACAGGTGTTTTGGGCGATCGGTGGCGCGGCAGCATTGTTTGTCGCCTTACAAAGCAGCGAACCTTTGGCTTTAGCTGTGTATGAACATCCAGCGACTTTGTGGGGAATTGGCTTTACTTTTGCGGCATTGAATGGCATCTTTTTTAAGGAGGCTTTCTGCTTCAACCGCCTAGAAACTAAGTTTTTGACTCCGGGAGTTCCGCTGTTACTTTTAGGACATATTTTCGGATTTTTGACACCGGAAAATGAACAGTTGTTGCTGGGGCTTTGGGCGATATTGTTTATCATTTTTGCCGTGCGGAAGTTCTTTCAAGCGATACCGCAGGATATTGGAGACAAGAGCGTTTTTGAGTATCTTAAACATAAATAGAAAAAGGAAGATTGGCAGCGGATTGTGTAGCGGATTTAACGGATTTAACGGATTTAACGGATTTAATTTTGCACTCGAAAGTTAGATCTATTGGTGTGATTTTTATCAGAACAGTTTGCGATCGCACTCTTAGGCTAGAAACCGGGTTTATAGCCTAAGAGTGCGTAAATCGTCAAGAATTAGATTAATATGAATTTTGCCAGAATGCGAAAACTCAAAATCAAAATTAGTCTAATCCGCCGCCAAGAAATGTGGGCAATTACCTGGGAAGGTTGGGTAATTGCGATCGCAGGTTTAATCATTACCATGCTCTTAATTATCACAAATATCCATCCATTTTTGGCGGTAAATGCGCCGATTAAAGCAGATCTACTGGTTGTAGAAGGCTGGTTGCCGGATTATGCAGTCGAAAGTGCGATCGCCGAATTCAAAAAAGGCGGATATCGCCAATTGGTGACAACCGGACTTCCCGTAGGTAAAGGCTACTATCTCGCTGAATATAAAAATTATGCCGAACTAACCGCCGCGACTTGTATTGCGCTAGGATTTGATAAAGATAAAGTAGTAGCCGTACCCGCTGCGAGTGTTGTCAAACATCGCACTGCTGCTTCTGCGATCGCCCTTCGAGATTGGCTAGCTACTTCCGGCCTAAAAGTGGACTCAATTAATCTTTATTCTTTTGGCACTCACGCCCGCCGCAGTTGGATTGTTTTTAAAGAAGTGCTACATCCTGACATTAAAGTGGGGATCATAGCTGCTGAATCGCAAGATTACAACGCGCAAGAATGGTGGAAATCCAGCGAAGGCTTTCGGACAGTAACAGGAGAAATCATAGCTTATATTTACGCCCGTTTTGTCGATTGGCAAGCCTAAATTAGGTTCGTAGTGAGGACTTTAGTCCGCAACAAAAGAAAGGACTGAAGTCCTCACTACGAACCTTCAAAAAATGATAAAATTATTCTCAGATAAATTGAGGGCAAGTCTTTGCTAGAAGAACGCGCTTACTGGTTAGCATGGTCGCAAATTAACGGTATCGGGCCGATTTTGCTGCAAAGATTGCACCAACATTTCCCTAGTTTGGCAGACGCTTGGATGGCGAAACCAGTAGATTTAATGCGAGTAGAAGGGTTTGGCAAGCAGGTAATTGATACAACTGTGCAAGAACGATCTAAACTCAATCCTGAAGAATTTATTGAAAAACATTTGATTAAAAATCCCTGTTTCTGGACACCAGCAGATAAGGATTATCCCAGCTTATTATTGGAAATTCCGAGTCCGCCGCCTGTGTTGTATTATCGCGGTTTAGTTGACTTAAAAGAGAATCAAGGAATTACGCCGACGGTGGCAATTGTTGGGACTCGTAGTCCTTCTGAATACGGCCGCCGCTGGACTCGCAAATTTAGTGCGGCTTTGGCTACGAACGGTTTTATTGTTGTTTCGGGATTTGCTGCGGGTATTGATACGGAGGCTCATACAAGCTGTTTGGAGGCGGGCGGCCGGACTTTTGCTGTTTTTGGGACTGGGGTTGATGTTGTTTATCCTAAGCCAAATGAGCGGTTGTGCGATCGCCTCGTGCAGCAGGGATTGGCAATTAGCGAATATCCGGCGGGGACTCAACCGAATAAAACTAATTTTCCGCGCCGCAATCGGATAATTGCGGGCTTGAGTCGCGCTACAATTGTGATTGAAGCTCCGCACAAATCCGGCGCGTTAATTACTGCTTATCAAGCTAATGATTTTTGCCGGGATGTGTATGTTTTGACGGCAAGGTTGGATGATGAGCGATCGTTTGGATGTTTGGAGTTGCTGAGTAAAGGTGCTCATCCGATTCTCCCGAATTGCGATCGACAGTTAAGTGAAGACCGGTTGCTGGAAATGCTCGGAGCTATGCCAAAATTGGATAGCGCGCAGCAGTTGTCCTTGTTTCCGACAAATCAGGCCCCTGAAAGGCCAGGCCCGCCGTTGGATGCGGAGTTGGCTGTGGTGCTGGGGGCGATCGGTTCTGGGCCGAATTCTTTTGATACAATTGTGGAGGCTGCGGGATTGGAACCGGGAACGGTTTCTGGTATTCTTTTGCAGTTGGAATTGTTGGGATTAGTTTCGCAGTTGCCGGGTATGCGCTATCAGCGGTGTTGATTGGTGTTAGAAAAGACGGCGGTTGAAACCGCGTTTATACTGAACAGAAGACGGCGGTTGAAACCGCGTCTATACAAACGATGTCCGCCGACGCGGACTGAATAAAATAAGGCAATTTAAACCGCCTACTATTCAACCCCTCTGAGCTCGGGTTTTGTCTGTATAGACGCGGTTTCAACCGCCCGGTTTTCTTCAACCGGCGGAGGCGGGTTTTGTTTGACAAGAGGCGGGTTTCAACCGCCCCATCTTATCAAAACAATCTCAAATTCGACGCGCTAATGCTGCTACCGGCAACTCCGTTGATAGTAGCTAAAAGCTCCCCTGTTTGGGTAAACCTGACTAATGTTTTACCTCGGTCTTCACTAATCGTCAATTGCCCGGAAACCAGCCCGTTACCCAATACTAATACGTCTTCACCAAATGTAAAATCCGTAATAAAATCACTCCCGGAGTTGGTAGCAATTACGAATTTATTGGTTCCTATTCCTCCTGTCAAAGTATCATTTCCCAAACCGCCATTCAGGAAATTATCTCCTTTGCCGCCAAACAAGATATCATTGCCATCGCCGCCCAGCAAAGTATCATCTCCTAGACCGCCAAACAAGATATCATCTCCTTTACCGCCCAGTAAAGTATCGCTACCTTTGCCGCCGAAAAGAGTGTCATTGCCAAGGCCGCCGTCTAGGGAATCATTGCCTCGCAAGCCGTAGATAACATCATTGCCATTGCTGCCGGTGAGGGTGTCGTCGCTATTTGTACCCTTGATTTGACCTGGGGAATTGCTGACCAAATTGGCGTCGCCGGCGACAACAGGAACTGCAAGGCCTGTGGGCAAGATTGCGGATTGAATTTTGCTATCTAAAGCAGCACCAGTATTGTCAGTAACTAGCTGGGAAATTGGCTTGCTTCCGGCACCAACTGCTTTGAAGTCTTGACTCGTTGCGCCCAAGGATACTTGTTGGACGCGGGCCACGGCTTCGGGAATTGATGTTGCTGTTGGATTGGCGATCGCGAGATCGATGCGCTGATTTGCTGTTGCCATTACTGTCGCTGCTTGCTGGGTAATTTGGGTGACAGTTTCAATTTTGAAACTGGGGTCAATCTGCTGTATTTTAGCAGCGGATTGCTGAATTATTGGTTCTAAGGCGGCTGGATTGCTGAGATTTAAGATAGCACCGCCTTGAATTTTATCGCCCATTGAACTGACAACAGCTTTGACAAGATCGTGATTGGCTGCACTGGATGCGCCGTCAATCAAAGCGACTGTTTGAGTGATGACGTTTTGGACTTTCACCATTGCTGCTAAGACTTGGACTCCGCCCGGTTGGTTGTTGTTGGTGGCGAGGATGGGGTCTAAGGTGGTCAGGTCAACATCAGCGGGGAGTCCCAGGGCTGCTTTGACTAAAGATTGCGCTGATTCTGGTTCAATTCCTTTGTCGGTTAAGTCCGCGATTAAGCTGGTTAATAGGGTGACTACACTGGAATCTGGAGGTGCGGTGACTGGGGTTTCTAGGGGTAATCCGGTGGCGGTGTCTGTGCCTCCAATTGCGACTAGATTGCCTTCTTCGGGGTCGATTTCTCCGTTTTTGTTTTTGTCGAAGATGTCGAAGGGAATATTGAGGTTGAATTTACCGCTTGCGTCGGTGGTGGTGGATGGTTCGTTGCTATCTTTGATGCCGTTTTTGTTGGCATCGAGGAAGAGAGTTGAACCGGAGATGTAACTGTCAATCACTAAACCAGTGCTGCTAAATGTTAGCAACATACCATCGTCATCGCTGACATTAGCACCCGCCTCGTCTGTTGCTGTTAACTTGATTTTTAACTGCTGCGCTATGGGACTTGTGCCGCTGAGGGTACGGGTATCTGGGTTGAAAGTGAGCCAGCTTGGTAGGGGACTGCCGTCGATCAGAGTGGCTGTGTAGGTGAGCTTATCGCCCGGAAGATCGGGGTCTGTGAAAGTGTCCGCTGGGAACGTGTAGGTGAATGTGGATGAGTTGCTTACTGGTAGGTATTGGTAATGCCACGGGGTTGTAGTCTGGCCGTAGTTTAGAACTGGGGGGCGGTTGACGACTGTAAAACTGCCCTCTGTGGCGAAAGGTGAACCGGCCCAAGCTGTGTCAATTGCTTGCACGCTCCAGTAATATGTCCCTGGAGACAAGTCTTTGAGTTGCCAGGTAGTGTTTTGGTTGGCATTGCCGAGCCCCACTACTTGCCGAGTTCCATCGTCGAGAGACATGGGGGCGAGAATATCCTTCCCACCGGGAGTAGTGCCAACTCGCAGGTTGTAGCTTAAACCATCAGCAGGAGTTTGAGCGTCTGTTGCTGGGTTCCAGTTGAAGGTAACTTCTGGGCCGGAAGCCTCAGCCGACAATCCTGTGGGTGCCGTGGGAGGAGTATTGGCATTGGCTGTATTGCTGCGGTAGACTTGGTTGCCGATCAAGATGTCAAGTTTGCCGTCATTGTCGTAGTCTCCCCAAGCACCTAAACCACTGTCACTCAGTCCAGCACTCGCGTCTTCGCTAAAGCCGCCGCCAGTGTTGCGGTACACTTTGCCGTCGAGTAAGATATCTAGTTTGCCATCATTGTCGTAGTCTCCCCAAGCTCCAAAACTGCCCCCCGGCAATGCCGCATTGGCATCTTCAAAGCCGTTGCCAGTGTTGCGGTAGACTTTGGCTATTTTGCCCGAACCTGTATCGCCCGCCAGCAGGATATCGAGTTTGCCGTCATTGTTGTAATCTCCCCAGGCTGCCGAACCGCCAGAAACACCGGGTAAGGCGAAAGCTTCGGTAAAGCTGGTGCCAGTATTGCGAAACACCTTGGCTATTTTGCCGGAACCGGTATCGCCCGTCAGCAGGAGATCCAACTTGCCGTCTTTGTCATAATCTCCCCACGCAGAGGAACCGTTGAGAACGCCGGGGATTTGGGCATTAATATCTGGCGTTAAAACACCATCGCTATTATTCCCATTATTGCGATACAGTACGCTGGCGTTTCGCTGAACCAATTCGCTTGTCTGTGGGTTGGTGATACTTGTTTGGGTGGCACTCAGAAGATCGAGTTTGCCGTCGTTGTTGTAGTCTGCCCACGATTGGGAACTACCTTCGGAACTTCTCTGCTGGCTGTTGAATGGATTTGTTGCGCCGTAGATTTTGAGAAAGCTTGGTGCTTGAATTTTGCCAATTCCATTTATTTGCAAAGAAAAATTTAGCTTGCCGTCATTATCGTAGTCTCCCCAAGCTGCGGCACTGGCTAACCCCAAATTTGGGTAGCCACTGTCAGCGGTAAAGGTAGTGCCACTATTTCGGTACAGCCAAGAGCCTACGAAGTCGGAATTACTACCGAAGCTGCCTACAGACTGAGAACGTCCCGATGCGATAAAATCCAGTTTCCCGTCGTTGTTGTAGTCTCCCCAACCGCTAATCGCTCCGCCATTGAAATAATTCGAGATTTCGGTATTGATTTTGCTGAAAGTGTAATTGCGTTCGAGGTTAGTTACGCTGACATCTTGAGGATCGATGCCCGCGTAATTGAAACCCGAACTTGCAGGATTGCGATCGCTCAGGGCAGGATCGAGGATAATTTTGTAAGAGGTGTCCCCATCAGGTTGATTGTCGTTAACACCTGTGACTGTGACAGTCTGAGCCGTATTCCAATTATCAGGAGTGAAAATTAGCTGTGACACAGAAGCATTTCCTTCTGCCGTGTTGTCACTTTTCACTGGAATTACGACATCAGCGCTAGGTTGGCTAGCAAGTAAAACACTAAAATTGGCAGTACCGCCTGCTTCTGTTGTTGTCAGCCCCCTTGCCGGCTCGACTAAAATTTCTGGGCTTGAATAACCCCGATAGCGGAATATATTGGTGACACTGACATCAGCAGCATCAATATCTGAGTATTTGGGATCGGTGCTAATTGCAGGGGCAGTGACGATCGTGTAAGGACGGTTCGCAGCCATCATCAGAGTACCGGGTTGTCCCGTTACCGTTACTTCTTGGGGTATATTCCAGTTGTCTGGTGTAAAGGTAACTCCAGGAGTCGAGAGACTGCCTTCTACAGGATTTTGAGGAGAAACGTTTAAGCCGATCGTCACAGGAGCCGTGGGCGGGCTGTTTAGTTGGAGGGTAAATTTAGCTTTCCCGCCTGTTTTCGTAGTAGCTAACCCGCTGGTGGGACTGACAGTAATTCCGGGAGTGTCGCTAATCGTAAAACTGCCCGATTCAGCAAAAGGTGAACCCGCCCAGGCGGTATCAATTGCCTGCACGCTCCAGTAATAGGTTCCCGGTTGTAAATCTTTTAACTGCCAGTTAGTGTTTTGATTGGCATTTCCCAATCCGACAATTTGCCGAGTTCCGTCATTTAAAGACATCGGTGCAACAATATCTGTGCCGTCGGCCGTCGTGCCAACTCGCAGGTTGTAGCTTAAGCCATTAGCAGGAGTTTGAGCGTCTGTTGCTGCATTCCAACTGAAAGAAACTTGTCTGTTATTAACTTGCGATCGCAGTCCTGCGGGTACAGTGGGAGGAGTATTGGCATTGGCAGTTTTGTTGATGTACAGTTTGTTCTTGAACAAAATATCGAGTTTGCCGTCACTGTCGTAGTCTCCCCAAGCACCAGCGAAATTGCCACCAGTCAACCCGGTATTGGTATCTTCGCTAAAGCGGCTGCCAGTGTTGCGGTACACTTTGCCGTCGAGTAAGATATCTAGTTTGCCATCATTGTCGTAGTCTCCCCAAGCTCCAAAACTGCCCCCCGGCAATGCCGCATTGGCATCTTCAAAGCCGTTGCCAGTGTTGCGGTAGACTTTGGCTATTTTGCCCGAACCTGTATCGCCCGCCAGCAGGATATCGAGTTTGCCGTCATTGTTGTAATCTCCCCAGGCTGCCGAACCGCCAGAAACACCGGGTAAGGCGAAATCTTCGGTAAACCCGCTGCCAGTATTGCGGAACACCTTGGCTATATAGCCCGCATTGGTATTGCCGGTGAGCAAAATATCTTGTTTCCCGTCGCTGTCGTAGTCTCCCCAAGCAGCCACACCGTCGGTAACACCTGGCAAATTAGCGCTGGTATTAATATCTTGCACCTGGCTGCTGCCAGTGTTGCGGTACAGCAGGCTGGCGTTTTGCAGTACGTATTGGCCGGTAGTATCTTTGGCTTTTCGATTGTTGGCGTCTAGGAAATCAAGTTTGCCGTCATTGTTATAATCTGCCCAAGCAAGATAACCTGCTGAACGCCGATCGGAATCTCGATCGGAAGTAACATCTGATCGCCTCCAAGAGCTGCCGGTATTGCCATACAGTAAGATTTGCCGCACTGGCACAATGCCCTCAGTGGCAGACCTTGTACCTACATCTACCACGAAATCTAGCCGCCCATCATTGTCAGCATCTCCCCAAGCGGCGGATGAATTAGCGCGAATATCGTTGCTATCTACAGTTAGGGTGTTGCCCGTGTTGCGGTACAGCCAAGTTCTATCGCCGATTGAGAATATCGGATCGCTTCCTGATGCTAAAACATCAAGTTTTCCATCGTTGTTGTAGTCTCCCCAAATTCCCCTAATGCGCCCGGGCAACTGCGATATTTCTGTGGGGAGTTCGGTAAACAGCCCAGCAGATTCGGATAGGCCCTGCGGTGTGTCGTTACCTCTGCCAATATTATCGATCGGAAACAGTGATATCGGTCTCGGCGTTGGTGTCGGCGTCGCCGTAACAGATGTTGGCGTCGGAGTTGGTGTCGGTGTCGGCGTAACAGATGTTGGCGTCGGAGTTGGTGTCGGTGTCGGCGTAACAGATGTTGGCGTCGGAGTTGGTGTCGGCGTCGGCGTTCCCGTCGGTGTCGGAGTCGGCGTTCCCGTCGGTGTCGGAGTCGGCGTTCCCGTCGGAGTCGGCGTTCCCGTCGGTGTCGGAGTCGGCGTTCCCGTCGGTGTCGGAGTCGGCGTTCCCGTCGGTGTGGGTGATGGCGTTCCCGGCGGTGTCGGAGTCGGCGTTCCCGTCGGTGTCGGTGATGGTGATGGTGTCGGCGTTACATCGTTATCGGCGATCGCCACTGTCACGCCCGGAATCCCGATCGCACTATACTTAGCATCAGCACTCGCAGCCGTATGAGAAATACTGCCCGTATGATTGCCTTCAACAACCGCATCGTCTGTAGCCGTGACAGTCACTGGTTTCGCCACATTCCAGTTAGTATAGTCAAAAGTAACATCCGCGATCGCATTTATTTGATCCCCTGTAGCAAAACTAATCGTCACAGGCGCGGTGGGCTGGGATTTTAACTGAACGCTGTACGTCCCTGTAGCACCGCCTTCCGTAGCGGTGGTACTCGTCGGTGAAATAGTCACACCTGCGGCATCATTATCAGCAATCGTGGCAGTCACAGGAGAAATCGTCAGATTGTTATACTTGGTATCCGTGCTGACAGAAGTGTGAGCGATCGTCCCGCTGTGGGCTCCTTGGGCTATGCTGTCATCGATCGCACTCACGGTCACATTTTGAGCAACATTCCAATTATTCGGCGTAAAAGTGATAGGTGCGATCGCACTAATTTGAGTACCCGCGTCAAAATTAATCGTCACAGGTGCGGTAGGTGCGCTAGTCAGAAGCACGCCGTAGGTAGCCGTTGCACCGCCTTCAGCAATATTTGTACTACCGGCCGATTGGACGATCGAAATACCCGCACTATCGTTATCAGTAATTGATGCTGTCACATCGGGAATCACTTTGGCGTTATAACTAACATCGGTACTGCTAGCTGTGTGTGCGATCGTCCCTGTGTGCGTTCCTTGTGCTACATTGTCATCGATCGCAGTAGCAATGACAGTCTTCTCAACATTCCAGTTAGTGCTGTTAAAAGTAATTTGGGCGATCGGGCTAATTGCATTGCCAGTATTAAAGGTAATGTTAACGGGTGCAGAAGGTTGCGAATTTAGCTTAACTTTGTAACTGCCCGTTGCGCCGCCTTCTGTAGCAGTGATGTTCGTAGGTGCGATGGTGAAACCGGCAGTGTCATCATTGGCGATCGTCATGGTAGCAGTTGCCGTCGGAATTGTCGGCGCGCCACCCGGTGAAACAGGATTCGATAGCGTAACCGTAACTGTTTCGTCAGGTTCAACCAATCCGTCGCCCAACACATCCAAAGTAACAGTTTTCGATGTTTCGCCCGCTGCAAAAGTAATTTTGCCAGTAGCAGTCGTCGCCCCAGAAGTACCACCGATATTGTTGTAGTCGCTGCCGTTAGTCGCAGTTCCGGCAATACTATAATCTACCGTACTCCAAAGTTCCGTGCTGCCATTGCGAGCGATCGTAAATGTGGCGGGAGTCTTGCCAGAATTGCCTTCAATAATGCTAGGAGTATTGGCGGCAATAGTATAAGAACTATTCCGATCCAAGATTGCCACTTTAGCTTGACTGCTGCCACCAGTAACGGCAGTGCCACCTGTAATTTTGCCAAAATTTAGAACAATTTGTTCGTTACTGTCAACGATATTGTCAGGTTTGATAGTGACTGCAATATTCTGGGTGAGAGTAGTAGTGTTGGCCGCAAAAGTCAGAGATGTAGTTGAAAGAGTGTAATCAGCACCTAGAGTAGCTGTGCTGCTAGGGTCGATGACAATTGGTACAACTACATCACCAAAAGAACTGCTGTTGGTGATAGTAACCGGGATGTTAATTACTGTGTCGGTAGCGCCTTCATTGACATTGTAAGTACCACTATTTTTAGCGCCGACAAAACTTACCTTACTGGGTGTATTCAGCAGAATTGATACCTCGCTAGAGGTTTCATTCGTTACCATTACTCCCATATCTGGCAGGGAATCGCCGTTAAAATCGTTAACTGATATCTTACCGGGACTTGTCCCTATCACAGCAAAGTCGATCGGCTGATTAAAGCCTCCTGTACCATTTCCTACTAAAATTGATACGTTATTAGAAGAGCCAGAATTTACAGCTAAATCGACCTTGCCATCTGCGTTAAAATCGGCTACGGCAAGGGAAGAAGGACTGCTGCCGACGCTAAATGTAGTTGAAGCACTAAAACCTCCAGTGCCATTTCCTAAAAGAATTGAGACGTTGCTGGAACCATTGTTAGTTGTTGCTAAGTCGAGCTTGCCATCTGCATTAAAGTCTGCTGAAACAATGGAATTGGGATTTTGCCCGGTACTGAAGTTGCTTGCCGCACTAAAACCGCCACTACCGTTCCCCAATAAGATAGAAACGTTGTTGGATAAACTGTTAGCTACTGCTAAATCATCGAAGTTGTCAGCATTAAATCTCCCTACAACAACGCCAGCAGCGCCAGATGTCCCAAGGTTGATGTTAGTAGGGCCGGTAAAGCCACCTGTCCCATTCCCCAACAGAATTGAGACGTTGCCAGTGGGACTGCCGGAGTTAAAGTTTGTTACTGCCAAGTCAGGGAAGGCATCGGCGTTAAATTGGCCGACAGCAATCCCGGTGTTTTGAAACCCTGCCCCAAAGGTATTGGGAGCGTTGAAACCGCCAGTGCCATTACCCAAGCGAATTGCAACAGTATTAGTGCCGCTGACTGTTGCCAAGTCGAGGATGCTGTCGCTGTTAAAGTTGCTAAGGGCGCTCATGCTACTTATGCTATTGACGGGAAGTTTAAAACTCCCAGTGCCGTTGGCTAAGAAAATTACTCCGCCTACAACTAAGTCGAAGATGCCGTCGCCGTTGTAGTCTACTGAGGGAACGAAGGCATCTGATGCCATAGGAAAATTATTAGCAGCACTGAATGTCGAGAGAACGTGATTGTAAGCGACTAAGACTTCTTCCTGAAACGCTAAAGATGTCTTAATTTCCCCGGTTGTTGCTTCGAGTTTCCAATCGCCACCTTTTGCCGCGCTTCCCGTGAGGTTTTTGGAAGCTGCAACATTGGTATTGGTGAGTTGGGCGATGCGCTGAATGAATGCGATCGCACTTAATGCCACATTACAACCATAAATCAGAATGTCCGCGCCGTGTGTGAAAGCACTCCGCCACTGCTGCAATTTCTCGGAATAAGCTTCTAGATTGTCTAAACTCAAGCCACCGCTACCCAGTTGCAAGCGGCCGGGACTGCCGTGAGAAATGATGTGGATGCTGTCAATATTTGTGCGATCGGCTAAGATTTGAGTAATTTGGTCGATCGCATCTTCCGTCGCATCCAAAACTACTACTTCCGTACCGGGTGTTACCCCAGCCACCAAGCTTTGATAATCTGGTACTTGAGTGTCGATAAAGGCGATCGACTTTACTGAAACTGGAATATTTAAATTGGGCATAATACACCTGACTGGGGTTAAAAAAAGACAAAGAGTCTCCTATTTCGTTAATTACATACGAAACTATTTATCAATTTTTATTTACAAAAACACAGCATCCCTGTGTAACAAATTGACGATGGAATATCTGTTGTAGCAACAATAACAGTTTTTTTAGAGAATATATATAAAGTTTTCTTAAAAAACACCTTGTCAATTAAAGTTTTGGTAAAGTTTCGGAAAACATTAAGTATTATTACTACGGTCAATGCAAGATTGATTACTTACCACACATATTTTTGAAACGTAAGTGCAATTGTACGGAAATTTTGAATCATCACTTTTGATACATAATTTTGGGTAAGTAAAGTGATGTGCGATCGCCCAAATTAGACACCTTAATTACGGGTAAGCGCCCAGAAATGAGATTATTTAGCGATATTTCATCAAAAAACCCGGTTGTTTAAACCAACCGGGTCATCCAGGGCGATCGCACATTAAATGCTAACTACAGCAAACTGAAATCCGCCGCATTAATCTGAGTTGCAGACACTCCAATTAAATCAGCAAAAACTTTTCCGGTGGCGGCAAAACTAATTTGAGTTAAGCCATTACTTTGAGTAATTGCCAGTTGCGAAAAAGTCACCCCATTACCGAGAATTAGCAAATCTTTACCATCTTCAAAATCGGTAATAGTATCAGTCCCAGAATCAATAGATAGTAAAAATTTATCAACTCCGTTTCCTCCTGTCAAAGTATCATCTCCCAAACCACCATCCAATAAATCATCTCCCTTATTGCCAAATAAGATATCATTACCGCTACCGCCCAACAAAGTATCGTTATCTTTGCCACCATAAAGAGTGTCATTCCCAAGATTACCGTCTAGGGAATCATTGCCTCGTCGGCCGTTCAGCACATCATTATCGCTGGTGCCGGTGATGAAGTCATCGCCACTTGTGCCATTGATTTTACCAGGGGAATTGCTACCCAGATTCACATCACCAGTGACAACAGGAACCGCAAGCCCAGTCGGCGTTGTGCCTTGAATCTTGCTATCTAAAGCAGCACCAGTATTCTCAGTAACTAGCTGCGAAATTGGCTTACTTCCCGCACCAACTGCTTTGAAACTTTGAGAAGTTTCACCCAAAGATACTTTTTGGACACGGGCAACGGCTTGGGGGATTGATGTTGCGGTTGGATTGATAACAGCGATATCAACGCGCTGATTTGATGTTGCCATTACAATCGCGGATTGCGGGGCTATTTGCGTAACTTTCTGAATGTTTAAATTGGGGTCAATCTGCTGGACTTTAACAGCAGATTGCTGAATAATTGGCTCTAAATCCGCTGCCTTGCTGAGATTTAAGGCACTACCATCTTGAATTTTATCGCCAATTGAACTAACAACAGCCTTGACAATATCGTTAGTAGATGCACTAGATGCACCGTCAATCAAAGCCGCTGTTTGAGTGATCACGTTTTGGGTTTTCACCATTGCGGCTAAGACTTGGACTCCGCCCGGTTCCTGGTTGTTAGTCGCCTTGATGGGGTCTAAAGTAGTCAGGTCAATATTCGCGGGGATTCCCAGGGCTGATTTGACTAAGGATTGGGCTGATTCTGGTGCAATTCCTTTGTCAGTTAAGTCGGTGACTAAGCTGGTTAACAGGGTGACGACACTGGAATCGACAGGTGCGGTGACTGGGGTTTCTAGGGGTAATCCGGTGGCGGTGTCAATGCCTCCAATCGCAACTATATTGCCTTCTTCTGGGTCGATTTCTCCGTTTTTGTTTTTGTCGAAGATGTCGAAGGGAATATCGAGATCATATTCACCGTTAGCATCAGTGATAGTTGATGGTTCATTGCTATCTTTGATGCCGTTTTTGTTGGCATCAAGGAAGACAGTTGCGCCGGAAATGTAATTGTCAATGACTACGCCTTTGCTACTAAATGTCAGCTTCATACCCAGACTGTCGCTGACACTAGCGCCCGCCTTGTCCGTTGCTGTGAACTTGATTGTTAACTCCTGCGGTTTAGGAATTGTACCGCTGAGTGTACGAGTATCTGGGTTGAATTTGAGCCAGTTTGGTAGAGGCTTGCCGTCCTTCAAAGTAGCTGTATAGGTTAGTTTGTCGCCCGGATCGGGATCTGTGAAAGTGTTCGCCGGGAAAGTATAGTTGAATGTTCGTGAGTTGCTGCTTTTTAGGTTTCCGTAATGCCACGGGGTTGTAGTGGGGCCGTCGTTTAGCACTGGTGGGCGATTGGCAATTTCGTTGAGGAGTTTCTCTCCATTATCGGTATTGGTAACGGTGACATCGGCTGCATTTAACCCGGAGTATTTACTATCATTACTGACAGCAGGTTTTGTAATAATTGTGTAGGCTTTATTTCCGTCATCTACATTGTCGTTAACACCTGTTACTGTTACTGTCTGCGAGGAATTCCAGTTAACAGAGTTGAATGTCAGCGAGGGCGTAGAAATTGTTCCTTCTGCTTTATTGGAACTTTCTAGGTCAATTTTGACATCAGCAGTCGGCGCATTATTTAGTTTGATGGTAAATGTTGCCTTGCCTCCGGCTTCTGTGGTGGTTAATCCTGATGTCGGATTAACAGTGATTCCAGCGGTTCCAGTTACCGTTGGTGCGATCGGTATTGTCGTTGTCGTTGTCGTTGTCGTTGTCGTTGTCGTTGGTGTTGTCGTTGTCGTTGTCGTTGGCGTTGTCGTTGGTGTTGTCGTTGGTGTTGTCGTTGTCGTTGGTGTTGTCGTTGGTGTTGTCGTTGTCGTTGGTGTTGTCGTTGTCGTTGTCGTTGGTGTTGTCGTTGGTGTTGTCGTTGGTGTCAGGGGTGGGACATCGCTATCGGCGATCGCCACCGTCACACCAGAAATCCCAATTTTGTTATACTTAGTATCACCACTCGTAGCTGTGTGAGCGATCGTCCCTAGGTGTTCATCCTCAATGAAATCATCGTCTGTAGCCGTAACAGTGACTGATTTTGCGACATTCCAGTTAGTAGCGTCAAATATGATTGGGGCGATCGCATCAACTTGACTCCCAGTAGCGAAACTAATCGTCACAGGTTGCGTCGGTTGCGAAGTAAGCTTGACATTGTAACTGCCTTTTGCACCGCCTTCTACCGCAGTTGTACTCGTAGGTGAAATGCTGACGCTAGCAATATCGTTATCAGTAACCGTGGCAGTTATAGGAGAAATCGTCAAGTTGTTATACTTAGTATCCGTGCTGGCAGACTTGTGAGTAATAATGCCATTGCGGGTTTCATTAGCTTTACCATCATTGATCGCCTCAATGCTGATATTTTGAGCAACATTCCAATTATTAGGCGTAAAAGTCAGAGGTGGCGGATTATTTGAATTGCCCGTGTCAAAATTAATCGTAACATTTGCAGTAGGTGCAGTAGTCAAAAGCACCCCGTAGGTAGCCTTTCCACTGCCTTCAGTAAGATTTATACCACCTAGCGGCTGGACAATCGAAACACCTGCACTATCGTTATCAGTAATCGATGCCGTCACATCGGGAATCACTTTCGCGTTATATTTCGGATCGGTACTCGTAACTGTGTGAGTAATCGTGCCAGTGTGGAGTCCTTGTGCTATCTTGTCATCGATCGCAATAACAGTCACATTTTGAGGAACATTCCAGTTAGTGCCGTTAAAAGTCATTTGCGCGATCGGATTAATTTTATTACCAGTATTAAAGGTAATATTAACTGGTGCGATCGGTTGGGCATTTAGCTTAATTTTGTAACTACCTGCTGCACCACCTTCTGTAGCAGTTATACTCCTAGGTGTAATGCTAAAACCGACCGTATCATCATTCTTTACAGTAGTTATAGCAGCTGGAGTAGTAATTACAGGTATCGGCCCCGGTGCCACAGGATTCGACAGCGTAATTTCAACAGTTTCGTCAAATCCAACCAATCCATCACCTAACACATTTAAAGTGATAGTTTTCGATGTTTCAGCCGCCGCAAAATTGATTATACCGCTAACATCCTTTGCCCCAGAAGTGCCACCAATACTACTATAGTCGCTTCTATTAGTAGTTCCTTTAATTGCATAATTAACGGTACTCGGTACAGCAGTACCACCAGCGCGAGTCACAGTAAAAGTTAAGGGAGTTGTCCCAGTGTTGCCCTCAATGATACTAGGAATAGCAGCCGCAATCCCGTAAGAGATTTTATCATTAGGTGCAATTGCTACTGTTGCTTGTTTTGTTGTACCGGCAACCCCTCCAGTTATTGTACCAAAGTTAAAAATTGCGGTTTCGGTATTTTCAGGAATGTTATCAGGTTTGATAATAACTGTAACATTCTGAGTAAGAGTGGTAGTACCCGCCGGGAAAGTAATAGTTGTAGGCGAAAAAGTGTAATCTAAATTTTGAGTAGCTGTGCTGCTGGGGTTAATGACAATTGGTACAGTTAAAGTATCCTTGGGAGTCTCATTGATAGTGACTGGGATATTAATTGCTGTGTCAGTCTTACGTTCATTAGCACCGTAAGCATTGCCTGTTGTTGGAAGACCAAAATTTATTGTACTGATTGTATTCACTGCATAGGGTGTATTGGATTAAAACTGAGACATTTTTATACCAATTGGATCATTTTTAAAATTGATCCTGATAATTGGATATTCGCTTGTATTTATGGAAGAGGAGGCTTGCTTTTAAATTCATCCCTATCATTCCACAGACGAAACTATAAGTCAATTCATAAAAGTCATTTGTTGAGTTCATAAAAGTCATAAGCCTCAACTCATAAAAGTCATAAGCCTCAACTCATAAAAGTCATAAAGTGTTTGAAATTTATGGAAATTTGTCAAATTAAGGCAACAGTAGTCGTAGAGTATGTTGCCCTAAAAAATCCCTAACTTGCATATCGACAATTTAACACCGACGCATCTTATGAACCGTATTGTGCTATAAGCTTTTCGACTCTTTTGGGAATCATCGATAGCGACACTACAAATAATGTTGCAACAATTATGAAAATTGGTATTAAATGTGGGACAGCTTTTGACAAAACAGTTGATTACCGCAAACCCGCATCAATCTCCGTCAAAATCCCCTCAGCATCCGCGCACAAAGCAGCGTGACAGCAACCATTACTCGCCAATAATCCCCCCCACTGACTAACATCTCCCCGGTTGTATTGCAAAGCAGAACCGTCAAAACGAGTAAATCGGCCGCCCGCTTCCGTCAAAATCAATTCCGGCGCAGCCAAATCCCAATCCTTCGGCGCAGACTTGGCGGAAAGCGCAATATAAACATCAGCTTTTTGTTCGACAATCGTCGCAATCTTGCAGCCGATGCTGCCGACAGCCAGTTGATTTTGGCAGGGAAATTTGTGCAATAATCGATTTAGGCGATCGTCCCGGTGACTACGACTTGTTACTATAGATAAATCTGCCACTATATTGCGCGCAGAAACCTGCAATTTCACCGCAGAACCCCCGCGACTTTCCCCAAAAGCCCCTGCATCGCGGATGGCATAATAAATCTTTTGCTGTTCCGGCCAAGCCACAACTGCTAATACGGGTTTTCCCTCGAACGCTAAAGCAATGTGAACCGCAAATTCCCCGGTTTTGTCAATAAAATCGCGCGTTCCATCCAAAGGGTCAATAATCCAAACCCAAGATTGAGGTAAAGGAATTTGACCGCAACTTTCTAAATAAGATTTGTAAGTTTCTTCGCTGAGATAGCCAAATTCTGCATTCCCTAAAACTGATTGCAGTTTGTCTAGGATGTAAGAATTGGCTGCTACATCGGCGGCGGTAACTGGGCCGTCTTTTTTTTCTTGAATGTCCAGGCTTGGAGTATTGCAATCAGGGCGATAATAGGATTGCAAAATATCTGCGGCACCCCAAGCTGCGGCCTGGGCAATTTCGCTTAATTCTTCGAGATTTTTCATGTTTGTCGATTTAAGTAGGGTGCGTCAGATTGCATCTACTTCATAATAATCGAAAAACCCCAAGTGACGCACCCTACGAATGAGTGATTAACTGCCAACTGCCAACTGCCAACTGACAACTGCCAACTGACAACTGCCAACTGCCAACTGCCAACTGTCAACTGTCAACTGTCAACTACCAATTAATATGAGGATATTTCCATTCATAATAATTGGGAAACACAAAATTAGTAAACGACACCGAAATACTCACTTCCAGCGATTTTACGTGATGCCACCAACCCACAGGAATAAATATAACTTCTCCCGGTTCCAAAATCACCTCAATGATTTTCGCATCTCTGTAAAGCGGATATTTGTCATAGTCGGGATTCTCGCCGTCAACCTTGCTGAAAACTCCGACGTGATTGTAAAGTAGAGGTGTTTGCTGCGGACAAATCAACTTAATCAGTTTGCGTCCCGATACCTGTGCTAAAACTAAATTAACTGGGTCGTGATGCAGCGGCGTAATTGTACCTTTCGGGCCAAACCAAAAGAAAACTCTGCCTTTTGTATCGTCGGGATTGAGATATTCGGGAAAAATTTCAAAGTCGTTAAATAAGGGTTTAAATTCTTCTCTTTCCAAAGTTTGGTTGTTAGCAACCATGTAGCAGTCGTTGCTGGGGCCGCCGTTGACGACCATATCTATATACTCGCGGAACTGAACGGTTTTTTTGTGGTTGTGTACCTTAATTTCGTAATCCGGGTCTGAGTTGCGGTTGGCTTGAATTTCTACCGCTGCATCGCCGTATTTTTGCTGCAAATACTCCGGCGTCCACAACTGCAATGCTTTCCAGTTGTGCATGATGTTGGTAATAATTACCGGAGTATTTTTGGCGTAGTAATTCTCTAAAAAATACTCTCGGGAAAGGCTGCTTTTGCGTTCGATTGTGCCAAACTTGGAAGAAAGGGCTGCTAATTGATTGTTGATGCTGAGTTGCGATTCCAGTTTTTGCAGTAACTGCACGTATTGACTGCCTGCTTGGAAGTAAGGATGAGATGATATGGCCGTAACTTCTGCGGTTGCTGTTTCGGCATCAACACCTGTATTTATTAAGCCTTGAATGATGTCTGCATCTGGTAGATTTAATAATTTATTGGCCGCCACCCACTGTTTCAGGTTGTCGGGGACTTGTGGTTTGCTGGGCGCTGCTGCGAGTAGATTGGGCAAGTTTTGCGTCAGCCATTCTAGGTTAACTTGCTGTTCTTCGGTTAGGGTAATCCGCAAGGGGGGAAGTGTGATGGTTAGGGGTTGGGTTTCAGGCATGATTCGAGTGTTTTGTTTTAGGGTAGTTTGGTTTTGCTTGCAGGTGTTTGACTAATATAGCAATCTTGTTTGGTTTGTGAATGAGTTTTTTTGCGAACCGCGAAAATGAACAGGCGAGACGCCTGTTCCACGGGCGCTAAGGAAGAGAGAGAGGGTTGCTATGACTATTTTAGCTTAACAAGTGTTGGCTGTTAGAGTTTTCTGGGTGCGATCGCTTTTGTCCGGATATTTGTGTTAATTTAAAGTTAAGGTTGAAGATTTTTTATCCATTGGCGGGTTCCGAAATATTTGCAGGAATCGGAAGCTACTTTAGCCGCGGCGGCTAGGGCGTTCGTAAAGTTTTCTTGTAAAATGTAGTGGCAGAATGCACCGTGAAAGATGTCGCCTGCGCCTAATGTGTCTGCGGCTTGAATTTGAGGTACTTCTAAATTACCAAAACTGCCATTGCTGAGGTATTGAATTGGTTTTTCGCCACGAGTGATGGCAATGTTGGGAATTCCGGCTGCTGAGAGATAAGCAAAGATTTGTTGGGAATTATCGCATTCGGGCGGATGAAAGTTATCCGAACACACGGCCCATTTAACGAATGGCAATATTTCCTCTAATCCGGGTTTCCAACTGCCGCCATCTAAAACAATTGGGATGTTTTTGGATTTGGCGAATTGAGCAATTTCTAGGCTGGCTGGGATTTGGTGTCCGTCAAACAGTATGATATTAACTGATGTAAAAATATCGGGATTAATTGCTTGGCTGTCAACCTGGGATTTAGTAGCATTAATCGAGATTACTGCCCGATCGCCCGTTTGTTCAGTTACAATAATCGAAGAGACTGGCGGAGAGTGCGATCGCCCTGGTTGCAAATCGATTATCCTGACATCATACTCCGCTAAGTCTGCACGAATCAATTGGGCGATCGCGTGAGTGCCCAAAACCCCCGCCAACACCGCCACATTCCCCAAAGCGCTAAAAGCCACCGCAGCATTTGTCGCCGGCCCGCCCGCAGGAATGGTACAATCAGCAGCAACAACCTTCTGATTTTCACCCGGAGGCTTCTCGGCCAAATAAATTAAATCTAAAGTTGCCAATCCCAAAAACAATCCAGTCTTCATATCTGCGTGAATCCGCGTTCATCTGCGGTTAAAAACTCCAAATTATCAAAATGCAGCCAAATCCCAATACAGGAACACTTTACATTGTCGGAACGCCGATCGGCAATCTCGAAGACATGACATATCGCGCCATCCGAATTTTGCAAGCAGCAGACTTCATCGCAGCCGAAGACACGCGCCACACAGGCAAACTTTTACACCACTTTCAAATCAAAACGCCCCAAATCAGCTATCACGAACATAATCAACAGCAGCGACTCCCCGAATTAATCGACAAACTGCTGTTAGGAAAAAGTATCGCCCTCGTAACCGATGCTGGAATGCCGGGAATTTCTGACCCCGGATACGAATTAGTCAAAGCCTGCGCCGATGCTAACATTAACATTATTCCGATTCCCGGCCCCAGCGCCTGCATAGTCGGGATAAGTGCATCGGGATTACCTACAGACAGATTTGTATTTGAAGGATTTTTACCCGTCAAAGGTCAAGAACGCCAGCGGAGTTTAGAAAATTTGCAAATAGAATCCCGCACTATTATCTTATACGAATCTCCGCACCGATTGCGGCAAACTTTACAAGATTTAGCAATTACTTTGGGAACCGACAGACAGATTGTGCTAGCGAGGGAATTGACAAAAATGCACGAAGAGTTTTGGCGTGGTAGTATCAAAAGTGCGATCGAACTTTACACCAGCCGCGAACCCCAAGGAGAATTTACCCTAGTAATTGGCGGCCTGCAAACAGACGCACCAATTTTCTCAGAAGACGCCATCAAAGCAGAATTGCAAACATTAATAGCAGAAGGCATAAGCCGTTCCCAAGCCAGCCGCCAACTAGCGCAACAAACATCCCTCCCCCGCCGCCAAATCTACCAACTCGCCCTCACAATAGGCGACGGCGAATCACCCGAACAACCCGCTTGATGACTTGTGAATAACTCTCTCTTCTCCTCCTCTGCGCCCTCTGCGCCCTCTGCGGTTAAATAAATAAAAAAAGCTAAATAATCACACTAATAATTCTATGGTACGCGGAAACTACGATCGACAAAAACCCTACTTACGCAACCCCCACATCAACAAACCAATCGCCGAAATCTATGCAGACTTAGACGCATTTAGCTGGGAGATATTTGAAGACCAACCCCACCGCTTCGATACCGTCAGTTTCTACGTCTTGCTTCCCCCGCTGTTTTACGAAGGAAAATTCATCAAAGGGATTTACTTCAGCGAAGGAGTCGAACTGATAAACAAACTATTTCCCCAACTTTCTTCAGTATTTTTCTCCTTCACCTATTCCCCCGGAACGTCCTATTCCTGGGCACCGGTAGCCGACGCTTACTCCAGTTTATACAAAAACCCGCAGCGAGATAAGTGGTTTCGTGAGACTTATGTCGATCGCGCCAACAAACCAATCATACCACTGCAAGACACAGACTTCATCAACGAATACTTAATTTCCCCTCGCAACGTCCCCGCCAAAGACATCGACTTACTCGCCGTCGCCCGCATTTCCGAAGAAAAGAACTTGCCGATAATTGCCAAAGCCTTAAAAATTTACAGCCAAAAATATCCGCAGAAACCAATCAAATTAACAGTTGTCAGCGGCCACGACTTTGATGTTAATAACCTAAATACTCTCGACGAACTCGCCTTAAAAGAATGGCACCAAGTAGAGCAAATTTTAGGCAATCCCTCCGACTACATCAACTTACTGCCGCGAGTTGACTACTACCAAGAAATTTCCAACTATTATTCGCGGGCGCAAGCCTTCGTCCTCGGTTCTCTTCTCGAAGGCAAAAATCGCGGAATTACCGAAGCAATGAGTTGCAACGTACCAGTAATTTGTTTTGAAGAATTTAACCAATATTCCAGAGGAAACTCGCCTGTTTTCCCCGAAGGTGCGGGACTTTATGCCAAATTCGACCCGGAATCCTTAGCCGATACGATTCATACAGTCTTGGAAAATAAAACCGAATTTAAGCCACGATATCAGTATTTAAAGCATTGCGGCCGCAAAAACTTTTTTAACACTTGTATAGACAGTTTTCCTTACTATCAGCATAACATTCCCGACTACAAACCGGGAGCAGCATTTAAGAATTTGTGGCTGGATTTGGCAGTTCAGCAAAATTATCAAGTTAGTTTGGATAGTTTTTTGTACGGAGGCTCTCCCCTGTCTCATATTCGCGGCATAAATACGATTCAGCAAAATCTCGGTGAGTTGACAAAGTTTATAGGATAATTGGCAGGTTTGTAGTACGGACTTTAGTCCCAATCCAAGAAGGACTAAAGTCCTCACTACAAACCTGAATCCAAGAAGGACTAAAGTCCTCACTACAAACTTGTTTGTATTACGGACTTTAGTCCGAAAAAGCAGGACTAAAGTCCTCACTACAAACTTATTTGTATTACGGGTGATTGACTGGCCCCGATATAAATGCAATCTGATGCACCCTACCTCAGATGTAATGATCGATACTAAAATATAAAATATAAAATATACAATAATATGATGATGTCATTCAACAGGAGAAACACACAATGCAGGACTTAAAAGTTGTCATCATCGGTGCAGGAATTGGTGGCTTAACTGCGGGCATTGCGCTGCAACAAGCAGGATATGAAGTTGAAATATACGATCGCGTAAAAGAACTGCGTCCAGCAGGCGCTGGCATTTCCCTGTGGTCAAACGGGGTCAAAGTTCTCAACCGCTTGGGTTTAGGCGAAAACATGGCGAAAATTGGCGGCAAAATGGATCGCATGGAATACCGCACCAAAACCGGTCAACTGCTAAATGACATCGATTTAATGCCGCTAATTCAACAAGTCGGTCAGCGTCCTTATCCGGTGGCGCGCCGCGATTTACAACAAATGTTATTAGCAGCTTTTAAGGGAGAAGTCAAGCTCGATCGCAAATGTGTCGCCGTAGAAGAAGACGCAACCGGAGTAACTGCAACCTTTGAAAACGGAGACAAAGCGCGGGGCGATTTGTTGGTGGCGGCGGATGGTGTGCGCTCAATTTTGCGAACCTATGTACTGGGCCACGAAGTACAGCCGAAATACGGCGGTTATATTAACTGGAATGGACTTGTGCCTGCCGATGAAGCACTAGCGCCGAAAGACACTTGGGCGATTTATGTCGGCGACTACAAGCGGGCTTCATTAATGCCCGTCGCGGGCGATCGCTTTTACTTTTTCTTAGATGTTCCCTTACCGACAGGAACTCCTGCCAATCCCGACAATTACAAAGCCGAACTTAAAGAACATTTTAAAGGTTGGGCCGAACCAGTGCAATTGCTGATCGAAACTTTCGATCCCGCCACAGTCGCCCGGCCCGAAATTCACGACGTAGGGCCGATCGACTCCTACGTTCGCGGTAGAGTTGCTTTGCTAGGAGATTCCGCCCACGCTACCTGCCCAGATTTGGGCCAGGGAGGCTGTCAGGCTATGGAAGATGGGCTGGTACTCAGCAACTACCTTTCGACTACGAATTTGGGGGTAGAATACGCCCTCAAACGCTACGAAACTGAGCGCAAGCAGCGGGCGAATGCAGTTGTAGAAAAAGCGCGGGAGCGTGCCGAAGAAATTCACGGTAAAGATCCGCAGGTGACGGATAAATGGTACGAACAACTGGCTCAGGAAAAGCCAACCAATGTGACTGATTCAATAGCAAAAGTCATCATGGCAGGCCCGTTACACTAGCACAATCTAACGCAAAAGTCAATCAACAATCAGCATTTAACCTTACAATAATGTCAGGCAAACTTACTACCCACGTTCTCGATACAGCCCGTGGCTGTCCGGCGGCAAATATGTCGATCGCCCTGCAATCAATTGACCCCAACTCCGGCGCCAAAACCCTGCTAAAAACTGTAACAACCAATGCTGACGGCCGTACCGCTGCTCCGTTACTATCAGAAAGCGACCTCAAACCCGGAGTTTACGAATTAGTCTTTGCTGTTGGCGAATACTTCGCGCAGTCCGCCGAAAATTTGCCAGATCCGCCTTTTTTAAACAGCGTTCCAATTCAATTTGGCATCGCCGATCCAAGCTTACACTATCACGTACCGCTGTTAGTTTCGCCTTGGTCTTACAGCACCTATCGCGGTAGTTGAATAATATACTCGGCGGTTGAAACCGCGTCTACACAAACGAAGTCCGCCTGCGCGGACTAAAGAATAATAGAGGTAAGGTGCGCCCATAAGCATCATACATAATTAGTCAATTCTGGTTGGGAAAAACCATGTTAGTCACCAAACAACCTGTTTTCAAACGCTTCTGGTATCCCGTTATTCCCATTGCAGAATTGGGTGGCGAACCCAAACCTTTTGTATTATTAGGTCAGCCGATCGCACTTTGGCTCGATTCCGAAGGCAAACCCGCAGCAGTAGAAGACCGCTGCTGTCACCGTACTGCTAAACTTTCCCTGGGAAAAGTTGTCAACGGCAACATTTCCTGTGCTTACCACGGCTGGACATTCAACTCGTCAGGAACTTGTGTCCGCGTTCCCCAACAGCCAAACGGCGCAATTTCTCCTAACTACAAAGTCAAATCTTATCAGACGTGCGATCGCTACGGATACGTTTGGGTTTGTTTGGGCGAACCAATCGCCGACATTCCCGATATTCCCGAAGCAGCAGACCCCAACTACCGCCAAATTCACGAATTTTACGAACCTTGGAATTGTGCGGGATTGCGAGTGATGGAAAATGAATTAGATATGGCTCATCCTACTTTTGTACATACCACAACTTTCGGCAGCGAAGAGCATCTCACGCCGGATGTGATGGAGTTTACAGAAACAGAATGGGAACTGCATTATCGGAGCGTTTTGGGTGTCACCAATCCCGCACAACAACAGCAAAACTTAAAAATAGAGCAACAGGAAACCGTGCGGACGATCGATGGAGTTTGGTTTATGCCGTTTACCGTCAAACTGCGGATTGCTTACCCGAACGGACTCGTTCACATCATCGTCAATACCATGACTCCGATTGACGATTCGACTTCTCAAATGGTGCAGTTTTGTCTCCGCAACGATACCGAAGATCAGGCAAAAGCCAGCGATATTATTGCCTTCGATCGCGCTGTTACTTTAGAGGATAAGCGGATTTTAGAAACAACCGATTGGGACGTGCCGCTCGACATCGCCCAAGAGCAACATATGCTGACAGATAAGCCGGGAATCATCATCCGCCGCAAGATTGCTGCATTCCTAAAAGCCCACGGCGAAGTCGAACAAACTAAAGTCAGTTGACAGTTGACAGTTTGTAGATGTAGGGTGCGTCGCCCTGGAAAATTCCCCGAAAACATCGACAATCTCACAGCGACGCACCACGCGAATACTGTTGTCTGAGTTTTAAGAATTGGCACAATTAATTTAATTAGCAATGCAATACTCTCTAGTTGAGCTCAACCAAATGAGCCAGGAGGCATTTACAGAGGCTTTGGGCGCGATTTTTGAAGATACGCCCGCCGTCGCCCGCAGCACTTGGGACGATCGCCCTTTTGCCAACATAGCCGACTTACACGCCAAAATGGTAACAGTCGTCAATTCCACAACTCAGGAAGAAAAATTAGCTTTAATTCAAGCACACCCAGACTTGGGAAGCAAAGCAAAAATGGCGGAAGCATCGGTTAACGAACAAGCCGGTGCAGGTTTGGATCGGCTTTCTCTTGCAGAATTCGATCGCTTTCAATTCCTCAACCGAGAATATCGCCAAAAGTTTAGTTTCCCCTTCATTGTGGCGGTGAAAAACCACACAAAAACCAGCATTCTCGAAGCATTTGAGCGCCGCCTCGACAATTCCCTGGAAGCAGAAATGCAGCAGGCTTTAGCAGAAATCTATGAGATTGCGCGGTTTCGCCTGGAGTCAACCATTGGGAAAGACGACTGAAGTTCTCACTACAAACCTTCTTTCTTGAGTCCGCGAAGGCGGACATCGTTTGTGTAGACGCGGTTTCAACCGCCGAGTCCCTTAATTCCCCAGTCCGCGAAGGCGGACATCGTTTGTGTAGACGCGGTTTCAACCGCCGAGTCCCTTAATTCCCCAGTCCGCGAAGGCGGACATCGTTTGTGTAGACGCGGTTTCAACCGCCGAGTCCCCATCCGGACATCGTTTGTATAGACGCGGTTTCAACCGCCGAGTCAGCTAACCCAAATGAGATATCACCCGATCGGGTGATACGTTCCGCCAAAAATGTTGTAGAATGGTATCATAAGGCACAGAAAAAGATTCGGACATACCCCAGCTAAGCGGTGCTGATGCCGGGGAGCGTGGTGACAGGTTTCGATGTGTCTCCCAGAAACACAAAAATCTCGGAGGCAAGTTTATGAACTTCTTCAATCGTCAAGCAACCAAAAAATCCCCCGCGCCGACACCGGTAACAGACATCCAACCGGTTCAGCACGAAGAACCTTTAGGCCATATGCACGGTAATTTCCGCCACTGGGTTTGGTTGAAGCCATCCAATCACCGCGCCCAGTAAATCAGGTATTTCTCCGCCGCAGCAAACAAGCCGTAAAGCACGGTTCCCATCACTGCTAAAACCATCAATCCTGCAAAACCTAAAGGCACGTCGAAATTAGAACTCGCGGTGACAATTAAGTAGCCGAGGCCTTTGTTGGATGCTACTGTTTCCGAAATTACAGCGCCAACAAAAGCCAGGGAAATTGCGACTTTTAGGGATGCAAAGACGTAGGGTAAGGTGTGAGGGAACCCGACTTTTTGGAAAATTTCGATTTGGGATGCACCTAGCGATCGCATTACATCTTTCATCTCTGGTTCCACTGTATCTAATCCCAAAGCTACGTTAACTGCGATCGGGAAAAATGCCAGCAAAAAAGCAGTCAAAATTGCCGGCACTGTACCAATCCCAAACCACAGCGCAAACAGTGGCACTAACGCGACTTTCGGTACAGTATTAAACCCAACTAATAGTGGGTAAAGAACTATATAGGCAATTCGCGAATATCCGATCAGAAACCCCAGCACTACCCCTGCTACAATTGCGAGGATGAAACCCGCTAGAGTTGTAAACAGAGTTTGTCCGCTGTTTTCGATCAGCGCCTGACTTTGGTTGAAACTTGCCGCGATTATCGCTGAAGGTGCGGGCAAGTTGTACGGGGGAATCTTGAACAAAAATACCAGAATTTCCCACAACACGAACAGCAAAATTGTGGCAGCAAGTGGCATCACAATGTTGGCTGTTTTTGACTGAGAAAATCTCTCTAAATTATCCATTGTTTTCTCAAAATCCTGTTCAAATATTTTAGTTTTGGACGCATTCGCCCCCCAAGAAACCGGGTTTTTTAGAGATTGAGGGTTTTCAGCACGTATGCGGGTTAAAAACCCGGTTTCTGACCCCCGTGCATCTGTGACTAGACAATCAATTGCGCTGAATATGGCGGCGCAACTCTGCAACAATGTGGTTGAATTCATCCGACAGAATCATATCTACAGTGACAGGACGTGGCAGGTTGACTTTGACTTTATACACGATCGAACTCGGCCGCGGGCCCATCACATAAACCGTATCTGACAAAAATACAGCCTCACGCAAATCGTGAGTGATCAGGATGCAAACGCACTTCACTCGCATCCACAAATCTTGCAGCATCACCCACATTTCCTCGCGGGTGAAAGCATCTAACGCGCCAAAAGGTTCATCTAGCAGCAGTATTTCCGGTTGGTGAATTAACCCGCGACACAGGGAAGCTCTTTGTCGCATTCCTCCCGACAATTGCCACGGAAACTGTTTCTGAAAGTCTTGCAGTCCGACGGTAGTTAGTAATTCTTGGGCTTGGCGCACAAACATCTCGCGCCGCTTCGGATCTTTAGATTCCCGCTTGTAAGGCTGCACTACTTCCAGCGGCAAAAGTACGTTGTCGAGGGTATTTCGCCAAGGCAAAAGCACGGGATTCTGAAAGGCAATTCCGACATTTTTTAGGGGTTTGGTAATCTTTTTTTCCCGCATCCGTATTTCGCCGAGCGGTGCCGGAGCCAGCCCGGAAACCATTCTTAAAATAGATGTTTTACCGCAGCCGCTCGGGCCCACAAATGACACAAATTCTCCTTGGGCGATCGACAGTGAAATCTCGTCTATAATCCGTCTGGGTTGACCATCAACTTGGTACTCTAAACCCACGCGATCGAATTCCAAAAGTACGGGTTCTTTGGTTTCGATCGCCTCTGTTGACATTGTATGCTGTACCATAATTAGTCTATCTCCTTTCTTGAGCAAGCGATTAGCAGTATTCTGTATACAAAAAATCTTTTTAGATCCTATATTCCATATATTGTCCATAGTCTTGAATCTTTCTGTATCGCCACATACAAAAAACTTTCAATTACACCAACTCACCATTAAGTGCTGTAAGTGCTGGGGAAAATATCAATCTATCCTAGTCTATTGTGGTTTGATCAAAAAGAAAAAACTGTGTATTTGTATACAGTATTCAAAATTGTTGTAATATACTGTATACAACAAGCCCTAGCCAAGCTTAACTTTGAGGCGATATCTGCAAAGATTAGTAAGCATATTTGGCGCGTTCAAGGGGTTTTTGCTTGGGTTTGTTGTCCAAATAGTAAGCTTTTTAGTGATGAAAAATAGTTGGTTAGTACGATCGCTCTCCCTAATATTAATTGCAGCCCCAGCCCTCCTGAGTAGCTGTCAATCTCAACAGCCGAACGCCACAACTACTCCAGCAGCGGGAGGAGCAACAGCCACAACGGCGGCAGACACCGCCCAGAAACGCGCCATCAAAGTCAATCCCTCTTGGCTGCTGCAAGGCGATAATGCACCGCTAACCATCGCCATTGACAAAGGCTATTTCTCAACAGAAGGATTGGATGTTAAAATCGAGCGGGGCTACGGTTCCTCAGACACCATCACCAAAGTTGCAGCCGGTCAGTTCGAGCTCGGATTTGGCGATATTTACTCGATGATGGAGTTCAACGCCAAAAATCCCAACGATCCAGTAGTAGCAGTTGCAGTGCCTTATAATCGATCGGCTTTTTCAATTGTCAGCCTCAAGTCGAGCAACATTGCAGATCCTAAAGGATTAACAGGCAAAAAGCTAGGAGCTCCCGCAGGAGATGCACCGCGCAAACTGTGGCCAGTATTTGCCGAAAAAGTCGGCGTGCAGCCCGACAGCGTAGAATGGATTACAATGGAACCAAAGCTGCGAGAAACCTTACTAATTAAAGGCGATATCGATGCAGTGAGCGGATTTGCCACAACCATCATCCCAGCCTTAGAAAAAGCGGGCAGAAAGCCCGAAGATATAAATGTCTTCTACTATAACGAGAACGGCCTAGATTTGTACGGAAATGCGATCGTGGTTAAAAAAGCGTTTCTCGACAAGAATCCCGAAGTAGTCAAAGGATTTTTGAGAGCGTATTTAAAAGGACTGCAAGATACTTTAAAAGATCCGACAGCCGGATGGGAATCGGTGGTGAAAGCGGGAGATAGCTTGATGGACAAAAACGCCGAGAAACGCCGCCTGCAAATCGCCTTAGAACGGCTCTATATCTCTCCTGAAGTTGAAAAAGTTGGCTTGGGAGGAGTCGATCCAACTCGCCTGGAAACAACAGCCAAACAAGTAGCAGGAGTTTTAAAGATAGAAGCTCCCCCAGTAAATAAGATATTTGATGAAAGCTACTTGCCTCCTTTAGAGCAGCGAGCTTTACCTCCAGCAGCAGAGCGCAAACCGCTGATTTAAAAAATGACTAAAGTCATTACAACAAACAGTAAATTAACTGGTAGGGTGCGTCAGTTAAAAAAACTGAAAATAGAGCCACGATTGCACTGATATCGTGTCCCGTCGATTGACAACGATCGGATTGGTTCGTAGTGCGGACTTTAGTCCGCAACCAAAGAGCGGACTAAAGTCCGCACTACGAACTGTTTTTGTTATAGTAATTGACCGGACATGATACGACGCACCCAATTAACTGACTAAATGCTGTTTGAGTAAGTAAGTCCTTAACTAATAGGGTGCGTCAGTTAAAAACTCTAAAAATTGAGCATTGATTGTGACTGACGCACCCTACCAACTAAAAGAGCGAGTAAGTCTCAAATTTCTTGTATTTCATATCTACGGTGTGAGGATCATGTCTAAATTTTTGTATTTCCAAATCCTGCTGACAGCAACGCCAGCACTACTTTGTATTAGCTTGTTGAATTCTCCAACAAGTTATGCAGCAGAAATTCATGCTGCTGAAACCATAAAATTAACGGACTTGCCTTTAGTGGCTGCCGCTGAGTCACAAAGTGCGATCGCCCAAATTGAAACAACAAATCCAGGCGTAACGCCAGAAACTACCGCTGAGATCAAACCAGAAAATCCAGAAAACCCCGAAAGTATTTCCCTCGCAACAGAAAGCGAAAAAATAGCAGAAAAATTTCAAGCCAACGATGTAAATGCGACAAATCTAGCAACGGAAAAACCGGGCGCACCGCAAATTGCGATCGAGCAAAATGCAGCACAGACAAATCCTGCGCTAACCCCAGAACAAACTGTTGAGATTTCACCAAAATCAACACACCCCGAAGCGGAAGTCGCCGCAGTTTCCCCACCAAATAATCTCCCACCTACAGATACAGCCAAGCAAAACTCCAACGAACCAAACCTCTTATCAGAGTCAATTGAAACCCCACAAAATCCCGCGCCGGCAAGCATCGCCCAAATCTCACCAGACAGCTTAGAAATAACCGATTCTTCATCCACGCCGGAGATGGAACAAGTTACTTCTGTTTCCCAACTCAGCGATGTTAAACCCACAGATTGGGCATTTCAAGCACTGCAATCGTTAGTTGAACGCTACGGCTGCATAGCGGGATATCCCGACGGAACCTATCGCGGAAATCGAGCGATGACTCGCTACGAATTCGCCGCCGGCTTGAATGCTTGCCTCGATAAAGTTGCTGAGTTGGTAACAGCAGGAACCTCGAATTTAGTTAAAAAAGAGGATTTACAGAAACTCCAGAGACTGCAAGAAGAATTTGCGGCCGAACTAGCAACGCTGCGCGGTAGAATTGATGTACTAGAAGCTCGTACTGCGAATCTAGAATCGAATCAGTTTTCAACTACCACGAAACTTAATGCTACGGTTTGGTTAAACCTCACATCAGCATTTCCGACAGGCGATATTAGGGCAGAACGCAGCCGCACTGCCCCGAATAGCCCCTTTGCTGCCCCTACTCGCGATGCCAACAATCGACCGACTCGCGTCGATCGCGGGCAGCCTGAAACTACTTTTAGTTACTACGCTTTTCTGACGCTAAATACTTCGTTTACTGGTAAAGATTCGCTGGTGACTCAGTTGGTTTTCGGCAACGGCAACTCGCCTGCAAACGAATTGGTTTCGGCTGGTTTTTACAACTCGTGGGGAACGCCGTTTTTAGATCAAACTGGCACGCCGGCGGCTAATGTTGTGGGAATTCGCGAGATGTCTTACACGTTTCCCGTAGGAAATAAAGTTCAAGTTGCGATCGGGCCGCGATTGAATTATTATCGATATTTCGATGGCAACCGTTTCACGTTTTTTCTGAGAGGGGCAACGAGTTTTAACTCGAACGGCAGTACACTGTTAAATGCGGTCGATCGCGGTTCTGGTGCTGTTATTAGTTGGCAAGCTGCCAAGCGGCTTAAGTTGACTGCTGCTTATATGGCTGAAAATACAGAATTTCTGAATCCTGCGGTATTTAATACTGCTAGCAATCCCAGGGATGGTTTGTTTAACAGTTCCAATACGATGACAGCACAGTTGGAATACGCCCCCACCAACTCTTTTAATCTCAGGTTGATTTACGCGCGATCGAGTATCAAACCTTATAATGGTTTTATTGGCGGAGCAGTGGGCGAACCGTTGCCTTACGGCTATGCCGATGATGGTTTTGGGGGAAAAGTTAGAGATTCCGGTGCCGATGCTTTTGTGGTAAATTTTGATTGGTTGCTGGGTCGGAATTTTGGTTTATTTGGGCGGTATTCCTACGGGCAGCTTGAGGTGAATCCGGTAAATCGCGATCGCTCTGGCGGAGACATCAAGGTACAATCTTTTCAAGTTGGCATGGGATTTCCCGATATTGGAAAAAAGGGCGCGTTGGGTGTACTTTCCTTTGTGGTTCCCCACGATTATATATCGGGCCGCAGGTTCTTGCTCGCTGGTGGTGGCAATGGAGGTACTCAGTACGAAGTAGAGGGCTCGTATTATTACCCGATTACTAATAATATTGCGATCGTCCCGGCGTTCTACGCTATCTTTAATGCGAACAACTTTGATGGCAATCCCACCGTGTTTGTGGGAAATATTCGCACTCAGTTCAGCTTTTAAGCAGCTTCGGGTAGGGACACGGCGGGCAACATTGGTGTCAAGTTAACCCCAAACCTAGTCACAGACGGCTTTCTGGCGATCAAAACCCGATCCCCCCTAGCCCCCCTTAAGAAGGGGGGGACAAGAAGCGGCTCAAAGTCCCTTGTTAAGGGGGGGGACAAGAATATTCTCAAAGTCCCCCTTCTTAAGGGGGATTTAGGGGGATCGGGACTCAGGGATAAACGAGATTTATTAGGGGTTTTAGTCTTAAGTTGACATCAATCGGCACTGTCGCGTCTCTACATATTATCTTGTGTGGGAGCGCCGCTGTGATGTATCCTTAAGAATGAGGCAGCCAAAACCTAGTTTTATTTAACATAAAAATCTTAGATATGAGGCTGAATCAACAATTTTTAACAACAGTGAATTCACTTTAGTTTTAACTTAAGGATAACTGACTTTGGGTCTTTCATTTCGCGCGATTCGCCGCACTCAATCTCTCCACGAACAAACTTATCAAGCTATCCGAACTGCTATCCTGTCGGGGGAATTAGCGGCTGGAGAACGCCTGATCGAAACACAACTGGCAGATATGCTAAATGTCAGCCGTACTCCGGTGAGAGAGGCTTTGTGCCAACTGCAACGGGAGAATTTAGTGACGGCAGATTCGCATCATGGATTGCGCGTGGCGACCCTGTCGATCGCCGATGCAGCGGATCTTTATGATTGTCGGATTGCTTTGGAACAGCTATCGGTGGCCGGGGCCTGCCAAAATGCTACACAGGCTCAATTGCAACAATTGGAATCTCTCGTGCTGCAAGCAGAAAGTACAACACATTTGCGATCGAGCGAATTGACAAATTATCAATTGCTTTACGCTGACTACCAATTTCATCGCTTGCTAGCACAAAGTTCCGACAATTCTTGGTTAGTAACTCTATTAGATCAGGTGTTTGATAAAATGATCTTAGTGCGGCTTCGCACGATGGAATACAATCCGGGAGTCTTGGAAATTCGCAGCGAACACCGCCGCATTTATCAAGCTGTTAGCGAACAGAATGCAGCCCGAGCTCAGCAAGTGATGAAAGAGCATTTAATCGCTAGTAAAGCGCGGGTAATTAAAGAAATTCAGGAGATAGAAAAGCAAGATGTTCATTCAGTTGACAGTTGACAGTTGACAGTTGACAGATGAGTGCGACCTATACCTAAAAGGAAGAGGATTGGAGTAATGAATAGTTTTCTTTTAATTTCTCCCCGATCAGGGTTCCGGCTTTAAACCAATTGTTTCTGGTAAAATAGATAAATTAGACCTCTTGCAAAAATAGTTAGGACGATGCTCAGAGCAACGTCCTAAAAATTGATTAAAATAACTTTTTCAATTCAAGTCTATTGAAATAAATCAAATCACGAAACCCGGTTTCTTTGTCGGGATGAATAGACCCGATACCCCTTAAGCATAAATGATTTGATTCCCGTAATATGCAACTGTCAACTGTCAACTGTCAACTGTCAACTGTTATATATGTCAGCAAATTATCCCAGAGAATTAGTCGGTTACGGGCAAAATCCCCCCAATCCTCAATGGCCCGATCGATCGCGCCTAGCACTACAATTTGTGATCAACTACGAAGAAGGCGGAGAAACCTGCATCCTGCACGGTGACGGTTCTTCGGAAACATTTCTGTCAGAGATTGTCGGCGCCGAGCCCCTATCGGGACTGCGCCACATGAATATGGAATCCTGTTACGAATACGGCAGTCGGGCGGGTTTGTGGCGCTTGCACAGGATGTTTACTTCTCGGAAGATACCGGTGACTGTTTACGGCGTGGCGATGGCCTTAGAAAGGCATCCCGAAGCAGTTGCAGCGATGTTGGAGGCCGATTGGGAAATTGCCAGTCACGGCTACCGCTGGATTGATTATAAGTATTTTGGGGAAGAGGCGGAACGGGAGCATTTGCAAAGGGCGATCGCGATTCACACCCAAGTTACCGGCAGCCGTCCCCTCGGCTGGTATACGGGGCGCACAAGTGCCCACACCCGCAAGCTAGTAGTCGAAGAAGGTGGTTTTCTCTACGATGCGGACAGCTACGCGGATGACTTGCCTTACTGGGTGTACGAGTGCGACAGGCCTCACTTAGTAATTCCTTATACCCTCGACAATAACGATATGCGGTTTGCGACGAGTCAGGGGTTTAACTCTGGCGATCAGTTTTTTGCTTACCTGCGCGATTCCTTTGATGTACTCTACGCCGAGGGCGAGACTGCGCCGAAGATGATGAGTGTGGGGCTGCATTGTCGTTTGGCGGGGAGGCCGGGGCGGGCGGCGGCCTTGGCGCGTTTTTTGGATTACGTGCAGCAGCATGAAAGGGTTTGGATATGCCGCCGCATTGATATTGCCCGACACTGGCATGAATATCATAAACCGATGGTTTTTAAGGAGGACTGAAGTTTTTACTACGAAACAAAAGAGAGGACTGAAATCCTGACATCTTGCACCCGTCAAGAACAGGCATCTTGCCTGTTCCACAAAAGGTGAGTTTGATTGTGGGGTGTCTCGCCCGTCAAGAACAGGCAAGATGCCTGTTCCAGAAAGGGCCAAGAACAGGCAAGATGCCTGTTCCACAAAAGGTGAGTTTGATTGTGGGGTGTCTCGCCCGCCCTAACAGGCAGGCTGATTGCAAATGGTGCAAAACTCAGTAGTGCTAACCTGCTTTGTAAGCGGCCCACCCACCGCGATCGGAAATATCTTCCCATTGGTATTTCTCCACTAACTCGCGCGGGTACAGGAAAGCAGTTAATACTTCCCCGTCTTCGAGAATCACATCGGATGGATACATATGTGGGGGCTCGCCCGTTGCAAGCTGTTCAAAGTCTTCGGGAGTTAATTCGTATACTTCTCCCGGAATTGATGCGCCTCCGCTAGCCACTTCATAAATAGCAGGATGCCAGCCGTTTTCTGCCGAGTGCAAGCGGTAAATCGGACGTGTTTTGGCTTCTCTGAGGAACTTGGCATCTCCAAGGTTTTTGTTGTCCGGCTGGCCGCGAAGGGCGGAACCGCAAATGAATACTCGTTTTGCTGCAATTGCTGTTTGATTCATAAGTAGAAGGAAGAAGAAAGAAGGAAGAAGGAAGAAGGCTATAAAGGCCGCGCCAGCGGGTAAAAAGAAGACATACACGCGAAGCTTGAGGGCGATCGGTATTTTACGTTTAATTAGGTGGATTGACTCATATCACCCGATCGATAAAAATTGTGCTTTTTTCTACAGTTAAATTGCTGCGATCGCTCTATGCTGCGTGCTGTGTTTGCCTCCAGCATTTTAAGTGCTACAGCCGATCGCCTTTTGTAGGCAAGACTACATTATTGTACAGATTTAACTAATATTGCATACAGTATACAATAATTAGTTACATTACTAATCATACAAGAGCGATCGCCCGATCGAATTTCCCAGAATTAGGAGAATGTGACATGACAGTTACGCTAGCGCTTTCAGTTAACGGTTCGCGCCTCAACCGCAGTATTGCCGAACTCGCCGAAATCGGCAAACTGCCGGGAGGAGGCGTCAGTCGGGTAGCTTTTACCAAAGAAGATTTGCTGGCGCGCAAACTTGTTGAATCTTGGATGGTAGAAGCAGGAATGACAGTTCGGATTGACGCGGCCGGTAATACAATTGGCAGGTACGCCGGATTGCGGGAAGGTGCCGCACTAGCAACCGGTTCTCACATTGATACCGTTCCCACGGCGGGCCATTACGACGGAGTTTTGGGAGTTTTGGCAGGAATTGAAGTCGTGCGGGTGTTGCACGAAAACGGGGTACGCTTGGAACACGCGATCGAGACGATCGTATTTACCGACGAAGAAAGCACCGTTATCGGCTGCAAAGCGATGGCGGGAAACACAGTCAACAACCCCGAATATTACCGCCGCAACGATGGCACTTCCATCGAAACTTGTTTAGCACAAATTGGCGGAGATTGGTCAAAAATTGCCGAGGCAAAACGTCATCCCAAAGAAATAGCAGCTTTTGTGGAATTGCACGTCGAACAAGGAGGCGTTTTGGAAAGTACGGGAGATGAAATAGGAGTAGTACAAGGAATTGTCGGACAGTACCGCCTCGGAGTGACAGTAACGGGCCGCCCCAATCATGCCGGATCGACGCCCATGCACGCCCGAAAAGATGCGCTGGTAGCGGCTTCCCAAATGGTATTAGCAGTCAACAAATTGGGAGTGGAAACACCGGGGGAACAAGTCGCAACCGTAGGTTACTTAACTGTGTGGCCGAATGCTACTAATACTGTGCCTGGAAAAGTTGAGTTTAAAATCGACTTGCGCGATTTGTCTCAAACTAATTTAGAAGAGTTGTTAACCCAAATGAAATTGGAGTTTCAAGCAATAGCTTCTGCCACCAAAACTGAAATTCAAATCACTCAATTGCTGCACGTAGATCCGACGCTAGCAGCATCAAAAATCCAGAATGCAATTGTAGAAGTTTGTGAAGAATTAGGCTTGAGTTACACGCATTTAATCAGTCGCGCCGGACACGACGCCCAAGAAATCGGACGCTTTACCGATATGGGGATGATTTTCGTAGCTTCTAAGGGCGGCATCAGCCATGCAGAAGATGAGTATACTTCCCCGGAACAGTGTACTCAGGGGGCGAATGCGCTGCTGCAAACGTTCTTGAAGCTCGATATATTGTATGCTAAGGGCGATCGATAATCTGCGTTCAAAGCGATGTATGGTGCGTGAATGTGAATAGATTTGTGCAGTAGTAGAAAGTCTCAGGAGTCACGCACCGCAATCTTATGTAATAGCAGAATTTTTTACCTAAATTGATATTACATCTAGGACTTCGAGGAGTTAGAAACCGGGTTTTTTACGAAAATATTTCGTTATAGCCAACAGATTAGGTAAAAACCCGGTTTCTTTGGTCTTGATGCGTAAGCCTTGATATCATTAAAGAAGACCAGGCGGTTTTAAGCGTACGTCTTATCTATTTCAGAAGGCAGAAATATCCGCATAAATCTTTTTTGCCAACATCCTAGCCAAATTAACAGGTACGGCATTCCCAACCATTTTATAGCCGTCAGCAATATACTTGTACTTAAAAACAAAGTCATCCGGGAAAGTCTGAACTCTCGCACACTCTCGCACAGAAAGCCGACGGTAAGGCTGAGGTGAATTCGGGTCAAAAATACGCTTATCCTTGCCAACCAAAATCATCTTACTAGCTTGAGGGTGCAGAGGTGCGTGTCTGCCACTTGCCTGAATTGTAAACGAAGGTTCGCACCAACTTCTAACTCGATTCCGCGACATATAAATGCTAGAAAACCCCAAATCTGCACATTCGTGATTCGCGACAGAATCGTGATAATTATCTACTTTACCATGAACTAGAATTGGTTCAGCCTGCAAATCAAAAATCGCATTTTTCAGCGTCAAAACATCGGTATCAGGTTCGGGAAACTCAAAACCAAAACCCAGATTCTGCCGATAACCAACAACAATCACCCTTTGTCTATCTTGCGGCACACCAAAACTTTTAGCATTAACCAACTTGAACGAAACCCGATACCCAATTTTCTCAAACTGCGATAATATATAAGTGAAAGCATCCTGATTTCTGGGTGCTAAGATACCACTAACATTCTCAGCCAAGAAAAACAAAGGCTGCTTGTCCCGCACAATTCTGATATACTCCCAGAAAAGCTGACCTCGACTGTCATCAATCCCGCGTTTCGCGCCCGCCGCACTCCAACTTTGACAAGGAGGCCCGCCGATAATCCCAATACAGTCGGGAATTTCATCAGAATTGATTTTTCTGATATCTCTGCGATCTAAAATAGTTTCAGAATGGTTAAATTGATAAGTATCCCAAATAGACTTATCATATTCATTCGCCCAAACCGGATTAAACCCAGCCAAGCGAAAACCCAAATCTAAGCCACCGCAACCCGAAAACAGAGAAATAATATTCCTATTTATCAACATCTATCTCTTTTCTTCCTTCGCGCTCTTTGCGCCTTCGCGGTTCGTCAAAAAAAAATCTAATTCAAAAACAAATATAACACTCAATGAATGCAAACTCCATCCTCCAATCATACCAACACTTCGGCATCCACCTCGGCCTCGAAAGAATTCAGCAACTTCTCGAAAAACTCGACAACCCCCACAAACAAGTACCCATTATTCACGTTGCCGGCACAAATGGCAAAGGTTCCGTTTGTGCTTATCTCTCATCCGTACTCACAGTAGCAGGCTATCGAGTCGGGCGCTACACATCTCCGCACTTAATCGATTGGACAGAAAGAATTTGCATCAACCAAAAACCGATTTCTACAACCGCATTGCAACAGTGTCTAGAAAAAGTTGCCTGCGCTGCTGAAGGTAATACCGAAACTCCGACTCAATTTGAAATCATCACCGCTGCGGCTTGGCTGTATTTCGCAGAACAAAAAGCAGATATTGCAGTCATAGAAACCGGATTGGGCGGCAGATTAGATGCGACTAATGTTTGCGAAACTCCCATCGTCAGTGTCATCACTTCTATCAGTCTCGAACACTGGCAAATACTCGGCCCCACTGTCGCTGATATTGCTGGGGAAAAAGCGGGAATTCTTAAATCAAAGTGTCCGGCAGTGATTGGAGAATTGCCAGAATCTGCTAGAATAGTAGTAGAAAAACGGATTCAAGAATTAGATTGTCCGGCAGTTTGGGTAAAACCTGCGGTAGATTTAGGAGAAGGATTTGCAGAATACAATCCTAATTCAGAAATTAGCGTTAATTCTGATTCATCTACTGTTAAAATAAAGTATCAATTGCTATTGTTGGGACAAGTTCAATTAATGAATTCGGCGATCGCGATCGCAACTATCCACACCCTGCAAAACCTAGGATGGCAAATCTCCCCAACCGCCATCGCAGACGGTATCGCCCAAACCCAATGGCCGGGAAGACTTCAGCAGACAACTTGGAACAACCGCAACATCCTAATTGACGGCGCGCACAACCCCGCTGCTGCGATCGCCCTGCGCGAATACGTAGACAATCTTACCACTTCCCCGTCACCGATTAACTGGGTAATCGGCATTCTGGCGACTAAAGACTGTGATGATATCTTACAAGCATTACTCAAAAAGGGCGATCGGCTTTATCTAGTACCCGTACCCGATCAAAATTCTGCATCCCCCGCAGAATTAGCCACCATTGCTGAACATATCTGCCCTGAATTAAGCCTCTGTCAAGCCTTCCCCGACTTAACAACAGCCTTAGATGTGGCTGTTACCGACGAAAACCTCACAATCCTCTGCGGTTCCCTCTATCTCGTCGGCTACTTTATGCAACAACAATCTCAAGCTTAAACGCATCAGGATTGTGTTTCTTCCTCAGTAAAAATCGGAGGCCACAATTCCGACACCGGCAATTCCCAACCGGGGAAAAGTTCTGCGACTGTTAATATATCGCCATTTGCTAAAATAATCGGTTCACCAGTCGATCGATAAATTGCCACTGTTTCCTCATCAGGATCGATCAGAATGCCGACAACCGCACCCAGCTCGATAAACTTCAAAACCTTAGTTTCTATTGCCTTAATGCGATCGCTCTGAGATTTGATCTCAACCACCAAATCAGGGACAAGTTCACCAAAATAACGCGGACTTTGGCGCAAGCGGGCGGCACGCACAAACGAAACATCCGGTGCTTTGACGTTTGTATTCGGCATGATGAAACCGCCTGCGGAGTCAAACACTCTCCCCAAGCGACGTGGATAAACCCAATTACCGAGTAAGCGAATCAAAATACTCCCAATTTCACTGGATACGATGTCTGATGGGCCCATAACTGAAATTTTCCCGTCTTCTAGTTCAATTTTGTAATCTAAACCCGCTTCGGTAAAAGCAGTTTGAACTTGGTTTAAATCTTTGACTGTCATCACTGACATAATAACTTTCTCCTATTATGAGCTGAACTCTGATTTTAACACAAGTCAAATTTATGAATATTTTAGGAGTTCAGGCTATATTCTTACCAATCATCGATTAAGCTGAATTGATAAAGGCGATCGCACTTTTCAACGCACAATCGCCTCAAACATGAGGTTTCTCGCTACAAAATCGTCAAATAGGTTTCAGTGGGACTGATTGGTAAAGGCTTCAAAATTTGATTTTGCAAGTCTATTTCCAATCCCAATGCTTCTAAAGGTATTACCCCCAAAAGCGCATCATTACCTCCCGGCAATTCCAAGCACTCGAAAGTGCCTTCCCGGTCAAACATTGATATTTTTGCATCTTGGAAAATTCGGGCTTTACCAATACCCATTGCTGTTGCTACATCTACTTCTTTCAGGATTTTTAGTCCCAGTTTGGCGATCGCATCTTTTGGCAGACATAAGGTACTTGCTCCCGTATCTACCAATACATTTTTGAGAACGATCGAGCGAATTGCTTCAGGTGAAATCGTCCCATCTTCTGCCCGAATTTGGTCTGCTCGATTCATGATTGTCAGAGTGGCAAAAACTTTTCCCATTTGATTGCTGTTTTGAATTTGCATAGTTGCCTCCTGCGGTAGCGTCGGAGTTATTAACTACTTTAATTATAGCTTTTTAACTGGTTCCAAGGCAGAGCCTTGAAACCAATATGTAGAGGCTCTGCCTCGGCTGGAAAAAAGGAGGCAGAGCCTCCGGATCTGCGTTACCAGGCACTGCTGGTAACGAGTAAAGTCCTCACTACGAACTTATGATGATAATTTAAAAGCTGATATCTGCGTATATATGGCCGCACAGATTCCCATTATTCAATAATACGTCAAGTCCCGGAAAAAAGCAAGGGGGAAAGCAAAATAATTTCCGCCCCAGCTTCAATCAAAAACTACCTTTCATTCCACGCCGCCGCCGCATCATTCACACCTTGGTCTACTGTTTTCTCCCCCAACATCGCCGCTTGCAAATTGTCATAAATCGCCTTTTGCAACTTCTTAACATCCTTCAGAGGTGGAATCAACAACTCGGCTTTTTCCAACCCAGAAGCACTGATAATCCGAGCTCGATCGGCCGGAGCACCATCAGCCGGAACGCTCTTAAAATAAGAGTCCTGCAAAGCCTCAACCGTTGAAGGCAAAACATTAGCCGCCTTCGCAAAAGCCAACTGATTTTGAGAATTTGTGACGTACAAAGCAAACTTGACAGCATCATCAGGGCGCTTGCTGTCGCGGGGTACAACTAAATTCATCACCGCCACAGTCTTCTTGCCGCTTTCCCCCGTAATTTGAGGCGCAGCAACCGAAACAGCACCAACACTCGGAGCATTTTCAGAAATTGCCTTTAAAAACTGAGGCCCAGAACCCAACAAAGCAGTTTCCCCAGCTTGATAAAGCTCGATCGCCCTGCGGTGTCCCTGCACCAAAACATCCTGCGGCAAAAGTCCGCCCTTATACAAATCCACCCAATACTGAAAAACAGCCTTACCTTTATCGGTATTAAAAGCCGCTTTACCTTGAGCATCCACCAAAGGCACACCCATCTGCACAAAAGATTGCAAAACTTCCCCCGAATCCTCTGGTACAAAAGTGGCAAAAAAAGCAAACTTACCAGTCTTCTCTTTCACCTGTTTCGCCACAGTCGCCAACTCGGCATAGGTAGCCGGAGGCTTAGCAATTCCAGCTTTTTTAAACAACTCTGTATTGTAAATAGTTACCGGAGTTGTAAGATACCAAGGAATGCCAAAAGTCTTACCGTCAAGTACACTAGCTTTCCAGATATTTGCGAGATAGAGCGATCGCACTTGCTCGGAAATCCGAGAGTCCAAATCCAGCCAAGCATTGCGCCCCGCTAACAGCGAAGCAAAATCGGGATTCAGGTTCACCACATCCGGGGCAGTTTTCGCCGACACAGCCCCCAAAATCTTGCTTTCCATCGCCGACCAAGGCACGTCCACCCAGCGCACCTTCACCCCCGGATTTTCGGCTTCAAAACCCGCGATAGTTTTGTTGAAATAATCAGTAAACTGAGGTTGAAGCTGCATCGTCCAGAACTCGATTTCCTCCGTATTCTTTGCCTGGGAATTAACAGCCGGCTTGCTGCAACTCACCACCGCAGCCAGCAGCAGCCCCACCAGCCCAAAAACAGCGAACAGTTGCCAAGATTTACGTTTCATAGAATTTAATTTGAGAATCATAGTTCGCCAAGGAGAAAAAAGTATCGCCCGCAGACAGCGCGAGAGACTTAAGCGCGAGAGTTTTATGCTCTCTGCGGGCGAGGGAGAGAGTCGGTTTTGATGCAAAATCGGCAATTTTTCGGTCGATCGAGCTTAAACTTGTTGACATTCTCCGCAGAATAGCTATTGTCAGGTAAATTGGATAGCATAAAATCGGAACTAGCGATCGCGGAACACAGACAGCTCCGCTACGGCGGGATACCGAGATTACAGCAAGATCGAGGGCAGTGGGAAACCAATCCTCCAACACCCAACGGCTGAATCAGGCTGGCCAACCACAACATAAAAAAATAGCAATTACCGGCGACCCAATCCTATGGTTAACTTTTTCAAAGGTCTACTTTCCCAACGCCAGCCAGGAATCGGCATCGAAATAGCCCCAGACCGCATCAACATCATTCAGCTCGAAAAGAAAGCTCAAGCTTTAAAATTAGGCCTCCTAGCCTCAATAGAAGTACCAGAAGACATAGTACAAGAAGGGCAAATAGTCGATCCCCCAGGAATGGCAGAACTAATACGTACAGTCCTCGACGAAAACAAAATCAAAGCCAAGCGAGTAGCCACAGCCATTCCCGGCCGCGAAGCCGTGATCAGGCTAATTCCAGTTCCCGCAGAACTCAACGAAGAAGAACTACGGGATTACATGAACGCCGAAGCAGGACTGTACTTGCCGTTTCCCCGAGAAGACGCCGACGTAGACTATCAAAAAATCGGCCTATTTGTAGATGGCGACGGCGTTGAAAAAGTGCAAGTTGTATTAGTAGCTACCCGCAGAGAAGTTACCGACACATACATCGAAACCTTTAAAGAAGCCGGACTGATTATCGACGTGCTGGAAGTAACCAGCTTTGCCCTAATTCGTACCCTCAAAGACCAACTGCAACAATTTTCGTCCCAAGAAGCCGCAGTCCTCGCCGACATAGAATTTGACAGTACCGAGTTGGCTATAGTAGTGGATGGCATACCTCAGTTCAACCGTACCATCCCGATCGGCACCTACCAAATCCAGACCGCTCTCAACCAAGCCATGAACCTGCCGCCAACCAGAGACACCAGCGAACTGCAAGGCATGACCCTGCCAGTCACAGATACAATGGGCGCATCGGGAGACGCCAATCCCGGCACCAATGCGATGATTAAAGTATTGGGAGAACTAGCAGACGAACTGCGCCGTTCAGTAGACTTTTACCTCAACCAGAGCGAAGAACTCGAAGTAGCGCAACTGTTGCTAGCAGGCCCTGGAGCTGCGATCGGCAAACTCGACGAATTTTTCATGCAAAGATTAAGCTTGCCCGCATCTCAAGTCGATCCCATCGAAACCCTAGGACTCGAAATCAGCCAAGAAATTACCCCAGAACAGCGAGCAGGTTTAGGAGTCGCCTTAGGTTTAGGACTGAGGGAGGTGATGTGACCTAACTTTAGATAGAAAAACCGATTTGAGAATTTTAGGTAAGTAGGTCATTGCAAAAAAAAACAATAGTATCTGGTAGGGGCGGGTTTAGTTCAGAATCCATGATACAAGCCAGTTGATCAAGACTAAACCCGCCCTCCCCATCTAATATTTATTTGTACCCACCTACTTAAAAGCCACAACAATCCCCTCCGAAAGAAGAAAGCCCCTGATGCAGAAGGTAGAATATTGGAGGTAAAAGGTAAAAGGTAGAATATCGGAAGTTGAAGCATCCACTTCCTTCGGTAGAAGGCAGAAATTTGTTTCTTTGTTCCCTAAATAAATCCTTCACTTATACCGACAATCTGGCGCTGTGTCTAAAATCTAAAATTTCAAATTAAAATCTATAGCAACAGCCAAGACGGTTGGGACGTTCTTAATTGCTGAAACCATGCGGTCGATTGCACCTTCCATCGGATTTATTCCTTCTTCCTTCTTCCTTCTTCCTTCTGCCTTCTGCCTTCTGCCTTCTTCCTTCTTCCTTATGCCATAAAATCGAGTGAAGCCATGTACAGCCTAGATATTAATTTTCTCAACGACCGTCCCGACTACAAACCCGCTGCCGCCAAAAGCTCACCTAAAAGAAGTTCCGGCGGAGCCAAAGACCAACTGCCCCTAATCGGGGCGGCGCTGTTTGCCTTCGGCATCAACGCCGCAGTCATGGGCGCTTGGTGGTGGGCGACCAACGAAAATAACGGATTGGTCACAGAACAAGCAAACATCGACCAAGAAGTGGCAAAGTTAAACACTCAAGCCAACGTCATCAAAGCCATCAACGCCGAAACCGACAAAGTTACCGCCGAATACAAAGCATTAGCCGGAGTATTCGACCAAATTAAACCTTGGTCAGCGATGCTGCAAGACCTGAGTGCCCGCACTCCCGCCGGAGTGCAAATTTCCAAAATCGAGCAAATCGACCCCAGTCCCTCCCCGGTAGCAGCAGCACCCCCACCCCCCGCACCAACTCCCGCGGCTTCCCCGGGGGCGAGTCCGTCTCCAGGGGCGAGTCCCTCCCCAGCCAGCCCTACCCCAGTCGCAGCTCCACCGCCAGCCCTCCCGCAGCAGGCAGCAAAAGTACAAATTTCAGGCATAGCAAGTACCTTTGCTCAAGTTAACGACTTTATGCTGCTAGTCCAGCGCTCTCCTTTCTTCCTCAACAGCGATACCAGACTGGTAGCGGCCACCTTAAAAAACAACCCCACACAATTACAAGTGCGCAACCCAAGCGCAGCAGCAGCAGAACTTCCCAAACTGCGGCCCGTGGTGGAATATAAAATTGAAACGACGCTCAGCCCGACAGGAGCTTCCGAGTTGCTTCCCGAGCTGCGCAGCAAGCAAGCAGACGGGCTAGCAATACGCATAGAAACACTTCAAGAAAAAGGAGTGCTAGAACCAGCAAAACCAGAGGTGAAAAAACCATGACAGCAGAATTTATTGCCACCGGATCACAAGCAGAAGAGGCAGGGACTCAGGAAATATTTGGAATTAAGCTGACACCCCAAGTCCAAGCAATAGCCGTCGCGGTTCTGGGCCTCGTCGTTGCCGCAGGCATCGGCTACCAGTTTGTACTGCCAGAATTCCAAAAAGGCGGCGAAATCAAGCAAAAAATTACCGAAAGCAAGCAAACGCAACTGCAATTGCAAGGTCAAATTCAAAAAAAGGCAGAAGCAGAAGCAAAACAAGAAGAAGCAAAACAGCGCCGGGCCAACGTGACGGCAATGTTTGCCAGCGACGCGAGCGCGACCACGCTGCTGCTTGACATGACCCAACTGGTGAACAGAATCAACGCCGGCGTGCAAGGTGACGAGCAGAAGGCTAAAATTACCAAATTTGAGCCGGATATCCCCCCAGCAGCAGCAGCACCTGTGCCGGGAGCTCCCGACCCTGATATTCTCAGCGATACGTCCTTCGGGCCGTCCCTGGCTGGCAAGCTCAGACGCAAAAAATATAAGGTAGAGTTTGAAGGCAATTTCGCTCAAACCCGCAATTTTATGCGTAACTTGGAGTTGATGCAGTCGCTGTTGGTAGTGAGGAATTTGAAATCTGAATTGCTAGCATCAAATCAGGCAATGCAAATAGATTTTATAAAAGGCACAATCATCCCCGTGGAACAGCCGCAAACTAAAATTAAAACGGCTTTTGATTTGCACGCGCTGCTGCCGTTAAAGGAAGTAGAAAAACCGCCAAGTCAGGCTCCGAGTCCTGCTAAGTAGCGGTATTTTTGCGGATATTAGCTATTGTTCTAAAGTCGCTGTTTCAGCAGAAGGTAAAAGGCAGAAAGTTGAAGATTGAAGATTTAAGGTAGAAGTCCAACAAACATGAATGCCAGAAAAAGAGTTGTTTATATGGCTATCTAAAATAAGAATTTCTGCCGAATTTTTTCTAACTTCTTCCTTCAAAAAAAGTGCGATCGCTTGAATATTTCAGTCAGTTGAAAAACGCTGACCACAGACTGCGAACAATAAATAACAAAGTGTAGTTGAGGAGAGAACGTGAAACAGCATCTACGGTTAAGTGGAGGACTCTTGTGCAGCGTTGCCGGAGTTCTGATCGTGCAAGCGCCCGTATGGGCCGCGCCGACTCAAGTCACAGGAGTGCAAGTAAGTCAAGGCAATAATGGCGTAAATATTGTCCTGGCTACCGAAAAGGGCGATCGCCCGCAAGTGATCGCCATCAATACCGGCAATACTTACCAAGCCACAATTATCAACACCCAGCTCCGCTTGCCCCAAGGCAACAGCTTCCGGCAAGATAACCCGGCTCCGGGCATTTCCTCGGTACAAGTCAGCCAGGTAGACGGCAACAGCATCCGCGTTGTGGTAGCAGGAACCAACGGAGTTCCCAACGGACAAGTTGTGCCCGGACAAGGCCAAAGCATCGTCCTCAGCGTTGCCGGACAGGGCGGCACAGTGCAGTCTGCCCAAGTCGCTTCTGCGCCCCCGCCGCCTCCGGGACTGCCGCTGAGCCCATCAACTCCTCGACCGGCTCCCCAAATTCGCACCTCGCAAACCCCGGGCGTGATGCTGCCAAATCCCGAAGTTACTGTCACTAGGAACGATCGCCCGCCCCTCCCCAGCGAAATACAATCTCAGAACAATCAAGCTGCGCCTTTCCAGCCGCGAGCCGTAGCGCCGCCCTTAGGAGATATCGCCGTATCTAACATCGCGCCTGCTGGGGCAAATATCGAACTGAGTTCGGGAGAACGCATCCCCCGCTTGGTACTGCGCGATGCCCCAGTCCGCGACGTGTTAGCTCTGCTGGCCCGCGCAGCAGGATTGAACATTGCTTTTACAGGCGGCGGAGCCCCCGGTCAACCGGGCCAGCCGGCGGCTGCTCCGGGAGCAGCAGGAGGCTCTGATGAAGGGCCGAAGATTTCCTTGGACATCGAAAATGAGTCGGTGCAAGATGTTTTTAATTACGTGCTGCGGATCAGCGGACTGCAAGCCAACCGCGTCGGGCGCACGATTTTTGTGGGCACTAATTTGCCACTAGACTCGCGCAATATCATCGTTCGGACTCTGCGGCTCAATCAAGTCAGATCTACCGATGCAGCTAACTTTTTGAGCGCTCAAGGTGCGGAAACTCAACTCCCGATTACTCGGGTGACTATTCAAACCGTGGGCCAGGGAAATACGGCGCGGGATGTGGAAATTCGGGAACCGGACATTAAGGTGATCGGCGCGAGGGACGGCAACGGGCCGCTGTTGCTGAGGGGACTGTCGGTGCTGGCTGATGCGAGGCTCAATTCGATCACTTTGGTGGGCGATCCGCGCAAAGTTGATATTGCGGTAGCTTTCTTGAGTCAGCTAGATCTGCGCCGCCGTCAAGTGGCTGTCAACGTCAAGGTGATCGATGTCAACTTGTTGGGAAACAACAGAACTAACAGCAGTTTCTCTTTCGGAATTAATAACAATTTCTTTGTCAATGACAACGGAGTAGCAAGTCTCAATTTTGGCGGGTTGCAGCCGCCTACCGTAACTGATATCAACAATGGCAGCCGATTGGGTCGGCCGCTCGTCCCGAACCCCATCGGAACTCAGCAGCCTTTCTACGATCCGAGGGGTAATCTAATCAACGTGCCGCTCACAGGACAGGGCGGCGGGTTGTTCGTCCAGCCGACAGCGCCGATTACTAATGACCCCACGCGAGTCGGGATTAGCGATTACACGCCGTTTAACCCTGCAACCGTGAATTCTGTGGGAAGTGCGACTTTCGCCCTGTTCCCGCTGTTCCAATATCCGAGGAGGCTGCTGTCAGCGCTGCAGGCAACTATTGAAAGCCGGAATGCCAAAATCCTGACCGATCCGACTCTGGTGGTTCAAGAAGGAGAAACGGCGAATGTGAATATTACTGATGAGGTGATCACTAACATCACCTCGCAAACGCAGACTACCGGAAATACAAGTACCACAACGGTGACGGCCGTCAAAGACAAGGCAGGTTTGCAGTTGGGGGTGGCGATCGATCGGGTTGACGATAATGGTTTTGTCTCTCTGCGGGTGAACCCGATTATCAGGACACCAGGCGGCACTCAAGACCTGATTACGGGCGGGAATTCCACAAATCAGATCAGGCTGCTGGGCGAGCGTTCGTTGCAATCGGGGCTAATTCGCCTGCGGGACGGTCAGACTTTGATTGTTTCGGGGATTATCCGCGACGAAGAACGGGTTACAGCGAACAAAATCCCAATTTTGGGAGATCTGCCGATTATCGGTTCGCTGTTCAGGAGTACAAATAAGACCAACGAGCGGGCGGAGTTGATTGTATTGCTGACTCCGCAGATTTTGGATGATAGCGATCGATCGAACTTTGGCTATCAAAACAGCATCAGTCCCGACGCCCGCCAACTGTTGCAGCGCAGTCAGCCCGTTCAGCCGAGACAGTAGGAAGTTCGGCAACGAGCAAGGTGCGGGATTTCACGGATTTCACGGATGCAACTACTCGTTACCAGGCTGGAGCCTGGTAACGCAGATCCGGAGGCTCTGCCTCCTATGATCCTGGCGAGGCAGAGCCTCTGGACATAGGTTCCCAGGCTCCAGCCTGGGAACCAGTTAACAATTGTTGACACCAATCGGAAAAAGTCCGAGGTTCGAGGGAAAGAAATTTTTCTTTTCCCCTTGACAATTCAGACTTTGTTCCTTTAAAGTCACCTTCTTTCTCTCAGAAGGAATCAGGAATTAGGAAAAAAAGTTTTGTTAAACCCTTGACAAATGACATTTTATTCTTTCCATTTCCGCTTATTTTTCCATTTCAAATCCACTCCCGGCGAGAAATCTTGTCTCCGAGGTGGTATTTTTTTACCTAAATTTGGGGATTAATTCTAAAAAGTTGGCAAGTTCCATATAAATTAAAGGTTCCACCGATCCATAAGGGTCGGCAAGACTTTAGAATAATGCAGTGAAAATTAGATGCTGTCGGGTTTTCAGCAGTTAGAAACAAAAATTCCTTTTCTGACCAATTACCCTAGGGTAATTGGTATTCAGCAGGAGTTCTTAATTGGGGAAGCGGGCTGGAGCAATAGGGGACTACCCAAATCTCCTCACCCCAACTCCAATACAGTTGATAACTCACAGCTAATAATTGAAATCTGTTTGACGTATTTTGCAAATCCCAGAAGGAGTGCGCAATGAACAAAGGTGAATTGGTTGATGCAGTCGCGGAAAAGGCTAGCGTGACGAAAAAACAGGCAGATGCTGTTTTGAGTGCAGCCTTGGAAGCAATCATGGAGGCTGTCTCCGAGGGCGACAAGGTGACGCTGGTCGGTTTTGGCTCGTTTGAGTCGCGGGAACGCAAAGCCCGTGAGGGTCGCAATCCTAAAACTGGCGACAAGATGGAAATCCCGGCAACCAGAGTTCCTGCATTTTCCGCAGGCAAGTTGTTTAAGGACAGAGTTGCACCGCCGAAAGAACCCAAAATTTAATTGGTGAACTGAGTCTTGATTAGACCTGTACACGGTGGGAATTTAGCTTGGGCCGCCGCACTGGCTGGCTGCCCAGCCTCTGCTATTCTCGATTTTTCTGCCAGTATCAGTCCTTTGGGCCCTCCTGAGTCGGCCCTGGCTGCGATTCAAGCTCATTTGAGCAGTCTCACGGCTTACCCAGACCCGGATTATGGAGAGCTGAGGACTGCTTTGGGTGAGGCGTTTAATGTTGACCCGGATTGGATTTTGCCGGGGAATGGTTCGGCGGAATTGTTGACTTGGGCGGCTCTTGATTTGTCGAAGCTGGAGGCGACTTATTTGGTGACTCCGGCTTTTGGCGATTACTGGCGGGCTCTGAAGGCTTTTGGCGCGCAGGTGCTGGATTGTCCTTTGGAGCTGAAATCGTTGGACTGGGAGACTGGAAGCGGGTTAGTAACGGATGATTTGTCGGTTTCTGACCGTTCTTTTGTCTCTCCTTCTCTGGCTCTCCCGGTTCCTGTTGCTCTGGATGCCGATCGAGGTTTGCTGCTGAACAACCCGCACAATCCGACGGGTTTGCTGTTCGCTAGGGAGGCGATTCGCCCTTATTTGGAGCAGTTAGGTCTGGTGGTGGTGGATGAGGCCTTTATGGACTTTCTACCGCCTGCGAAGCAGGAAACTTTGATCGCACAGGTTGAGGAGTTTCCGAATTTGGTGATTTTACGATCGCTCACCAAATTCTATTCTCTGCCGGGACTGCGGATGGGATGTGCGATCGCCCATCCCGACATCCTGCGCCGCTGGCAGTTGCTGCGCGATCCTTGGCCTGTGAATGCCTTGGCTGCGGCAGCAGCAGCCGCTGTGGTGCGAGATACCGCTTTTGAACGGCAAACTTGGGATTGGCTGCCTGTGGCTCGACGAGAGCTATTTGAGGGTTTGGCTAATTTACCCGGTTTGCGGCCAATTGCCGGGGCAGCTAATTTTTTGTTGGTTGAGTCGTCGGTGTCGGTGGCTGCGATGCAAAAAAGTCTGTTGCAACAACACCGGATTTTGATTCGCGATTGTTTGAGTTTTCCTGAGTTGGGCGATCAATTTTTTCGGGTAGCCGTGCGCGAGAGGGCGGACAATCTGCGATTGATTGCTGGACTTGCCGAAGTTATTAGCCGTTAACTCGGAAATTACGGATAATAAGAAGTGTTTGTAGTGAAGACTTTAGTTCTCTGATTTTCATGAGAAATAAAGTCCTTACTACCAACAGTTTTTATTAAACTTTTTCTATAAATCGGTTTGCGAAACTACTGATAAAAAATGCTTTTGAAACTGATCGGGATGCTTCCAATACTGACTAATGACTACTGACTAATGACTAATGACTACTGACTACTGACTACTGACTACTGACTACTGACTACTGACTACTGACTTTTTTATTTATGCTTGATTATGATTTAGTGATTATTGGTGGAACTGCGGCCGGACGTTATGCTGCTTTGACTGCAACTAATTTCCCGGCCCGGATTGCTTTGGTGGAACCGTTAAGTAATTCCCAAGATTTGCCGAGTGGTGGGAAAGAGTCGATCGACCTTGGTTTAAGATACAGCCAAACTTTGAGCGAAGCCGCTCGTTTTGCCCAGCAGATTAGCCGCCAACAGTTCGGGGTTCGGTGGGAAGTGGCTAATTCAGAAATGCCGATCGAATTGCGGTTTGATTGGGCTCGGAAGTGGGCTGAAGGTGTTGTGGCTAATTTAGAAGAAATTGATGATCTCGGCGTTTTGGCTGCTCGCGGGGTCGATATTATTTTTGGTAGCTGCGAGTTTGTTGCCAAACCGCATTTGGCTTTGGTTGTGGGCGACAGGAAATTGCGATCGCGCTGTTATTTGCTAGCTTGTCCAACAATGCCTGCAATTCCCAATATTGAAGGACTTTCGTCTGCGGGCTTTTTTACTTCGGAAACTGTCGGAGAATTAGCAAAACTTCCACAGCTTCCTAAGACTTTGGCTGTAGTCGGCGGCGATCCCAGCGGTGTTGAAGTGGCTCAAACTTTTGCTCGATTAGGGGTTGCTGTGACGCTTGCGGTCAAGGGTTCCCACATTTTGACGAAAGAAGACCGGGAGGCTGCTGGCTTGGTTCAAGCTGCAATGGAAGCCGAAGGAGTGCGGATTCTGACTGCTACTGAGGTGACTCAAGCTCGGGTGATTGAGGGTAAAAAGTGGATTCAAGCTGGGCCAAGGGCGATCGAGACTGAGGAGATTTTTCTCGCCGCGGGCCGCGGGCATAATTTTGCATCGTTAAATCTCGAAGCGGCTAGGGTTAAATTTAGCGATCGCGGGTTGATTTTAAATGAAAAGCTGCAAACAACTAATTCGCGCATTTATGCTTGTGGTGATGTTGCTGGAGGTTATTCGTTCCCTCACATTGCTAATTGCGAAGCTGCTGTTGCTGTGAAAAATGCTTTGTTTTTACCCTTGTTTCACATAGATTATCGCGGGATTCCTTGGGCGATTTTTTCCGAGCCGCAGTTGGCGAGGGTTGGCTTGACTGAAGCGCAAGCAAGGCGGCGTTTTGGAGATGATTTGATTGTGGCTCGGGAATATTTTAAGAATGTTGAAAGAGCTCAAATGTCCGGTGAGACGACTGGTTTTTGTAAGATTGTCGGGCGGCGCAACGGGGAGATTTTGGGAGCGAGTATTGTGGGGCCACAAGCTGCTGAGTTGATTCATGCGATCGCCCTGGCTGTGCGTCACGGAATGAAGGTTGAGGCGATCGCGGAACTTCCTTATATTTGGTCAAGTTTTTCGGCAATTAGCGGTCAAACTGCTGCCGTTTGGGAGTCAGAGCGCCTCCGCAGCAATACTTTTATCCAGAATTTGTGGGAGAATTTGTTTCACTGGCGCAGGTATTGGAAATGAACAAATTGGTCATTGGTCATTGGTCATTGGGCATTGGGCATTGGCCAAACAGGGCATTGGGCATTGGGCATTGGTCATTGGTCATTGGTCAGTAGTCATTGGTCATTGGTCAGTAGTCAGTAGTCAGTAGACCTGAATTGCAAAAATCGCTTTCTAATCTTGAAATTATCTGCGTTTATCTGTGTTAATCTGCCTCACATCTGCGGTCGATCGATTAATCAAATATTTAGGCAAGAGGTTTATTGGTGATTGGTCATTGGTAAACTGAGATACTTGATTTGTTAAAAATTATAAATTCTCATCAATTTTAATCAAAAACCCTTGATTTAGTTGCCGCTATGGAAGATAATAATCAAGGTCAAAAACTAAAAATAGTTGAGACACGCTACTAACTACCCGAGGTCGGATTCATGGATTGCAAAACTGCTACTTTAGTTTACGAAACAGGAAATCCCCTGGAAAAGATTCGCGAGATGTTTCCAGAAGCTTGGCAATTTTTGACAGCTCAGTCTGCGGCTTTTGTGGCAGGGAAAGATGATGCTTTTGATACGGAAATTAAAAAGTCGATCGGCAAAACGTCTTTTCAGTTCAGAATTACTCACCGCGACGATACTGAACAGTTGACAAAGGATATCTCTGAACTGTTGGGCGATATCACTTCTCGCTTACTTTTGGAACAGCATTTTTCTCAAGTTGTCGGTCGTCCTCTTTATTTCAGCACAATTTGCTGTTCCAGTCACCTGACAGCCGATCGCGAATTGACGTTAGATGAAGTTTTGCCAATTCAGCGGGCTGCTGTTAAGTTGCAATAGTTAAGCGGTTGCTCTAATTATTGCGGGCGAGAGTGCAACGCTGGATTTAACGATCGCTGGTACAATGCGATCGCACGCCATTCTCGCCCCTGAAAGGTTTCTCGCCACTGGGCCAACTTGCAGCGCTGCTAAACCACCAGTTACAAATAATTCGCATCCAGGCCAACGCAGGTGTTTGTCTAAAACTGGCAAACCTTTAACTATTTCAATGGGATAGGTTTCTAGCATTTCCTTGAACAAAGGCTCGGCTGTAATATCTAGTTTAGTGCCAGTTGCTAGCCAAATGCGATCGACAAATAAGCTCTCTCCATCGCTGCAATCAACAGTCCATCTATTATCTTCCCACCGAACGCCAACAACTTCGCACTCTTCATGAAATTTCAGCTTTTCGCTGTGGGACAACCTGCGTAACTGCGTCATAATTGCCGGTGTCATCGAGCCACCATTGCGAGCTTGTTGAATAGCTTCCCAACGCTTCTGACAATCTGGTTCCGCGGCGAATCCTTTCAGATATTTTGGCCCCAACCAACCGGGTTCCGCATCAAATAGTTTTTCTTGGAAATAGCGCCGCGTCATTAACAGGACTTTTGCTCCTCTAGCAATTGCTCCTACTGCTAAATGTCCGCTAGTTAGCCCGCCACCGACAATTAATATTTGTTCTCCTGATAATTCTAAATTTCGTAAATCTACTTGATTAGAGTGGCGAATTCTTTCGCCGGGATGCTGTGTTTGAATTTGATTTACCCAGGCTGGTAAATGGGGTTTTCCACTTCCGGCGGCGACAATTACTCGACGGGCGATCGCACTTTTTCCATCTTCAAACCACAGGCGGAAACGGCCGGATTTGGGCTGAATGCGGGTGACTTTTGCTTTGATAACTCGATCGCCCAAATCCCACCGTTTAACTGTATCAGCGCAAAATTCCTCAAATAACCGACTTCCGGGCAAATCGTAGGGGGGAAACAATTCCGAGGAGCGATTTTCGGCAAACCTCCGCAATTCGTAAGGGTTGGGATCTGGGTGGTGCACGGCGGGCGATCGCAAATGCCCAATTTCTAAAGCAGCAAATTGCCTCCGCCACTCAGTCAGCCATTCGCCGCTCGGATCGAATGCTAAAAGTTTATCCCGCAGGCTATTGCGTTTTTGCAATATATGTGCAATCAGAGTCAGGGCGTGGGGCCCAGCACCGATGACAGCTAAATCAATTTTGTGCGGCGTGGTTGCTGAGTTCCCTTGCATAGAGAATTGCCAAATTGCGAATGATAACAATTCTCATTATAGATCGATCGGGCATTTCCGTGGACAGCAATCCAGAATAAACTTCAATTGCCAGCATTTCGCTCTCAATTCTTGAATTATCTGCGTTAATCTGTGTTAATCTGCCTCACATCTGCGGTTAAGCTATCAATTTCAGAATCAAGGCAGCGCCACAAACTTGTAATCACTTCCTTGACGCTGAACTTGTACTAAAATCGGTTTACCCGATCGATCGCCCGTTGGCAAAAACCTCACATCCTCACTCGCACCCATAGCCGAAAAATTCTGATTCTTGAGTGCTTGTTTCAATCCTTCCCGCGTATTGCTTTTCTGCAAACCGGCGATGATAGCTTGAGTCGCATCAAAACTCGTTGCGGTGCGCCAATTCACCACGCCTCCCCACCGCTGAATCGCATTCTTAGAAAATGGGTTATTAGGATTGGTGTCAGGATGCCACGGAACGGGCAAAACCAGCCCGTCAACGTCTTTCTGCCCGTTTTTTACCGTGTCAAATGTGTACATCGTAGTGCTGCCGTAGAGTGGTAATTTGGCTGGATTAGCCTTGGCTAGGTCGATCGCGCGATCGATGCGATCGATATGAGGCGCTATCATTAACGCTTGTGCACCTTTGCTAACAGCATCAGCAACGCTAGCGCTCGAATTAAATCCTGGCGTTGAAAAGTCACAAACCGTAGGCACTACCTTGCCACCCAAAGCCGAAAACGACGAAACAAATTCATCTTTAAACGATACATTATCGGGAGCTTGAGAGTCATAACAGATAGCAACAGTAGTTTTGCCAGCTTTCTTAACCATATATTCTGCTAAAGGAGCAGCCATCGATTGAATCGCCGGGATTGTCCGAAAAATGTAGCTGCCAAAACCTGATAAATTGTTAGCAAAGCTAGTTGGTGTCACCATCACCAATTTGTTTTCTTGATAGATGGGAGCAGCAGCTAAAGAGGCATTGCTCGCATTGTGTCCGACGACTGCTAAAATTTTCGGGTCATTTACGAATCCGGTTGCAAGTTCTTTTGCAAAACTTTCACTATTGTCATCATTCGCAATCAAAACTTGCAAACTCGCACCATTAATGCCTCCTCTAGAATTAGCTTCCTCTTGAGCTTGGGCTACTCCTCGAAGAATTTCTTGCGCTACATTCGGGTTAGTTCCAATGGGAACGCTGACGGCAATTTTCAGAGGATTATTATCGTTTGCTTTGGCATTGTTCAAATAAATTACTGTCTCTGGATCGTTGCGATTTTGTTGCAGCGATGCCTGAAAGTTTTTGAAAGCTTCTTTGTAATCTCCCTTAGCAAAAGCTTGAACACCTGCTTGTTTTCCTGCTGTTGTTTGCGATTGCACCAATATTTTGTTTCCTAAACTGAGGCGAGTATCGATAGAACCAGATGTAGTAGGTGTATCTGGATTTCCGCCCTTGAATAAGCTGGGAATAAACTTGAATGCGCCAATGGCAATTAAAGCAAATGCAACAATAAAAACAATTGGCGGTGGGCCTTTTCTTTTTGTAGGATCTTGCATGATTAGTTCTCCTGAGTTTAATATTGTTTTGAGGCTTGGATTTCGGGTAGGCATTCCCTGGCAGAATGGAATAAATCGGCTAAAGCCGGGAATGCTCCGGTTGTCAACCTATAGAAATATCTAGTAGCTTGGATTGCGACCGACTTTTGTAGTAGCTGCTCAGTGCTGCTATCAGTTGATGTATTGATTATGAATAAAAGCTTTGTTAAAGTCAATTCATAAATTCATTATATGAACTCATAAAAGTCATATTATTGAGTTCATAAAAGTCATATTTGTGAATATTATTTTCAATAACTCATATCATGTTAGTTGCATTACCCTAATAAAACCTGTTTGATCCTTCGGACTTTAGTCCTCAGATTTTGCGGACTAAAGTCCTCACTACAAACCAATTTTAGTGCGATCGCTCTCTTCGGATATAATAGAATTCTTCGGCAATACTTTGTAGGCGGCTCAAAATAGCAGTTGGCCGATCGCTCTTTTCCCACATAAATCAGGTGCTCCGCGCACACCCGGAGTAGAAAGTTGGAGTAACATACAGCAAAAGCACCCTAAGTTAATAAGGTGCTGGTGGTGCATTGGATTTTTAGATCTACGGAGAGGGTGGGATTTGAACCCACGTTAAGGTTGCCCCTAAAGTAGTTTTCGAGACTACCGCATTCAACCGCTCTGCCACCTCTCCAATTGACTTGAGATGCGAGCTAAAAATATCTTACCGCACAGTGCACCACATTGTAAATCCTTACAGAAAAGAAGTTTGATTTTCTTCCGACTCCAGAGTCGTCTTAAATCCCGCTGCTGGCGTCCACTGGAGGGCTCCGTCGCGCCCTGTCCAGAAAATCTGGGTTTTGCTTTGGCGCAGTTGGGCTGCGGTTTCTGGGTCGATTTCGTCCGCTGAGGCGATCGCCACCTGCGGCCCAACTGCGCCCAATAACTCGGCCGTCAGGGGTTTTCCCGACCACAACAGCACTTGTGTCCGCTTCACTGTTCCCGTTGCTGCCAATCTCTTTGATAACATACTTTGCGCTTCCGGTGTCATGTCACCGACAAACAACCAAGTGCGCTCGCCCACCAGCAATTCTACCACCGGAATCTCAGCATTCACTAACTGCAACCGCGTCGAACCCAGATTAACTGTACTGTTAGTTTCTAAAGGAAAGTAAACGCCTTGGCGAGATTGCACAGCCGTCATAAATTCCCGATCGCTGCCGCCGTGAATTTGTGTGGCATCTTTGCTATCATAAAACGTTTTAATTGGCAAGCGATCTAGTAATTTTCCCCAACCGCCACTCAAACCTAAATGACCGTGAGTGGCGATCGCAAAATTTACAGAATTAACTCCTTGCTGCTGCAAAAAAGGCAACACTGTAAACCTCACAGTATTTTCATCGCCACTATTAATCAGCGCCACTTTTCCCCGATCTTGAATTACCAAAACAGGTTCGTCAGATGTCGCCAGCAAAGTAACTTGAAACAAAGATGCTTGAACGTGCCAAGCTGGCAAAACTATGATAGTAATTCCCGCCATCAGCGCCAGCGGTAAAATCCAAGCCGCAGAAAAACTCGGCAGCACAAAAATTCTGCTTTTCTGCTTTTTCCCTCTCTCTTTTCCCTGATTTTTCTTCCTACCTACTTCCCTCTTCCCTCTTGTTTCCTGCTTCCTCCTTCTATCCGTTACATCCGTTAAATCCCGTACAGTGCTCGTTGCCGAACTGACATCCGTTACATCCGCTACAGAATCCGTTGCCGAACTTCCCCCCAGCCAAACCCAGCAGATTAAACCGTAAAGCGCGATTAGCTGAAACACCGATACTTGACCGACAGCTACCGAATTACCGGGCAATTGCGAGAAATATTGGGCGATCGCAATTAACCACCTTGCAGGATACTCCAACACTTGCACCAAAACACTACCAGCCAGCGGAAAAATCAATCCAGCTAAAGCGCTAACCATCCCACCAATACTCAAAATCCACAGCAAAGGAGCCGCAATAATATTGACTAAAATACTGTAAGGTGATACCACACTAAAAACGTAAAGTAGTAGTGGCAGCACCCAAACTGAAGCGGCGATGGGAATCACAACAATCGAAGCGATCGCAGGCGGCATCCAATCAAACATTGCCATCAGCGGCGGCGCTGTCACCACTAATCCCAAAGTCGCCAAAAAACTCAGTTGAAAACCTAAATCCCAAATCCACAAAGGGTTAACTAGCAGTAAAATAGTAGCAGCGATTAACAACAATCCTAATGGCTTAACTTCACGACTTAGCAGCAAAGCAAATAGTGTGCCAAATCCCATCACAGCGGCGCGGCAGATAGAAGCTTCAAAGCCTGTTAATCCCACGAGCAAAAATAAGGCGCCGACGCCAAAACAGAATTGTAACTGTTTGGAAAAACGCCTGGTTAAAGCTATCACTAAACCCAAAACCATTGAGACTTGAGTGCCGGAAGCTGCGATCGCGTGGGCCAATCCAGCTTGCACAAAAGAGTCGCGGATGTTGTAAGGTAAATCTACTGCTTGTTTGCCCAGGGCGATCGCACTGATCAACGGCCCTTCGGGAACATTCAACTGCGATAGTTGCGATCGCACGATCCGCTGCCGCATAGCTTGAATTTGCGATGGCCGCATCCCGCTTGACTCCCACAAAGCAGCCGTTTTGCTGTTAAGTCGATTGACATCCGCGATCGCATTTTCTCTCTTCCAGTCAATCTGACGCCCTTTAAGCCCTGCAAAAGCCCCTTCTCGGGCTAAATATGCTCGAAAATCAAACGCCCCCGGATTCGACGGCGGCTGCGGTTTGTACAGCGAGCCCACAACTGCGATCGTATTGTCGGCGTACAGGCCCGTTGCTTGCAGCAGAGGCACTGTCACGTAGAGTTTGCCGGATACTTCGCGGTTGACGACTACTCCTCCCTCGCTGCCGTTTATTTCGCTAACTAAATCTGTGTCTAGCCAAAATTGCGATCGACCACTTCGAGTCAATCGGGGTGTACTGACAACTCTACCGCGAACTGTCACCGCCACTTCTTGAGTATTTCCACCAACGGGAATCAACTTGCTGATGTCATTAATTGTCGGTTGGGGCGATCGCACTGCCAAATAAAAGCTAGCGAGAAATGCCGTCAAACCCGCCACTGCCCACACCCATTTTGCTCTCGGCAGCCTCTCCAGCAAACTCAATTCTTCCCTCGCCTCAAAGGGTTCTACAACAATATTTTCTTTGGTTCTGCTGCGTCTTTTCTTAGTGCTTTTGAGAGAATTCCTAGTATACTTTAACAACAATTTAGGCATGGCGACTGCGATCGCTATTCCCACAGCAAGTATCCCGTACCTACCCCAGGAAACCCCTGTAGAAATCAATCCTACAATGTATGCAAGACAGAAAATGACACCCGTTGCTTGATTCATTAATTAGTAAGTGATTAGCAATTCTTACTGTCAAAAATAGAGTTTATTTTACTTTCTAAAGCCTAACAAATTAAGCTCAGAAAATAGAAAAAAATTCGCTTTGACAACCTATTCAGCAGATAAGATTGCACTCATTCGCAAACTATCTTGAAATTATCTGCGTTGATCTGCGTTTATCTACCTTGCATCTGCGGTTGACTGGCTCTATCAAAGATTTATGCAAGAGGTCTAGTATTTAAATTGTATATCAAGAAATAATCAAACTCTTGTGGGGTGGGCTTCTAGCCCGCCCCGAATATGCAATTTAAATCCTCAACAGCTTAGCTTAAATAGACAAACCCAATTTTAAACCGAAAGCCGCGTGCAACACCATAAGTGCTAAAGCCGTCGTACCCAAATAAGCATGAACCGCGCGCAGGGCCAGCTTATTGCCCCCAAAACCCGTCAGCGAAATCAAGCTACCAACAGCCAGCAAAACTAGCACTCCCGAACCCGTCCAAAAGTGCGGGCTTTCCATGACTGGCTGGTGCTGCATTACCAGCGACAATAAGCCGCCTGTATAGCCCAAAGCTAGAAACAGAAACATCCACGGTGCCAGCTTGCGGTGATCCGATCGACTTTTGAGCGCCACATCTTTATCGGCTGCCAAACGTCCCTGCCATCCCGTATACCCGACAAAACTGCCCATTGCCACAACCACAATCCCCATCATTACAGGATGTCCCCAATGCGTAATCGGTTCGGGAATTCCCAGACTGCGAAATTGGCTGGCGATGGGTTCTAGAAGTTCGCTTAAATTTACCATTTGATTTTGATTCCAAGCTTAGCGATAAATATTTTTGGACTAATTCTTAAAATATAATAAAATACTTAGTATGGCAACTGCGATCGCGCACTTTCAAAAGCAGTTTAACCTGACAGCAAAACATTTCTCACAAGCCTATATTTACACAAAACTTAGCCGGCGTTAGCCGGCTGTGAGATTTTTACAGCAGCAATGCTGTTTCAAGTTAATTGTTAGCCTTATGCGCTAAATCGCCAAGCAAAAATAAACGCAATTCGCCCGTACGTCACACCCCGGGGCGGCTTTTCGCCCAATCTTCACAGCCTCATCCTCACTCTGGATGTAAATTTTACCTATCTACTCAAAGTTAATTAAATTCCTTGACTTTTGAATGCCAAAGCGAGAAATTAACCTGGCAGCAGATGAGCAGTGGCACTTATACATTTTGCGCATCGCTCTCAAGGGAGAGTCAACTGCTGCACAAAAAATTAGAGGTTTCAACTATGAGACTTCTTGGATCGATTATGCAGTCTGCCCGGGCAGACTTCCATCGACTGAGTGCGAGACTGAGCCCCTGAAGGCACCCTGAAAGCACCCTTGTCGGTTGAGCTGCCATCGCCGGCGCAGCGCGCTAACCCTCTCAACTTACTCGCTGGGGATTCGGTTTTAGTCCGCAAGCAACGACTTTCGCGCTTAGCCTTCTCAGTAACCCTGCAATCGCTAAACTCTCTGCGCCGTCGCCACAGTAGCTTCCGAAGGTTGGATCTGATACTTTACGAGATTTGCCAGTTCTTGCAACTGACTAATCGCCTCTGCACCTTCTAGTTTCATCAGTTCGCGATCGTCCCGCATCTCAGTCCAAGTAATTCCGTAATCTGACACTAAAAATCGAATCAGATGGTTGTCCGTCAAACTGACCATAAATGAGGCACTGTTCATCTGACCCCCGCAAGTATAGCAGGATGCCAGATAACCCCGACGCTCTAGCACGATCGCCAAAGCCTGAAGGTTCATTACCAAATCTTGGACGAATTTACGGTGTTGTTCTGCAAGTCTCAGAAACACAGTTTTTCTCCTATCACCACGCCGTTAATTTTACACCCAATTTAATAATTTCTTAAACATTGGGTTTTTAGGTGCTGGTTCAGTATACGTTTAGTATGCTCAAAAAAAATCGGATTAGCGACCTCTTCAGCTTACTTATACTAGACTAACCGAGTTGCGCTCCTAACTAAGTATCAGCAACGACATTCAGCCAAAACACGCTGTCATCCGGGACTCCAGCCGGAAAATTCGCCTGCTATGACGGCTGATTCAGCCCTGGGACAGCCCAAAGATACAAATAACTAATCATAGCAATGGAATTAGTTAAGTATAAGAGTTCAATCGCCTTGGGGATACTCCTCCCAAAGCGTTGTAGTCTGCCGCAAGCTGCGAAAATCGCCATTCCCCAAAATCAAGTGATCCAGCAGCGGAATCGACAAAAACTGGGCTCCCGCCAGCAACTGTCGCGTCAAAGCAATATCCTCCGGGCTCGGATCTACAATTCCCGAGGGGTGATTGTGCGAGATAATTGCCCGCGTCGCCCCTTGGCGGATCACCTCCCGAAAAATATCCCTCGGGTGAGCTAAAGTTTCCGTAGCTGTGCCGATCGTAATTACCTGAGTTCCCAGCAGCCGATTCTTCACATCCAGCAGCACCACAGCGAAACGCTCCTGAGACTGCCACATCAAATCCTGACTCAGAGCATCCGCAGCAGCCTGCGGAGAGTCAACCACCGCCATGTCGGGCGGCCGCGACTGAAACACCCGCTTACCCAACTCCACCGCAGCCAAAATCGAAGTAGCCTTGGCTGGGCCGATCCCGTGAATCTGCGTCAACTCCTGCACGCTAATACTCCGCAGCACACCCAGAGGGTCACGGGAATGCAAGCTCAACTGATTTAAAATATACTGTCCCAGCCCGACGGCCGAAAGTTTGCCTGGGCCCTGACCGGTACCCAGCAGAATCGCAATCAATTCCGCAGTCGCCAAACTTTTCGGGCCACCGGCCATCAGTCGCTCCCGCGGCCGTTCACTGGTTGGCAAATCGACAATTCTCAAGCTGTAAGTCATAGATGCACTCTTTACCGCAAGCTCAACAATTACATAATTTTAGCCGATCGATTTCCTGGTTCAAATCAGTAGAATCACCCAAAAAAGCCAACGGATTAACCCAGGCTTTGGGCGCGTGCAAATCTAAGGTAGCGTTTCACAAGCGATCGAGTCTTTATCTCGATCGAGCTTAAACGGATCGCCATTCGCGGTAAAATTATTGATAATTAATATCATTAATTTTTAGAGAGCATCCAGCCATGACCATCACCCTGACGGAGAAAGAGAATCGGGAACTGTGGGCGGAAGCTAACCACAATTACTCACAACCATCGGGAACAGAGCCATTTGAAATCATCAGTGAAATGCCCAAGCAACTCGGTAAAGGCTATATGCGGGATATTGAAGTGCATCCTCATCTCTGGCTTACGATTTTGGACTATGAATATCACGATGATGTCGTACATAAAGGCATTGAGTGGGATCACCCACTGCAATTTTTCGTTCTCCTTTCCGGCAAAGTCATAGACGAAGATGGGGGGCAGGTAGGGGAAGGATGTACGTGTATTTCTGCTAGCGGTATTCAACGCAAAATGCTTACAAAATCCCCCAAATCTCGACGGGTGGGCGTTGACATTCATATGCCTCCTGACTTGCTGGCAACTTTTTTCCCCGATGAAACAGGAGAAATTCCCCAGCAGTTGCGTCTGTTGGCAAAGGGTAATGATTGGCAGACTTTGCTCTACCCGGAAACTACGGCGGCTATTCAGGGAGTAGCACAGCAAATTGTCAACTGTCCTTTCCAGGGAATCACAAAGCGGATGTATTTACAGGGTAAGGTGTTGGAACTAATGGCGTTGCAGTTAGCTCCCATCTTATCTGCTCAAGACGGACTGCAACCGGAGCCGCGATTGAAGATAGACACCATCGCCCGGATTCATCTGGCTAGGGAAATTTTAGTGGCACGTTTGGAGAATCCGCCGTCATTGCTGGAGTTAGCGCAAAGTGTCGGGGTGAGCGATCGCACTCTGCAACGTGGATTTAAGGAAATGTTTGGCAAAACAGCATTTAGCTACCTGAGAGATAAACGTATGGAATCGGCAGAGCAGTTATTGCGTCAAGGAAACATAACTATTACTGAGGTTGCTCACCGAGTTGGTTATTCCGAGCCAAGACGCTTTGCTGAAGCCTTTAAGCGCAGGTTTGGTATCACGCCCAGCGGATGTTTATTTGGTAGAAAGTCGTTTTCAGGCACATAATGCGGTTTTAGGCATAGACGCACTTGCGATTCATTCTCTATACTCAGCTCCATTGAATTAGAAACTATTTGCAGTAATCGAGTTTGGGTCTAACACCTAATAACTCTTGAAGCACCCCACCCGCGCTGTCGCGACCTTCCCCTTGGTAAGGAGAGGGTTGGGGAAGGGCATAGGTGTCAACTTAAGCCTGAAAGCCTTGATAAATCTCGGTTTTACCTGAGTCCAGATCCCCCTCGCATCCCCCTTAAGAAGGGGGACTTTGAGTAAGTTCTTGTCCCCCCCTTGCTTTCGGGGGGCTAGGGGGGATCTAGATTTAATAGTCAAACAGCATTCTGTGACTGGGTTTCAGCCTTAAGTTGACACCTATGGGGGGAGCGATATTACTGCAAAGCGGATTAATTCAGTCAAGTTCTGCAAAAAGCTGGTGTATTAGGAGTTGCTATGAAGCGTTGGTGTTTGTCTGGTAGTGTGCGACTGTGGTTTTTACTGTGTCTGTCGGGATGCTTGAATGCTGTTGCAATTGGGCCGGGATGGGCAGAAATTCAACCAATGGGTGAAAAGCAGGAAGTCGAAAGTCAGGAAAATTTACAACCTCTGTTGACAGGAAAAATTCGGCAATTGAGTGAAGTTGAGCCTCCCAGCACTAGCGCCCAAATGCTGGTGCAGTCGCCAGCACCAACTAACCCCCCTTCCGTCCCAGGGTGGTTTCATTCTCACCAGAAACGTGAATTTTTTAGGGGTAGTGCCCCCGTGCCTACCCCCGACCCAGACGATTCGCGAGGCAGGTCAGACCCAGAGGGCCGGCACGGGGGCACGGCCCCTAGGTCGAATGAAACAGCCCTGCCTTCCGTCCCCCCTTACCAAGGCCAGGGGGGTGAAATTGTGCAAGTTACATCGGCAGAAATTCAACCAATGGGTGAAAAGCAGGAAGTCGAAAGTCAGGAAAATTTACAATCTCTGTTGACAGGAAAAATTCGGCAATTGAGTGAAGTTGAGCATCCCAGCACTAGCGCCAGATTGCTGGTGCAGTCGCCAGTACCCCAAACAGCCCCCTCATCAGAAATTGTACAGGTGACGTCCGTGCAAGCTAGACCCACAGAGAAAGGTGTGGAGGTGATTTTACAGACGACTCAAAGAGAACGACTGCAAATCACCGATCGCAGTGCTGAGAATAACTTTATCGCTGATATTCCTAATGCACAACTGCGGTTAACCAGTGGCGATGCTTTTACATTCCGCTCGGAAAAACCAGTTGAGGGAATTACTGAGATAACTGTCACAAATCTGGATGCCAATACTATTCGGGTGACGGTGGTAGGTGATAAAACTTTACCAACGGTTGAGTTATTTAATGATGATGCAGGTCTGGTTTTTGGTGTAACTTCTGCTGCAATTGCGACTCCGCCTCCACTGCAACCAGAACCAGAGCAGCCCACGAGTGAGACACCGCAAGAGGAACCATCGGCACAAACTGATCGGCGGCCAATTGAGTTAGTCGTGACGGGTCAGCAAGATGCCTATCGAGTGCCGAATACCAGCGTGGGAACGCGAACTGATACACCATTGCGGGATATTCCCCAATCAATTCAAGTTGTGCCGCAAGAGGTGTTGCGCGATCAAAATGTGACCCGTCAAGAAGAAGCCCTAAGGAATGTTAGTGGTGTGGTTACGGGAAATCCTCCCTACTATCAAGGGAGTTTCTACCGAATTCGCGGTTTTCTTATCGAGAATTTTTCAGGTAATAATCTAACAAATGGCATACCTGACTTCGTGGGTGGTCTTTCGACTGGGTTTTCCAATGTTGAAAGAGTAGAAGTCCTTAAAGGTCCAGCCTCCGTTTTATTTGGGCAGGGCAGTCCCGGTGGAACAATCAATACCGTCACAAAACAGCCCTTACGTGAACCGTTCTATGAGCTCAATGCCACAATTGGCAATTATGATTTCTACCAAGGTGGAATTGATTTGTCTGGACCACTAGACAATCGTGGCAATGTTCTATACCGATTAAATACATCCTATAGAAGTGCTGGTAGTTCTATTGATCTCATAGAAAATAAAAATTTTCAGATAGCTCCTGTCTTGAGTTGGGCGATTAGTGATAGAACAAAGTTGACCCTTGAAGGGGATTATGTCAACGATAGTGTTCCTCCCCCAACGGGTGTGCCAGCTCTTGGATCTGTACTTCCCAATCCTAACGGAAAAATATCACGTAACCGCAACTACAACGAGTCTAACGCCAGTCAACAAGTGAATCTTGGTCGAGTTGGATATAGATTAGAGCATCAGTTCAGTGATTCCTGGTCACTACGTAATGCTTTTTCTGCATCATTTTATGACTTAAAAGTATCCAATCTTGCTTTGCCATCTGGTCTACAGTCTGACAATCGCACGCTAAATCGTCGATTCCTGGACACAACACGCGATATTACTTCTTACGTACTCGCATCGGATGTAACTGGGAAATTGTCAACTGGATCAATTGAACACCAGTTGACACTTGGATTTGATTTTAACGATTTCTACAATAGAGATACTGGCAATGCAGTAACTGGTTCGCCGATTGATATATTCAACCCTGTTTTTGGGCAGATTGTTGCGCCTACTCCTCTTTTCGCGTTTGATAATGCTACTGACAGGACAGCATTAGGAATCTATGCTCAAGATCAGATTACAATAGCGGAAAATTTGAAGCTACTACTAGGTTTACGTTTTGATACGTTCAATCAGACAGTTAAGGATCGAGAAGGTGGCACGGAACAAAATCAATCGGAAAATTCTTTTAGTCCTCGTGTTGGTATTGTTTATCAACCCATTCGACCGATTTCCCTTTATGCCAGCTACAGCCAATCTTTTTCTCCTGTTATTGGGCGCAGTTTTGAAAACGCACAGTTTCAACCAGAAAGAGGTACACAATATGAAGTTGGGGTAAAAGCAGATTTAAGTGACAGATTATCTGCAACACTTGCATTCTACGATCTACTCCTCTCCAATGTTTTAACCGACGATCCAGTCAATCCTGACTTTTCTGTTCAAACAGGCAAACAACGTAGCAGAGGTATAGAGATGAATCTGTCAGGTGAAATCTTACCAGGATGGAATATCATTACTGGCTATGCTTACACTGATGCTCGCATCGAAGAAGATAATGCTCTGCCTGTAGGAAATCGACTTTCTAACATACCAAAACATTCTTTCAATTTGTGGACAACCTATGAGATTCAAGCGGGTAACTTAAAAGGACTGGGTTTTGGCTTAGGGCTTTTCTATGTTGGTGAACGTCAAGGTGATTTGGCAAATTCCTTTGAGATACCTGGCTATTTACGGACAGATGCCGCCATTTTTTACAAACGAGATAATTGGAGAGCAGCGCTCAATGTCAGGAATCTATTCGGGGTAGACTATTTTGAAAGTTCTTTTAATCGAAATCGGCTTTTTGCTGGAGAAGACCTTACAATTCAAGGTACGATTTCTTGGCAATTCTAACAGTCAAGGAAAGAGACGAAGATACATAAGCCGCTTCGTCACTTGGCTATCTTTGGGCATGATGGGACTTTTGCTTGTCACAGCCTGTACTCCTAAAGATCGCCACAACATTCAAATACCTATTGAATCGGGCATTGCAGAGTGCCATTCGTTTCAGCACGTTATGGGTGAAACTTGTATTCCTACTGCCCCGAAACGTATCATTACATTATCTGCCTTAACTCTCAATAATGCCCTTCTTCTGGGAGTAAAACCCCTTGGCAGCACTCATTTTCTAGACGATCATAAGTTACTTATCAGCAATGGCATAGAATATTTGGGACCTTCTCAACCTAATCTAGAGAAGATATCCTTGCTTAAGCCAGATTTGATTTTAGGCTGGGAAAACATTGACAAGAGTGTTTACCCCTTACTTTCAAAAATTGCTCCTACCGTGTTGGGAAAATGGGAAGAACCTCTGGATTGGTCAAAGCACTTTGATTTTGTCGCTCAGGTTTTAGGTAAGGAAAAAGAAGCCAAAGAAGCGTGGCAGAATTACTACAAAAAAATTGAAACCTTGAAAATAGCTTTGGGCATTGACGCGACCTCTTTAGAAGAGAATGGCTACCAGGGACAAGAAATTTCATTTATCAACATACATTTTGGTAATCGTGGTGTTGGGAGTGATGTGAAAAACTCGTTTGCTGGTTCTATTCTAGATGCTGTTGGCTTACAGCGTCCAACAGCACAGAATATTAATGCTCCCTATGGACAGCTCAGTATTTCTGAAGAGGAATTAGAGAAGGCTGATGGAGACGTGCTATTTGTTTCTATTATTAGAAATAACGCCAAAGAAGCTTTTGCAAAAATTCAGAAAAACCCCCTTTGGAGACAGCTTAATGCAGTTCAGAAAAATCATGTTTATTTAGTTGATCCTTCGACCTGGACTGGTTCAAGTTTAACTGCGGCAAATGCTGTCCTTGATGATCTCTACAAATACCTCGTCAACGCACCTTAAACCTATGCCAAAACACACCCTATTCATCTGTAAATCCTGCCACAGTTCCTCTGAAAAACGACCAGATAATTCACCTTTTGATGGCACAATTTTACTTGACAAACTCAACACTTTATGCGCCGAGCATTTCCCAGATAATGAAGTGCAAATTCAACCAGTGGGATGTTTATGGGCGTGCAGTCAAGGCTGTGTTGTATCCGTCGCTAGTCCAGATAAACCAACCTATCTCTTCGTCAATCTCACCCCCAGTGAAAGTGCCACAGCCTTACTAGATTTTATGCAACTGTATATCAAAAGCCCTAAAGGAACTGTAGTTTGGAAACAGCTTCCTGAAATATTACAGTCTGCTATTTTCGCCCAAATACCCCCTGTAGTAATTAAGGAAACTCTCGGTAATTCTGATTAATTATTTTCTCTAAATTGGGCATTTATCATGACCTCTTTCCCATTAACAAAAAACCCTCCTCTCTTACGTTTATTACACTATGCTAAAAACTACCGCCCTCAAGTTTGGACTGCGGCTACTTTTACCATCCTCAATACAATCTTCGACCTCGCACCATCCTATTTAATTGGGGTAGCTGTAGATGTTGTGGTGGAAAAAGAAAGTTCTATCATTGCCCAATTTGGGATTACCAACATCATTGGACAATTGGCAATCCTTTCATTATTCACATTATTAATTTGGACTTTAGAATCATTATCTGAATTGATCTACGATCGCCTATGGCGCAACCTGGCCCAAACCATCCAACACGAACTGCGTCTTGATGCCTATAGTCATCTACAAGAACTAGAACTGAGCTACTTTGAAGAACGTTCTACAGGCACACTTTTGTCAATATTAAATGATGATATCAATCAATTAGAACGGTTTCTTGATTCTGGGGCTGCGGAAATTCTGCAATTTATCACCACTATTTTAGCTGTGGGTGGTTCATTTGTTGTGATAGCTCCCAATGTAGCTTGGTTGGCAATCCTACCCACACCCTTCATTTTCTGGGGTTCATTAGCATTCCAAAAACGACTCGCACCCCGTTATGCCGATGTGCGCGACAAAGCTGGATTTATTAATAGTCGTTTAGCTAATAATATCTCAGGGATTGCTACAATTAAAAGCTTCACGGCTGAAACCTATGAAAGAGGTCGTGTCTCATCTGAAAGCGAATCCTATCGCCGCAGTAATGGTAAAGCGATCGCACTTTCGGCTGCTTTTTATCCAGCGATTCGATTAGTGGTTGTAATCGGTTTCATCGCCACGCTATTTTTTGGCGGGGTTGCGGTGGCGAATAATCAGTTAACTGTGGGAACTTATGGTTTTATGGTATTCATTGTCCAGCAATTACTGTGGCCGTTTGCCAGCTTGAGCCAAATTATGGATGAGTATCAACGGGCAATGGCTTCTATTAAACGAGTCATGGGATTGTTGGATACTCCCATTGCTATTCCCACAGGAAACCGTACTTTACCAAAAGTACGCGGTGAGGTGCATTTTGACAAGATCGCCTTTGCATACAACGATCGCACCAATGTACTCAAAGATTTATCATTGCATATTCCAAGCGGAGCAAATATTGGCATTGTTGGTGCAACGGGTTCTGGTAAAAGTACCCTAGTCAAACTACTGCTACGCTTTTACGAAGTCCAAGGCGGACAAATCCTAATTGATGGTATCGATATTCGGGAGTTACAACTATCGGAACTGCGACGCTGTATCGGTTGGGTGAGTCAGGATGTATTTCTGTTTCACGGTACGGTAGCTGAGAACATTGCTTATGGTAGCTTTGATGCAAGTAATGAAGACATCATCCATGCTGCTAAATTAGCCCAGGCTGATGAATTTATCCTGCAACTACCCCAAGAATACGATACTATCGTTGGTGAACGGGGTCAAAAGCTTTCTGGTGGTCAACGGCAGCGAATTGCGATCGCCCGTGCTATTCTCAAAGACCCACCAATTTTGATTTTGGATGAGGCGACTTCTGCGGTGGATAATGAAACAGAAGCGGCGATTCAGAAGTCGCTGGCTATGATTACTCAAAATCGGACGACAATTGCGATCGCTCATCGTCTTTCCACAATTCGCCACAGTCATTGTATATATGTAATGGATTATGGTCAAATTGTCGAGCAGGGTAAGCATGAGGATTTACTAGCACTTGATGGGATTTATGCCAGTTTGTGGCGCGTACAGTCTGGGATTCATTAATACTTGCCTTAGATGGAATGGCCTACAACAACACCAAGTAATTGGATATGTCCCCGTTCAATTTGATGGTTAATAAACAGTTAATTGTTGAGAGAGTGCATAAAATGACAAAAGGGTTCACAAAATTGTCTAGAGAATGGAAAAATCCCCAAATATCACCCTTATCTGGTCTGGTTTTGGGACTGGTTATCTTGTTCATTTGCTTGGTATATAGTGTCACTTTAGGTGCAGCCGAAATACCTCTGGAAAAGATTTTGACATCTTTTATAGCCTTTGATGGTTCCTACGATCACTTAGTAATTCAGACAGTAAGATTACCGCGATCGCTCATTGCTATACTCGTAGGTTCAGCCTTGGCAGTATCAGGAGCGTTAATGCAAGGTTTAACGCGCAACCCCTTAGCAGATCCAGGTATTTTAGGTATTCAGTCGGGGGCTGCATTGGCTGTAGTTGCCACAATTTTTGTTTTTGGCAGTTCGTCCTTGAGTGTTTTAACCATTGTGGCTTTTTTGGGTGCAGGAGCCACAGCAATGTTAGTCTACTTCCTTGGTTCTCTAGGAAAAGGAGGCCCTACACCATTGAATCTCACAGTAGCAGGCGCAGCGCTCACGGCTCTGATTTCTTCCCTGACAACTGCTATCCTTATCGTCAGTCAACGCACCTTAGAAGAAATTAGATTTTGGTTAGCAGGTTCACTGGCTGGGCGCGATATCAATATGTTCTTGCAAGCACTGCCTTTCGTCGCCCTTGGATTAGTCGTTGCTTTTGCCCTTGGTAGACAAATTACTACCATGAGTCTCGGTGAAGATATAGCAAAAGGCTTAGGTCAACAGACAGCTTGGGTGAAAATCATCACGGCTATTAGCGTTGTTTTACTGGCGGGAAGTGCCGTGTCTATTGCCGGGCCAATCGGCTTTATCGGCTTGGTTGTTCCCCATATAGTGAGATTTTTCATTAAAGCTGATTACCGTTGGATTTTGCCCTATTCCGCAGTGGTAGGTGCAACTTTACTTTTGGTTGCAGATATTACCGCCCGTGTATTACTTAAACCCCAGGAATTACCTGTGGGAATAATGACAGCACTGGTTGGTGCGCCCTTTTTTGTCTACTTGGCTAAGTCAAAGGTGAAGAAATGAAGTTGGATTGGCTCGTTATCCGTTCCGAGGCGATATCTTTTCGCATAGACCGACGTGTACCACTGATGCTGTTATGTTTGGCAGTGGTGATTGCAGTGGCGATGGTGATGAATGTGGGCAGAGGTGAATATCCCATTTCGCCCTTGGATATCGTCAAAACTGTCTTAGGTTTAGATACAGGCAACCCAGACCATGCTTTCGTGATTCACAACCTACGGCTACCCCGCACCCTTGTCGCTTTTATGGTGGGAGTGGCGTTTGCTATTTCTGGCACTATCTTTCAAGGTCTCACACGCAATCCCTTAGCTGACCCTGGTATTATTGGCATCAATGCTGGGGCGAGTTTAGCAGCAGTGACAGTAATTGTCCTATTTCCATCAGCACCGATTTATACATTGCCTCTTTCAGCCTTTGGAGGTGCTTTGCTAATGGCTGTTTTAATTTACTCCCTAGCTTGGAATAACGGTAGTTCGCCGATTCTATTAATTTTAATGGGTATTGGCTTGTCTGCGATCGCCAGTGCATTCACCAGCTTGATGATTACCTTTGGGGATATTTATGACGTTAGTAATGCTTTGGTTTGGTTGGCTGGCAGTGTCTACGGACGCACTTGGGAGCAAGTCTTTTCCTTCTTACCTTGGTTGATTGTTTTCGTACCAATGGCGTTGACATTGGCAAGACATTTGAACGTCTTAAATTTAGGAGATGATGTCGCTAAAGGTTTAGGTACTCGCGTGGAATGGCAACGTGGTTTGCTAGTGCTGGTGGGTGTAGCTTTAGCAGGTGCAGGAGTCGCTACTGCCGGAATGATTGGTTTTGTCGGTTTAATTGCACCTCATTTAGGGAGACAGTTGGTAGGTACAAATCATGAAGGGTTAATTCCCACCTCGGCACTGTTGGGGGGAGTAATAGTTGTGGTCGCAGACTTGCTAGGAAGAACAATGTTTGCGCCTATCGAACTTCCTTGTGGGGTAGTGACTGCTGCTATTGGTGCGCCTTATTTTCTGTATCTGTTAATTCGTAACCGGAAAAAATAAGGAATTGGCGACTGGGAACTTGATAAAAATCATATTTTATCAACCAAGAAATCAGGTTTTCATAAATCCAAAATCTAAAATCCAAAGTCTATAGCAACCGCCACATCGGTGAGGACATAAATAACTTCATGAATAGAGCCGATACCCGTACTGCATCAATGGTTTGATTCGGGTTATGCAACTGTCAACTGTCCACTGTCAACTGTCCACTGCTATAAAATGGTATCAACTATGAAAGGATTATCAACCAAAAGTCTGTCTTTAGCTTATGATGGTGTGCCAATTATTAAAGATTTAAATTTAGCAATTCCTACCGGACAAATTAGTGCTTTAGTTGGTGCTAATGGTTGTGGTAAATCAACTTTGCTAAGAGGTCTGGCCAGACTTCTCAAACCATATCACGGTACAGTATATCTTGACAGCACCTCAATTTTTAAGCTTTCCACCAAGGAAGTAGCCCAGCAGTTGGGTATTTTGCCCCAAGGGCCAGTAGCACCGGAAGGATTAACAGTCAGAGATTTGGTAGCACAAGGACGTTACCCTTATCAAAATTGGTTGCAGCAGTGGTCAGCCAAAGATGAAACAATTGTGCAGCAGGCACTTTTAATTACAAATTTACTGGAGTTGGCAGATAGAGGATTAGATACTTTGTCTGGTGGACAACGACAGCGAGCTTGGATTGCAATGGCACTAGCACAGGATACAGATATTTTACTTTTGGATGAGCCGACTACTTTTTTGGATTTGGCACACCAGATAGAAGTTTTAGATTTGTTGTATGAGTTGAACCAAAGTCAGGGAAGGACAATTGTGATGGTATTGCATGACTTGAATCAAGCGTGCCGTTATGCTGATTATTTAGTTGCTGTCAAAGATGGTCGAATTTTTGCGGCTGGGGAACCGAAACTGGTAATGACTGAGGAGATGGTTCAGGAGGTTTTTGCATTAGAGTGCCGTATTATTCCTGACCCAATTTTGGGAACGCCAATGTGTGTGCCGATAGGACGTAAGGGAAAGTTAACTTCCTCGCAAACAAACGCGTGCGAGTAGCAATGGAACAAAAATGTACGCTAACGACTGATAAGTCTGATTCAGCCACTCCACGATCTCCCCATAACTTTTGAAACAGGGGCGATCGTTCTTTCTGGCTAGCAGTGCGACAGGTTTTTAGTTGTTGCTCGCCTTCTCTCTGCACTTTCGGCGATCGTCAGAATCAGTTGGCGTGCCATAACTAATGACCTCTCAACAGTATCTTTATTCTATGCAACTTCATGTAAAACTGGTATCAGATGAAAAAACTAAACATAGCGACTTTTACCAGTTAAAAGTAGAAGTAATCCAAGACGCAGAAACCGGGTTTATTTTACCAAAATACGCAGTAAATGACTAGAACCAAGTATTTTTCTTAAAAAACTACGTTTCTGGCCCCAACCGGACGTAAGTCCTGGTAAAATTGTTTGTAACGCTACCAGAAACGTGAGGTGCGCGCGCAGCTACGTTCAGCGCAAAGGTTCGCTCACCATAGATTCTGGCCATTCAGTTGAGGCTGACAGCGCCGAAGCAACTGGCTGCGACGGCTTAGGTGCTGACACGCCAACCAATACAAACGAAGCCACCATCAAAACGCCGTATAAAGCAACAGATAGCTTGCGAGTTCCCAGCCCCACCCATTGAGGATTTACCAAACCCAGACAAAAAGCCGGTGTTGAAAACATGAAAGTTAAGACAAACAAGCTGGACATCAAGCACCTCCGACTCGCGAACTGTACCGATCGATTACTTGTTTATCCAATTAAAACCCCAAAAATCCGCTGAAAAAAGTTGCGATAGATGTATTTATAACCTGAGGATTATTGCTATTTATAAAACAAAAATAAAACTCTTTAAATCTCATACTTTAGCTAGTTGTTAAAAAAAATAATGTATTTTGGGAACTGTAGAAAATCTAGCTTAAAATAGAAATTAAATTCTTTACTCAAAATATGCAAGTCCGCTTTAACGTAGTCCGCCAAAATCAAAACGAGGCTCCCCGCGTTCACGCTTACACCCTAGAGGTGGATGAAAGCAATACCATCCTAGACTGCCTCAACAGCATCAAGTGGGAACAAGACGGCACTTTAGCTTTTCGCAAAAATTGCCGCAATACAATTTGCGGCAGTTGTTCGATGCGAATTAACGGGCGCTCGGCCTTGGCCTGCAAAGAAAATGTTGGTAGCGAACTCGCCAGATTGCAAAAAATAGCTAATTCTAGTTCAGCAGAACAGCCTGCTGGTTTCATCCCAGAAATTACCGTCGCCCCCATGGGAAATATGCCGGTAATTAAAGATTTGGTTGTTGACATGACCAGTTTTTGGGACAACCTAGAAGCCGTTCAACCCTATGTCAGCACCGCCTCGCGAGCAATTCCAGAACGAGAATTTCTGCAAACTCCCGAAGAGCGATCGAAACTCGACCAAACCGGCAACTGCATCCTCTGCGGCGCGTGCTATTCTGAGTGCAACGCCCGGGAAGTGAACCCGGAATTTGTCGGCCCCCACGCCCTCGCTAAAGCTTACCGCACGATCGCCGATTCCCGCGATAGCGAAACCGAAAATCGGCTGGAAAAATACAACGAAGGTACCGCAGGCGTTTGGGGCTGCACCCGTTGTTACAACTGCAACTCGGTTTGCCCGATGGAGGTGGCGCCGATGGATCAAATTGGTAAGATTAAACAGGAGATTCTCGATCGCAAAGACGACCAAGCCAGTCGATCGATCCGCCACCGCAAAGTCTTGATCGAGCTCGTCAAAGAAGGCGGCTGGATAGATGAGCGCAAATTTGGCATCGAAGTAGTAGGAAACTCCTTTCGCGACGTTCAAGGTTTGCTGAGTCTGGGCCCGTTGGGTTTGAGAATGCTCGCTCGCGGCAAATTCCCGCTATCTTTTGAGCCTTCTGAAGGTACCGAAACTGTGCGAAATCTGATTGAATCGGTGCAAAGTTTAGAAAATTCGGCAGATTAGCGATCGGCTGCCATTTTCCTTGTAAATTAGAAGTTGTGCGATCGTCAAACTTCTCAAAAATCTTTACTCAAAATTCGCAACTCAAAACATTTAAATGACTGCTAAAACTCCTTCATCCCCAAAACCGACAACCTCAAATACTCCAAAACAAGCAGAACCAGCCTTTGGCTGGAATGCCTACGCGGAAAAAACCAATGGACGATTTGCGATGGTGGGCTTTGTGGCACTTTTGCTGCTAGAATTCTTCACCCGCCAGAATTTTTTCACCTGGCTGGGCTTGCGTTAAATTCAGAATAACTCGGTGGATAGCCACTGGCGCGTAATAAGTTTGTAGCGAGGTTTAGTCCTCACTACAAACATTTTTTTAGGGATGATTGACTTGACATCATATAAATAACTACGCTTGGGTTAACACTATTTATGCCCCGGAGATCTCCGGGGCATCAAGAAAGGTTGTAGGGGGACGAAAGAGAGCTTTCTTGCCCCCCCCTTTTTTAGGGGGGTGCCAGGGAGATCAGCCTTAAGTGAACCATATTGTGATATATAGCAACCGCCACATCGGTGAGGACATAAATAACCGGAATGAATAGAGCTGATACCCGTACGGAATCAATGGTTTGATTCGGGTTATGCAACTGTCAACTGTCCACTGTCAACTGTCAACTGCTATAAATCATGTTCACAAAAAAAGCAGGTAAGAAATAGATAATTATCCATTTTCTACCTGCCTCAGAGCTTGTCAAAAGCGGAAATCGAGTTCAGTTGTTGCCAATTTAATCTGTACTTGTGAGCCTGGCAAGCAGCCCGCCAATCCAGGAAGTTTTGACATAGATACTCGATTTTGAGGCAATTAATTTCCAGTTGTTTCGCGGACGGTCAAAGTGTACTTGCCTTTACCTTTTGGAGGCGGATCGTAAGCATTAACAATAATGCGGTAGCGACCGCTCGCAGACAAGGTAAGAGTCAGCTCAGAATTGGAATTTTGCTGCGTGACATCATCATTTTCTGCAAGTAGCTCGGCCTGGGAGTTGAAAATAGCCAGATAAGTATCAAAATCGGTACTTTCTACGGTAATAACTACTTTTTGACCCTGAGTGCCTTCAAACGTATACTCGTCGTACAAACTGCTGTCCGAGGCCAGTACAGAAGACTTCGCAGGGGTGAGTTCTCCCTTTTGCTCTAAAATGACTTTAGATGAACCTCCAGCAGGACTCGGCGGAGACTGTATGGGGGTCTGAGTTGCCGAGGGCTTTGGAGATGGCGACGAAGATGGCGAGGGTTTGGGACTTGCTTGAGCTAAAACAGCCATGCTGGGATGGCTCGTATCATGTGAATTTTGAGGAAATTCTGCTGAAACGATCTTGGAACTGCTATTAGTAACTCCATCTGAATTTGACACTGGCACGGAGAGAGTCGGTTTGCCAGAAAAAGTAGCTAGTAGAGCAATTGGCGCGATCGCCCAAAATCTCACTTTACTCATGAATTACCTCGATTTGTAACACAGAAATAAGGAAGTAGTCAGTAGTCAGTAGTCAGTAGTCATGAGTTATTTGTTATTTGTTAGGTGCTACCAATGTCCAATGCCCAATGCCCAATGCCCAATTCCCAATTTTCAATTTTCAACGGACAGTTAGAGTATAACGACCCCGACCTGAAGCATCGTAAGCATTGACAACTATGCGGTAGCGACCCGTAGCGGGCAAAGTAACGTTCAGAAACGCATTTTTAGTCGAAGCGCTCGCATCGTCATTTTCTCCCAATAATCGACCATTAGGGCCAAATATCGCCACATAGGGATCGAAATCTGTACTTTCGAGGGAAATGGTTACAGACTGACCCGATCGACCTTCAAAAGTATACTCGCGATACAGACTGTTGTCAGATGGCAGTACGGGGCCGCCTGCGACCAAAGCACCTTCTTCTTGTAAAATCGCCCGAGAAGGTGACGTAGGAGCACTTGCTTTCAGTTCTAGCGTATAAGCCCCCGCCTGCCTAGCTTGGTAGGAATTTGCCACTAACGTGTAAATACCGTCTGCTGGCAATCTGACTGTAATTCTGGCGTTTTTACCGCCTGCTCCGTCATCATCTTGTTTGATTTCGCGCTGATTGGGCCCGAGCAAAATTAAATAAGGGTCAATTTCTTGACTTTTCATTTCTATGGTGATTTGCTGGCCCGCTCTTCCCTCAAAAGAGTAGAGGTCAAAAAAGCTGTTGTCTGCGGGCAGAATGCTAGATTTGTCGGTAAGTTTGCCGCTGACGACGGGCCCGTTTAAGGCAATTTTTTGAGGTGTTTTGTTGCCCAGGGGCGATCGCCTTTGGGCAACCCGGGGAGCTCGCCCTTCTCGCACCGCTGTCAGGAAAGCCGGCACTTTGTCTACAGAAATTGCAAAACCGATACCGATATTGCCTCCGCCCTGACCGCGAGTAAAAATAGAAGTATTGACGCCGATTAATTCTCCAGAACTGTTGAGCAGCGGGCCTCCTGAATTGCCGGGATTGATGGCGGCGTCGGTTTGAATCAAGCCCCCCAGGGGGTCGATGCGGCTGACGATTCCGACGGTAAAAGTACCTTGAAATCTACCGAAGGGATTGCCGATCGCAAATGCTTGTTGTCCGACTTTCACCGAACCGGGACGGGCTAAAGGAATTGTGGGCAAATTGTTTTGATTGCGAATCTTCACCACCGCTAAGTCTAAACCTTCTTCGCCGAATCCGACGACATCGGCGACAAGTTTTCTGCCGTCTGACAGACTTATATTCACGGTACCGCCGGCCGAAACAACGTGGGCGTTGGTTAACACCATGCCGTCGGGGCTGATAATTGTGCCACTGCCGTTAGATTTCTCTGTATCAACGCTAACAACGGCCGGACTGGCTTTTTCGTAGACTCGAATGTTGGTTTGTTCTTCGACATTTTGGGCGATCGCCCCTGGGGAATGTAGTGACTTAAATTCCGCTAAATCTGTTGATTGACGCACAGCAGATGTCGTAACAACCGCAGCAGCGCTGCCTGTTACCCCAACTGTTAAAATTCCCAATACTGCTAAACTTACAATTTTGAAATTCATGGTTATCGATTAGTATTTAAGCGATCGGTAGCTAGTAATTCGGCTTTGTTGCTAACTACTAACTACCCTTAGTAATTATTTTAGGACTTGTATAGCATTTCTCAGATAGATGAGGTATGTAATAAGGCTTGAAAGTCCCGATATTCAGAGAATAGGAGTGCACCTCATCTTTTTAAGAAAGGCTATACAAAGGTTTCAGATAAGAATCCCCCGTATTTTGGACGGGGGATAAGTCAATATTTGCCTATTTGTCGAAATTGGGGGAATTATCCGGTTGGTCTTCCGGGTATTCTACTGGTCGATATTCCACGTAGTCTGACGGGGGTGCTTCCACGTCGCGGTTGCTGGGGCGAGACCTAGATGCTTCTGTAGGACGGGTTTTTTTTGTTCTCGGCGGCGCCTCAGAACTGCGGTTTTCCGAAGTTGGGGGGCGGTTGCTGCGGCTGCGAGCGGGTCTTTCTTCGGGGTTGTCTGAAACGTCCCAGTTGTCAGACCCTTGGGCTGGCGGGGCTTCTGGGCGGGGACGCTTGCGCGAGGAGCGATCGGGCGCATCGGGCTTGGAGGTGCTAGCGCTGCCGTTGCGGTTCGAGGGACGGCGGCGGGCCTCGTCGTCGTAGGCTTCCCGGGAGGAACGGTTGTCTTGGCTGCCTCGAATCCGGGGACGCTGCGGGTAGTCTTCCTCTGGTTCTAGCTGGTCGATTTCAGAATCGTAGCCGTCGTAAGCATAGGCGTTGCTGACGGGTCGTTCTTCATCTACATATTGAGCGCGACTTTTGGCTTGGGCTGTGGTCGCTCCCCGCAGTTTGATGCTTTCGGCTGCAAAAAAAATCGCCGAACCGGTCAGCAGGAACTGACCGAAGGCCAGAATCGGATCGAGCCGCCATCCTTGAAATAACAGAATACCGCCACACAGCAGGCCGACTGCTGCAAAGAAAATATCGTGGTCTCGGGCTAGTTTGGGACGCCACGATCGCAGAAAGTACAGTCCTGCCCCTGCTACTGCTAGGATGATCCCTAACAGGCTGCTCCAGTTCAATCCTAAATTGACCATTAGCCTATCTCCTATGTCTTTCCTATGTTAGCGAGTTAGATTTTACATCTATCAATAAGTCTGTCAGTCTGTTATCCCGACTGTAGTTTCACAGGGCAGCCTCCGGTCAGGCTTTCAGCTTGGTTCGCGAACCATATAATAATGAGTTTAACGGGAAAAAACCTCAGCGAAAGCAGTCAACCGAAGGTTTTGCCTTGACAGTTGCTGGTAGCCGAGGTTTCGCACGGGGGAAATGCCCGACGTTTAGCCGAAAATTGACTCGCGCGCCGGACGCTTGAAACCCGCCAACTTTTTAGGTACGCTTGATTTTGTCTTTTTGGCTGATAAAGATTAGGGCGATCGTTCCTGGGATCACGATTAGCCCAACGCCCACCAGCAGGCTGTACAGAAAATTCGCGAGTGAAGGAGTCATAGATTCAAAACCTTTGTTACAACTATTTGATTTTTATTAATTTTATCAGCAGTCAGTTCTCAGAGGGAAGTTCGGCAACAGATGTTGCAATGGATGTCGAGGATGTAACGGAGCGAGGTTGACAAGCAATATTTTCCCCCTAAAAAACTATAACCATTGAACCCTCAAACCCTTGAATACTGTATGTCTGAAGGTACGATACCGGAAAAATTCTACTTATCCAGTTCGATCGCACCTACGAAACGGTTAGAATTATGAGGCGCTGACTTAACAAAACTTAAGATTTCGAGATAAGACCCATGACTGGTATTACCGTTGCAAGTTGGATTCTGGGCTCTGTCCTAGTAGTGATGACTTTGCTATTTATTTTCCGTATCGTTCTGACTTGGTATCCCGGCGTGAACCTCAGCCGACTGCCGTTGAGTCTGATTGCTTGGCCGACTGAACCTTTTTTAGCCCTAACTAGAAAAATTGTACCGCCGATCGGCGGAGTGGACATTACGCCGATTATTTGGGTCGGCATCTGTAGCTTGCTGCGGGAAATGATTCTCGGTCAGCAAGGGCTACTGACGATGATGATGTAAGTCAGCGGGCATCGGGCATCGGGCATCGGGCATCGGGCATGGGTTAGTTGCCAACTGCCAACTGCCAACTGCCAACTGCCTACTGCCAACTGTCAACTGCCTACTGACTACTGACTACTGACTATTTTGGTTCATAAACTGTTCAACGAAATTCGTGTAAACTTCGCCACTGAGAAATTCGGGGCTATCGAGGATTTTTTGGTGGAAGCTGAGGGTAGTGGGAACACCCGTGATGGCGCATTCCCGCAATGCCCGTTTCATCCTGCGAATGGCGGTCGGTCGATCGCGCCCCCATACAATTACCTTACCGATTAAAGAATCGTAGTAAGCAGGTATTTCGTAATCGGTGTAAACGTGAGAGTCCATCCGCACGCCGGGGCCGCCGGGAGGCAAATAACCGCTGATTCTGCCGGGGTGAGGGCGGAAGTTGCGATCGGGATCTTCAGCATTGATGCGGCACTCAATGGCGTGGCCGCTGAGAATTACTTGGTTTTGCTTGATTTGCAGTTTTTCTCCTTGGGCGATGCGAATTTGTTCGGCAATCAAATCGAGACCTGTAATCATCTCGGTGACGGGATGTTCCACTTGGATGCGAGTGTTCATTTCCATGAAGTAGAACTTGCCCGATTTGTCAAGCAAAAATTCCACAGTGCCCGCACCGGTGTAGTTGATAGATTTGGCTGCGGCAATGGCGGCGTGACCCATTTGATCTCGCAGTTTCTGGCTGAGGGCGGGGCTGGGCGCTTCTTCGAGGAGTTTCTGATGTCGGCGCTGAATCGAACAATCTCTCTCGCCGAGATGGATCACGTTACCGTAGTTGTCGGCGAGGATTTGGATTTCGATGTGTCGAGGTCTTTCGATGAATTTTTCGAGGTAGACTCCGGGATTGCCGAAGGCTGCATCGGCTTCGCCTTGGGCTGCATGGAAGAGTTTGGGGAGTTCCGAGGCGTCTCTGACTAGCCTCATGCCACGGCCTCCACCGCCGGCGGTGGCTTTGACCATCACAGGATAGCCGATGTCGCGGGCGATCGACAATGCCTCATGTTCATCTGCCAGCAATCCCTCGCTACCGGGGACTGTAGGGACTTTCACCCGCTGCATGGTTTCTTTGGCAGTGGATTTGTCTCCCATCGCCCGCATCGCAGCCGGAGACGGGCCGATGAAGGTAATTTGATGGTCGGCGCAGATTTCGGCAAATCGGGCATTTTCGGCGAGGAATCCGTAACCGGGGTGAATGGCTGCGGCGTTGCGCGTCAGGGCAGCCGAGATAATGTTGGGGATGTTTAAATAGCTTTTGCTGCTGGTGGGGGGGCCGATGCAAACGGCTTCGTCTGCCAACTGGACGTGCAGGGCGTGTTTGTCTACGGTGGAGTGAACGGCAACCGTGGCAATGCCCATTTCCTCACAGGTGCGTAGTATGCGGAGGGCGATTTCTCCGCGATTAGCGATTAAAATTTTCGAGAACCCCATCTTCGCTGCTTAATTCACTCAATATTCTGTACAATAATCCCTTTCGGTATCTTCTGGATAATGGTTTCCCATAAATTATTAATAAAAATTTATTTTACATTTTGGTGGTAGTTGTGCTATGATTTTAAATCGGTAGTCTAAAAGGGCTAGTCACAAGTTAAATTTCAGGAACCTCAACCTGTGAATGTTTAACTCGTAGCGTGAAAAATCCCAGAGATTGTCGGAAAGAGCGGATGTGGCGGAATTGGTATACGCGCACGCTTGAGGTGCGTGTGGCATTATGTCCTTGCGAGTTCGAGTCTCGCCATCCGCATTGAATATATGAAACAACTGTTGACAGTTTTGGCTGTTGGCAGTTGTTTTGTATTTAATGGGTGGGTGGGCAGAAACCGGGTTTTTGCGAGATACTTTGTTACGGTGGGAAGATTTGGGAAAAAACCCGGTTTCTAAAGATTGTGCGCGAGTACCGATCGGGTGCGGATTCATCAGATATCTTTAAGTGCGATCGAACTTCTGATAGATCCGCACCCTACAAAATACTCTTTAACTGTCGATCGACAATTGTGTTTGTATTGGTACGCTGAGTTCATTTACGCACGGCGCATTTACAAAGACAATTGTGTGCGAAACTGCGGGCATTAAGCGGCGCACTGCTTTCAAGTAAGATTCCGCATCGGGGCGACGACTGAAACGGGCGACTGTTAATCGCTGACTGTTGGGGAGGTGGCGAATTACGCACCACGGCACAAGTCGATCGCGATATGTCAGTTGTTTTGGTATTGTAAAACTTTATTAAGATTGTAAGCATCAATAGACAATGGTAGTATCATATAGTCAGATTCCTGTCTACAGGAATATTGAAACCCTGGATGTCACATTTAGTGGTTCGCGAATTAAGATAGGATTGTACAGAACGTCGTCGGGTCGGTTGATTAACGCCGATGTTAACGGATCTTACAATATTTTGAGAAAAGCAATCCCAAATGCTTTTAGCGATGGGATAGAGAGCTGCGTAGTTCAGCCGAGGCGGGTTAATCCGCTCGAAGTGAAAGCGAAAGGGGAGGGACTCAACGCCTCCCGTGTCATGTAATAAATGACTATACTTTTACAAGCTATCATAGAGTCATCCTTTCCACGAAAGTGGATGGTTAGAAAGTGGCGATCGCCCTTGATTTATCAGGTCTGAGGGCGATCGTCTTTGTGATTAAACATATTAAACGATAGATACTTATCGTTTGTCAATAGGCAGAATGGGCTTAGTTAGGTTCCGAATCCGAGAGTTGGCTGAGGAAAAAGGATGGACGCTAAAGGATGTTGCCGATCGATCGGACGTTCCGTACAGCACAGTCAGGCACTATGCTCGTTCTGAAGGGCTGGCCACGGTTGATATCACATCGATTCAAAAAATAGCTCGCACCCTCGATGTTTTGATTGAAGAGTTAATGGATGTTGTCAAAGAGTAAAGAGATTGTTTGCGATCGTGCCACAGTATTTTGGAGAGCGTCATCAGAAAGAAATCCGTCAATATGCAGAAATTATCGCCATGACGGATGATGTGTATACAATAGCTAATTATCTAGAGATTTCCGAACAAATTATCCGCCAAGTAAAAGAACACATATTTATCAAGAAACACGAGCTTGACATTCCAAATGATGACACAAAAACTATTAGCCATGTCCGAGGTAATTTTACACCCGATGGTGAGATTGCTGACTTATGGATAAGCGCAAAAAATGGTGAGCTAAAACCGAGAGAAATTACCAAGTTTAAACGGTTGATAGCCCATGAGTATATAGAGCAAGCACTAATGGCCGATGGACTTCCTTATCGATCGCCTAAAGCTTGGATAGAGCATCCCATGTATGGTTTTGGCAACTGGCCGACCCCGGAGCATTTCGGAGCGCACGATATAGCTCCTCATACCAGCAAGCCCAATCCATTTTCCCACTGGGTTAACATAATAGGTAAGTCAGCGGAAGGACTGATGCTTGCGGACAACCTCTCGAATCTTGATGAGTTGCTTGAAGCTATTAGAGAAAGAATATGACTGCAAAAACAATTACCGATACTGCACTAGAGCGAATTTTAGCAATTAAATGGGAGCCAGACGATAGTCGCGTTAACTCTCACATAGCCCTGTTGCGAGAATACTTGAGACGTGCTGCGCTTTGGGCCAAGGCTTTAGATTGTACAGATGAATGGCCGTTTTTTGATGTGGCTGCTCATCTTGATTCTCTAGATGCTGATGAGACTAAGGTTAAAGTGCTGAAGACTCATTTCACACAGACACCGTTTTATGTGGCGGGTATTATTGAGAAAACCTGCGAGTGGTTCCTCGAATGGGATAGCGTGAAAAATTCACCAAAAGTCAATGAATTTACTCTACCTGAACCGTATGAACCGCTAATCTTAATGTATGAACGCGGTGGCATATTCTCTACGGAACATGGATTTTTTGATTTTACTGTTGGGAGTTTTCCTAGAGGTAAAAGGCAGCAATACGAACAAATTATGCCTTTGTTGAAACTAGACGCGAGAACTCTAGATCGACTAGATATTGATGCGGGCGATGGGTTAAATATAATTAACCAGAAAGCAGAGGGCGATTACACATCAATAGAGGTAGATTGATTTTCGGAACCAGGTAAACTTGTTTGATTAGATGATGGTTTGAACAGTTTACGCGCAGCCAGCAAAGCAAGCCCGCCAAAGATTCCACCACCCAAACAACTAACGATAATGGCACTAATGAAGGGATGAGGCGGCAGAGGATGCTGGAAAGAGGGTAGTGCCCAAGGTTTTTCGATTAAGGGGTAGCTGCTGCAAACAATGCCCGCAACGCCTATACCCACACCGACAACGGCTATGGTGATTTGTAAATTACGATCGCGATCGTTTTCATTTTTCTCAGACTCTACCTGTTGTTTTTGAGCATCAACTTCCAAAATACCTTGGATTGTTTCAATCATCTGTTGAAATAATTCCTTTCCTGCAATCAGATAACTCATATTTAGTTTAATCTGTTGCTGAAATATCTTGCAACTCCCCTTAACAAATTGTTGTATGAAATCTAAGTTATCTATTTCTTTGACGCTGCAATCACCAAGTTTTTTCAGCCAATAACTATAGTTTTTAGCATTCGTTTCAATTGTAATCTGGTGAAGTTCTATATCTCGCAAATAGCGGGCATAAGTTAACCCGATTTGAGGGAGTTTCGTCAGCCAGCCCTCTAGTTGTTCCAGACGTTCCTTTCTATCTGATTTCAAATGGCTAAATTCTTCTACTTTTTCCTCTAATTGACTGTACAGTTTTCTCGCTTCCTCGTTGCAAAGATACGCTTGGTAATAGACATAAAGGATTTTACTGCGGCAGCATAACAAATTTATCAGCGGACGGTAATAATTACTTAATTCTTCTATCTCTAAAGTTTTTTCATCAGTATCTAACCAGACTAGAATATGACACTTTAATCTCGGATCTTCTTGACTGTTATCAAATTCAAAAATGGGACTACCTAGAAGTTTGCCTTCACCGATTAAATAGGCTTTTGGCTGTTTAAGCTCTGAATCTTGAAACAAAGCGTCTACACAAGCTACTGCTAAATCTTGATGATTGCCAGCAAAATCAACCGGTTTGGCAAATAATACTAGGGTTTGTCCCAGTGACGCTTGGATTTCGCAAGGTAGCAGACAACCTTGAAAATTTAGGTTGCTCAGTTGGTTGATTTCTAATGTTAAATTCGGGGAAAGTAGCGTGAAATCAAGTGCGTAAGTATCGTGGAGTTGCAGCGGGTAAATTCCGCCTGTCAGGGGCAGTTGATCCGGTTGGCTAACAGTTGTAAATGACACAAATCTATTGCCATTTGACTCGTAAAGTTCAAGATAGTCGCTCTGTTGGGTATTTTGGCTGTTGCGATTGTTCAGCTTTTCGGGTAAAGAATCGAGCTGCGGATTTGTTTGCAGCAGGTGTCCCAAAGCAGCGCATTTCTGCCATAAATGATCTGCTTTGTCTACAGGTTGTTTATCGCCTTTTGCAAGGTTGTTGCACAAATTAAAGGCAAACAGCGTGAGTTTGGGGTTGGCAAGTTTGCCGGTCAATTCAGGATTGTTCATCACCTAGGCCCTGAGTGCTATTTTGACTTGTTGGGGAAACTTTCTTGGATGGCATTTAATAGCGTTTCTCTGGAAACTTTGGGAGGTGGTGGCGGTGGTGGAGCTATCGGTTTGGTTGTTCCTGGGAGGCGATCCTTATCAAGATCACCGTGCAGCTTTATCAAAGCCTCTAGTATTTGAGGGCGACTTTCACAAGCACACCAATTTGAGACATCATCAGATATTTTCTCGATATCATCTGAGAGAGTAGCACCTAGCTGATGTAATTCAGCCTTGTGTTTAGAAAATAATACACGTTCGGTAGTAATCAACTGTTGAAATGCTCTAATGTTGTCTTCTGCAAGTGACATTTATAAACTCCTATTGACCGATAGCACAGAAAGCAGCCCAGTGGTAAGGCGACTGAAAAGGCTTAGCATTAGCTTCCATCTTATTAAATAATGCAGGTAACTGTACAATTTTTTGCGTAAAACTCAAGGTAAGTTTGCTTGTCCATGCCTGCAAATCTTCTTTAGTGGCATCCCGCAGCCAAAGTTGAGCAGAGTTAAGGGCAAGGGAGACACTTAACCCGGCTTTGAGAAGCTGATAAAATTTTATCATCAAAAATGAGGTTGACAAATCGCTGACTGCCCACAGCGTCGGGACGACACTGGAACTGCCGGCAACCAGGAAACCGCTAGGTAAGCTGATATATTCATCGCTGATGCTGCTAAAGTCGCTGATGCCGGTTTCGCAGGCGGAGAGCACAACTAGGCGGCATTCTCGGAAGTCGAGGGCAAAGATGTCTGCTAAGGTGAGGCATTTGGTGAGGTCGAGGGTTTTGCCATTTCGTAAGGGTAGATAGCGAGTGGGGTTTTCTTCTGGGGGAGGCGGGGGTAATTCGCAGTCGGCTAGGAGTAAGGCCGATCGCAAAGGTTGTTTAAAGTTAAAATAGCCGTGACAGCTAAAGTGGGCGCAGTGGGCGATGCGGAGACGGCTGTCATCTATGACTGATTTTTTGGCATCACTTTGAATCAGGATATCTTTGGGGTGGAAATGCTGACTAATCGCTGGCACTTCTAAGTCTGTAAATTTGAGGTCATTGGTGGGGTTTTGGACGGCAAATAGGTGTGTGAAATTGGGGCGTTTTCGCCTTTGTGCCTGTTGCAGCAGTTGGCAACTGGGAGAATAGCGGACACCTTGTTTGAAGCAATCTAGTAAGCAGGGATTGGTGGGTTCAGCAGACTGCGTTTGTGGGTTAAATCGCTGCCAGGTTTCATGGCTAACCGGCAAGGCGTGAAGGGGGAACAGGTGCAGGAAACGGTGGGGAATTAAAATTAATTGATCGCAGTGTTTCGGCATTCTCCCCAGAATTTCATTGAGATGCAATATTTCAGATAGGCTTTGGAGGCGAGGGGCTAGGTTTTCCCGCCATTCGGTTTTATCTTCCTTTTGGTAGTCTGCCAGATATTCTGCGCGCCAGTTTATTAAGGCTTGAAAGTCGGTTTTTGAAGATTGCCAAACTATAGGATTTGGTGATTGAGGAGTAATGATGAATGTGAGGAATTTGTCGCCCAGGATGTACCATTGAATGATAGCAGTATTTTCGGCGGTGAGGGCTTGAATATCGCTGTAGGAGATGCTTTTAACTTCTTGAGTCAGCAGGAAGTCGGGGTCGATGGGTTTGATGTCACGGATGAGTAGTTCGTCGAGTTGTTGCCGCAATTGGGTGAGATGGGTAGAATCGCGGCTGGTAGTTTGTACGGTGTCTATTTGGAGGCTGCGTTCTCCCGATATTGTGCCGCGGTTGCTGTTACGATTTGTCTGTTGGTTGTTTAGTCGGCGTTGTTCGACATCAATTTCTCGACGCAGGCGCGAGAGTTCGTTGATAACGGTTTCGGGAATATCGCCTTTGGGGTATAAGTCGCGGGTGGCGAGGAGTTCGACTAAGTTGCGGGCTTTGCTGCGTTCGACGTATTCTATGGCTTCGGTGTAGTTTTTTAGCTTTATGCAAACTTCTACCATATTTCGGTAGAGTTTATTCCATTCTTCCGCGAGTTTTTGTTTGCTTTCATCTCCAGAATGAATCTCACCCCGTAGGAATTCTACGGTATCAATGGCGGCGGCAAAAGTATTGTGAGCTAGCTGCAAGTTGAAAACTTCTCGATAGGTAAGCCCTAAATTAAATAGTGTTTCAGCATGGTTTTGGGGGAAAGCTTCGCGGGTACGGACTTCTAATGCAGCAGTGTAGAAGGCGATCGCAAGTTCGATATTCTCTGCTTTCTCTCCCCTGATTCTGTCACAATAGGTATTGGCCAGATTATTTTGCGTCTGTGCCCAATCTTGGGGAAAGGCTTCGCGGGTAAGGACTTCTAATGCAGAAGTGTAGAATGCGATCACAAGTTCGATATTCTCTGCTTTCTCTCCCCTGATTCTTTCAGAGTAGGCATTTGCCAGACTATGTTGCGTCTGTGCCCAATATTCGGGAAAGGCTTCGCGGGTAAGGACTTCTAATGCCACAGTGTAAGATGTGATCGCATATTCGATATTCTCTGCTTTTTCTCCCCTGATTCTTTCAGAGTAGGCATTTGCCAGACTATGTTGCGTCATTGCCCAATCTTGGGGAAAGGCTTCGCGGGTGTAGACTGCTAGTGCCGCAGTTAAAGATGCGATCCCATATTCGATATTCTCTGCTTTCTCTCCTCTGATTCTGTTACAGTAGGCTCCTGCCAGATTATGTTGCGTCGTTGCCCAATCTTGGGGAAAGGCTTCGCGGGTGTACACTGCTAGTGCCGCAGTGTAAAATGCGATCGCCATTTCAATATTCTCTGCTTTCTCTCCCCTGATTCTGTTACAGTAGGCTCCTGCCAAATTATTTTGCGTCTGTGCCCAATCTTTGGGAAAGGCTTCGCGGGTGCGGACTGTTAATGCAGCAGTGTAAGATGCGATCGCCATTTCGATATTCTCTGCTTTCTCTCCCCTGATTCTTTCAGAGTAGGCTACTGCCAGATTATTTTGCGTCTGTGCCCAATTTTCGCTCCCCGGTTCCCGATTACTTAAAACTACTTGATAACCACTAATGGCAACTTCTATATTATTCGCTCTATTCCCACGGGGAAAGTTACTAATATCAATACTCAAATTTTCAGTGAGGACGACAATATCTCTAGTTGCTTCTGGATGTTCGGCAATTAAATTCTGGGTCACTTGCTGTAAAATCTCAGCAAAACGGGCATTGAGGAGATGTTCCCGCCCGGCCAGTATGGGGTAAATTACTTCAACATCGCTACTACTTTCTGCTTCTGCTCGCAATAATTCTCCGATAAACCTTAAATACTCTTGTGGATTTTTACCCTCAGAGTTATCACGATCTCCTCGATCATTCCTCCCCAAAAATTGCTCGAGCTGACTGGCCAGATTTCGTAAAAAATTAGCCTGATTTTCCTGTCCTTCCTGTGCCATAATTTCTGCTATTACCTTGCAAACTTGCAGAAACCCCTGATCGAGCAATTCCGAGTTAACTAAAATCTGCTGTTTCTCACCGTTGGGGCAAGTCAGCAGCGCATTAATTAATTGCATATAAGCTTGGGCGCGGTTTTCTTGCATTGTGGGGAGTTGTCAGTAACACCGATGTTTATTTTATCACGATTGGTGGTTTGGCGGTTGACGCTCCCCCGTATCAATTTCTACCCCATCCCGAACAAGTAATCGAAATTACCCTCTCCCACAGAATTTCTAAGCGTATTGATAATTTTCCTTGTATTATCGTGAGGCCCTTCAACATAACAAGGTTCTCCATTGCGACCGAATTTTAAGCCGATTTCGTTGGTTGATTCTCCTAAATGAGCCTTCGACTGCTCGAAATCGCGATGCGGTTCAAAGCCTAATTTTTTGGCATAAGCGATCGCACCCCAAACCAGGGCTTGTGCTTGCTCTACACTAATCTCCTCGTATTCTTGCCCAAACTGCGAGTAACAATGCTCAACGAGATTTTTATATTGGCTATCGTTGCAGTTACGTGGCTGCATGGCATCCTTAACTCCCAAACACCAGTAATCGATCAAATAAGAGGCCGCAACAAAACGATTGTATCCCTTGGAACGGGTAACCATCACTAAACCCAAACCGCCCGCTTCAGAGGTTTCATTCCGCAACAAGACATTCGCAAAATTTACATCCACGAGACATTGAGCAACGGGCAATAACTCTCCTTTTTCGGCGCTAGCGATGGCTGTTTGTTCTGCCTGAGATATCAGAAAGGTACTGATTTCGGATGCTTTCAATCCTAACTTTCGGGCAATTTGTTTGGGCGTTAATTGGCGATCGCGCAGGTTGAGAATCTCTTGTTATTGTTCGGGTTGCATGGTTTTTTTACTGCTGTCAGGGCAGGGTTCGATCTGAGTAGATCATTGTATCGCCTTTTTCCGACCAACTTCGTAACATTGCAAAGATTGAGGAAAAAACCCGGTTTCTTTGATGGTGCGAGTGGCGAGAAACCTCGGTTAGCCCGATAGTCCGCCAGGGGTTGAAACCCCTGTCTCATAGCAAAAGTCCTCTTAAAGAGGACTAAAGAGTTTTTCATTTTTATCTCGCATTCTCAGTCGGTTTCAACCGACTTTCGCTATTAGCCAGGGGTTTCAACCCCTGGCGGTTGTGGCAACACCACTAGAGTACAAGCAACATAGGAAAAAACCGGGTTTCTTCTAACTTTGTCCTAATTCCGGTGGCCGCCCCATTAAGCCCGTCATCAAGCGCAAGGCTAAAAACCTCACTGGGGGAATTGTCCGCAAACACCACAATCCGAAGCGGCGAAATGCGACAATTGGCAGCCAAGTATTGGAAAATAATTCGATTGATAGTGGAGTTGCTATGGGTAATGAAGTAACGAATTGATCTTGTTCAGAAACTTCGCCAGCAGTCGTAGATGAGTAAACCCGATTTTCTGAGCAAGATAGTACCATAAATCCTTCTCTATTATTGTCCCATTTTAAGTTGTTTTTAATCTGAGAGATGCACTCACTAACATTCTGTTCGTACAAACTATCTATGCGATCGCAGTGCCATTCAAATACCACAACCCATTGAGGTTGCTCAGTCAAAATCAACTTGAGAAATTCATCAAAACTTTTACCTTCCCAATCTATCTCTGAGCCATTCACCTCGGATTCTAACAAGTCTAATCCTTGCCCTTGCACTGAAAAATTCAGCCATTTCATATTTTGATAAGCCGAAGGTAAACGCTTGATTATATGGGGTGGAATTTCTCGCTCTACTAATTTTATATATTTGCCCCACAGGTAATATTTTTCTCCTTGAGGATATTCAACACCGCCCCAAGTAAAAGTTTCCTGATAACATTCTAAATACTCAAGAGTCTGTCTTGTAGAAAGCAATATTTCAAAACAGGCATCCATAATTTCTCCTTTAGTTAATCAACATCTCTGGGATACCACCAAAATTTTTGCAATCCACATTCCCATCTTTTCTGTTCCCAATTGTAGCGGAATTCGTGGATATGGGGGTTGGGGTGATCTGATGGGCCGATCGTGGTGTGTCCAATCTACTCTACCCCAAGGCACATCATAGCCATTAGCTTTTGGCCAAGTTGACGAGGGAAAGGTTGCTGACTGGCGGTAAAAAATGCGATCGCTTCCTTCTCTTCTTCCAAGTGTTGTATGGGGTACTCCTTCTGCTAGTGGATCGGGTAAGGGGATATCCTCTCCCTGTATTGTTTGCTGTGTCAGAGAGAATTCTGGTATATAATACTCGCTGTTTGTTGACAGAATCTTCTCCTTTTAATTTATTGATTGTAAAATAATAAAATAAAATTGCGGAAAAAATTGCTCAGTTAATTACTTGGGAATTTGTTCCGCAGATGTCAGCGCACGATCGGAGGGCTTCAGCCCTCACTACGAACCTAATTTTGCCCTAATTCCGGCGGCCGCCCCATTAAACCGGTCATCAAGCGCAATGCTAAAAACCTCACAGGAGGAATTGTCCGCAAACACCACAATCCGAAGCGGCGAAATGCTACAATTGGTAGCCAAGTATTAGAAAATAACCTGTCTAGAAAATCCGTAAATCCTAACACGATTAAATTCTCTTTTTTCCGCCAGTTGTGATACCGTTTTAATACTCGCAAGTCGCCGATGTCTTCGCCTTTTTGGTGCGCTTGCTGCAAGATTTGGCCGATCGCCCCAGCGTCACGAATGCCCATATTTAAGCCCTGTCCGCCCACGGGATGACAGCAGTGGGCAGCGTCGCCAATCAGTGCTAATCTGGGCAACACGTAGCGATCGCTCTGCATTAACTGCACCGGGAACAAAAAGCGATCGCTCTCCAACTCCAAACTCCCCAAAATCCCGCCCGTGCGTTGTTCCAACAAAGCTAAAAACTCTTTTTCGTCCATTTCTTGTAAAGCTTTTGCCTCCGCGTGCGGTGCAGTCCAAACTACTTGACAACGGTTCCCCGGTAATGGTAAGACTCCCATCGGGCCGCTCGGCCAAAAGCGCTCAAAAGCGATATCATTGTGCGGTTTTTCTGCTTTAATGGTGATCGCAACGCAGGATTGCCAGTATTTCCAGCCGCGAGTGCTGATGTTGGCTGCGGTGCGGATGCGCGATCGCGAACCGTCAGCAGCAACTAATAATTTGGTGCGAATTGTCCTAGTTTCGCCGTCTTGTTTAATTTGAATTTCAGCCGAATTAGTTAAATATTTTACTTCGACTACTTCCGCCGGACAAACCCAACTAAAATTCGGGTTTTTTGCTAAGGATTCATGCAAAGCTGACAGCATGACTCGGTGTTCGCCAACATAACCTAAAGCCTCTTTTGGTACGGGTAATTTGCCAGTATTTCCCAAGTCGGGGCGGTGGAATTCGACGACGCCCGGATAGTCGCCGTCGCACAGGCTAATTTGCTCGAAGGTGGTAATTTTGGGCAAGATTTGTTCCCACACGCCGATACTTTCTAAGATCATTCCCGATAGCAAGGTGACTGCGTAAGCTTGTTTTTTGGCGGCTGCTGCTGCGGGGAGTTGGGTTTCGATGATGGCGATTTTTAATCCGGAATCTTTGAGGGCGCAGGCTAAGGTTGCGCCGACTATGCCACCTCCGACGATCGCGATATCATAGTCGAGTGTTGGTGTTTGGGTGGAGGCTGTGGTTACAGAAAGTTGGTTTACAGGCATTTTCAAGGGTTTTATTTAAGTGAATAATCATATTTACTATTTTATTGTAAAGAATTATTGCGATTTTGGGCGATCGATCGGCCCAGAAGGAGAGGGGGAGAGGGGGAGAGGCGGAGAGGCGGAGAATGGGAGAGAGGGCGAGGATCTCAAAATGCAAGTCCTGGATGCACTCGCAACCTCAGAAACCCGGTTTCTTTCGATATTTCTCGTGACTAAACATAAAACTCGTAGAAACCGGGTTTCTCGCCCCCGCGATGGCTGAGAACCTCAGAAACCCGGTTTCTTTCGATATTTCTCGTGACTAAACATAAAACTCATAGAAACCGGGTTTCTCGCCCCCGCGATGGCTGAGAACCTCAGAAACCCGGTTTCTTTCGATATTTCTCGTCACTCAACCCAAAACTCATAGAAACCGGGTTTCTCGCCCCATGCGTGACTCTCAGAAACTAATGACAACTGTCAACTGTCAACTGACCACTGACTACTGACTACTGACTAATGACCAATTCCTTGATGTTTTCCGTCGCCAACGCAGAGACTTTCTGGCAAATGGGAATCTCGATGACAAACTCTGCACCTTCCCCGGGTGCGGAAATACACTGCAATTTGCCTCGGTGTTTTTCAACGATAATTTGATAGCTGATTGAGAGTCCTAAACCAGTGCCTTTGCCGACTGGTTTAGTCGTAAAAAATGGGTCGAATAACTTGCGAATGACTTCAGAATTGATTCCCATCCCGTTGTCAGCAATCCGAATTGTTACCGTGTCTGAATTCACACTGGTGTTAATCCGAATGGTGTTGGGGCTAGCATATATTTCTTGGGCAGAACGCTTGCTGTTGTACTCTTCGAGGGCATCGATCGCATTTGCTAACAGATTCATAAATACTTGATTGAGCTGACCTGCATAACACTCGACTTTTGGGAAGTGGCCGTATTCTTTGATAATCTCGATCGCCGGACGAACTGCATTAGCTTTGAGCTTGTGCTGCAAAATCACTAAAGTGCTTTCGATTCCTTCGTGAATGTCTACTCGCTTCATCTGCGATTCGTCGAGTCGGGAAAAGTTGCGTAAGGATACAACTAAGTCGCGGATGCGATCGGCTCCTACTTTCATTGATTCCAAAATCTTCGGAAAGTCTGCGATTAAGTAATCGACTTCAATATCTTCGGCTGCTTCGCTAATTTCTGGGAGGGGATTTGGATATTTTTCCTGGTAAAGGTGGAGCAAATCGAGTAAGTCTCGCGCGTATTGGCTGGCGTGGGTGATGTTGCCGTAAATGAAGTTAATCGGGTTGTTGATTTCGTGGGCGACTCCGGCGACTAGCTGGCCGAGGGAGGAGATTTTTTCGGTTTGGATGAGTTGAGTTTGGGTTTCGTGCAAGTCGCGGAAAGCTTTTTCGAGCTGGGCTGCTTGCTGGCGGTACTGTGCGGCTGATTGCTTGAGTGCTTCCAAAACTTGGACTCGATCGCTAATATCTGTGTGAGTGCCCACCCATTCGCGAATGCTGCCGTCTGCTGCTAAAACTGGCACTGCGCGCACCCAGAAGTGGCTGTAGCTGCCGTCGGCGGCTCGCAAGCGGTGCTCGACTTCATAAAGGTTTTTGGATTCTACTGCGTGCATCCAAGCTTGCGCCGTCAACTCGCGATCGTCTGGGTGAATTGCCGAAACCCAGTTTTCTGTAGCTTCTTCCAAAGTTTGACCTGTATATTCCATCCAGTCGATCAGTGCGATCGGCTTTCCCTCGGCGTCTGTCATCCATACCAGTTGAGCGGTAGCGGCGATCAGCGATCGGTAACGTTCCTCGCTCAGACGCAGCGCTAGCGAGGCTTGTTGGCGATCGCTGATGTCGCGGGCGATAGTTGAAATGTATTCGAGTTTGCCGTCGGGTGCTGAGTGGGAGATGATGACTTGGCTGACGGGAATTTCGACTCCCGATGCTGACACGAAGGCTGTTTCTCCGCTCCAAACGCCTTCTGAAATTGCGGTGGCGATCGCGCCTTTCAAGGTGCTGTGGGCTGACGCTGCTGTGAATTCTCCAACTTGCAGGTGGGATATATCTTCGTTTTCGTCGATACCCACCATTTTTCTGCCTGCTTTGTTGATGTAAACGGCGTGTCCTTCCATGTCGCAGATACCTACAAAATCCGGCGTTGCTTCCAGAATTGCTGCCAGACTTCTGTTGGCAACTTCGGCTTGTTTGCGTTGCGTAGCTGCCGCCACGGCATCGGTAATATCCCGCGCGATACTAACTATACCGCCGATCTGTCCTTGCCCGTCCCGGTAAGCGTTTTTTGTCGAAAGAAATGTCCGCAATTTTCCTTGGACTGGCAGTTCTTCTTCCATGACTTCCGTTTTTCCCGCTGTCATAATTTGGCGATCGCTTTTCCGAATATTGCCCGCAATTTCCGGCGGAAATAACTCGCTGTCATCTCTGCCGATAATTTCCTCAAAAGACTTGCCAATGATGCTAGCTCCCGCAGCGTTGAGCATCAGATAGCGGCCCTGAATATCTTTGACAAATAGGGCTGTCGGTGTACTGTTGATGACTGTCAGTAACAGGTTATAGTTTTTTTGCAGCACCTGCTCTGTTGCTTGAGAGTCGAGAATTTGCTGCTGCAATTGCTCGTTGACGAGTTGCAGTTGGAGAGTCCGTTTCTCAACTTTAGTTTCTAAGTCTGATTTAGCTTTTCTTAGTCCCAGTTGGGCTCGATAGCGCTTCCGGTCTGCGGTGCAGAGAGTTTTCGCATTCTGCCAAATCAGAACTGTAAAAATAATCACGTTCAATACGGTTAACAGCGATAGTCCTAGCTCTGGTTCGTAGGCTTGGAACCGCTCTCCCGAGATGATGAAATAACCCACTAAAGGCGGGATAATTATTGCCTGCGGCAACAAGCGCCTCGCCATGATGCCGCCCGCGCGATCGCTCGCAATTACTGCTATCAATCCTCGCTCTGGATTGGCAAACAAAATGCCGAGGCTCAGCAACATCAATGCTGCGGCGGTGTGCAAAGCCATTCCTGTATGAGGGCCAATTTGGTAAAATAAAGCTTTGCCGTAGATGTAGCCGATCAAACCCAGAAATGCCATTAAAAATGCACAACAGCTTAAGATTTGAACCCGCAGGTATTTAGGGCGACGTTCTGACAGCAGTAGTAAGGCTGAACCCAGGAATAAAAAAGCAGCAGCTGTATTCGGTGCCATGCGTCCCGGTGCTGAGGAGCTTGTCAGGCTGGGACTTTCTTGAAATAGCAGTTGGTCGATGCCTAAGTCTAAATTAAAGCTATATTGAACTAGGGTGAGGAGGCTAATTAATATAATTAAAAATGAACTGCTATAAATTAATAAATTATCAATTTTTTGATGCTTGATTGTTGTTAATTTGGCGCGCCTGCGCTGTTGGAGGAACAGAGAAAAACCGCCCAAAATAAAGCAGACCGCAGTGTTTGCTTTCATGCTCACGAGTCCGGGCAGAATGCTTTTTAAGAGTTGTAGGTCGAATATCCAACCCAAAATGACTGTACAGCCGATCGCGATTACTGCAATTCCAGCTTTTTTGGAAAAAGACTGAAGCGCAATAATTGGGGTTGAGGGCGGCTGCACTTGTTGTACTCGTTTAAAAAATACCAATTTCTTGCTCCCTCAAATGATGTGGGTTTCTACGTATCAAAGGTAACAATCAACACTGTACTTATATTGTTGCCAGCTATACAAAGCTGCTCAAGATCTTGTTAAAACTGCTTGTTTAGCACATAATACTCATGATTTTATCCAACTTGAGATAGAGTGTCAACTGAAAGTCGCAGGCTCTTATCTAGAAAGCATTCGTCAGAATTCAAGAAGTTTTCTTGATTGTTAGTTAAAACAAAACAATCCTGGTTCTTAATTCGCTGTGGCGGATTGTGGGGAAAGAGTGCGATCGCCCGATTTATCAACTGGACAGAGTGTTTTTACTCAGTTGTTTGAGGGGCAAGGGTAGCGGATCGGGCGATCGGCAAGAAGATCACTAGGATGGTAAACTGGCTGTGGCGACTGCGGGAAGGCGGTTGAAACCGCTCCTTGTCAAACGAAGTCCGCCTTCGCGGACTCAAGAGGGAGTATTAAAGCCGGATTTGGTAAGTAGGTGGGTACAAATAAACATTAGATGGGGAGGGCGGGTTTTGCCTTGATAAACTGGCTCGTATCATAGATTCTTAGCTAAACCCGCCCCTACAAGATACTATTGTTTTTTTGCAATGACCTACTTATTAAATCTCAAATCAATGATGTTGGGTTTCGTTCTTTAACTACTGATTACTGACTACTGACTACTGTCAACTGTCAACTGTCAACTGTCAACTGTCAACTGTCAACTGTTGAAGTGCGAGCATTGCTTCGGTTGCTGACGGGTAACGCTGGGGGAAAGCGTACAGCACCATTTGGTCTAAAACGCGAGCAAACTCGGGGGTGACAGTGGCATTTTTCTGCCAAATGAGATTGCCTAAATTATCGACTCTGAGTTGTTTGGGCCGCATCCCTGTCAAGGCTTGAATGCCGATGATCCCGACAGCATAGATGTCGCTGCAAAATTTCGGGGAGCCGATGGCTTGTTCGGGGGGAATGTAGTCTTGCTGAGTGCCGCCGCGCGATCGCGTTTGACCGCTGCTGTTTTGCGAGGCGTTGATTTCTTTAACTGCTCCGAAGTCAATTAATACAATCTTGCTGTCTGATGCGCGCCTGATTAAGTTTTGAGGGTGAACGTCGCGGTGAATTACATCTTGTTTGTGAACGAAAACCAGCACTTCTAAAATATCTTTCAACAAAGCAATAACTTGAGGTTCTTCCCAGGGTTGACCTTCGATTAGTTCTTGATACAGGGGTTGCCCTTCGACAAATTGATAGACTAAATAAAAATATCCATCTTCTTCAAATCTAGCTAACAATTCCGGTATCCGATCGTGTTGGCCCAAGCGATATAACACCCGCGTTTCGCGATCGAATAGGTGGCTGGTTCTGTCTGACTGGCTTTTCAGGCGCTTGACGAGGCACAAAGGTCGATCGGGCAAATTTTCATCTTCAGCCAGATACGTATCGCTGTAGTCGGTGCTCACCAAGTGTTCTCTGATTCGGTAACGCATCCGCAGCAGCTTTTCCAAGATCGGATCGGCAGGTTTACGGGGTTGTGTGCCTTGTTGTAAAGTTCTCATCATGCAGTCCCAAAGATTTGCTCCGACTACTCTTTCTTCTGGTTCAATAATTTCTGCTTGCTTCAGTACCTTGGTGATATCTTTCCACAAGTTGTAGCCGACATACCGCCCCAGGTAGCCCACTGTATAGTTGCGGGCGATCGGATAGTTTTCCTTAATTTCTTTGTACGTCAAACCCTCTATAACGCCTTGAATTATCGCCTTTTGCAACGGCTTTAGGCGTTTTTGTGTTTGTTCGTACACCAGATCGTCTAAACAAATGATTGCTTCTTCTACCGTCATAGTTTCATGGCTTAACTTACTTGTGCAGCTACACATTTTATTTTGATATTTATGTTATAGACGGTTTGGTTGAAATTTACTAAATTTTTCAAAATTTGAAATATATCTTGATAAATATGACTTTTATGAATCAAGATTCATGACTTTTATGAACTCAATTGACTTGACAAATGGTTGATGTGTTAGTGTGAATTCACGAATTTTAATCAGGACTTAGGCAAAGGTAATTTGACGCGCTATTCATCAGCCTCTGTGTGCTTACGGCGCACGCTACAGATAGAGGTTCTGCGTCCAAGACGGTAATCAAGAGTAATGAAGCTGAAGTTATACTGAGAGAGAGAAAATTAATTAATTTTGAGAGATGATGGAAGCCGATTATCACAAGGCATTAAAACAGATAGAAACGGGAGATTTATCAGGTGCGCTGCAAGGCCTCGATCGCATTCTGAAAAAAAATCCCAAGTTCGCACCAGCTTACCGCCCCAGAGCACAAGTGCGCGAACAACTCCAGGATTTACCAGGTGCGATCGCCGATTACAAGGAAGCGATGCGCTTGCAGCCGACGGCGATGTCATTTGGGGAACGGGTTTCAATTCAGTCGCAGATTATTGACCTCGAAAATGCGATCGTACAGGCGCGCTTGCTAAATTCCGCAAAACACTTGTCGTCACCGCTGTTCTTCTCCGAAGCGCGCGCTAAGGTCGATCGCGGGGAATATTCAGAGGCTTTGTCCGACCTCGATTTAGTGTTGCAAATGCAGCCCGATCGCCCGGAAGCACTTTGTCAGCGGGCCAAGGTGCACGCCAAGCTGGGAAACCCGAAAGCAGCAGTTGAGGATATCGCCCGCGCCCTGCAACTCGAACCGGAAAATCGCGAACTTCGCTGGCACCGGGGAGTTGTGCGCTTGTCTGTCGGAGATGGAGCCGGCGCAGTCTTGGATTTTACACATTTAATGCAGTTTGAGGGCGATCGCGATCGCCTGTTTTTGCAGAGGGGACACGGATACTGCTTGCTGGGAGACTTGGACAAAGCTTTCAAAGATTACTGTAACGCGATCGCAATGTCCGATCGCGATGCCGAAGCTTTTGCCAGTCGCGCGGGCGTAGCCGAAGCGTTGGGGGATGTCGCAGGGGCGATCGCCGATTTCCAGCAAGCGGCAGCTCTTTGGCTGAATCAAGGCAATTGGGAAGCTCACAAACAGGCGATCGCGCAAGCCAAAAAAGCGGCAGAATCAAGCATCATTCGAGTCCCGATTAAAGCTCGTTGGGGAGGAGTTCCAATCGTTGAAGTTGTCTTGAATAATGGTTGTGCTTTTACATTCGAGCTGCTGTTGGATACCGGAGCCAGCAGGACACAAATTACGCAACGGATGGCGGATCTCCTGAAAATTGTGCCGTGTGGAACCTGTCAGTCAATGATTGCTGATGGTAGCGTTGTAACGTTTGACTTAGGTTGGGTGCAATCTTTAGCAGTGCAAACTGCCGTTGTACGCAACATTCAAATTTCGATCGGTGATAATCGGCTCACCTATGGGCTTTTAGGACAAGATTTTATGGCTCGTTATAATGTGCAGATTCTCGAAAACCAAGTAGAATTTAAGCCCCGATAATTTATAGAAAACAGGCCAGATGCCTATTCTACAAATATCAGCAACAGGCAAGATGCCTATTCTACAAATATCAGCAACAGGCATCTTGCCTGTTCCACAACAAATAAGCAACAGGCAAGATGCCTGTTCCACAAATATAGAAGAAGGAGGGAAGAAATAAGGGGGAGAGAATGGGAGAGGAGGAGACGGCTATCAATTACCAATTCCCAATGCCCAATTCCCAATGCCCAATTCCCAACTACTTAATCTTATTCACATAGCCCCACAAACTGTAATCGCGACTCAGCCAACCCCGGAAAAAAGCCATTTGACTCGGATCTTCCTGCACCCGTTTGTAGCGGTAAATAATCCGTTCGTTAATCATTTGTAGCGCTGTATTTTTGTTATTAGCGGCTTTCAGCGCTTCCCTGGTGCGCGCGTCAAAAATGCCGCTTTGCGGCAATCCTAAAGCTTGCTGCAAAAATGTAATAGAATTGTTGATGCCGAAATTAACAGCAGTGTCAAACATGACGATCGCCAAAGCAGGCTGCATCGTACCCGAAAGACTAGAATCCCAGTAATATTTATAAATTTCTAAGAGCTCTGCTTCCGACATCTGCGTCACATCGAGGGGCGGCAGCCCGCGACTGTAGCGGTAGGAGTTGTATTCTGTTTGCAGGATGCCCCGATAAGTTCTACCGCCCTTATCTGCGGGGTGATTGCTGAATCCACCCTCAAAATATAGAGTGAAATAAAGCGCTGTTTGAAATAATTTCTGCCGAAAGCTTGCTGTCTGCTGTTGCTGCGCCAGAGTCTTTTGGGCAAAGGGTAAGGGGATTGCCAAGGCTAACAAGAGTATCCCCAGTAGGAGGTTTGGTTTCCACTTGATGTGATGTTGGCGCTGTGTCGCTTGCTTGTCGCTCATAAATTCTCTGTGACGATCGCCCGTAGTTCCGCTAAAACTGCTACTCTGCAAATTAATCTAGATTCAACCTTTAACTTGATAGCACAGATAGGCCGCCAAATGAATTCCGATTTTCGCAACCAATCAGAAACACCCCAATTTGAAGATGCTGCATCGCTGACTGTCGTTGCAGAAACCTATTACTCCCAAGGCAATTTAGCAGCAGCCGTTGCTGCTTGTCGCCGAGCTCTGGAATTGCAACCGGATTGGGCGGCGGCTTACGTGACAATGGGTAACGTGCAGCAAGCAAGCGGGCAAATTGAGGAAGCGATGCGGTTTTATTCGGAGGCGATCGCCCTGAATCCCGATTTTGCTGAGGCTTATGCTAATTTGGGGAGTATGCTCTACAAGCAAGGGCGTTTGGTAGAGGCGATTGTTAATTACCAAAAGGCGATCGAACTTAAACCAACTTTGGCTGCTGCTTACTGGAATTTGGCAAGCGCACTCAAGCAGCAGGGGCAGCCGGATGCAGCGGTAGCCTACGAGCAAAAAGCTCTCGAACTCAATCCCCATCTGGCTCAGGTAGATTTTCACATAAATTTAGGCGATCGATTAGCGAGACAGGGGCAGTTAGATGAGGCTGTGGCTGCATGGCAACGGGCGATCGCTTTCAAACCCGATTTACCCGAAGCATACTGTCAAATAGGCATAATTTTGCGCCACCAGGGCAAGTTTAAAGAGGCGATACCCAACCTGCAAAAAGCCCTAGAAATTAAACCGGATTTTATTGCAGCCCACCAACATTTGTGCGGCATCCTCAGAGATACTAGCGATTTAGTAACCGCGCGGCAAGCTGTTCACAAATACAGCCAAATGTGCGCCGAAACCGATCCGATAATGACGGCGATTTACTTCATCAGCACCTATCAAGTATCGGGATTGAATCAAATTGCAGGCGAACGATTTTTAGAACTAGAATCGTACTTGCAGCACAACTTAGAAAGGGCGAGTTCGGTAGAAATTAAATCGCTTTATGCAAACTTATTATTCAGCACGCCCTATTTGCGAGATGACTTGGCAGCCAACTCTAAACTTTACAGATTAATTGCCCAAAAGTACATCGAAAAATGTATCAAACCTAATTTTTCTCAACCCGCAAATTATCGTTCCCCATCAACAGTCCAATCCAGCAAGTTAAAAATCGGGTTTTTGTCCAATCACTTCAGTCGCCATTCTGTAGGTTGGTGCAGCGCTGACATCATTCGCGAATTGTCCGACATCACGCCTAATGTGTATTTGTACGCTTCCGAAAGAATTGTTCCTGACGATCGCACTCAGCAATTTGAAAGTTTGGGAAAACTGACTTTTCCGAAAACGTACCCGAATGGACTTGCCAATTCCGCAGAAATTATCGACCAAATTCAGCAAGATGAATTAGATGTTTTAGTCGATTTAGATTCTCTCAGCGTACCAGTTCACGCTGACATTCTCTACCAAAGACCCGCACCAGTTTGTGTTTCTTGGCTGGGATTTGATGCGCCTTACATATCGCGGGAAAATTACTTTCTTACAGACTGGCACTCGCACCCCGCTGACAGAGAAAAATATTATGACGAGCAGCTAATTAGGATGCCGGATTCCTTTGTAGCGGTGTCAGGTTTTCAGAGATATGGAGTCGATCCGGTTGCATTGAGAAAGTCGAATCGCATCGGTTTGGATCAAATAGTTTATCTGTGCGTCGCTCCCGGCAGAAAATTTAATCGCGAGTTGGTAAAAGCACAAATTGCGATTCTCAAAAAAGTGCCGAACAGTATCTTAATTCACAAAGCTTTAGGCGATGCAGCAGTGTTTGAGGCTGCGTATCATCAAGCTTGCGAAGCTGAGGGAGTCGGCCGGCATCGAATTAAGTTTTTGCCGAGGTTTGCTACGGAGGAAGAACACAGAATTGTCTATTTGCTGGCAGATGTTTTGTTAGATTCTTATCCTTATAATGGAGGTACTCATACTTTAGAGGCTTTGTGGTTTAATTTGCCTGTGGTGACTCGCACCGGAGAGCAGTTTTTGTCGAGAATGGGTTATTCGTTTTTGCAGGCTTTGGGAATTGAAACTGGTGTGGCTTTGTCTTGGGCGGAATATGTGGATTGGGGTGTAAAATTGGGTAAGGATGGTGATTTGAGAAATGCAATTAAAGCACAGTTGGTTAAGTCTAAGGATGCAGCAAGTTTGTCGCCACTTTGGAATCCGAAAAAGTTTGCTGGTGATATGTATGCAGTGTTTGAAAAATTGTGTAAAATCTGAATAGATAGTATGATATCCACTGGAATGACCGCGAGTGCATAGGTTTGTAGTGAGGACTTTAGTCCTCTGATTTATGCGGACTAAAGTCCTCACTACAAACCGAGAAAGGTTATTTGATCGAAGGCTATCTAACTACTGACTACTGACTACTGACTACTGACTACTGACTACTGACTACTGACTAATGACACTACCAACTATTAAGTTTTTGAAACAGCCGACTTCGGAAGCTTGGATCGAACAGGCGATCGCCCATTTTGATACAATCTTATTAGATCATTCCCACTGCGAGCGGAAAGCGGCGGGAGTAGCGTTAAATTTAATGTTTCGCTACCCAGCGCGGGAAAAATTGGTGAGGATGCTAACCGCCATCGCCCGCGAAGAATTAGAGCATTTCGAGCAAGTCAACCAGCGGTTGGAAGAGCGCGGCATCGCTTTGGGCCCTTTGGCGGCGCCTCCCTACGGTGCGGGTTTGTCGGGGCACATTCGCAAGCAGGAACCGGAGAGACTTTTGGATTCTTTGTTGGTTTCTGGTTTGATTGAAGCGCGGAGTCACGAACGGTTGGGGCTGCTGGGCGAGCATTGTCCTGATGCGGAATTAGCTAAGTTTTACCGCAGTTTGATGGCTTCGGAAGCGCGCCATTATGGGGTATATTGGATTTTGGCAACAACTTATTTCGATCGCGCTCTTGTGATTGAGCGACTGGAGGAATTATCATTGGTAGAAAGTGAGTTGCTGGCAACTCCTTATCCTGAACCGAGAATTCACAGTTAAAAGTTGGGTGCATTTAGCAACTGTAAAATGCCAAAAATCAGTAATTTTACAGTTGCTAAATTCCAAAAATTAATTAATATAAGTTGCAACAACCCATGAAAACCCAACATCTGGATTTTTTGATTCGTTCCTGGGAAACGCGCGATCGCGCTGAGGCTTTCCATTTAATTCGGGATGTTTTAGCAGAGTACGGTTTACGGTGCGAACCTTACGGCGCAGATCGAGATGTTTATGATGTAGAAGTGCACTATCACAATAAAGGCGGGGAATTTTGGGTAGTTGAACGGCAGGATCAAATAGTCGGTACGGCGGGTTACTATCCCATTGAGCGCGGCAAGAATGCTGTGGAAATTCGCAAAATGTATATTTTGCCAGCAGCAAGGAGACAAGGTTTGGGGAAGTTTTTACTGCAAGAATTGGAAAGTACAATTATCGCTCGCGGCTTTGATGAAATCTGGATAGAAACTGCTAGCGTTCTCAAAGAAGCTGTGAAAATGTATGAAAATAACGGCTATCTGCCGACAACGGGTGTGGAGACGCTAAGGTGCGATCAGGTTTATGTAAAATCTTTAGGTTAGAAGCAAAGTCTAAGAAACCGGGTTTCTGAGAAAATCTCGGTTGGGTGGCAAAATATCTCGGAAGAAACCCGGTTTCTGGGACTGTTGTACTGGGGATTGTTGCAAAGTCTAAGAAACCGGGTTTCTGAGAAAATCTCGGTTGGGTGGCAAAATATCTCGGAAGAAACCCGGTTTCTGGGAATTTTCCAGGTTTTAATTCCTTTTTTGCCGCAGCGGAATCTCGATCGCAAATTCCGAACCTTCTCCCAATACAGAATTGCAGGTAAGCTTGCCGCCATGTTTTTCTACGATAATAGAGTGCGAAATTGCCAATCCTAAGCCTGTGCCTTTGCCGATGGGTTTTGTTGTAAAAAATGGGTCAAACAAGCGCCGTTTCACGTCTTCGCTCATCCCTGGGCCGCTGTCAGCTATCCGCATTGTAACGCAGTTATTGTCGGTTAGTTCGGTGCGGATCGTAATTGCGAGATGTTTGTCTGTGCGCTGCGATTTATTGATGTCCATTTCCACAGCATCGATCGCATTGCTCAACAAATTCATAAATACTTGATTTAACTGACCGGGATAACATTCAACTAAAGGCAAATTGCCGTATTCTTTGATAATATTAATTGGCGGGCGATCGGGTCTGTTTTTCAGGCGGTTTTGCAAAATCAGCAGGGTGCTTTCGATGCCTTCGTGAATGTCAACTTGTTTCATTTCGGCTTCGTCGAGTCTTGAGAAAGTCCGCAGGCTTAACACAATGTCGCGGATGCGATCGGCTCCGACTTTCATAGATGTTACAATTTTTGGTAAATCTTCAATAATATAATCAATTTCAAAGTCTTCTCTGGCATCTAAAATTGTGGCGGGAGGCTGCGGGTATTCCTGCTGGTAAAGTTGCAGCATTTTTAGTAATTTTTCAGTGTATTCGCTAACGTAGCTAAGATTGCCGTAGATAAAATTAACTGGGTTGTTGATTTCGTGGGCGACACCTGCGACTAATTGTCCCAAACTTGACATCTTTTCACTTTGAATTAATTGAGTTTGGGTGCGTTGCAGTTGGTGCAAAGTTTGTTCTAGCTGTTGGGTTTGAGCTTGAGCTAATTGGGCGGTTGTGCGGCTTTGGGTGTACAATTCGGCGTGCTCGATCGCGATCGCAATTTGAGCAATCACTGCTTGCATCAGCTCGACTTCCGAATCGCTCCAATTTCGCAGGGATAGAGCCTGATAGCAGGTGATCGCGCCAACATCGCCTGAAGCAGTGTGAATTGGCAGCGACAGCACTGAGTTAACTTTTGAGGTCTGGAAAAGTTCGCGCAATTCTGCATCTTCAAAAGTGCTGACATCATCAATTCGCAGAATTTGTCGGCGCAAAATTTGCTCGACTCCGGGACTAGATTGGTTTTCTACAACATAAGTACCTAGCAAGCTTGGTAAAGCTGCATTTTTGGCTTCACAAACTATGTCCCAAACAGGAGGATTGCTGTTGGGGCGATACCAAGTGAAGAGGCACCAATCTGGCTGCATCAAATTGCGAATTTCTTGAACGGCGGTTGCTAAAATTGTGTCTAAATCTAAAGAATTGCGAATCTGGTTGGCAATTTGATTGAGCAGTTGTTCTCTCTGAGCTTGCTGTCTGAGGGATTGTTCCGATCGCACTAGCGTTTCTTCTGCAAGTTTACGATCGGTTAAATCTTGGACGACTGCTTCGATAACTTGTTGATTTCCAACTTCGATGATTGTTAGCACGACTTCTGCGGGAAAATCAGTACCGTCTAAGCGCTGGTGCAGCCAATCAAAACGGTTATTGCCGCGTTCAAAGGCGATCGCCATCATTTCGCTAGCCATGCTCAAAGAATCTCTGCCGTTGGGTTGGAAAGGCGGCGAGACTTTGCCAGGATTCTTGCCTACAAACTGCTCTTTGCCAGTGCCTCCAAATAGTTCTATAGTAGCATTGTTGACATCACAAATACCGTTTTCATCTAACATCAAAACGGGCAAACTGGTGAATTCGTAAAGCGAGCGAAATTTAGATTCCGACTGCTGCAATGCGGCTTCTGTTTGCTTGCGATTTGTAATGTCGGCCACCATTGCCAAAGCGCCGAGATAGCGCCCTTCTTTGTCTAACAAAGGATTAGTAGAAACCATCGCCCACAAGTCACTCCCATCTCGGCGCAGGAACTTAAAATCGTGCTGTTCGCGAATTCCTTGACTGCGGCGGTTGAGATTTTCTTCGGCGATCGCCATTCCTTCTGCATCCATGAAAGCAAATAGCGGCTGCCCGATCGTTTCCCCTGGGGTGCAGCCGAGCATATCGGCCATTTTTTGGTTGACAAAAGTAGTGTTACCCTCCGCATCGATCATCCAAATTCCTTCGTCTGCTGTCTCGACAATGCACCTGTATTTTTCTTCGCTTTCCCTGAGGGCTTCTTCTGCTAAGTGGCGATCGGTAATGTTTTGAGTCATCAGCAATCCGCCGGTGATTTCTTGGCGTTCGTTTCTGACTGGCAAAGTGTAAGCGAGGTAAATGCGATCGCCGTAAGTAAATTCTGTAACAACTGTTTCTCCAGCCAGCGCCGCCCGATAATTTGGCTCGACAGCAGCGGAAAAATCCGGCTCGAATACTTCCCAGATTGTCTTGCCTTCCATCAACTCTTTGGAAAGCCCCACAGCGGCTAATTCTGTGCCTTCTACCAGGGTAAAGCGCATTTCGCGATCGAACAGCATCACCGCACCGTTGGGAATGTTGCTGGCCATCGTGCGGTAAAGCTGTTCACTTTTTTGCAGTGCTGCTTCTGCTTGTTTGCGATCGCTAATGTCAATCACAACTGCACCGATGCCGATCGCCTCACCGTCTTTGTCTAGCAGAGGAAAATAAGAGCCTGTGACGTGTTGAATAACTCCCGGATTTATGGGACTTTCAGCGCTCATCTCGATGTTAATTAAGGGAGCTTTTGTTCTCAAAATTTGTTCGTACAAAGGCTCTACCATTGGAGCGAGATCTGGCAATATTTCGCCAGCCGTCTTGCCGATGTGTTCGGCAGGACTCAGAGAATTTATTTCTGCTAGGAATTGATTGATTTGCACGTACCGCAGTTGAGAGTCCATAATGCAAAGTCCTGCCGGCGCCTCCTGCAAAAAAGCATCAAATAGTGCTTGTTTCTGTGCTAACTCTTGTTCTAAATTTTTGCGATCGCTAATGTCCCTGATGCAGCCGACACTTCCAATAACTTCGCCACGAACGTCTTTTAACAGAGAAAGTGACAAGTGCGACTCAAACTCTTCTCCAGACTTGCGCTGCATCATAATTTCCAGCTCGCACTCGCCTGTTTTTTGTAGCTTTTTTGCCACCAATCTAGATAGTAATTCTCGCTGTTGGGGCGGATAAACTAGACCAATATGTTGACCGATTACTTCACTATCCTCATATCCGTAAAGCCTTTGAGCGGCTTGATTCCAACTAATAATTGAGCCGCAGGCATCCGTGCAAATTACGGCTTCGCGAATTTGCTCTAAAATCTGATTTTGTAGTTGCAGTTGCGATTTTGCTTGTTCGATTTCGGCAGTTTGTTGTTGAAGTAATTCCTGATTTTGGGCCAATTCCGCAGTCTGGTTTGCCAGCAATTTTTCTAGATCTGAATCGCAGTGCGCCGCTAATTCCAGCGGCTCGCTATTTTCATTATTCCCATTAAAAATTTTTTCAGCACTCAGGCAAATCGCCCATTCTCCCTCTGTTTCAATTGCTAGCTCGGAAACTCGGACGGGTACGAGATTGTTGTTTTTATGTTTGTATGCTGCTGAACACGGGCCCGTACAGGTATTTTTTGCGGGAATTTCTAAATATTTTTCTCTTCCACCGCAATCAGTTTGCAGAATTTCCCAGTAATTGAGGTTGAGAGTTTCTGCAACCGTGCAGCCGATAATAGTCGCAAAAGCTGGATTTACTTCCAAAAAACTCCCGTCTGTCCGGCACAATGCCAGCCCTAGCGGGCACAGTTCTAATAATTTTCGGTTGCTGCGATCGGGCTTGACTTCTCCTAACTGGCTTTGCATTTGACCTAGCTGGGCTTGGGATACTTAATTATATCTTTTTATTATGTCTAATTTCTGTGATTCTTGTCACTCAGTTAGGAAGTTCGGCAACGAGGCCGAACTTCCTTCTATCCCGTACATTCCTCGTTGCTGAACTTCCTTCTATCCGTTACATCCGTTAAATCCCGTACATAATCCGTTGCCGAACTTCCTGCAATTAATCGCGGGCGATACCTTCGGATCGGGCGGCCAACTGCACTGCACCGGCGACGGCAATGGCAACTCTTTCGTCAAAAACAGATGGTATAATGTGTTCTTTGTCAAGCTGGGAAGGGCTGACTAAAGAGGCGATCGCATAAGCTGCACCCAAATACATACTTGTGGTAATCGTGCGAGCTTTGCAGTCCAAAGCACCTCGAAATATCCCCGGAAACGCCAAAACATTGTTAATTTGATTCGGGTAATCGCTGCGTCCGGTGGCAATAATCGCCGCATCCTCCATAATTAATTCTGGCTGAATTTCGGGAATGGGATTTGCCATGGCAAACACAATTGGATTCTCGGCCATCGATCGCACCATCGATCGAGTGACCACCCCGGGCGCACTGACACCTAAAAATACATCAGCACCGGCCATCGCATCTTCCAAAGTACCGCCCGAATCCACAGCAAATTCTAGTTTTTCTGGGTTCATATCCGTGCGATCTTTGGAGAGAACACCTTTGGAGTCGCACATGATGATGTTTTCGGCACCTGCTTGGCGCAACAATCGGGCGATCGCGATTCCGGCCGCACCAGCTCCGTTAATTACGATACACACTTCTGCGATCGTTTTTTTGACGATTTTTAAGGCATTAATTAATGCTGCCAAACTAACAATCGCCGTGCCATGTTGATCGTCATGAAAAATGGGAATATCTAAGGTTGCCCGCAATCTGGCTTCGATTTCAAAGCAACGGGGAGAAGAAATATCTTCAAGGTTTACTCCCCCAAAAACCGGAGCGATATTCTGCACGGTGCGAATAATTTCCTCGGTATCTTGCGTGTCCAGACAGATAGGAAAGGCGTCAATTCCGGCAAATTCTTTAAATAGCATGGCTTTGCCTTCCATGACTGGCAGTGCGGCGGCTGGGCCGAGGTTTCCTAGTCCCAAAACTGCGCTCCCGTCGGTAACAATGGCAACAGTATTTTGTTTGATTGTCAGGTTGTAAACTTGTTGGGGGTCATTGGCGATCGCAGTACAGATGCGGGCGACTCCGGGGGTGTATGCCATTGCCAAATCGGACTGGCGTTTGAGGGAAATTTTGCTAATTACGCTGATTTTTCCACCACGGTGCAAGTCGAAAGTGCGATCGTACACATCGATCACTTTGATATCGGGTAGCGCTTTCACTGCTTGGACGATTTCTTCGTTATGTTCAATGCTGTAAGCATCGACGGTGATATCGCGAATGGTAGTGGCGCGGCTTTGCTCGATTAAGTCGATTTGGCCGAAGTTGCCGCCCACAGATGCGATCGCGCTGGTGACGCTAGCCAGCATTCCCGGCTGGTTCGGCAGAGCAACGCGAATCGTTAAACTAAAGCTGGGGTTCGGTGTCAGTTTTACCATGATGGCTTGATTTTAGATTTGAGAATTGCAATCTTTGATTTTATCGCCAATGTTAGACATAAAATTTAATAATTCAAATTTTTAACTGAAATTTTTAACAAATTCTATCAGCCTGTGATGCGATCGCCCTATATCTCCCCCTAGGGTGCGTCAGTTTCAATCTGTTTGAATTGTGTCAAAACTTGGGACTGACGCACCCTACTAACTTTGTGGTGCGATCGCACTACTAACTATCTATTTTTTCTAATATTTCTGCTCGCTGCAAACTTAATGAAGATGAAGCAAAACTCTATTTTGCAGCGAGCTGTAAATCCACCTAACTCAACATAAAATATCTATCGCTAAAAGCTGACTGTGTATCTCTTCTTCTTTCTTCCCTCAAACCTCTTCCCTCGAACCTCTTTTTACCCGATCGCGTAGCCTTTATAGTCTTCTTCCCTCTTCCTTGACTTTTAAATCCGTTACATCCGTTACTTGCATCCGTTGCCGAACTTCCTTCTTCCTTCTTCCTTCTGTCAACTGTCAACTGTCAACTGTCAACTGTCAGTAGATGCACGGCTATTTGAGCCGGCAGGTAAAAATCAGATCGACTGACAAGCGGGTTTTTGGTATGTTAATTGTGCCTGCTTGTTTAACACTCTTCCATAGCGAGTGCAACCTTGCTTTCGATCGAATTACCTGCACACTTTGCCCAGAATTCGAGCGACTGTTACTAATAAGCAATCTATCCCGCGCCAATCCTGGCACAGGTTTAGCTCAGCACAACGAGTTGCTGGTTGCTAACTGTCAATTTTAGCGATCGCTCGCAGCATCAGCACAGATAATAGTAAAGATTTTGCAAGCTAGACAATCGGCGGGAACTTTTTCTAAGTTTTGCAGATCGACATATTGCTCTGCCTCGCTGCCGGGGGGGACGATGCACAGGGCAACTTGTCCAACTCCAGCCATGAGCTCGGCAACTCGCTCCAAAATACTGTCAATTTTGGCAATTAGTTGCTCTGCTTTATCCAGACTCGGCGCGATGATGAAAAAGGTTTTGACTCCATCGGGAGAAGGGGCGAAGCCGAGGTTACACTCTCGTAATAGCGCTTGAGTCGAAAGACTCAGAGGGTCATCGAAGCGATGGATTACAGCTTGATAAAAGGCTTGGGTCAGAGAACGATCGCCAAAAACAGGTTGAGATAACATAACTACTTCCTTTCGTAGAATTTTTGCGAGCTTTAAAAAAATATTAACATACCTTAATGTAACTGATTTAAATAAATTATATGGCGATCGCGATCATTGATTAGATGTGATATTTATTGAGTTGTGTAGCGATCGGCATTGTGATAATCTGTAACCTAAGATACTAAACGCTGTGATTGAGATCACATCAGGAAAAAAAAGTTTTCTAGGGGCAATCCCCGCAGCACAGCTAAAAGTTGCGATCGATCGCCCTCAACCTCTAGCGTCTAAAATAAATATCCAATCAAAATATTAAAGATGAACTCGATCGCCCAACAGTTAAAAGCAAGATTTGAAAAAGCCTTCACCTCCGCATTCGGCGAAAGTTATGCCGATACGGATCTGATGCTAGCCGCCTCAAGCAATCCCAAGTTTGGGGACTTTCAGTGCAACGCGGCGATGAGTTTGGGGAAAAAGTTAGGCAAGCCGCCACGGGCGATCGCCTCTACAATCATCGAAAACCTCGACATCGCCGACATCTGCGAAACCCCAGAAATCGCCGGGCCCGGTTTTATCAATTTGAAGCTGAAACCAGCGTATTTGGAAGCGCAAATAAGTGAGATCGCCGCCGACACCCGTTTGGGGATTGAACCGGTGAAAACGCCTCAGAGAATCGCGATCGACTTTTCGAGCCCGAATATCGCCAAAGAAATGCACGTCGGACACTTGCGATCGACAATCATCGGAGATGCGATCGCCCGCACCCTCGAATTTCAAGGCCACGACGTACTCAGAATCAACCACATCGGCGACTGGGGCACCCAATTCGGAATGCTAATCGCCTACCTGCGCGAAGTTCACCCCCAAGCCTTAACAACTGCTGACGCGCTAGATTTAGGAGATTTAGTCGCATTTTACCGCCAAGCAAAACAGCGCTTTGACACAGACGAAACCTTCAAAGAAACCGCCCGCCAAGAAGTAGTAAAACTGCAAGCAGGCGCAGAAGACACCCGCCGCGCCTGGAAACTGCTGTGCGATCAATCCCGCCGCGAATTCCAAGTAATCTACGACTTACTCGATATCAAAGTAACCGAACGCGGCGAATCATTTTACAATCCATTATTGCCCGCAGTAATCGCAGACTTAACCGAATTAGGTTTGCTAGTAGAAAGCGACGGCGCAAAATGCGTTTTTGTAGACGGCTTCACCAACTTTGAAGGCGAACCATTACCGCTAATCGTCCAGAAAACCGACGGCGGCTACAACTACGCCACCACCGATTTAGCAGCCATCCGCTACCGCATCCAAAACGACAATGCAAAGCGCATAATTTACGTCACAGATTCAGGACAATCAAACCATTTCGCCCAAGTATTTGCAGTAGCTAGAAAAGCCAATTGGATTCCCGAAGATGTCGAGATTATCCACATTCCCTTCGGTTTAGTATTAGGAGAAGACGGCAAAAAATTAAAAACCCGTTCTGGGGAAACAGTGCGCTTGCAGGATTTGCTAGATGAAGCAGTCGTCCGCGCACGCCAAGTTTTATTAGAAGAGATATTAAAAAAAGAGGGAAGACAGGAAACTGAGGAATTTATTGCCAACGTATCTCAAACAATTGGTTTGAGTGCCGTTAAGTATGCTGACTTGAGTCAAAATCGTGCCAGTAACTATACTTTTAGTTACGATAAAATGTTAGAGTTAAAAGGAAATACCGCTCTATATATGCTGTATGCTTACGCGCGCGTCCAGGGAATTCGTCGCAAAGGTGAAATTGATTTTGATAACTTAGATGCTGGTGCAAAAGTAATTTTGCAGTCCGATGCCGAGTTGGTATTGGCAAAGCATTTATTACAGTTGAATGAAGTTGTGAATGCTGTTGGTGCCGACTTGTTACCGAATCGGATCTGTCAGTATTTGTTTGAATTGGGTCAAAAGTACAATCAGTTTTTTGAGCAGTGTCCGGTGTTGAAAGCTGAGGAACCGTTGCGGACTTCGCGGTTAATTTTGTGCGATTTGACGGCGCGGACTTTGAAGTTAGGTTTGGATTTGTTGGGAATTCAAGTGTTGGAAAGGATGTAATCTCAAGAAATCAGGACACGGCAGTGCCGTGTCCCTACAATATTATTTTGGGGTAGGGAAACGGCACTGCCGTGTCCTCTGTTGTATTTTGTCAAGATTTTAATTTAGCATTTAATATTTGTAGGGTGTGTCGCCATAAAAAATCCCTAAATTGAATCGACAATCTCATGGCGACGCACCTTACACTTCTGGTTAAGGAAACAAGCAAAAAAAAATATTAACTGGTAACGAGTAACTTTTTCAATAGTACAGATGTTCGGGTAGGGAAACGGCACTGCCGTATCCTCTATTTCCTGCGAAATAAACGCAGATTTCATAACTCATTCAGTTTCATTTCCTGTGCCTTTCCTTCAGCAATTTCTTGTTTTGCGCGTTGGGCAGCAGCCACAAGTTGCGGTTGCGCTTTCTCGAAAGATTCGTCCCATCGAAGCTCATCTTTTAAGTCTTCGATATACTCTTTCAAGTATTCTGCTACTCGCTGCTGTAAAGTTTCTGGCAGAGACTCCATCATCTCGCCGATCGCTGCATCAATACCTTCCCATAGTTCAGAAAGCGGTACAGTCTCTCCTGTCATTGCTTCGTGCCATCCTTGACGAAAACAATCTTCGGCTGACTTCAGCGGTTCCTCATCAGCAAGAACAATGATGCGAACTCGGCGATCGGCAAACTTTGCTGATTGGGCTAGAATCTCTTCCCACGTCCCCTCTAGTTCTAACACTTCTGCTGTCATTATGTTTGATTGTGTAATAGTTGGATTTGGTTAATTGTAGCGCATTTCTCAAATCGAACATTTACGGCTTTTTGTTAACAATCAAGTTCTCCAAAATCTCTTTAAACATCTTGACAGCAATGTGGCGATGATTATCTCTCACAAAAATCTCAAAATTGGGACTTGAATTAATTTCAATTAACCAATATTCCCCATTTGTATCTAGCGCTATATCAAACCCGCCGTAATTAATCCTAATCTCCTCAAAAACAGGCTGAACAAAATTTTCAATTTCCGAAATTATCTCTAAATCGGTAATATGCTTAGCTTTTGCACCCTCCCAGTGCAGCGGGCTTAAATTCCCCGTAAATTTAGCGTTCGATTTATCTTTTTCATACAGCAAAACCAGCTTATGATCGAAGAACACCGCTCGATATTCGTGTCGGATATCAATGCAATCTTGAGCTAGACAAACATAGTCATAATCTTTGCTGTTGACATTAAATATAGTTTCAATCGCTGCTAGAACTTGCTCCTGCGTTTCACAAAGGAAGACGTTGTTTCCCGCCGAACCGCGATTTTTTTTAACAATCACGGGCAGGGAAAATGTTTTGCTCACCTCGGCTACAATTTCTTCACAATCTTTAAATACCAAATATTTCTGATACTTTTCCTCGCAGAAAGGCGAGAGAAATCCTAGAGTTTTTGGAGTTTTAATCTTGCCTTTCAGCAAGTTATAGGTATATTCCTTGTCTTTAAATATCTGTACGATTTGCTCGTTGTTAAACGGCATACTGAAATTAACCAAGTAATAATCTTGACCGTTCAGTTTGATTCTAACTAAGTTTTGGTTGGGCGCGAGGATTTCATAGCTGATATTTAACTCTTGACAAGCTTCGAGAACGAGACTGATATTTGTCAGCATAATTTGCACAGTATAATTTTTTTTCATTCATACTGTACCACACCAGGAAGCCAGGAGTAGATAAGGGCGATCGCTCTTTGCACAAAAACCCTATATCACTCATGCTGCTACTGCTTCATTCGAGCCACTTTCTTCTGGCAAAACATAAAAATCTACATCAATTGCCGCATTCAATTGATGTACTTTTTCAACAATATATTTATCAAAATGAATCGCGGGGATACTGCCACTTCTGTAATAAATGACGCAAGAAATCTCGACTTTACAATGCTTACACAACTCTACCAAAGATAGCCATCCCGGTTGAAGTTGTTCCATCACAGATTTAATGTGAGATTCTAAGTCGTCCGACTTGCTAAGTTGAGAATCTACTCTCCAGCCATTGTACTTTTTGCGGATAGTAGCCTTTGAGTGAATTAAATCGCCAATTTTCCAAGTTTTACTTGGTTTTATGCCGACTTTTTCTGTTACCTCTTCTGGAGATAAGTCAGTTCCAATTAAGGCAAAATAAGCGTAAATCTCTGATTCCATCCTCAGACTCCTGTTTAATGTGATTAGAAATCATTAATGTTTAGATTTGTTGGTTCGCCCGGACTCATGCCGCCTTTAGGTTTGACGTAGATGTTTCCATCTCTGTCTTTGTAAAGGTCTTTCTTAGAAGCATTTTCTTCATTTTTGATTTCGTGGATGTCAATTCCTGCTATTTTTAATCTTTCAATCTCCTGCTTGGTAAGCAGCTTGTCTTGTCTCCAGTTTCGCTCTTCTGCACTATTCCCTGATATTATTTCCGCCATTCCTGACACCAAAAAAAGCTGAGATTCGAGAATCTCTCTCAAACCTCAAATCCAATCAAATTCTACCCAAACAGCCGCTGCTGACCGTTTGCCGCACCTTTCCCGGCATAAATCTCGCGCGTTCCCTTGGGAATATAAATCCAGCCAAACTCTTGCAAGCGGTTGGTCAAATTGGAAATGCTCACTCCCAATTCATCTCTCATTTTGTATAAATGCGACCACTTTGTTAAATCCCGTCCCTGTCTTTTATCTTCCAAAATACATCGGGGCATCAACAAACAGCTTGCAAAATATTGCGCTTGCCATTCGATCGACAAAACCTTATTTTCACCACCCGCGCCCCGACAAACAAACGCTTCCTCGACATCCTGGGCGGTTTTTTCTGTATCGCCCAAATCTAGTTCCAACTGTTCCACATTCCCGTCTGCTTCGTCTTGATTGACGTGCAGCACCCAGTGGCCGATTTCGTGGGCGATCGTCGATTCGATGAACCCCGGCGGTTTTTCCAGAATCAATTCGTTGATTTCGATTAACCGCTGCTGGGGTAAAATCCTGGCGGCGATCGCACCCTCTTCATCCGGCTCAATGTAGTCCCAGACTACGCCCAAATCCAGGAAATCAGCCACCGTTGTCGCTTCAAAAGGCCATTTCGGAGCAAAATTTTGCGTTTTCTGCATCTGCATCAGGATGTCATTTGCCAAACGCTCGATCGATTCTTTGGGATAGAAGCAATACGGTTTAAAAATACTCACTTTTACAGGCCTCTCTTACGCTTCAAAAGATTGTTTGAGCCAATCTGGATTTTCTTGCATCCGCCGGAAAAGAGCCTGCATTTCCTTCGGATTCTGCTTCAGCAGCGCTTCGTACTGCTGAGGCAGTCTACCGGCCAGGAAAATCAATTCCTCTTCGTTGATGTCGAGATTCCGCGCTAATGCTCGGATTACCTCCTCTTTTGGCGCATAATCGGCGCGATCGTTTTCCAACTTCGACAAATAAGTAAAATCCACACTTAGCATACCAGCTAGCTCACGTTGTGAGTAAGCCTTGTCCTTGCGAGCTTGACGGATCAGTCTTCCAAATGTTTGTTCCACGGTTTTTCGCCTCCTGACAAGCATTCTAGCCTGTTTTGATGAAAAGTTCAACAAAAAACTTGACGCGAAAATCAACATACGTTACTATGGGTTTAGTTGACGGTTTAGTCAACCAATTTAACCGTACTGCTGTGGTTAAAAATGCAAATCAGCTAAACCACACGCTACATATAGCGCCATCAACTTTAGAGGAGCGATCGGCGCTGGGCATCAAAACGCTTGTACGCAGCAAATAAGGAGGAACAGATAGCAAATGCTGAGAACCTGGACAGACACGCATTACAAGCTCGAAGACGATGACTGGCTATACATCGCCACCCACGAAGAACAAAGCTCAGCCTCACTGGTTTGTCCGGGCTACGCGCGGGATGGCGAAGGCTTCAGCATCCACTTCACCCCAGCGCACTTAGAAACGTTAGAGCATTTGCTCGCCGCGCTGCGGATTATTAAAGCTCAACAAGAGGCGATGCTTGAGTATACGTATCCAGAACCAAAAGCGACAACACATCTCATTCGGTAATCGAAGGAAGTTCGGCAACGGATTGTGTAACGGATTTAACGGATTTAACGGATTACCAATTACCGATTACCAATTGTCTGTAAATCAATTGTCTGTAAATCAATAAAGAACTAAGGAAAAACGAACCATGACTGCAACAAAAGAAAGACCTACATTTTCCGTATTTGGTGCCAAACCTAGCAATGCTTTGCTAGTACCAGAAATCCCGATCGCCGTTCGCAACAATTGCCAAAGCGGCCAGTGGGCGATCGGCGACACAGACTACGGTTCCAAGTGTTCCATCACAATCCTCAAATTTGCCAAATTCTTCGGTTCCCTCGGTCAAACTTCCCACACACTGTGGGGCCAACTGTGGTTTGTCGCAGAAACCGGCGAACTGCCACAAGGAGTTGTGATGGTGACCTACATCAAAAACCGCAGCTTGAACGATTTTAACCGTTTAGTCGCATCAGTTCAATCGCGCGGCGTAGAGCCTGCAACCGGGATTTTTATTCCCGAATTTGTCAAGCATTCCGGTCAGGTGCGATTCGTTAGCTAGAAACCAATTCCTATCTGGAATTAGGGGGATTAGCTACAAGGTCTATTGACCTTGATAACTTGATAACCATGTGGGTGAAGATAAGTATCCTAGAAAATCCAGTCCCACCCCGTAAGTGCAACGGTGACAGCAATACCCCCACTGTAGAGACTAGCCATCAATCGGTGAAGCGGGGTGTAATGACGGTAATTGGGAACCTTACCCAAAAATCCCGACTAGCAAGAACTCATGGGTAGCGAAAGCAAAGATGTGTTTGAATCATCGTTAAGTGTAACCAGCCAAATAAGGTTGATAGGCTGGAGCCAAAAGGCAAAGGATAGGGAATTGGCGAATTTGGCCTCGACCAATATGCACCTCCCATAAACCCGGTGAATAGCATCGCCCTAAAAGTTCAATCAATGGTTATCAGGAACGAAATAACTCTATGTATGCTCTTGGAAAAGTCGATATCCAAGTAGGTGCTAACCACAAGCTACAAAGAGTGGGATTGAGTCAGAAGCGAACGCCTTATTGTAATGGTAAGGATATGCAGACAGACTCACGGTGATTTGTAAAGTAGAGTCCAAGTAGCAATAAATATGTCTAATACGAGTTTAAAGACTACGGCGGAATGGAATCAGATTAACTGGCAAAAGCTAGAACGTCAGGTTTTCAAGTTGCAAAAACGAATCTACAAAGCCTCTCAACGTGGTGATTTGAAAGCAATTCGCAGGCTCCAGAAAACGTTGATGAAGTCTTGGTCAGCAAGAGCATTGGCGGTTCGTAGAGTTACTCAGGATAACAAAGGAAAAAAGACCGCAGGTGTGGACGGTGTTAAATCATTATCCCCAAAGCAACGACTTGACCTTTTAAGAACACTAAACCTGAATTCAAAGGTTAGCCCCACTAGACGAGTCTGGGTAGACAAACCTGGTACGGACGAGAAACGACCTTTGGGAATACCTACAATGAACGACCGCGCCTTGCAAGCACTTGTCAAACTGGTCTTAGAGCCAGAATGGGAGGCGCGATTTGAACCTAACTCATACGGGTTCAGACCAGGACGCTCATGCCATGATGCCATCGGAGCAATATACAGTGCAATAAATAAGCAACCTAAGTTTATCTTGGATGCGGATATTGCCAAATGCTTTGACAGCATTGACCATGAAACACTGCTAAGAAAATTAAATACATCTCCCACCATTCGCCGTCAGATACGAGCCTGGTTAAAAGCGGGGGTGATGGACGGTAAGCAGTTGTTTCCAACATCTGAGGGAACGCCACAGGGCGGAGTTATTTCTCCATTACTGGCAAACATTGCCCTTCACGGGATGGAAGAACGGATAAAGGAATATGCAAAAACCCTTAACATGAAAAATGAACGGGGGAATCAAAAAAGTTGGCAAATGAAATGCCAAAGCTTAACCCTTATTCGGTACGCCGATGACTTCGTGATTCTCCATGAAGACATAACCGTTGTCCAAAGATGCAGAGAATTAATCTCTGAATGGTTAAAAAGCATGGGATTGGAATTGAAATCAAGCAAGACAACACTAAGTCACACCTTAATCGAATACGAAGGAAAAACCGGATTCGATTTTCTAGGGTTCTCAATCCAACAATACAAGGTGGGACAATATGAGTCAAAGCAAGGTTTCAAAACAATCATCACCCCAAGCCAGAAAAAGCAACGAGAACACTATCATGCAATAGCTAGTATCATAGACGCCCATAAGACAGCACCTCAAAAGGCGCTCATAACTAGGTTAAATCCAGTTATAAGAGGATGGGCAAACTACTACTCTACTGTAGTAAGCAAAGATACTTACTCAAGGTTAGACCATGAAATATTCTACAAGCTAAAAACTTGGGCAAAACGTCGCCACCCCAAACAAAATTGGAGTGAGGGAGCCGGGAATTACTGGCACACAATCGGTGGTAGTAACTGGAATTTTGCAGCCAAAGAAGAAGGTAATAATTTACTTCGGCTACTTTCACACGCCGAGACACCAATAGTGCGTCATGTGAAAGTCAAAGGCAATCTGTCACCCTATGACGGAAATCTAGTTTACTGGAGTACAAGAATGGGAACCAACCCAGAAATGCCTCACATAGTGGCAACACTTCTGAAGAAGCAAAAAGGGAAGTGTGCCTATTGTAAATTGTATTTCAAAGAAGAAGATGTAATGGAGATTGACCACATTGTCCCTCGTTCACTAGGGGGAAAGGAAGAATACAAAAATCTCCAATTATTGCATCGACATTGCCACGATACAAAAACTACTGAAGATGCTTCAGTTAGAGGTTCCTATGACAAAGGACAAATCACTGAGGAGCCGTGTGAAGGGAAACTTTCACGCACGGTTCTGAAGCAGAGACGGGGGAAGTGATTCCCTCGCCGACTGTAACAAACCAGACGACAGCGGAGTAGTAAAACCGATTAATTACTACAGCTTAAAATGGTCGTGGATGGAGCGCAAAGACTGGGCAGTTATCGACCAAGCCGCAGCAGTTTTATCTGATTCCAGCAATCAATCGCGGATGATTGATTTGGAAGGAACCAGGGCTATGGTATGTTTGGACAATCTGCCGGCGCAGCAAGTAGCCTCCTTGATGGCTGCTCACGCTAGCGGTGAAAGTGATGCTATTGCTTTGAATTCCAACGGCGGTATGTCGCTGCCACCAGCGGAAGACAAATCAACTGCTGACTTGTTCTAATTTTGTTGTAAGGGCGCGATTAAATCGCGCCTTTACCATAACTGTTACAACAGAGTGAAATGAAGAAACTAACGAAAATCAAAACCAAACCAAACCTGCAAGAAAGCCGTTTGCGAAAGAATTGCGAACTGTACGACCAAATTCGGGCAGATACAGTTAACGACATCGAAAGTCTGACCCTAGACTTCCAGCACATGACTTTAGTTGCCGAATCTATCCGGCGGAATTACCGAGCTTTGTTAGCCGAAAATCAACTACTAAAAGATACACTTTTAAGTATAGTTGACGAGTGCGATTGCTGGCAAGGAAATCGGTGCGATCGCTGCCAACAAATCCTCAAAATTTTAGCGGGCGACAACCCCGAGCAGAAACCCGATGCAGCCAGAAAATACCGCGCTATTCTCAGCCAACTTCGGAACTTAGAATAGATCAACACGTCTTAGTAACAAGGTCTCTCAAAGTTAGAATCAGGAGGAACAAGCATTATGACACTAGCAACTGCCAAAGATAGCAAATCCCAAATATTGCAAAATTTTCAGCAGATTTTATCCGATAAGAAAAAGATTGAATCAAAAGTCGAAACCAAGGAACAGTCAGCCGAAAAAGCTAAAAATAAACAACTTCTCGAAGTCGCTGCTACCTACACAATTGACAGCATTGTCAAAGGCTTAGCCGACTTGCAATTAGATTTCGGCAGCATCACCAGCGGACTTTCGGATAAACTGAAGGCGGAATCTTCCAAATTAGATGAATTAAAACGCGCGATCGAAATTGAAGCTGAACAATTGCAAGAGTTGCAGCAAATACGAGTTGTAGCAGACGCCCTCCACATTTTAACTCAAGAGCATCAAGAAAAATTGACTGTACTCGAACAAAACGCTACCAGCCAGCGCGAAATTCTCGAAAAAGACACGACCCAAAAACGCAAGATATGGGCGAAAGAACAGCAAGAATTTGATGTAGTAGTTCAAGAAAAAACTGCATTCACAACCAAAGAGCGCCAGGGAGAAATAGCTGATTACCAATACGATTTACAGCGCACCCGCAAAATCGAAACCGACACCTACGAAGAAACGAAGCGCACATTAGAACGGGAATTGCAAGAATCTACCCGTGGAAAAGACAAGAATTGGGCAGAACGGGAAAAATTACTCAGCGACAATCAAGCGGAGTTTGAAAAGAATCAAACTAAAGCCGCAGGGTTTGAAGAAGAACTCAAACAGGCTTATGTTAAAGCCAAAGAAGAAGCAATTCAAGAAGTTTCCCGCGAAGCTAAAGTCAAGGCAGATTTAGCGGACAAAGAATGGGAAGGAAGCAAGCAGGGATATGAATTGAAAGTACAATCTTTACAGCAGACTATGCAGCGCCAAACCGAACAAATTGCCGAAATTTCCGCGCAACTACAAGCCACGATGAAGCAAGCGCAAGATTTGGCAATTAAAGCTTTTGCGAGCAAAGCTTAAAACCCCGTTTGTAGTGAGGACTTTAGTCCTCATTTCCTCAAAACTTAAGGAATAAAGTCCTTACTACGAACTTTTTAGGACTAAAGTCCTTACTCCGAACAAATTCCCCCATTATTAACAAATGAAAAGCCATGAGTAGAAAAGTTAGCGACAAAAGCACCAAGGCTGAAATCTTAGAAGCTTACAAGGAAGCAACGGAAGAAAAAGTCACATTAGAATCGCAAATCAAACAGCTAAATGCTGCCCCAAAGCAAACAGCAGTCCCAGAAAAACTTATTGTGGAGGCAAAGAAACCAATGGCTTTAACTGAAAATCAACAAAAAATGCAGTCTACCATCGACAATTTAATTTTGCTGCAATTTGGCTTTGGCGGCGCTGTCAGCGAGTTGTCGGAAAAATTAACTTCGGAAGCTGCTAAACTAGAAGAGTTGCGGCGCACTGTGGGCGGGGAAATTCAACAACTGCAAGAGTTGCACAGTTTAGAAGATGTTGCGGAAGATACACTAGACAATTTAATTCAGCAGTACGAAGAAAGTGCGAAAACTTTTACTAACGAACTCAGCGAACAGCGCGAAACTGTCGAACAGGAGTTGCTGGAACAGCGGCTAGCTTGGGAAAAAGAGCAGGAGTTGCAAAAGTTGGCTGTTAAAGAACGCAATGAGAATCAGCAAAAAAATCGCGATCGGGATGAAGAGTTGTATGATTATGATTTGAATCTTCAGCGAGATTTGGACATTGAAGAATACGAACAGCGCCAGGAAAGGCTGTATCAAGAAATTGAAGAGTTTCGGCAAGAACAGGAGAAGCAGTGGGCGGAACGCGAAAAATTGGTTGCGGAACGGGAAAAACTGTCTGCGGAAGTTAAGGCTAAGGTGGAAGCTTTCCCGAAAGAACTGGAAGCTAATATCAAGAATGGGAAAGATACTGGTCGGAATATTGGCAATTATCAAGCTAAGATTAAGGCTGATTTGTTGGCTAAAGATATTGAAGGACAAAAGCAGAATTATGAACTGCAAATTCAAGGGATGTTGCAGACTATTCAAAATCAAGATGTGCGGATTGCTAGTTTGTCGAAACAGCTTGATTCTGCTTTGAAACAGGTTCAAGATTTGGCGGTGAAGGCGATTGAGGGTTCGTCGAATTTGAGTTCTTTCCAAGCTGTGCGGGAAATTGCGATCGAACAAGCGAAGACTCAGCAGAAAAATAAGTAGATAAGTCGGCGGTTTTAGGAATTAATTAGTTGGGATTGTATTGTAGAGATGTAGAATTCTGCATCTCTACATTTTTGGGAACAAATAAAATAAATTATGCCGATCGCCCGCTGGCCGTGCAAAAATAGAAGTATTTAGGCTGGAGGTAAGTGCTATGGCTGATACTAACAACTTTGAACTGCGGGATATTCCGATATATTCTATCCCTCAAGCAGCACAATATCTCAGGCTGCGGAGAGATATGTTGCGACATTGGGTTGTTGGCTGGTACTCGCAAACAAAAACGGACAAGCACTTCTTTGAGCCGTTGATTGAGTTACCTCAACACAATAATCTTGAACTGCTGCCCCAGTCCAAAACTAGACTACTTTCTTTCACCAATTTGGTAGAGGCTCATGTTTTGATTGCTATTTTTAAGGCTACAGGCTTTTCCCGCAAGCAACTTAGCACCACTCTCAAATGTGTCAACCGTAATTTTTCTACTCCTCACTTATACGCTCGAATTGAGTTTCAAGTCGAGGGAATTGCTCTTTTGTTTGAGAGATGCGGACAGAAGCTTGCAACATCCGGTAGGGAACAGGAAGCGAGGCAGATTCTAGACATTTATTTCGATCGCATTGTACGAGATGAAGCTGGATTACCTCTCAAACTCTATCCTTTCACAAAACTACCAGGTGCTGACGAACCTAAAACAGTGATGATTGACCCCGGAATCTCCTTTGGTCGCCCAGTTTTGGCTGGAACTGGCATTCCCACAGCTATGCTGGCAGAACGTTACAAAGCGGGTGATTCCATAGATGAACTTGCCGAGGACTACAATTGCTCGCGCCTCCAAATAGAGGAAGGTATTCGCTGCGAACTTCCGCTAGTAGCATGAATGAGATATTTTTCATCGATCGATGTTTAGGAAAAAAACTGGCAGATTCGTTACGAAATGCGGGGGCGACAGTAGAAATTCATGACGATCATTTTAGTCAAGACCTCAATGATGAGGATTGGCTGAGGATAGTTGGAGAAAGCAATTGGGTTGTACTTACAAAGGACAAGAAAATTGCTAGTCGTCCTTTGGAGTTATTGGCCGTGGCTCAAGGTAATGTACGGCTGTTTGCATTTGTGGGTGGCGATGTTTCTGGAGTTGTAGTCGCACAAGCTTTTGTAAATGCCTTAGAAAATATGAAACGATTTATTCGGGGGAATCAAGCACCTTTTATTGCTAAGGTGTACCAGTCTGGTTTGGTCAAGCCCTGCAAAAACCAAAAGGAACTTTTGAGAATTCTCCCTAAAACCAGTGAGTAAATCATCTCAAAGTCAATCTCGATTAGTCCAGTTTATAAACTGTCTACTCCCTTCCAGGCTCAAAGAGTATGAAAACCTATCTACAGCGTTATAATTTTTAGTTGAAAGCCCGATCGCCCTGTTCACTTATTTAAACTGTCCCTACTCTTCCTGAATCCTCCGATCAAGCTTCCTATTGTTGAAGTTAATCAACCAAAAGATATATTTGACTTAGAGGCATTATGCAGAAACAAATCATACGTCAAAAAGATACTAATGCTTGGATTCTTCAATGTTGGGTTTCTTTTATTGTTGCCATTTCCGCAACTACTGTCGGTGTGATTTATTTACAGGTCGATCCTTGGCAAAAAGCTTTTATGGGTATGGGTTTAACCTTTTCAGTTGGCTCGTCTTTTACTTTAGCAAAAACCATTCGGGATAACAACGAGGCAACAACATTAACTGCCAGAATCGACGAAGCGAGAGTTGAGAAGATTCTCGCTGAGCATCATCCTCTGAAATAAATCTAATTATACAGTGTATAGAAAAACAGCCCGCGCGGGCTGTTTTTGTTTGTTGAGCCACAGGTTTTAAGCTGTGGATTTGAATTGTGGATTTCAATGGCTGTGTTTGAACTTAGCCTTCTGGCGCTGGCGCACACCCGCCTGAACCGTAGCCATATCTACGGGAAAACCAACGACAGGAATCACCTGATCCTTGCGTTCTTCTTCCAGATTCTTGAGTTCGGTGTAATCAACCCAGTGAATGCAATTCACCGGACAAGTGTCCATCGCCTCCGCAATCAACTCTTCAGAATCCCCGTCTTGTCGAACCACGCGCGATCGCCCGTAATCCGGTTCAATGTAGAAAGTATTGCGAGCAACATGAGCGCAGTGCTTGCAGCCAATGCAGGTAATCTCGTCAACGTAGACACCTTTTTGGCGCAACACGCCACCTAACTCCGGTTCTAAACCAGTGCGATCGGGCGCATCCCGCAAAAATCCGCCTAACTCCGGCTCTAAACCAGTGCGATCGATTGCTGTATCTATTCCGAGTCCAGAAAGCTCAGACATTTAGATCCCCCACAATAGTAAATAAGTCCGCTTGGGCGGACTTTAGATGAGACTTGAATTGCAAAAATCTCGCAAAATTATTAAGCAGCACACCAGCGCTGAACCACCAAGCGGATCGAACCGTCTTGATTTTGCTTTTGCTCAGAAACTTGGAAACCCTGCTTAGCGCTTTCATTCACCACAGTATGGTAAGCGTAGCGCTGAGTCACCTTATTCAGAAAACGGTCTACAGACCAAGCTTGCTGCCAAAACTGCAAATCAGCCACCAATTCATACTCAGTCCCGTTCCAGCTAAAACCTAAGTCATAGCCGTTTTCTTGCTCAATCACCACCTCAGCAGTGCTGGTGAGGCCGCGATAGCCACGCACCTCAGTCGGGCCCGACTTCCAGTCGATACCCAAGTCAGTTAAAGCAGCTTCCAAAGAATTCAAATTGCGGATCTGGGTCTTAATTTGGCTAAAGTGTGACATGGTGATTCCCAAAAAGATTAAGTGAACTCAACAAAAAAAATTACCAATCGCTAAAACCCACTTGGGTTGTCGCTTCGGCTGACTGATTGAGCGTTTGCGCGAAATATTCAGATGTTGACTCTTGATGAAGTACCACGCCTAGCTGGGCTTCGATCGCAGCCGTTACCTCAGCGCAGGATGCACCGACAATGCCGGTGACTGTTTCCTGTACGCGGCCATCTGGATAAATCACAAACTCTAGTGTTTCCATAATCCGGGCTGACTGAATAGGAACAATGAAATCTGACACCGACACCAGCAAGCCAGGGACGATGCCTCCTGAAGTCGCTTCTTGAGAGTTGGCTGACTGACAAAGGGCTATATCAATTTTGACGAATTGACAGGTTTTGAGTCACAACTTAACAGAAGTTATTAATAGGTAGGAGCAATACATGAGTGTTATGTAAAGTTTCGCGTACTTTGTGACAGCAGTCAAGTCCTTAGGGTTGAGATCAGATAAGACGGCGGTTGAAACCGCCGTCTTATTGGTAATACTGAGATATTGCACCATTGTCATAAGTTTTTCAAGGCTGGGCGAAAAGCCTGTTAAGCGAGAATGGTGCAAGATCTCAGGTTAAAAAAAGTACACAAGTACGATCGCCCGAAAGCCCAACCTCTAAATCAAAGTGAGATTAGCAGTCACAAAACTTCCCAGAAGTCGATCTGGCTTCACCGAATTAACCACAGCCAAAACTTGACCGGAATCAGCAACTCGGATCGCGGTGTTGCAACCGACAGCCTCCAGCCGCAAGCTAGCAAACGTCAAACCTTCAGAAAGCCCGATCGAATCTATCCCAACTTGGAAATCGGCGATCGCATCAGCAGCAGCCACATCAGTCGGTGCGCCTTCAAGTCCCAGCAAAAACAAATCATTCCCCGGCCCGCCAATCAAGGTATCTTGAGCCAAATCGCCCAAGAGCGTATCGTTACCTTCGGCGCCAAATAGCAAATCCGATCCTTTGCCACCGAACAGCAAATCATCGCCATTGTTACCGATGACAGTATCATTACCTAGATCGCCCCGGAGTCGATCGTTCCCAGCACCGCCGGCAACCAAATCGTTATCCTTGCCGCCAAACACAACATCATCGCCAGCAGCCCCATCGATAGTATCGCTGCCGGGATTGCCAAAAATTCGATCGCTCCCATCGCCTCCAAACAGACTATCAGAACCATCCAAACCAAACATCGTGTCATTGCCTTGACCGCCATTGATACTATCTTCACCGTTAGCACCAAACAGCAAATCATCCCCTGAATTTTCTAGAGTCAGAATCGGCCCAGGTTCCAGTACAGGCATCGGTATAGATACCAGAGTCGGACATGATTCCGTTGGCGGTATTGGTGTCGGTGTTGGTGTTGGTGTCGGTGTTGGTTGCGTCACCACAAGCCTCGGAGTCGGAGTTGGCGTCGGTTCAGCCGTCGGAGTCGGAGTCGGAGTTGTGGGAGTCGGAGTTGTGGGAGTTGGAGTTGTCGGAGTCGGAGTTGTCGGAGTCGGAGTTGTCGGAGTCGGAGTTGTCGGAGTCGGAGCGACTACAGGTGTTGGAGTTGGCGCAGGTGGAGCCGGAGGCGTTGGCACAGGCGTCGGTGTCGGTGGAGCCGGAGGCACAGGCGTCGGGGTCGGCGGTTGTGTCGGAGGGGGTGGAGGCGAGACAGCAAAACTATTAAAAATTTCGGTACTGCTGAAATTTCCCAAATTTTGGATCACACCAGAACCAGGAGTAGTCCCAGTCGGCGTCGCAAAGAAGTTGAAAATCTCCACATCTGAACCATTAACAATGCCATCTTGGTTCAAGTCAATCACCAAACTGGTGCCATTTCGTCCCAAGCCCGTCTTTCCAGGAGCAAGAGTGAGTGAAAGCGTGACTCCCGGAATGGTTAAGGAATTTATGCCACCCGTATCTGAAATTACGCTACCTTGAGCCGTCGTACCATCCAACTGATAAAAATCATTGCCCGCCCCTCCAAACAAGAGGTCAGCACCGCCACCACCAATCAGAGTATTGTTGCCCTCATCTCCAAACAAAATATCATTGCCCAACCCCCCGTTTAAAGAATCATCGCCGGCCTCACCGCTCATAAAATCATTGCCAGCCCCGCCATTCAGCAAATCATTGCCAGCCCCGCCAAACAGGAAGTCACTACCATCGCCACCAGACAGGAAGTCATTACCAGCCAAACCATCTAAATAATTAGCGCCAGTATTCCCTGTCAAAGAATCATTACCGCTACCACCGATAATATCTTCGATGTTAATGAGATTGTCCGTTCCCTGTCCCGTTGCCGTCCCGGTTGCCAAATTAGCGACTATCGGCCCAGTTGCTGTTCCGTAAGAAACAAGGTCAACACCTTCTCCACCATCAACCGTGTCATCGCCAGCCCCCCCGCTCAGCAAATCATTGCCAGCCCCGCCATTCAGGATGTCATTACCATCATCACCAAACAAGAAGTCAATACCTTCTCCACCATCAAGCGTGTCATTACCAGCTTCCCCAACCAGAAAATCGTCACCCAATCCGCCACCGAGGAAGTCATTGCCATCACCGCCGAACAGGAAGTCACCGCCATCCAATCCCAACAGAGAGTCATTACCAGCCAAACCATCTAAATAATTAACGCTAGTATTCCCTGTCAGAGAATCATTACCGCCGCCACCGAAAATATTTTCGATGCTAATGAGAGTGTCAGTCCCCTCTCCTGTTGCTATCCCTGTCACGAGATTTACCAGCACTGGAGTTGTCGCTGCCCCGTAGGAAACGAAGTCAAAACCGTCTCCGCCGTCGATCAAATCGCTGCCAGAACCTCCACCCAGAAAATCGTCGCCGACTCCCCCTTTGAGAATGTCATTGCCATTACCGCCTAATAGGAAATCGTCGCCATTCTCTCCAGAAATTGAATCATCGCCATTATCACCAGACAGGGAGTCACTGCCATCCCCGCCATTGATGGAGTCATTGCCAAAACCGCCAATTATTGCATCGTTGCCCAATCCGCCTAGAAGGGTAGCAGATTTGTTCGCACCGGCGATCGTCTCATCGCTAATGAGAGTATCATTCCCCGCATCGCCAAGTATTAAGTCATTACCACCAATGCTGAAAATAAAATCATTACCTTCACCTCCGCTGAGAGTTGAATTGCCAAGCCCGTCAAATAAGGTGTCATCGCCAAGTCCCCCCAGGAGGGAGTTATTCCCCTCATCGCCGAAGAGAAAGTCGTTACCTCCAAGGCCGACGAGGGTATCTTTTCCTCCTGCTCCGAAGATGTCGTCATTGTTCGCAGTTCCTGTGAGTAAGGTGTCATTGTTATTGGGTGCAAAAATAGATGCCATGATTTAATTTCCTCGGATGATGAGTATCTGGGTTTTTGCTGGTTAAAATGTACTATTTCGGTTTTGTAGTCGCACGAAATAGCATTTAGTCATTACTAAATGAAGTTTGATTGGTCGCGATCTATCTTCAAGCAGGTGTTGTTACAATGTCAGATATGACTCAATACTCTTTGCACAAGACAGTGCGATCGGCAAAATGCTTTGACAAACAGATACTGCGATGGCAACGGTGAGTTAGCAAGGACAAAAAAGTGTTGATTGAACAGTATTGAGATACGACTTGTATTGCATCTGTAAAGTTGTCAGTATTATCACCTAGATTATTTCTAAAGTAAATTCATAAAAGTCATGACTTTAAATCATAGAAGTCATATTTTAAAGTCATAAAAGTCATAAACTTAAAGTCATAAAAGTCATATTTTAGTGATTCCAGGTGCTGCTGGGAGCAACGGCCCACTAATGGTTTGATTATTTATTGACAGATAATTTAAATGCCGATCGAACTTACTGCCTTCTCACAGCATTAGATCTGGGGTCTAAAGCGTCTCGCAGGCCGTCGCCCAAAAGGTTGAAACCTAGAACTGTCAAGGTAATTAGCAAACCGGGAAACAAAATAGTCCAAGGAGACGAAAGAGCGTATCCACCCTTGAAAGCGTCCGAAAGCATCGTCCCTAACTCCGGCGCTGGCGGTTGTGCGCCCAAACCGAGAAAACCTAAACCAGCAGCTTCTAGTGTGGCTGTACCAGTCGAAAGAGTTGCTTGTACAACTAGCGGCGCGAGACTTCCCGGCAAAATGTGGCGAAAAATAATCCGCAAGTCGCTGGCGCCCAAGGCCTTGACAGCTAACACAAACTCTTGTTCCCGCAGCGACAGCACCATGCTGCGAGTTAAGCGGATGTAAATCGGAATTTGCACGGCGCTGACGGCGATAATTACGCTTTGCAGGCTCGGCCCGGTGACGGTAACAACGGCGATCGCCAGTAAGATTGAAGGAAAAGCTAGCAAAATATCCGCCAAAGTGCCGATCGCCACTTCAGCCCACCCCCGAAAATAACCGGCGAAGAGCCCCAACAGCGCTCCCACAATTAAACCCGCAGCCACAGAAACCAGGCTGACGATCAAAGATATCCCCAATCCGTGCCACACCCGCACTAACAAATCTCGCCCCAAACCGTCGGTACCGAACCAATGTTTGACATTAGGAGCCACTAAGCGCGACAAATAATCGCGATCGACCGCCGGATTGTAAGGGGAAAGTAGGGGAGCTAACAGTGCCGAAAAAATCAGCGCTACGGTCACAATTAAGCCGATTTTCCCAGAGGTCGATCGGCCAAATCGTTGCCAAGCAGGCTGTGAAAATATTAATTTTTTATTTAATTTTCGATTTTCCATAATTTGCTGTCACCAAAAAAACTCACAGTTGTGCCCGATCGCAGTTTTTATAGCGAATGGTAGATGCCAAATGCCCGATCCCTTCGTAAAAGACCCTTTAAGATATAGAAACAAGATAAATTTAAAAGCGCAATGACATCAACCCTACTCAAATCAACCTCCAGACCGCCCCTCAACGCCCCAACAGTCCGCCATTTCCCCAACGGACTCACAGTTATAGCTGAACACCTGCCGGTTGATGCCGTGAACCTCAGCGTGTGGATGAATCTCGGTTCAGCCGTCGAATCCGACGAAATCAACGGTATGGCGCACTTTTTAGAACACATGATTTTTAAGGGAACTCCCAGCATCAAGAGTGGAGAATTTGAGCGGGCGATCGAACAACGCGGCGCTGTCACCAATGCAGCTACCAGCCAAGATTACACGAACTACTACATCACCACAGCCCCTAAAGATTTTGCCGAACTAGCACCGCTACAAGTCGATGTCTTGCTCAACGCCAGCATTCCCGACGATGCCTTCGATCGCGAGCGCCTGGTAGTATTGGAAGAAATTAGACGATCGGAAGACAATCCCCGCCGCCGCACCTATCAGCGATCGATGCAATTAGCCTTTGAAGTCCTGCCCTACAATCGACCCGTACTCGGCCCGACTTCCGTCATCGAAAATCTTACCGCCCAACAAATGCGGGATTTCCACAGCAGCAGATATCAGCCCGGGGCGATGACAGCAGTCGCAGTAGGTAATTTGCCGGTCGATCGACTAATTGAAATTGTCGCAGACAGTTTTGCCGCAAAAAGCACAGCACGAAACGGCAACATAAATCTGCCCTCAACAGATAGCATTCACCCGCAATTTCAAAACCCAACCTACGGCCAAGAATTGCCATTTACCGAAACAATCCGCCGCGAATTTGTAGACTCAACCCTTCAGCAAGCTCGACTGATTGTGATGTGGCGAGTCCCCGGTTTTGTGGAAATGTCCGAAACCTATGCCCTAGACGTTTTGGCGACAGTATTGGGACACGGGCGCACAACTCGCTTGGTTAAGGATTTGCGGGAAGATCAAGGGCTAGTTTCGTCAATTTCGGTCAGCAACATGACTCAGCGACTGGGTGGCGTATTCTCGATTTCTGCTCAACTAGCGACAGAAAACATAGAAGCAGTGGAAGCAGCCATCGTCGGACACATCCGCACTCTGCAAACCGAACTGGTGACAGATGCCGAAATTTCCCGCATCCGCACCCAAGTAGCAAATCGGTTTGTCTTCGCTAACGAAACTCCTAGCGATCGAGCAAGTCTTTACGGTTACTATCAGTCGATGGTAGGAGATATCGCTCCCGCCCTCAACTACGCAGCCTCCATACAAGCTTTGACTGCGCAGGATCTCCGGGAAGCCGCAGTCAAATATCTGTCTCCAGACGCGATCGGTGTTGTGATAATTCGCCCCGAAGCAGCATAAATTTGCTCAACAGCAGGGCAATTCTATCATTGCTCTGCTTTTGAGACATCCAACGGTGTTCGTCGGTAGAAAGAAAGCCAACGGGCGCTAGGGATTTTTGGTCAATAGTACGCAAAGTGCGATCGGCTGTCACCTTAAAGGTTTGTATCGAATCATGAATACAAAGTCCTTAAGGTGCGGACGATCTGTAAAATTGCCGTAATTTTCTGAGACTATAAACTTGGAATCCTTGACGTGGGTAGGCAAACATGAGATTACAAAACTTTCTAAAGTCAAAAATTAGGTACGATTCCAAGGCGATCGCCGCTGACGACGACCTCAGCCGCCAAATTCAAAGCCGCCTCATTGACCTCGGTTTACTGAAACCTCCGGTAGACGGAATGTTTGGGCCTCTTTCTACCGCCGCCCTCCACCGATTTCAAACTCTGATGAAGTGTGGCGAACCGGGTTTTTTGGGAGCAATCACAGCCCAAAAGCTGATCGAAGCCAAACCGGGAGACATTCCCAAACCTCGCCCGATCCTGAAAATCCTCAAAGACACCATTTTAAAATCAAAACCGCTGGCGTCTTCTCAACTTCAGGACTCGGAAAAACAAGTAATCCCAGCGGGAAAAGAGTTTGAACTGCTGGCTTTTGCTCCGATTCGCGGTCATATTAGAGTTGCTCTGCGCAACGAGTCTTTCAAAGGTTCAGGGATTTGGTATGTTTTCGGAGGACACGCTCAAATTACTCTAGACGGCGCTCTGCTTTATCCCAAACCGAATCCGCCAACTGTCAGACTGGGCATTCCTTATCGATCGCAAATGGATAACTTGTACAATCCTACAGGTGCTTGCAATGTAACTTCAATAGCGATGTGTTTGGACTTTTTGAGAATTCCCCGGCGCAGAAGAACCGGACAATTTGAGGATGAACTCTACGAATATGCGATCGCCAAAGGTTACAGTCGTTGGGACCCGTACGATTTAGCAAAGATTGTTAGAGATTACGGCGCCCAAGATTTCTATACCGAGAATGCAACTATTGATGACGTTCAAGATTGGTTAGCCAGCGGAAATCCGGCTGTAATTCACGGATATTTCACATCTTTCGGTCACATTATAGTTGCCGCAGGCTACGACAGCGAAGGATTCTTCGTTCACGATCCCTATGGCGAGTGGTTCCCAACTGGCTACGACACAACTGTTAGCGGTGCTTACTTGCACTATTCCTATCGCTTAATCCGCAACGTCTGTATGGCTGATGGGAATTTTTGGGTGCATTTTATCTCCAAATAATTGGGCATTGGGCATCGAGAATTGGGAATTGGTAATTGGTAATTGACTTTCAACTAATGACTAATGATTGCTGCAACTTCCAACTGGCAATGCAGTTATTGTAGGGTGCGTCAGGGCAGAAGGTTTTGACGGAATACTAATGATTTTCCCCCTGACGCACCCTACTACTCTCCAAATAATTGGGAATTGGGAATTGGGAATTGGGAATTGGGAATTGGACATTGGGCATTGGCTGGTTTCAATGACAAACAAATAACCAATAACCACTAAGCAATAACCAATAACCAATAACCACTAACCAATAACCACTAACTATTAATTTTCATACTCAAATCCAGCCAAGTCGATCGCGTAATCGGAGCACTGGTTGAAATATAATCAACTCCAGTTTCTGCTACACTTCTAATAGTTTCTAACGTCACATTGCCGGAAGCTTCGATTTTTACCCGATCGCCCTTTTCGCGAATTATTGCCACGGCCTGCCGCATCAGATCGAAGGACATATTATCCAACATGATGATATCCGCCTTGTGCTGAAGAGCTGTCTCCACCTCAGCCAGAGTTTCGGTTTCAACTTCGATTGTCAGCGGATAGGGGATAGAATTGCGAATTAGGGCGATCGCCTGTGCAATTCCGCCAGCCGCCGCGATATGATTGTCTTTAATCATCACCGCATCATCTAATCCCATCCGGTGATTGCAAGCACCGCCGACTTGAGTCGCGTATTTTTCCAACAATCTCAATCCCGGCGTAGTCTTGCGAGTATCGACTAATTGCACGGGTAAATCGGCAATTTTGTCAACATATTTGCGAGTTAAAGTAGCGATGCCGCTCAAACGCATTGCCAAATTTAATGCTACTCTTTCTCCTGTTAGCAGTGCGTCAAAATTGCCTTGAATCTCTGCAATTATTTCTCCTTTTTCGCACAATTTCCCTTCGGGTACTTGCGGGATGAAACTGAGGCTGCTGTCTAAAAGTTTAAAAGTGCGATCGGCAATGGGCAATCCAGCAACGACTCCAGCCTCTTTGACAATCCATTTAGCAGTACCTGGGACGCTCTCTGCGGGGAATAAGGCCGATGTTGTGCGATCGCCCCTACCGATATCTTCTAACAGCCAGTTGTGCAATAGGGAGTCTAAAATAATCCAAGGTGGCAATATTGCATTCATGTTTTGTTTGTTATTCCTGCTACTAGGAACGATAGTCGATCGGGCGATTTTAGGCAAGTTGCAGAATGATGATGGTGTGAGTGCGATTTTGGGCGATCGTACTAGATAATCGGGCTACTCTGTTGCTGACATTGGGTTTTGGTGCTTTAATGGAGTAGATGGGGCGATCGCGAGAATAAACAATGATACAGCCAGTCATTTTAGAAAAACTAGAAGAACTCCCTGAGTCTCTTCAGACAGAAGTGCTTCATTATATTGAGTTTTTGCTAGAAAAGCAGGCTAAAAACTCAACTCAAGAAAAGCCGACAAAGCGAGGCGGACTTGGAATTTGGAAAGATAAAATCTGGATGTCTGATGATTTTGATGAACCTCTCGAAGATTTAAAGGATTATATGTAAACATGAATATTCTACTGGATACCCATACTCTTCTCTGGTACTTGGAAGACAGTAAACAATTAAGTTCTAAAGCAGCAGAAATTATTGAAGATCCAAGTAATACTCTCTGCTTGAGTATCGCCAGCTTATGGGAAATTTCAATAAAGCTTGGTTTAGGAAAACTTAGCTTGCAAAACTCATTTTCTGAGTTAGAGGAAGTGTTGCAACAACTAAAAATAGAGGTTTTGCCTATCACATTCTCTGATACAGAGTGCTATCTTAACTTACCCCTGCATCACCCTTGATCCTTTCGATCGCATTCTGGTGGCACAGGCGATGAATCATTCCCTTGTTTTGATTAGTCGCGATGTGGCTTTTGATGCCTATGACATTCAGCGGGTATGGTCATAGGTGTGGCAGGTATTCTGTTGCTGACATTGGGTATTTGTGCTTTAATGGAGTAGATGAGTATGGATTAATAGTTAGACCTTTGAGCTGGGGGCTTAGTTAAGAGGCTATCTGTGGGCAGCAATGCTCAAGTAGGCGGAAGCTTTTGGTTTATGGAGTTAAATTATTCAAGTGTGAAGCATTCCTAAAGGAGAATCATTAAATGGTGGATCTTTCTGACAAAATAATTGAATTAATTATTGACAAAATTTTAATTGGAGGTATCGTTTTAGCAGCAGGTTATTGGCTCAATAAAAGATTCGAGATATTTAAGAATGAGACTAACGAAAAATATCACCAGAGACAATTAATTGCTGAACTTGAAAATCAACAAAAACAACAAATCTCTATATTAGAAGATCAGATTGCTATAGCCCAATACAATGCAGAATTGGAATTTATAGAAAGACAGATTTCCGAGTTTTACTGGCCTATATATTTAAGATTAGAAAAAGATAATGTAATGTGGAAACGAATAAAGTCTTTGAGCTCTGAAAAAAATGTTTTACCCGAAGCTGCAAGTGAAGCTATAGAAAAAGAGTTCATCCTTAAGAATCACCAAGAAATAGTTGAGATCATAGAATCTAAAATACATTTGGCAGAGAATTCCAATAACAGCAAAGAGTTGATAAATGAGTTGCTGAAGTATATCAAGCACGTTGCAATTTATAAAACAATCCGTTCTATAAAGGAACTTCAAAGATTTAACCCAATTGACCTGAATGAGCCATTTCCTGAAAGAATTCATCCCTTGATTGAAAATAAGTTTCTAGAATTGCAGAATAGATATGAATACCTTAAAAAGGTTAAGTTGGGAGAGCTTAGGAAATAAAATTACTTGCACAGGTAGCGATCACCTTAGCTATCACTTAAATCGATCACGATCGCTTAAAACTAATGACTAATCAGCCGGAGAGCGAATATCAGCAACTCCTACTCAACAAGTAGCCGATCGCACTTAAAGAAACAAACTAATATCAACTTGGAAAAATCCGCTAATTTTCTGGCTTCATCTATTTCGATCGCCCTTCCGCTAACAAAAACTTTATCAACCTCTGTTTCCGTTCCCAAAACTGGAATCAAATCAGATTTTTCCAAGTTTCTCGCATCCATTAAATGTTGCAACATTAAACCAGCATTTCCTGCCGGAATTGGATAATTTTCAGATTCAAATTTTTCAATCAGCGTTATCAAAAGCTCCAGAAATAGCTCTTCCTCCAGCGATCGCATAGGGCGGTGTTCCAGTTCGCAAGCGAGAGCGATCGCGGCCTCGTTTTCTGCTTCATTTGCGATCGGTTTTGGTTGATAGCGAACAAGTAAATCTGTATAAGATTTTGCATCAAAAGTACGGATCATTTTTCCACTCATCCTTACTTAGATTTACACTCTTAGCGATCGCCATTTCTATTTAAGCTACAGTAAAAGCTATATTTTCACTTCACCACATTAGGTATATTTCCACTACCTAAAACCTGTGTAGCATCTAAAACTTCTATCCCTACCAATAACTCATTTTCCCCAATATTTAAAGCAATTTCGTCATTTAACTGAAAAGTGCGACACTGATGTTTACCTTCTACAAGTCTAATGTAGAGAGCATCAATTTCCGAATCATAACTAATCTTCATAAATTTTTACCTCAAAAATAGAATGTATACTACGATAGAATTAGTGAATCAGGTTTCGTAATGAAGTACCCACTGCATACAGTTTCCAAGCCAGTCTCAGGTAGCGAAGTTCAAAAACTTGCCCATGCCCTTAAGACTGGCGGTTATGTTGCAAATGAAGCTGCTTTAGCTTTGGCTCAACGGATTGCGGCTCGTCGCCATCGTCGGAAAGCTGCCAATGCCGCCAAGTAGTAAGTTTGCAGGAGTTGATTTTTCCGAGTTGCCTGTCGAGCATTTGACCTCCGAGCTTACCATTTCTGGTCAGGGGTTTCGCTGTCTGCGGGGTGAGTTTGTCACCTACTGGCGACAAGGACGCATTCAGCGAGATATAGATGCTTGTATCAGTCAATGCTGGATTTTACGCGGTGAAGACAGTTTGGCAGGTTACATCACGCTACTCACAGATAAACTGGAATTAGATGAACCAATCCTACTTGACGAAGGCGTTCAGTACCGATCGTTTCCAGCCATCAAGATTGGTTTATTAGCAGTCGATAGACGTGCCAAAGGAGCAGGTCGCCGTCTAGTTGAATGGGCAGTAGAGTACGTTGCAGCGGAGATTTCACCTACAGTTGGTGTGCGCTTTATGACCGTTGACGCACTTTACGACCCGGATACTACTCCTCCCTATGACGCATCTGGCTTTTACGAGAAGTTTGGTTTTCAATTTGTCGCTCCTAATGAGTCTTTACCATCATCAGTGCCTTATCGTACAATGTATCTCGATCTCAAGCCATTGATCGATCTATTGAGTATCCAAGATAACGACTAACAACTCCCAAAAAAACTAAAGCCCTTTTCCGTCGTTGCGGGAAAAGAGCCTTAATTTATTATTAACCTGGCACTGAGCTATTTTACCGGGCAGTGACCCGCCGAGTATCTTCGCCATAGCAACGTTTAACAACCGAGTTCGGGATGGATCGGAGTGGTTCCATTACATCATAAGCACCAGGAAAGCTTTGAAAACTTTAAATCCTGTGTCTGCGTTAAGTTTGATGCGCTGCATCTCTTTCGCTCGACTTAATTACATTACCAAACTCCCCTAAGTTTGTCAACCCCTTTGTCAAAAGTTTTTTTTCGATGAAGTCATGGAGTCGCATGAGGGGCGAGAAACCGGGTTTTTATGAAAATATTTCGTTGCAGGCGACAGATTCCGAAAAAACCCGGTTTCTGGGAGTCTGAGCGCGTCAGCCCAATCACAAATCCAAAAAAGCAGCATCAGTTCCCTGCTCTCGGCGAATCTTCCCATCCTTTACAAACCACGCCACAACCTGCTTAACTGTTAATTGCTCGATCGCACTTTCAGATTCCACAGCAATTTGCCTCAACGGTCGCAAAGACGCCACCACCAAATTAGTAAAAAAGTTTTCAAAACTAGCATCAACTTGAATCGACTGTTGAATGCTCTGATCATTCTTAATCCAATCCATCACCTGCTGATTAGACACCTCAGTTATCGGCCTCCCAGTCTCCCCAGCAATTTGCTTGAGCACCCTCAAACCATAAATTGCCAATCGAGTCGAAAACTTTTCCTTCGACGACAGCAGCGCCATATCAACTTCCGCGCACTCTTCCGGCTTTAAAAAATCTGCTAGCGGTTCCATAGTTATTAGTTATTAGTTACTTGTTACTTGTTACTTGTTATTGCTAATCCGTGACATCCGTGACATCCGTTAAATCCGTTACAAAATCCGCTGCCAAATCTTCATCCGTGACATCCGTTAAATCCGCTACAAAATCCGTTGCCAAATCTTCATCCGTTAAATTCGCTACAAAATCCGTTGCCAAATCTTCATCCGTTAAATCCGCTACAAAATCCGCTGCCAAATCTTCATCCGTTAAATCCGTTACCAAATCCGCTACAAAATCCGTTGCCAAATCTTCATCCGTTAAATCCGTTACAAAATCCGCTGCCGAAGTTCCTTCCTAGCAATAGAATAACCGCAACGCTGTTCCCCATCAATAATCCAGTGAGTCCGCTCAACAGTACAATCCGGCAACACAGCCGCAAACATCTCCAACTCATTGCCGCAAACACTCGGAAAAGTTTCCGCCACATTAGAAATCGCGCAGTTGTGTTCCATCAACACAAATCGATCGCACATTTCCACATCTACAGATTCTACAGGATAACACTCAGCCATATAACCTTCAGCCCTGCGGAGCTCCACCAAGTTAGTCACCCGCTCTTGCAACGAACCAGAACCCACCAACCTGCGATAGTCCGTCGCCTTGCGCTGCCACTGTTTTCGCAGGATACTAATAACTTGCTCGCGGCCGACGGTTTCCGCCAACGTATCCAGGAAAGACAATGCAAAATCGCCATAACGATTCGGGAAGCGATCGCGCCCCAGACTGGTAAGCTCATAAATGTGTTGTGGTCGCCCCATCCCAGCCTGAACCGACCGATACTGAATTACGCCCTCCGCCTCCAAATCCTTCAAATGACGGCGAATCGCCTGGGCGCTAATATCCAAAGACTCCGCCAACTCAAGAGCCGTCCCTTGACCTCCCTTGAGCAAAAACTGCAAGATGTCTTGTTTAGTGGAAGTCTGCTGAGTCTGCATCATCTTCACAAAAAAATATTAATTTGACTTTGACAAGATCGCTATTGTTAATGTAGCTTAAAATAATAGTAAAGCAACAGACTTGTTGTTTAACTTAACCGAGCAGTCCAGCAGAACTCGCTCAAGCCCAGACAGGGATTGCCCCGTCTGCCATCTTTGAGAGAATTATCTAGAACACTGAACACACAAAATAATGAGTTCTACCACAGCCCAAACCCTAGTCAACCAGCCCTACAAATACGGTTTCGTCACCGACATCGAGTCAGACACCATCCCCCGCGGCTTGAGCGAAGATGTAGTGCGACTGATTTCCTCCAAGAAAAACGAACCAGAATTCCTGCTGCAATTTCGCCTCAAAGCATACCGCAAATGGCTGACCATGACCGAGCCAACCTGGCCTCATGTCAACTATCCCGCGATCAACTACCAAAACATTATCTACTACTCCGCCCCAAAACAAAAGCCCAAAAAGCTCAACAGTTTGGACGAAGTTGATCCGACACTATTAGAAACCTTCGAGAAATTGGGAATTCCCCTATCCGAACAAAGACGACTGGGAAATGTCGCCGTCGATGTTGTTTTCGACAGCGTTTCAATTGCCACAACCTTTAGAGAAAAGCTAGCCAAAGACGGCGTTATATTCTGTTCCATCACAGAAGCCGTCAAAGATTATCCCGAACTAATCGAAAAATATCTTGGCACAGTTGTACCAGTAGGCGACAACTTTTTCGCAGCCCTCAACTCCGCCGTATTTACCGATGGTTCCTTCGTTTTCATTCCCAAAGGCGTCAAATGCCCAATGGAATTGTCAACCTATTTCCGCATCAACAACGAAGATTCCGGCCAGTTCGAGCGCACCCTAATTATCGCAGAAGAAAATAGCTCTGTGTCTTACTTAGAAGGCTGCACTGCGCCGATGTTTGACACCAACCAACTGCACGCCGCCGTCGTGGAATTGGTAACAATGGATAATGCTGATATCAAATACTCGACTGTGCAGAACTGGTACGCCGGCGATGCTAATGGTAAAGGCGGCATTTACAACTTTGTGACTAAGCGCGGCTTGTGTCAAGGAGTAAATTCCAAGATTTCTTGGACACAAGTAGAAACAGGTTCGGCGATTACTTGGAAATATCCCAGTTGCGTCTTAGTCGGCGACAACTCGGTGGGCGAATTCTACTCAGTAGCGCTGACAAACCACAAACAGCAAGCTGACACCGGAACTAAAATGATCCACGTCGGCAAAAATACTCGCAGCACGATTATTTCCAAGGGAATTTCGGCGGGAAATTCTTCTAACAGCTATCGCGGCTTAGTAAAAATGGGGCCTAGTGCTAAAGGTTCTCGGAATTATTCTCAGTGCGATTCGATGCTGATTGGGGATAATGCTCAAGCAAATACTTTTCCCTACATTCAAGTGCAGAACCATACTGCTAAAGTGGAACACGAAGCCTCTACTTCTAAGATTGGGGAAGAGCAATTGTTCTTCTTCGCCCAGCGGGGGATTTCCGCAGAAAATGCGATTTCAATGATGATTAGCGGTTTCTGCAAAGATGTTTTTAATCAGTTACCGATGGAATTTGCTGCGGAAGCTGATAAGTTGTTGAGTTTGAAGTTGGAAGGAAGTGTCGGATAGAAGGTTCGGCAGCGGATTTTGTAACGGATGTAACGGATGAATAATCGTTACCAGGCTGTGTCTGGTAACGCATACCCAGAGGCTCTGCTTCGCCTTTAGACCTCTTGCACTCAGTCCCAGATTATCTGGAAATTATCTGCGTTTATCTGTGTTTATCTGCCTTAAATCTGCGGTTGACTTATCAATCTCTAGGAACGAGACAAGGACCAAAAAATCAAAGGAGTTAGGAAAAAAAAGAAATGATTGTTGAAAATAGTCAAGTGATTCTATCCGTCCGCAATTTAACGGCGAATGTCGAAGATACTCAAATCCTCAAGGGTTTGAACCTAGAAATTAAATCCGGTGAAATCCATGCCATCATGGGCCCGAACGGTTCAGGAAAAAGCACCTTATCCAAAATACTAGCCGGCCATCCTGCTTATACGGTAACAGGTGGGGAAGTTACATTTTTGGGGCAGAATCTACTAGAATTACCGCCAGAAGAACGCTCTCTGGCTGGAGTATTTTTAGCATTCCAATATCCTTTAGAAATTCCCGGCGTTAGCAATGTCGATTTCCTGCGCGTAGCTTACAATGCTCACCGTAAACATCGCGGGTTGGAAGAGTTGGATGCTTTTGATTTCCAAGATTTAATCGAGGATAAGCTGGATGTTGTCAAGATGAATCCGACTTTCTTGGGGCGCAGTGTTAATGAGGGTTTTTCCGGCGGCGAAAAGAAGCGGAATGAGATTTTGCAAATGGCGCTTTTAGAACCGAAGTTAGCTATTTTGGATGAGACTGATTCCGGTTTGGATATCGATGCTCTCAAGATTGTAGCCGGCGGTGTGAATCAGTTGTCAACTGCTGAAAATTGTATGTTGGTGATTACTCACTATCAGCGGTTATTGAATTACATCATTCCTGATTTCATTCACGTCATGGAAGCTGGTAGAATTATCTTGACTGGCCCGAAAGAGTTGGCGCTGGAATTGGAAGAACGCGGTTATGACTGGGTTGTGGAAGAAGAAGCAGCAGGAGTTGGCGCGCGATGATAAATACTCAGGTTGCTACTAGAGAAATGTTTTTGGCTGGTTTGGTGAATCAGTGCGAAAAGTTGGGTGAAGCTAATCCCAAAAGTTCTGCTTACGGGTTGGATGATTTGCGCGATATTGCGACTCAATACGTGCTTGCTGCGAGTTTTCCAACTGTAAAGGATGAGGAATGGCGGTTTACAGATTTGTCGTCGCTGTTGCAAATTCAGTTTAATGTGCCCCTGAGCAATCAGTCAGCAATTAAACTGTCTGATATCATTATGCCCGTGAAAAACAAGGACGATTTACCATTAAGATTGGTATTTGTCAATGGTGTTTATGCGCCGGATTTGTCAACGGTGAAGTCGTCGGAATTTTATGCAGGTAATCTATCCAATGTACCGGAAAAATATCAGGCGCGCATCACCGATGTTTTAAGCAAGCACAAACAGCAAACAGAAGTGTTTACCGCGCTGAATCTGGCGGGTTTAGTGGATGCTGCGGTGGTGTTCGTACCGGCCAATATGTCGATCGCACTTCCGATTCACTTGCTGTTCCTGACCGCACCAGGTGCATCTCCGACCATGTGTCAGCCGCACTGCTTGGTCATAGCTGAGGCTGGAAGCAAAGTTACGCTGATTGAGGATTACACCACAATCGGCAATCTACCCGCATTTACGAATGCTGTAACGGATGTTGTTGTCGGTGAAAACGCCACGGTGAATCATGTTCGGCTTCAGCGCGAAGGTTTGAATGTTGTTCATATTGGCAAAAGTGCGATCGCCCAATCTCGCAATAGCCGTTATACTTGTCATGCTATCAGCTTGGGCGGGAAAATATCGCGGCACAATTTAGAAGTATTTCAGCGCGGCGAAGGTACTGAAACAACTTTAAACGGATTAACCGTAGCCTTTGGCGAACAGTTAGCCGACACTCACAGTTTAATCGATTTCAATCATCCCCACGGCACAACTCGCCAACTGCACAAGTGCATTGTCGGTAACAAAGCCCGCGCCGTATTTAACGGCAAAGTTTTTGTTCGGAAAGCCGCACAATTGACAGACGCCGGACAGTTGAGCCGGAATTTGTTGCTGTCATCAAGAGCTCGCGTAGACACTAAACCGCAGTTAGAAATTGTCGCCGACAACGTTAAATGTTCCCACGGTGCAACTGTCAGTCAGTTAGAAGATGATGAACTTTTCTACTTACAAAGTCGCGGTTTAGATTTAGAGAGAAGTCGCTATTTGCTGATTGATGCTTTTGCGGCGGAAATTCTGGATAAATTACCAATTGTTGGAGTGGCGAAAATGCTTTCTACCTGCATGGCTATCCAAGGATAAAGGAATTAGCCACAGACTGGGGGGTGTTTTCTTGCCTTTGCAATCAAACCCGGAGATCCCCCTAAATCCCCCTTAAGAAGGGGGACTTTGAGAATATTCTTGTCCCCCCCTTAAGAAGGGGGGCTAGGGGGGATCTCCGGGTTCAACAATACGCCCTAGAAGCAAGTTTCACAACAATACTAACTTCTGAAAATTATGACACTTATTCAAGAAAGAACCCTCGCCTCAAAATTTCGCGCCGACTTCCCAATTTTGACACAAACAGTCAACGGTAAACCGCTAATTTATCTCGACAATGCAGCGACATCTCAAAAACCCTTAGCTGTGCTCAACGCTTGGCGCGATTACTACGAACAATACAATGCCAACGTGCACCGCGGCGCTCACACTCTCAGCGCCAAAGCCACTGATGCTTACGAAGGTGCGAGAGATAAAGTTGCGGCGTTTATCAATGCAGCATCGCGGCAAGAAATTGTTTACACTCGCAACGCCACTGAAGCAATTAATTTAGTTGCTTATTCTTGGGGTTTGAGCAATCTGCAAGCGGGAGATGAAATCATCTTATCAGTCATGGAACACCACAGCAATCTCGTTCCCTGGCAAATGATTGCTCAAAAAACTGGTGCGGTGCTAAAGTTTGTTGAGTTGACAGAGACTCAGGAGTTTGATTTAGAGCAGTTCAAAACGCTGATTTCCCCTAAAACTAAGTTGGTTTCAATCGTTCACGTTTCCAATACTTTAGGCTGCATCAATCCAGTTAAAGAAATCTGCGAAATCGCCCACAGTTTCGGCGCAAAAGTTTTAATTGATGCTTGCCAAAGTGTGCCGCACATGGTAATAGATGTGCAAGCAATGGATTGCGATTGGCTGGTTGCTTCCGGTCATAAAATGTGCGCTCCGACTGGTATCGGTTTTCTGTACGGTAAACTGGACTTGCTCAGAGAAATGCCTCCGTTTTTTGGCGGTGGCGAGATGATTGCTGATGTGTTTCTCGAATATTCCACCTATGCCGATTTGCCGCACAAGTTTGAGGCGGGGACTCCGGCAATCGGTGAGGCGATCGCCCTTGGTGCAGCAATCGACTATCTTAGTAACATAGGCATGGCTCAGATTCACGCCTGCGAAGCCGATTTGACGGCTTATCTGTTCCAACAATTGCGACAAATTCCAGCCATCAAAATTTACGGGCCACAACCAGACAGCAACGGCGAAGGTAGGGCCGCGCTAGCATCATTTACTGCGGGAGAACTTCACCCTCAAGACTTGTCTACGATGTTAGATCAAGATGGGGTCGCGATTCGTTCCGGGCATCACTGCACGCAACCTTTGCACCGCTATTTGAACATTTCATCTACTGCACGGGCGAGTTTGTATTTTTACAATACTTATGAGGAGATTGATGTGTTTGTGAAAGCGTTGAAAGAGACGATCGACTTTTTCAGTTAAATTATACAGTAAGCCACAGTTCCGGTAAGGACACGGCATTGCCGTGTCCCTACATCCGCGTCCATCCGCGTGCATCTGCGGTTAAAAAAGATGGCTCTTTCGGAAGTAGCTTTGCCCGTGGTACAATAAAATCAGAGTTGTCTCAGCTCAGGAGATTTTGAGATGATTGCTACTAATTCAAGTTTAGCGGAACAGAGAACACTGCTAGAAAATATTAGCTGGTCAACCTTTGAAACCTTGCTCAAAGAAATAGGCGATAATCGAGGTTATCGAATAGCTTACGATGAGGGTATGTTAGAGATTATGACTCCTTCATACCAACATGAAAATTATAAACTTCAGTTTCATCGCTGCATTTTCATTTTAGCCGAAGAACTCGACAGTGAGATTAAAAGTGCTGGCTCAACGACTCTCAAGCTCAAAAATGCCAGAAAAGGCATAGAACCAGATAACTGCTATTATATCCAAAGTGAACGAGCAGTCAGAGGCAGACAAGAACTGGATTTAGAAACTGCCCCGCCGCCCGATTTAGCAATTGAAATAGATATTACCAGCAGTTCAATTAATAAATTGGCAATTTACTCAGCACTGGGTGTCCCGGAACTCTGGATATATAACGGGCGAGATTTGAAATTTTATCAGTTGGCAGAAAGAGAATATATTGAACGCGAATTTAGCATTGCTTTTCTCTTTGTGTCGGTAGCGGAAATGGCTGGGTTTTTCACTCGCACTCAAACGATAGGGGAAATGGCTTTGCTGAAATCCTTTAGGACTTGGGTTAAGGAGAAAATATAAAATTTTCAATGTCGCAAAATAAAAATTTCCGCAGAGAGTCAAAGATGCGAGATTTTTGGTAGTATGTTGAGCTAGACGTTATGCTACCTACAGACGATCGCTATGACAGCTTCAGACCCCAAATCAGTACCGTCCAGTTTCTTCGATGAAACCTACCGAGGGAGTTCCGATCCTTGGGGATACACCTCCAGCTTTTACGAAATTAGTAAATTCCGAGCAACTATCAGAGCTTTACCAAAAGTCCAGTTTAAAAATGCTTTTGAAATCGGATGTGCCATCGGTGTAATTACGCAGAAGCTCGCCGAAAAGTGCGACAGACTGCTGTCAGTAGATTATTCAGAACTCGGATTAGAAGAAGCGCGGAAACGCTGCGCAAATCTGCCACAGGTGCGCTTCGAGCAAATGCAGATACCCCAGCAGTTCCCAACTGAGAAGTTTGATTTAATTTTATTCTCAGAAGTCGGCTATTATTTGACAACTGAAGACCTCCTGGAAACCAAGCAAAAAATTATTGACAGCTTACTTCCGGGAGGTTATCTTTTGATGGTTCACTATCGGTTACCCGTGGAAAGTTTTATCTTGAACGGCGAGATTGTTCATGATAGCTTTCTCCACGAGTCTGCACAGTTTTTGAAACATCTTGGCGATCCGCGAAAAGGTTTTTTGATGCTAGATTTAGCTCGCCATCACAAACGCTATCGGATGGATTTGTTTCAGCGGTTGTAAAGGATGGTAGATAATTTTTAATAGGTGCATCTACTATTAGTTCTGGTCACGTTTGATTCGCATTCCTTCATCTGTCAGATCTAGTCCGCGTCAATAACTCTAATTTATTTTGTAGTAAGGACTTCAGTCATCTTAAAATTATGAGGACTAAAGTCCTGACTACAAACTATTTTTTTAGCGGCAATAATCTCTGTCGAGATTGATTAAAACTCTCTAATTTCAGGATGGATAAATTGATAACCAGCCGCCTTAATTTTTTGATTCGACACTCTCGCGTTATAAGGCCGCACGCTACTAACAGATTTATCCCAAGTAGCTTTAGGTAGATTGTTACTTTCAAAAATGCGATCGAGTAATTCACGACTAGACAGCGACACATCCCCGACTAAATTGTAAATTCCCTGTAATCGATTGTCCAATGCAAAGGTCAATCCCCCAACAATATCATCCCGATGTACCCAGTTTGTCGCATCTTCCCCCGCACCGGGACGAGTGCTCCCAGCCCAGCCTCTAAATATTTTAACTAATTCTCGCCCCGGCCCGTAAATGCCACCCAACCGGAGAATGCAGACTTGCAGATTTGGACTCGATGCTGCTAATAAAACTCGTTCGGTTTCGGCGAGAATTTCACCGTTGGGATTGGCTGGCGCGACGGGCGAATCTTCATTTACCAGTTTACCTTGACAGTCGCCGTACACTGAATAAGTACCCGTATAAATCACCTGCTTTACTGTCGGTATTTGCTGTAAAACCGATACCAAAGTTGTCGCAGTCTCTAAGTAACTTTCCCGATAAGCATGAGGATTTGGAGCACCGACGCACAGCATAACAGCATCTTGGTCTTGCAGTAAACTGGCGATCGCCCCTGCATCATTTCCCTTAACTACAGCCACCCGCTGGGCGACACCCTCCAATTCACCCACTCGGCTCGCCGTCGTAGTTGTCGCCGTCACGGTACAATCAGATTTACCTTGTAAATGTCGGGCTGTCGCAGTACCCACATAGCCGCAGCCGACGATCGCAACTTTCATGAAAAATTCTCCATTGTGTCATACCCTCTAAGATTATTGCCGATTTTTGCGATCGATTCGAGGTGAGTTTTGTGGTATGATCTAGATCGTTGCGATCGATCCCAGTTGCATCATGTCCGAAAAAGATATTTTTGCCACATCCTCAGAAACCGAACTTTTAGCTTTTTATGGATCTTTATTTGCGATCGCAGCCGCCGACGGTTCCGTTGATATTGACGAACTAAATTTGCTGTTTAAAACCATAAATTTAGACAAGTTTTCTGATGCAGCCAAGAGTCGAATTCAATCATACACAGCGACACCGCCATCACTGAGCGACTGTTTGCAAACACTGCGCCAGTCACCAAAAACACTGCGCTTGGGAGTCATGTATTTTTTAATCAGCATTGCTTGGGCAAATAATACGCTGCATCCCGGAGAAAGCGAGGCGATTCAATCCGCGAAAAAACTGCTAGCGGTTTCAGACTTGCAAGTCCAAACCATGCAGGAATTTATCGCAAATATCAAACAAATACGGGAAGCGGCGCCCCATAAAAATCAAGGAGCCCAATCCTTCAATTCCGCTGTTTCTAAAATCAAAAATGCTGGCATTCCTTTAGATTTAATCGATCCCAAAGGTACGACAACAAGTCTCAGCGATTCTAAGATAAAATACTCAGATGAAACTTTTTGGGCTAAACTTAAAAAGTTTGCTTTAACCGCTGGTAGAGAAGTAGTTGAAAAAGCTTTGACGCTTTATTATACAGCTCAAAATCCCAACGTGCCGGGTTGGGCTAAAACGGTTGTTGTGGGAGCTTTGACCTATTTTATCTCTCCTATCGATGCCATTCCCGATGTATTAGTCGGCATCGGATTTACCGACGATTTGGGAGTATTGCTGGCGGCGATGGCTACGGTTTCAGTCTATATTAATGCTGAAACTAAAGCACAAGCGCAGCAGAAAATGAATGATTGGTTTGGTAAATAAGATTATGCCAGTTATGAAAAATATTGCTACTACCGAAATTAGAGGTTCTCATCTTTAGGGAAACGGCATTGCCGTGTCCGGCGGGGAGTTATGCAAATAACAGATAATTTCTCTACAATTAATAATTGTAGAAAGACTTTTTTAAATTGGTATTATGTCAGGTCAACCGTATTTTTCCATTTGCACCAGAATAATATCGCTATTTTCAATTCTGTTAAATACAGGAGACGGCAGTGCCGTTTCCCTACCCGAGAAATACAGGAGACGGCAGTGCCGTTTCCCTACCCGAGAAATACAGGAGACGGCAGTGCCGTTTCCCTACGTGAAAACTTGATTATTGTGGATTTTCAGGATTAAATCGGCTGGCCATCTCGATTCACAACACGGCTTTCACCATCTTTCGCCGTGACATTTTCATAAACTCCTTCATCTCGCTTCACGTACTTGGTGAAACCAGAATTTTTGTAATCGGTGTCGGATGTTGGCTTCAGTAACCTCGGAGCGCTCAGCAAACGGCGTACCGGAGCATCTGCGGGAGTGTCCCCGGGTTCGCACTTAGCCACCTCGCACAGTTGACCCCAAGTCGCAACTTCCAGGTTCATGCTGTGCGAAACTTCTAGCTGCTGGTTGTTGCTGGAACAAAAATAATCGTATACAGGCATACTAAGAATCTCGTTGGCAACTACTAAAACTACTAATGGCACGGTTACTGTGAGCAGTATAACTCAATATTACTAACAATTCAAGCCAAAAAAGCAAATTTTCGGTTGTGAAAACAAGAAATTAGCTATATTATTAACCCAGTGCAGTTGCTCCCGGATGCGATCGAGACCAAGCCCAAAAGTACGCTACCCTGACATCTTCTCACTCGATCGCGCGATCGGCGGCCCGCAAATGCCCGCAAGACTTCCGTGAATGCCGTCAAAGGATTTATCGTCAATTTCAGACTGCACCCAAATCACAGATTCTAGGTTTCAAGTTTATTCATCTATTCACCAGCGAGGATTTACCGATGAGCGATTTCAAAGTTACGCCAGAAGTAGAGCTAAATACAGCTCAAATGTTGGAGCGATACCAACTGCAAGATGAGACTATTCTGCGGCGTTGGGCAAAACTGCACGCCATCAACAGCACTCGCGGTTTCTTCTATCCCACTGAAGTAGATTTGATCGATCACGCTCACCACCACCTTTACAATTTGGGAATGAGCATTGCTGAATACCAAAGTCTTTTAGACAGGCGCCGCAGCAATTCCCAGACATCAGGCGACCAAAATAAAACAGTAGCAAGTCAAGTTGCTGACGAAGCATACGATGCTATAGAAACGCTAACAGAACAGTATTCGGAAGCTGTAGATTTAATGGGAGAACGTATAGCAGACCATTTCATCGACGAACTAGATTTATCTGTGATGCGACACCTTTCTCAAAAAGTGAAAGACCGCCGCACACTCAACGGTCAAACTAAAAAGCCCAACCGTTTTCTCCAAGTGATTAAAGCCGTGTTGCAACCGAGCAGCGAAAATACGCTTTTAGTTCCCAGAAAAGATGATGACCCTAGTTTAGAATTAGAACACCATCACCGACTCGGATAGTCAGTTTCGTGACCAGACGGAGATAATTTCGATCGCATTTAGTGAGAGATATCCGCAACCCTCCCCCGGTCAAGGGGAGGAGCAAGAGCGGTATTTTTTTTATATTTTGCAGGGGAACTCAACAGAATAAATAGATGTTTTCCCGAATTGTAAATTACTTTTCAAAAGTTGAGTTTCGCTACTCAACCTCACCTAAATATAACTAGAGACAGATTGCGCGATCGCCCAAATCAGAGATAATATCTGCTTAATCGCACCAGTCAACCTCGCGCAAGGTAGGGAAATGATTAAATCCTGGATGGTAATTGGAGGTGTCGCCTTTGTAGTAGCACTCGCAGCTAACTTGCTCTCGCCCAGCGACATTAAGTGGTTCAACCGCTTGCAGCGTCCGAGATGGCTAGTATTTGAAAAAGCAATTCCCATAATTTGGACAGTAATTTTTATTTGTGCAGCTTGGTCAGCAGTGATTGTTTGGGAAAAAGAACCGGGCACTCAGGAAACTTGGCTGAGAATGGGTTTCTACCTGCTGTTAGAAATAGTAACCATGTCTTACACCTCGGTTATGTGTAAACTTAGGAGCCTAAAAGTCGGCACAATTATCGGCGGAACAGGCGCTATTTTAAGCGTGCTGCTAGCTTTAAGCGTCTTGCAAGTTTCGCAGCCTGCGACCATGTTATTGCTGCCTTACATACTCTGGAGTCCGATCGGCACTTACACCACTTGGGCGATGATGCACCTAAATCCGGCGGATGTTTAATTGAGCTAAAAATAAAGGGTAATAGGTAATTCGGAAAAAGGTAATTGCTAAGCAGCTCGCGAGCGTCCCGCTCGCACTCCTAAAAAACCCTGTTTACAAAATCGGGATGCTCCCCTTCTCTTCCCTTTCTTCCTTCGCGTTCTTAGCGTCTTCGCGGTTCGTTAAATAGATGATCTCCGAGTTTTATCGCGTGGTAGGGGCGAGTTTATTTAATCTTTTGGCACTGTCAGAAGACGATTGGTGAACCCGCCTACAGATTGATTTAGAATGATGCTCGATCTGAGTTAAAACGCAAATCAAGCACCTGTGCCAGCGGGTTTAAACCTCCAGCCCGTGTCCGGCAAGCAAGTTAACCTAGCGGCTCGAAGGCCTGCTCGGAGGCTCAGTTTCCGGGGGAACAGGAGGGAGAGACTCAGCAGCCGGAGGATTCAGCGACTGCTCCCAAATTTGAATTTGCGATCGCGCTTGCTCAAAAGCCCGATTTCCTGAGGGAATCTTCTTCAAAGTCGCGATCGCCCCAGCCAGATCCGACGACGACTGTTCCACACCCATCGCCAAAATTCGCTGGCTCCACTCATCAATCGCCTCACTCGCCTGCCAGCGGAGCGAACTCGAATCGGGTACCTGACTTGCCAGAGAAATCGCCGATTGCAAAGCCTCCGCAGTCCCGGCTCGGGCCGCTTGACGGGCGCTCTGCAAACCTTGCTCGCCCTGAAATTGAGCTTCCCAATGGCGAATGTTCGATCGAGCTTCCTCATACAGCACCCTTCCCGATCGAATCCGGCGCGCCATCTCAATCGCCTCCGCCAAATTACCCCTAGCCGCTAACTGCTGAGCTCTTTCCAAAAACGGCTGGTCTTGAAGCCGCTGTCTCCTCTCGATCCAAGCTTGAATTTTGCCCTGAGCTTCCCCGTACAGCGCCCTACCTTGACCGATCCGAGACGCTTGAGCAACAGCGGCCTCCAGAGAATTCGGATCGCCCGTACTCGCCAAATCGTTAGCTCTTTGCAGGTAGGGACTGTCTTCGAGCAACTCGATTTGACGGCTCAATCGACCAATTTGACTGCGAGCTTCCTCTGAGCGGGGATTGGATGGTGGGACTGTTTGCAATTGCGCGATCGCAGCCCTCAAATCCTTAACTCCTCCCGGCGCCGCCATCCTGCTTGCCAAATCCAAAACTTTGACATCAGCCATTTCTTGCTGCCAGCGGTCGACTAAATCTTGAGCTTGTTTGTGCAAAGGGCGACCGGAATTCAACTTTTGAGCAATCTCGACCGCCTTAGACAAACCCTCAACAGAGCCAGTCAAAGCCTGAGAAGTAGCCGCCGCCAACTCGTTAAAATCTTGAACTTGTTCCTTGAGATTTGCCGCCTCCGGAATCTTGTTAGCGATCGCGATCGCCTGCTGCCAATCCCCTGCCTGCAAGCGTTTTTGGGCTATTCCCATAATTTTCTTGCTAAATTCCGCGATCGCCTTGTTGGCAGCTTGATACAAATAACTGTTTTGACCAATTCCCTGAGCCAGTTTAATCCCCGTCACCAGATTATCCAGCCCTCCCTCCGAGGCTTTATTCCGGGCTTTTACCAACTTATTGCCCTCAGCCTTGGTCGCCTGAATTACCTTAGTCAATTCCTCATACTTAGTCGATTCCCAGAAAGTATTTCCCGAATCCAACAATAGAGTTGCTTGGCGGAAAGCTAGCCCCCACTCTTCCTGACGCAAATGGTCTTCGGCCGTGCGGTAAAGTTTCTCTGCATCGTTCCATGTAGACTGCCACTTTTCAATCTGCTTTGCCACAGTCGGGTAAGCGGGAACGTCTTGAGGAATCTTGCGGGCGATCGCAATTGCCTCATCCAGCTTTCCTTCTTGGAAGCTAGCATTTCCCAACCTGAGAATATCCTGCGACCATGCCTCGATTTGACCGTTAATTCTCGGTCGTAGGGGGTGGTCTGGCGGCAAAGCATTCACTAATTCGATAGCTGCCAGCAAATCATCCGCCGTCCGCTTGCTAGCGGCTTCCTGAGCGCAAAAAAAGCGATCGTTAGCAGAAGCCGTCGGCCAAAAAATCTTCGAGCAATTCGACTCCGAGGTCAGGTTGAGCAAAGACGAAATTGCCACAAAACCCATACCAACCAACAGCATCAAACTCACCGCCAGCCAAAACTGCCACTTATTCGACCAGCTCCGCCACAGCGGATTGCGTTCCCCCGGTGGCTGCAAGTTTTCCCCAGACTCTTTTGACGACTGTTCCAGATGCCCTCCCGGCAGTTTTCCCGAAGTAACTAATTCTCGGAGTTCTCTAAGTCGCTCAGCGCGGTTTTTCCTGGCTGGAAGTGGCACTAGCGATGAAATATCCTTTGTTTGCTCCAAGGATTCTGATGCAGACCAACGGCCTGGTGTTTTGCGATCTTGACTCATATACTGCTTACCACCAACAACAACCAGCCAGTCTTAGTTATTTCCCAACTGCGATCGCTGCTATTAACTGCTCTATAGAATAAATTCATCACTTTTAGTTGCTCCAGGAGGCGACAGACCGCCGATCGCCTATCGCCTAATCGCAAAATTCAAAATTTTGTGATTAGGTAATTGATAATGTGTAATTGGCAATTGGTCAAGGCCTCGATCCTCAACTCGCACTCCAGGATCGCCAATTACACATTATCCTCTCAAGAACCCGAGTTCGATCGCAAATCGCCGATCAGTTCCGCAAGTTGGTCGGTGTTAGCCTTGTAAACCTCGTTGCAGAAATGGCACGTAGCCTCAGCCCCGCCATCTTTTTCGATCATGTCTTGGAGTTCCGCTTCGCCCAACATTTTCAAAGCTCCCAAAACTCGATCGAACGAACAGCCGCAGTGAAAGCGCACCATCTGAGTTTCGGGGAAAATTTCCAGCCCCATATCACCCAGTAACTCTTCGAGAATCTGATGCAGCGTTTTGCCCGATCGTAACAGCGGCGTAAAGCCCGATAGTGCAGCCACCCTAGATTCTAGAGTTCGCACCAGTTCGTCGTCTGTGGCGGCCTTCGGCAGCACCTGCAACAGCACACCCCCAGAAGCTTGCACCCCGTCAGCACCCACAAACACCCCCAAAACTAGAGCCGAAGGAGTTTGCTCCGACGTTGCCAAATAGTGAGTCAGATCGTCGCCAATTTCGCCGGAGACCAATTCTACCGTACTTGAGTAAGGGAATCCGTATCCTGCGTCCCGCACCACGTACAAATAGCCGTCACCGATGGCTCCGCCGACATCAAGTTTGCCGATCGCATTGGGCGGCAACTCCACGCCTGGATTGTTCACATAACCTCGAACCGTGCCGTCAAGTCCCGCATCAACCAGAAGTCCGCCTAGGGGCCCGTCTCCTTTGATGCGAATATTGACCCTCGATTCCGGCCGCTTCATACTGGATGCGAGTAACAGCCCCGCTGACATCGTGCGGCCCAGGGCGGCTGTAGCGACGTAGGAGAGCTGATGTCGCTGTCTTGCTTCTTCGGCGAGGCGAGTGGTAATGACGGCTACAGCGCGAATTCCGCCGTCTGCCGCTGTAGCGCGAATTAATTGATCGGCCATGAAAACCTTACTTTTGTCTTTTGATACTTCCTTAAACTATTTTAGAAGGTTGTCGCAGGAGATAGCAGTAGTTGACTCGACGGGGGTGGAGTGCGATCGAGCTTCACGACTCCCCTATTTTTTCGCTCAAACCTCGATCGATCGAGGTTTTGTGAATAAATAGTGCGATCGATTATTTAAAATACATTCCTGGACGTATAATCTCTATACAGCAGGTTTGCACTGTGCACCGAGAGCCATATAACTAGCGTATAAAACTACTTTTTTGTCTGAGTCATAAAATAAATCTTTATTTGAAAAACCCAGAATAAGGCTTGAATTTATTTGCCCCAATACAGCCTTTTTTTCAGTCAGGTTATAACTACTAACAATTAACTCCAAACTACCAATACCAATTAAAAAAAATGGCTCCATTTCTCAAGCTTATACCATTTTTTAGATCGCACTTACGGAGCCGAAAACGGCACTGCCGTTTCCCTACTACACAGATAGCGCTAAATCTACATTTAGTTAGCAATTTTTTCAAGTTTGGCATAACAACTAACAACTAACAACTAATGACTAAGGACTAATGACTAACAACTAATGACTAAGGACTAATGACTAACAACTAACAACTAATGACTAAGGACTAATGACTAACAACTAATGACTAATGACTAAAGCTTATCTTGCCGCTAACCTGAAGATCACCAAACCTTTACCTTGGTAGGCTAGAGTGTGAGCCGTAGGTCTCAGACCAATGTTTTTTAGCTGGAAATAACGGATATGCCACCAACATCCAAAGCACTTTTAGCGGAAGTCCAGCATAACACCGGAGCGACTCGAAATTTGCATTTTTATGCCAAGGGCGAAACCATTCCTTTGATGCCACAAGGCCTTTGGCGCGTCTGTCAAGGTTTAGCACAACTGAGTACACTTTATCCCACCGGGGAAGAAGGACTTTTGGGTTGGGTAGGGCCTTCGATGTGTTTCGGTTTGTGGTTGACAAGCTTGCAGACTTACCGAGCTACCGCGACATCTGATGTTTATTTGATGTGGTATTCTATGGTGGAAATCGAAGCTTCTCCTCAATTGGCTCACGAGTTGCTGCCTCAAATGGTACGGCGGCTGCGGCAAATGGAATCAATTTTGGCGATCGCCGGACAGCGCCGAGTAGAAGACCGTTTGTATCAGCTTCTGCTATTATTGCAACAGGACTTCGGTCAGCCTGTGGTTGAGGGAACTCGTTTGAGCATCCGATTGACACATCAAGATATTGCTAACGCGATTTGCACGACGCGGGTAACAGTAACGCGAATGTTGGGAAAATTGCAGCAGCAAGGGTTAATTAGTCGAGATGGCGATCGGCATTTAATTCTTAACAAAGGTGTTTTTGCGTCCACCTCCGATTTGTTTGGTTGCAACCCTCAAGCAGTATAGAACCGACAGCAATTTGCATCTACATAAACCTGTCTAATATTAAAGCTCAAATTCGATCGCATAAAAACTATTTGTGTTGCTCTTCCTCCCGCTATCTACAGCAATACATTTGCAGCCAGAGAAGATATAATTAAACGGTGCATCTACTTAAAAAATAAACCAATGGCTAACTCAACTCCAGAAACACCAAAACCCGACAAAAAAGAATTAACTGACATCACACCTAAACCTCAAGAACAACAAGAAGAACCGCCGAATAAGGGTGATGGACGGAAATAGTCGATCGCCCGCCACGACACCCCAGCAGAAGCTAAAGAAACCGGGTTTTTCACCGAAATTGCAGTTTTAAGCAAATATTTTGGTAAAAAAACCCGGTTTCTAGCTGGGCCTCAAGGACATATTTTGACAAATTACTCGGTTTGTGCATTGCCATTGGTCGATCGCAACTTCTGTTTTCCCGGCTTTCCCCTGCGTCCATCCAGAGAAACCACCTCAGCCTCAGAACTCTCCCTAGCCACGCGAATCAGCAACCCCGACAACAACAAACTCGCCACCATCGAAGAACCGCCGTAACTAAAAAACGGCAGCGGTAAACCCGTAGTCGGCAAAACCCCCGTCGCCACCCCAATATTCAGCAGCGACTGTCCCACCATCACCACCATCACCCCAATCGCCACCAACTGAGACTCAACATTCCGCGCCCGCATCGCCACCCTCAAAGCCACCGTACCGTAAGCTGCCAACATCAGCAACAGTGAGAAACCTCCCACCAAACCAAACTCCTCAGCAAACACAGCAAAAATAAAATCGCTGTACTGAATCGGCAAATAAAATAACTTTTGCTGCGACATCCCCAAACCAACGCCCCAAATCCCGCCAGAGCCCACAGCCAGCAGACTTTGAATCAACTGATAGCCATCCTGCATCGGATCAGCCCAAGGATTGAGAAAAGACATAATCCGGCGACGCTGATATTCCTTAAAACTAATACTTAAAACCGCCAACAGCATTCCCCCCATAGCCGTGGCGCCCAACTGCAAGTAAGGTAAGCCCGCCGCCAAAGCCACTAACCACAAAGTCATCCCGCACAAAGCCGTGGTACTCAAATTCGGCTGTAACAAAATTCCCAACAGCATCGCACCGAAAATTGACAGCCAAGTCAGGCGAACTTTATTCGTCAACCGGGGCCAGTTGCCAAAAATGCGGGCGCTTTGGAGAACGAAAAACGGCTTGATCAATTCCGAAGGTTGAATAATCGGCACCGGGCCCAGAGATATCCAGCGAGTCGCCCCGTTGATGGTGGTTCCAACTCCCGGAACTAAGGTCAACCAGAGTAATCCCAGCAGCACCAGAATGCCCAACTGAGCTGTTTTCATCAGGTAACGCAGGGGGGAGTAGACCATCAAGTTAAAACCTGCCAGCCCGATCGCCACTGCGATGAGTTGTCGTTTAAAATAGTAAAGGCCGTCTCCAAATTCAGAATTTGCAATGGGATAGGAAGCCGAAAACAAAGCTGTCAGCCCTACAAACAGCCACAGAAAAGTCAGCCACCTGAGCCACCGTGCCTCAGCGGCCCATTGCGACACGCTGGGGTCAAAAAATGGAATGAAGCGTCGGATGTCATTAGTCATTAGTCAGTTGTCAGTTGTTGGTTGTCAGTTGTTGGTTGTCAGTTGTTGGTTGTTGGTTGTCAGTTGTTGGTTGTCAGTTGTCAGTTGTCAGTTGTCAGTTGTCAGTTGTCATTAGTTTAAGAATTACAGACATCCGTGACATCCGTGACATCCGTGGAGTGAATCCGTTGCCGAACTTGCCTTAATCCGTGACATCCGTGACATCCGTTAAATCCGTTAAAAAATCCGTTGCCGAACTTCCTTCTGCTATAAAATCATAACAAACAAAAAAGAGGTCGCGATCGACCTCTTACCCCTCTATCAATCCATCCTTGGATTTTAAAGTAGGCCAGTATTAGCTCCGGGCTTACCGGTAGCCAGTTGCACTTTAATAATTCTGCCGCCCATTTTCATAATTCTCTGCTGTTCCCGGAACCAGTTGTCATAGGGAACCAGCTTAGTAAAATAGGTATTTTGCAATTCGCGCTGAGTACGGATGCGAGTTTGGCTGGGGACACAAGCAGTCACTTTAAACATTCTCATGGGAAACAAACTCCTGAGTAGGTTTACAGATATTTAGATGGATTTTTTAAACATTGAAGTCAGGGAGTTAGGAGTCAAAACTAGCTCGTTAAAACTCGTCGGGCTTTCTCGACTGGCCTTTGACGGTCTAGCAATCACTCTCAACTTCCCTGACTTCTTTGAAAGTTAAAGGTAACAAGTCCAAAGTTAAAAGTTAAAAGTTAAAAGAGGCAAAAAATAAATTTTCTTCCTTCTTCCTTCTTCCTTCTTCCTTCTTCCTTCTTCCTTTTTCCTTCGATTTAGCTCAAGCCAGAGCAGATGTAGTCGAAATAGACGCCCATTTCTTTACCAGCGTCAGAACCGACCAAACCGGCGGTGACTTCTTTCATTGCTTGGATTGCTTGTACGGTAGAACCGATGGGCACGCCCAAGGAATTGTAGGTTTCTTTCAAACCGTTGAGCACGCGCTCATCGAGGATGGAAGGGTCGCCAGCTAGCATGGCGTAGGTGGCGTAGCGCAGGTAGTAGTCCAAGTCGCGAATGCAAGCTGCATAACGACGAGTGGTGTACATATTGCCGCCGGGACGAGTTACGTCAGAGTACAACAGAGACTTAGCAACTGCTTCTTTGACGATTGTGGCTGCATTGGCGCTGATGGCGGTAGCGGCGCGGACGCGCAGTTCACCAGAAGCGAAGTAGTTCTTGAGCTTGTCTAATGCGCTGATGTCCAGGTACTTACCTTGAACGTCAGAGGAATTGATTACGGCGGTAATTGCGTCTTGCATGGTTGTCTTGTTTCCTAGAAAGTGGCTGAGTCAGTCCAATTTTGGAGCGAGAATTTGAGATTTGCGATTGGGGATTTGAGATTTTCAAGTAGCTGGTTATCTGCAAAAGCTTTTAGCTTATTGTCAGCAACCCCCAATTATTCAATCTATAATCAAAAATCAAAAACCTAAATTCCTTACTGCATCGCACCGATAACGTAGTCGAAGTAAGAGGAAGCTTCGGAAGCATCTTCTCCAGACAGCAGCGAAGAAGCTGCATTCTTCATAGCGCGGATACCTTCGGCGACAGCTTCAATCGGGGTTCCGAGAGATTTGTACATTTCGCGCACGCCGACAATACCGATTTCTTCGATCGGAGTAATGTCGCCAGCTACGATTCCGTAGGTGATCAAACGCAGGTAGTAATCCAAGTCGCGCAAGCAAGTTGCGGTCATTTCTTCGCCGTAAGCGTTGCCGCCGGGAGAAACAACATCAGGGCGCTTTTGGAAAAGTTGGTCGCCTGCTGTCTTGACGATACGTTCGCGGGATTCGCTCAAAATTTGGGCGATGCGGACGCGGCGTTCACCAGAGGTGACGAAGCTCTTGATCCGATCTAATTCGCCTGGGCTCAGGTAACGAGCTTCAGCGTCTGCGTTGACGATTGATTTGGTGACGATACTCATCTTGTGTGTACCCGCTGGATATTTTGCTATACGAACTGCTTTGCGCGCTTGCTAGCGATGGCGGGCGCTTTCATCCCGTACCTTTCGCTTCGCTGGTGGCAGGAGCTTTGACGGGGAAGGGTGGACTTTCCACATCCTGCAACTGTTGAAGTTGTTAGCGGGTGTCTGCCTTCGCTGTTTGACGGCGCTTGTTCTTCACGCCGGTGCGGTTGTGAGTGCTCGCACTGAGCCTGTCGCCTAGAATACCACAAATGATTGATGCGATCTTTAATCTACGATCGAGATTGCAGCAGATCCGTAAGTGGCGATCGAGTGACTGTTGGGCAGTTAGTCAGGATATTGCTTCTGTGACACAACTACCTCTCGCAAGTATTTTGAGGCATTATGTTCACATTCTGAGTGTTACTGTAATAGTTTGTAACATTCCTTTTCATATTCGGGCCCAAGCTGGGGTCTGAGCGGTGCAAATTTTTAAGTAAAAAAAATCGCTAAAACTATCTGGCAGCAAAGGTTACAGGCCAGCGCACTTTGAGGCATTTGTGGTGGGGGACGAGGCGAGGCTCAAAGACTTGTCCCTGAGACGAAGACAGGCGGGAGACAGAGGAGAGACAGAGCCGCGACAGGTGCGGATCGGAAATGGTGGCTTTGGAGCTTGTAGCCTAAAGTTGACTCTGACTTTCAATTAGGTGCGCCGTGAACAGAAATCTATCAGCCCTTAAAAAAGCTTTGCAGTTTGGAATTAGCGGTGCTGTCGGCGGTTTGGCCGGCAATGCGATCACCGAACCTTTCATGCAGCGGCTCAATGATTCACAATCTGTTTTTGATAGTGTATTGTCCACAAGTCGCTGGTTTGGATTAGTAGGCGGTGGCATTGCTACTGCGATCATGTTCGGCTACTATTACTACATCAAAGGTAAGCCTCAAATTAAACAGGCTTTGAAAAATGGCGGATTGTTTGGTTTAATTGCCGGGGCAATTTCTGGGGGAATCGCCGAAGGGATTTTTAGCGGCATTGGCGACGGCGAAAACGAAATATTGCGAGTGATTTGCTGGGGAATAGCTGGCAGTTTGTTAGGACTTGGACTTTCCAAACGAATTCCCAATTTAGGAGCGCTTCGTGGCTTGGGTGGTGGCGGTGTAGGTGGTGTTTTGGGTGGTTGTTTGTTTATTCTGTTTGCTTATACTTTATCGGGGACGGCGGGCCGTTCAGTTGGCTGTGCTGCGATCGGCTTTTGGATTGGAATTATGCTAGTTGTCGCCGAAACTTTGTTTAACAAAGCTTGGCTGGTAATTAGTTACGATACCGGAGCAAATCGCACTCTGACTATTGGTGCGGAACCAGTGACTTTTGGTAGTGATGAAAATTTGTCTATTATCTGCATTCCTGATGTTGCGCCCTTGGCGATGCGGTTTGAATTGGCAGCAGGTCAAATTGTTTGCGAGAATATGGATAGTGGGGCGGTGAGTTATTTGCGATCGGGCGACCAAAAGAGAATCGGCAACTGTACAATTACAGTCGGAAACTCTGATTTGCCTGCTGCAACTTCTGCTCAGGTTTCGCCTACTATTCTATCCGAAAAAATACCAGTAAATTCTTTTACTAGCGGTCAATTTTTGCTGAAATTGGGAAGCCGAGTTATTCCTTTGAGTGCGGGGACTCAGCTATTCACATCGGACATCCCGAGTTTAACAGCTACGGCGTCTAACGGTGTGGTAGCGGTGGTGAATTCTCGATCGCGAAACGAGCTTTCGTTGGGATTGACCAATTTGGGCGATCGCTCTTGGTGGGCCACAGACAGTCAAGGTGACATAAAAATGGTTGAACCTGAAAATACCCTGACTTTAGCCTTGGGAACTAAAATCGAATTCGGTGAAATTGACGGCGAGATTGTCGGAAGCTAAATAATATTAAATTCGGTTAAATGAACGCGCTGCTATTTTGGGCGATCGACCGAATTTGATCTTATACCAAATCCGGCTTTAATACTTCTTTTATTCTCTTAGCCCGCGGAGGCGGGCTTCGTTTGTGTAGTTGCGGTTTCAACCGCCGAGGACTGCTTATCATACCAGATAATTAATTCAAGCAGAACTGCCGCTAACACCAGTAATCACAGCCGCACCAATCAAATGAGCCAAACGCAAAGCTTCAGGAACTTTACCAGTATCAGTCAAACGCTGAAGTACCAGCGCAATTACTTCCGGTTGTTCGCCGCAGACTTGAAAAAAGAAAGGCTCAAAAGCGTGAATTGTACCAGCGCGGCGCAACAATTCTAAACGGTATTCCGAGTCTGGTAAATGGCGCAGAGCTTTTTCGACAGCAGCTAAATCTGGTTGGCGGCGCATGACAGCAACACAAGGAATTTGCAGCCGCGATGCTAACTCCCGAAGGTCAATAATATTGAAGCCGCCGAAAGCAATTCCGTCTAGCAAAACGAGATGCAATTGCGGCATAAATTTGCCTCCGAGCAGTAGCCCAGAAATAGCATCCGTGGCATCTAATCCGTCTGGGAGGACTTGTCCCCAGACCATTCCTTCAAATCGAGTGTTCCCGCAGACTATGCCCGCGATCGACACGAGACTGCCGCTGGTACGAGAAAAGGGTGCGTCATCAAAGCCGATAACCTTAATTGTGCGATCGAGTCTGAGCAATTCTGCTAATTTCAAAGTAGGGAATTCCCTAAACTAAAGTTTTTCATAGAAATTGAACTTTTACATATTATCATAGACGTTAAATACATCATTACTAAAAAGGTTTGAAACACTTGTCAAAAAAATACGTAGCAGCGATCGACCAAGGAACCACCAGCACCCGATTTATCATATTCGATCGCCTGGGACAGATAATTTGCAGCAACCAACAAGAACACCAGCAGATTTACCCGCAACCGGGATGGGTTGAACACAATCCAGAGGAAATTTGGCAACGCACCCAAAGCGTGATCAAAAATACCCTAGAAATTGGCAATATCGACCCGAAAGATATTGCAGCCCTCGGCATTACGAACCAGCGCGAAACAACAATTGTTTGGGACAAAAACACAGGGAAATCCTACGGCAATGCGATTGTGTGGCAAGATACCCGCACTCATCAAATTTGTACTAGCTTAGCAGAAGTTGACGGCAAAGATCGATTTCGCGATCGCTGCGGTTTGCCGCTAGCAACTTATTTTAGCGGGCCGAAAATTAAGTGGATGCTGGACAATATTGCTGGATTGCGGGAAGCGGCAAATCGAGGGGATGCGATTTTTGGCAATGTCGATGCTTTTCTGATTTGGCACCTGACTGGTGGCGCGCACGTTACCGATGTTACCAACGCCAGCCGCACGATGCTGATGGATTTGCAAACCCTCGATTGGGATGCGGAAACTTTGGAAATCATGGGAATTCCCCGCCGAATGCTGCCAGAAATTTGTCCTTCGAGTGACGTTTTTGGCACTGCAAAAGGATTGTTAGATGGTGTTCCGATTGCTGCTGCTTTGGGCGATCAGCAGGCCGCTTTGGTGGGGCAAACTTGTTTCAGTGTTGGGGAGGCGAAGAATACTTACGGTACGGGCTGTTTTATGCTGCTGAATACTGGTGAGGCGATCGTCCCTTCAAACAACGGGTTGCTGACAACGGTCGCCTACAAGATGGGAGAATCGCCCGCTGTGTATGCTCTCGAAGGCAGTATTGCGATCGCCGGAGCATTAGTGCAGTGGCTGCGAGATAATTTGGGCATCATCAACACATCTGCGGAAGTAGAAACATTAGCAAATACCGTCGAAGACAGCGGCGGAGTTTACGTTGTTCCGGCTTTTTCTGGACTCTACGCACCCTATTGGAAAGACAGTGCCCGGGGAGTAATTGCAGGTTTAACTCGCTACGTGACTAAGGCACACATTGCGCGCGCAGTATTGGAAGCTACAGCGTGGCAAACGCGGGAAGTATTGGATGCGATGAATCAGGATTCGGGCGTGCAGCTTTTGTCTTTAAAAGTAGACGGGGGCATGGTGGGAAATCACACGCTGATGCAGTTTCAGAGCGATGTTTTGGGAGTGCCTGTGGTGCGGCCTGTGGTAGCAGAAACTACTGCACTCGGCGCGGCTTATGCGGCTGGTTTGGCGGTAGGTTTTTGGAGTCGGCTAGCCGAATTGCGGGAGAATTGGGCGATGGATTGTACTTGGGAAGCGCAAATGTCGATCGCACTTCGGGAGCAAAAATACCGCTTTTGGAAAAAAGCAGTTACCCGCACCTTCGATTGGGAAGAATGAATATAAAACATTCAGGGGCGGGCTAGGAGCAACGCCCCACAAGTAGAATAAAAATTCACTCTTTGTGGAACAGGCATCTTGCCTGTTCCAGTATTGTAAAGCATTCAGGGGCGGGCTAGGAGCAACGCCCCACAAGTAGAATAAAAATTCACTTGTGGAACAGGCATCTTGCCTGTTCCAATATTGTATTTAGTGCTATCATCAAATGCAGCACTATTTTTCAATCTGCAAATAAATGATTTCGCTAAATAAATTAAAAAAAATCCTCACCGTCACTTTATTAATACTGACACTGGCATTTGCACAAGTTATCACTAATGCCCAAAGTGCGATCGCAGATACAGCTACAACTCCCGCAACCGCAACCGCCGCCGAAGTATTCAGCGCCAACTGTGCCGGCTGTCACATCAACGGTAGCAACATCATCAGGCGCGGCAAAAACTTGAAACAAAAAGCCTTGAAAAAATACGGCATGGATTCCATCGCCAATATCTCCAACTTAGTAACCAACGGTAAAGGAATTATGCCCGCTTACAAAGATCGTTTGTCAGAAAAACAAATCATCGATGTTTCAGCCTACGTACTGTCGCAAGCCGAAATTGATTGGAAATAGAGTTGCTGCCGCAAATAAACCTAAAATTTTCGAGAGGTTGTAAAGTTGAAAAAACAGTTGAAAAAAAATCGGTTGCCTAAAATATTGGCTGTGGTAGTTTTAGGCTTTTTCCTAACACTCTCAGCAGGGATTGCCCCGGCTTTCGCCTCGATTCACAAATATCCAGAAACCGCCGACAGAGTAATGTTTCGCTCCGTACAAAGCCTGCGCGATACTGATGACAAGGCGTGGCAAGTGGTTTTGTATAAGCGAGTCAAGTCGGGAGTAGTAAACTCTTTAAACCTGAGATTGGTGGGATTTCCCGGAACCCAATTGCAGCACCCTGTGCCGCTGCAAGTTGCTGCGGGAAGTCGCGAAATTGGTAAAGCCAAGGATATTTGGAGCGATTCAGATTTGCCGATTAATGTCGGAGAATATGATTTTAAATCAATAATTACACAATTGGAAAGTAATCGACCTTTGCGGTTGAGTTTGCCCGTGAAAGGTGAACCAGAAACTGCTTTGCTGGTTCCTCCTTTTTCTGTGAGGGAATGGCGGGTGTTGTTAGACACAAACTAAATATACCTATTTAATCGCACTCTACAGTTAAAGTCGATACAGTTTCGAGTATCAAAAATAACTAGGCTTAAGTAAGCCTTAAGTTAGATTTAACCTATTTGAAGGTAATTATGAAACAAACTAAAAGCGGAGTTAGTCTGGTGATACAACTCCATTGTTTTAACGTGCGTTCCTTCAGGGTGAATTGACTATGACTTTAATCAGTACAATTGTCGGAAAAGCTTTGGTAAGCGGTTATTTGACTGTTGAGGCAGAAGAACAGTTGCGACAGCAGTTGCAGATGACTAAGTACGGTTTAGAAGATTTTGAGGCTTTTATTACTTTGCAAACAGAGGTGATGGAAGGTAGGGTAAAACAGCAGGCTTTGGAATTGTTGCGAAGTAGTAGATGTTCTGTAACTGCTTGAAGGAAGTTCGTAGGCGCAAGCCGGGCGTAGCCATCGCCCTTTTGGATACAAAAGTCACAGCCTCTTATATTTTATCCCCAATCAGAAAATTGGGGCGTGCCACACCTTGACAAAAATACCCAAATCAGCAATAATTGTGGATTGTCTGTCTAAATCCTGCTCGGATCAGGTCGAGACATTCCAAAAGCTGGAGAGCAGTCAGCAGTCAAAAGTCCCGAACGACCGATGACCAGTGACTAACCAGCTACCTGTACGGCAATCTCAACAACCATCCCATGACTTACGCAATTATTGAAACCGGCGGCAAACAATTTCGAGTAGAACCGGGCCGCTTCTACGATATCGAACTGCTTCACGTTGAAGCTGAATCACAAGTCATCATTGACAAAGTATTTCTGGTACAGCACGAAGACGACGTTCACATCGGCCAGCCTTTACTGGAAAATGCCACTGTGGAAGGAACCGTGCTCCGGCATTTCCGGGGCCGCAAAGTCCTCGTCTACAAGATGAAGCCGAAAAAGAAAACTCGGAAGAAAAAAGGGCACCGTCAAGAAACAACTCGGTTTATGATTGACTCTATTACCGTCAATGGTGTTGTTTTGGCAGCGAGAGATTTGACTCAAGAAGTTGTTGAGACTCCCCAAACTGGCGAAATTGAATCAGAATAAACAGTAGTAAATACAGTAGAGGATACTATGGCCCACAAGAAAGGTACAGGCAGTACGCGCAACGGTCGCGATTCTAATTCCCAGCGTTTGGGTGTCAAAAAGTACGGCGGTCAAGTTGTCAAAGCTGGCAACATTTTGATTCGTCAACGCGGCACGAAGGTTCACCCCGGTAATAATGTTGGTATCGGCAGAGATGATACTTTGTTTGCCATGATTGACGGTGTTGTGACTTTTGAAAGAAAGGGCAAAACTCGCAAGAAACTCAGCGTTTATCCTGCGGTTGCAACTGTGGTTGCACCTGTGGCTGAAGCTGTCGCAGTTTAATTATATGCGTTCCTGGGTTTTGCCTGGGAATTCATCTGATTGAGGCTCTGTTTCCTGATTTTATCTGTGATTGGAGAGTTACAGGAAACAGAGTTTTTTGCAATCTATATTAAATCCTCTAATTCTGTTAATAAAATTGGTTCGTAGTGAGGACTTTAGTCCTAGGAAAAAGAAGGACTGAAGTCCTCACTACGAACCTCTCATAACATTGGTTCGTAGTGAGGACTTTAGTCCTAGGATTTGGAAGGACTGAAGTCCTCACTACGAACCTGTTAACCTCCTCCGACAATTGTGACAACTTCTAGGATGTCGCCCTGTTGGATATTTGTGGTTTCCCAAAATTGTTTGTGCAGGATTTCGCCGTTGTACTCCACAGCTACTAAGCGCGGGTTTAATCCTAATTGTTCTAGTAATTCTGGTAACGGTGTGTCGATCGCACAGTTGCGTTTTTCTCCGTTAACTTGCAGCGCAATTTGATCGATCATCATTCAAATATTATCAGTTTTCAGGGCGGGTTTGGTAACAAAATTATATTTGATCTGCACACTCCCTGCGCAAAACCCGCCCCACAAATCGCCAATCAACCTAGCCTTTCCCGTACAGAGCTTTCTGAGCTTTCAGATTCTGCATCCGAATCAACTGCGAGATGAAAAACTGCGTGACTAAAGTCGGCTGTTCTGCTTCCATAATCGATCGCACTGTAGCAACCCTTTGAGCTCCAGCATTCAATACTTGATCGAGGTTGTTGATATCAATTCCGCCGATCGCAAACCAAGGAATCGGAGACTTATCAGCAGCATACCGCACATAATCCAAACCTGCCGCCTGTTTATCAGGTTTAGTCGGAGTAGAGTAAACCGGCCCAACTCCAATATAATCGGCTCCCGCATCAATGGCTCGCTGCATTTCCTCGCCATTCGTCGTCGAACTACCGATGATCCGTCCAGGGCCGAGCAACTTGCGCGCTTCGGCTACAGGCAAATCTTGCTGTCCTAAGTGTACGCCGTCGGCATCCGCGGCGATCGCCAAATCTACGCGATCGTTCACAATCAGCAAAGCATCGTAGCGGTGACAAAGTTCGCAAAGTAGTCGCACATTCGCCAACTTTACGCCGTCGTCCGAGGTTTTGTCGCGGTACTGCACCAAAGTCAGCCCGCCTTGCAAAGCAGCTTCCACGACTGGTAATAAGTTGTCTCTGGGCGAAGTTACAAGATATAACTGCGATCGAAGTAACTGCTGATAGCGCCGGTAAGCCAGTAAATTGCTTTCTAGAGTATAAACCCGATAGCGCATCTGTTTAAAAGCCTTGCCCATATTCGGATCGTAAACTTTGCCGTACTCTTCCAGTACCCGCAGAGCTTCTTCCACCCGACAGAAATTCGCCTCCAGTAGCTGCTGGATGCTCGAACGCTGCTCTTCCTGGGGGTGAGTCAAGTCCGTACCCGGATCGGCGGGCGTATCCCTAGCACTGCGTAATTCTGCGGTGTGCCAAACAGCCAATTCCTGGCGCAGTTGCTTGCACTTGTTAGCCAAATCGGCGCTGTTGAGACCAAACCTACACCATTCTTCAATAATTCTCAACCCTTCGCGCGATCGATCTAGATTTGCATCTAAAATCCGGCAGAGGGCTGGCTGTGCCGGTAAAGTTCTGTTTTGTTTCTCGGTCATTCAGAACCACCCTTATTAAACTAATCCGACCAGTCTACCCGCTACATTCTCCCACGCCGTCAAGATTGTGGCAAAGGCGATCGACCTAATTTTGGCATCAACGGATCTAAATTTGACAAATTTTTAAGTTTTATTGAATTTGAAGAAAACAAAGCATAATGGATCAAACTTGATCAAAGTGGAATCGTTAAGCTGCATACCACACTTCGGAGGAGAGCCGTGAGGTTAGCAGAACACAAAAGATTAACAGCAGAAAACCCCAGCAGGCGGGTGAAATTAAACTGCGATCGCGAAAACCCGACACGAAACAGGGGATGCGAAACTCGGCTCAAAGATAAATTGTGTTTTTTTATGATCCTAAATTCCAAACAGAGCAAGTGCCCAAAAAATCGTAGCTTGCGGGGCGGAACGCCATCGCCCACCCAGAGTTTAAGTTCTTGCCTGCTGCTCGTCTTTGCCAGCACCGCCTTTTGCAACCCTCAAGCCTCAGTTATCGCTGCCGAGACGGGCTCCGTGCAGCTACTTTCTCAAGCGCCAGACAGCGACATTAACATACTCTACGTGAGTTCTAGCGGTGGCAGCGATACGGGAGGTAATGGGAGCGATCGAGCGCCGTTCAAAACCCTCACCTACGCCCTCAGCGTCGCCCCGCCCAAAACAGCGATTTTGCTAGCACCCGGTACTTACAGCGCTCAAAGCGGCGAAAAATTTCCGTTAATGCTCAGGCCCAGCGTGACTGTTCAGGGAAATCCCAGCACTCGCGGGCAAAATATTGTGATTAAAGGCGGAGGAGAGTTTATCAGTCCGACTTCGGCGGGTCAAAACATCGCGATTTTAGGCGCAGACGGGGCGGGACTCAGCGGGGTGACGGTGACGAATACTAACTATCGCGGTTACGCTTTGTGGATCGAATCTAGTTCTCCGACGGTTGTCAACAATACTTTTTCCGGGAGCACTCACGACGGAATTTCGGTAGTCGGGACTGGAAGGCCGACGATTGGCGGGAATTTTTTCTCGAAAAATGGAGCTAACGGGATTACGATTTTTGGCACTTCCCGCCCGGAAGTTCGAGACAATGTGTTTGAAAACACGGGATTTGGGATAAATGTAGCGCAGAACGCTTCGCCTTTGTTAATCGGCAACAAAATTACTCGGAATAAGGACGGCGTGGTGGTGCAAGCCGAAGCAAGACCGGTGCTGCGTAACAATTATATCGAGAGTAACCGGCGGGATGGAATTGTGGCGATCGCCAGAGCTCTGCCGGATTTGGGCACTTCGGCGGAACCGGGCGGCAACGTGATTCGCAATAACGGGCAGTACGACATCAACAATGCGGCGAAAGGTCAAGTCATCCCAGCTTACGGGAATCAATTGTTGAGCAACCGGACGACTGGATCGATCGATGTGGCGGGAACTTTTAGCCCGCCGCAGCCCATTGTCGGAAGTGCTTTGCAGCTAACTGTCGATCGACCTTCGAGTATCGGCGGCCCAGAAACTTCTCTCCCTGCTTACATTCCCGGGCGACTAACTCCCCGAGTTGAAAGAGCGCCAATTGCGCCGCCGTCGCCGGTTTCCAGGCGACCGGCACCCGCGAGCACTCAGTTGCGGCAAGAGCTTGCTCCGAGAAATGCCGCTCCTGCACCGGTAGTCCCAGGGGCGATCGCAATTCCCGTACCAGATCCGGATTCTCGCTCGGTTCGGGAAAGTTCGGTACAGCAACCCATAATTCCTCCGAATTTTGATAGTTCGAGTTCGGTTGTTTCCGAGGGTAAATTGCCGGTTCCGGGCCGCAACATTCCTCTAGGAAGGGGCGGCTACGTACCTGCTGTTTTAGGGGGTAATTCTTTGTCAGATGTCCGGGAGAATTCTGTGTCCGATTCTGAGAATTCGCCGAGGATCGATCGAGCTTCCGCTTTGGGTTTCCGCTATCGAGTTGTAGTGGATGCTGAGAGTTCGGGCGATCGCCAAAAAATGCTATCCTTAGTTCCCGATGCTTTTCGGAATTTTACCAACGGGCGATCGGTGATGCAAGCGGGTGCTTTTCGCGATCGCGAACAAGCTGAGGAATTGCTACAAATTCTCACCACTAATGGTTTGAATGCTCGCATTGAAGATATCAAATGACAGTTGACAGTTGACAGTTGACAGTTGACAGTTGACAGTTGTCATTTGTCATCAGTCATTTGTCATTTGTCATTTGTCATTAGTCATTATATCTCTTCCAAAAATAACTAGGACGGGCAAGATGCCCGTTCCACAAAAAACATTTTTTCCTGTGGAACGGGCATCTTGCCCGTTGCAAAATTTTATTAAAAGGACTTTTGCAAGAGGTCTATTAGTCTGTCAACTATCAACTGTCAACTATCAACTGTCAACTGTCAACTGTCAACTATCAAAAATTTTAGGGCCTAGCATATCGGATGCCAGACCCTAAAACATTGGTAATTTAATCTGATTCAAGTGGGTTTTTAGCTTTGCTGAGATTCAGCAAACAGCTACTACTAAGGTGGACTTTTTGACAACTACTCTGCGAGCGAGCTAGCTATTAGCGGAGCCTATTCAGACTTCTGTGTTTGATTGTGCGATCGCAATTCTAACTTGATAACTTTCGATTTCTCAAATCGCCTCAAGCTATTTCACAAATCCCGAGCGCAATGTCAACCTTTCTTTGCTAATAAACTACCACGATTCAGGCGTTGCCTGCGAACTAGAGTCGAGCGGGACAAATACTCTAATTCAAAATTTTTATCCAAGTTTTTTCTGCTGCTTGGTTTCTGCCCCTCATGTATTTAGACTAACACCAACTGCGCGCCTGACACTACTTTGTTTACCAAACTTTACACTTTTTGACGCGCCGAAATACTTCAGAAAGCGATTATTAACAATTTGTACGATCGCTTGTGAAGCCAATGTGCATATCCGGCAATATTAGCCTGCTGTCACCGCAGCAGGGCTTCCCAAGTAGCGCGGCCGACAATGCCGTCTGCTGGTAGCTGATATTGTCGCTGAGCAGCCTTGACAGCAGCTTCAGTTTCGCGCCCGAACACGCCGTCAGCACTCGCGCGCAAAAATCCCTTGGCCCTAAGCCGCTCTTGCAAATCTCTGACTGTCGGCCCGCGCATTCTTCTTCTCAAAACCGGAAAATTGGTGGGCTGCGGTTGGGGGTTAATCTCTGGGTTTTCGCTCGTTGCGGGAGTGTTGGCGATCGGGCTTTCAACAGCGCTCGGAGCGGCCGGAAACAGCCGGTTCCAAGTATCTTGACCGACTATGCCGTCTGGGGCGATGCCTGCTGCTTCTTGGAACTTAGACACGGCTGTAGCGGTGCTTTGCGAGAAAATCCCGTCTACATTGTCAGTGTAAAATCCCAATAATTTAAGAGCGGCTTGGAGTTCGGTAACTTCTGAGCCGCGGCTGCCGACTTTGAGCGCCCGGCGGACGATCGCACCTGTTTGGGCGATCGGGCTGTTGTTATTACCTGGTTCGGAGGTAGGTAGCTGTGCCGCAGCAGGAGTAGAGGCGATCGCGCCCATTGCCAAAAAACCGCACAAACTCCAGCCCAGGAGCAAATTCGGAACCTCGCGGGCTTTATTCCAGCTTGCTGTCAGGTTTCGGGACATAGGAAATTCGACCTCTGCAAAACTTGGTAGCGATCGTACATCAAATCTGGCAAAAATTGGGCATTGGGCATCGGGCATCGGGCATGGGGCATGGGGCATGGGGCATGGGGCATTTTTGATTCTCAGCGCTTCCCTCTGATCAAAAAATTTATCTTCTCAAATAGCTGCAATTGGCAAAAAAACTGCTAGATTGCCGTAGAGCAAAGATTAAACCGCGTTCATTGGGCCCCAGCAACACCATGACCGAATCCAGCAACCCTACCAGAACCGCCAGCCAAATAGACATCGGCAATGTCAACATCGGCAACTTCCAAGTCGGCAGCATCAGCGGCAACAAATACAACGACTTCAACGCCAACGGGCGGCCCGACGGCCCAGATGTGCCAATTCCCAACTGGCAAATCTACCTCGACCTCAACAACAACAGCAGGCTTGACGGCGGTGAACCTTCCACTCTCACCAACGCCCAAGGGAACTACATCTTCGCCAATCTGCCGCCTGGGACTTACCAAGTTAGGGAAGTCCAGCAGCCGAACTTTCGCCAAACTACGCCAAATCCCGCACCGATCGCAATTACCAGCGGGACAAATGCTGGCAATATTAATTTTGGCAATAACTTCAACGCCGGGACGATCGCGGGTACAAAATTCAACGATATCAACAGCAACGCCCGCCAAGATCCCGGGGAACAACCCCTAGCTAACTGGCAAATTTACCTCGATCTCAACCGCAACAACAGGCTAGACGGCGGCGAACCTTCTACTTTGACAAACCTTCAAGGTAATTACGCTTTTGTCAATATTCCCGCAGATACATATTTGGTGAGAGAAGTCCAGCAACCGGGTTTTCGCCAAACCACGCCCGACCCAGACCCGGTTAACGTTACTTCCAACGCCACTGTCAACAACGTCAATTTTGGCAATGTGTTTTTTGTCGGCAGCATCAGCGGTATCAAGTACAATGACCTGAATGCAAACAGCATCCGAGACGCGACCGACCCGCCTCTGGCTAACTGGCAAATTTATCTCGACCTCAACGGCAACAACAGCCTCGATCCGGGCGAACCGAATACCATCACTAACCCGCAAGGTAACTACACTTTTGGCAATGTTTCCCCGGGCCGCTATTTGGTCAGGGAAGTCCAGCAACCAGGTTGGATACAGACTACGCCAAATCCAGGGCCGATCGACATTACGGGCAATACCAACGCTGTCGGCATCAATTTCGGCAACAATTTTCCCACCGGTAGCATCAGCGGCTTCAAGTTCAACGACCTCAACGCTAACGGTGTCAACGAACCGACGGAACCGAGAGTCGCCAACTGGCCGATTTACATCGACCTCAATAACAACGGCACCCGAGATGCCAACGAACCTTCGACTTTAACAAACGCCCAAGGTAATTTCTCTTTTATCAACTTGCCCCAAGGCACCTATACGGTGAGGGAAGTCCCGCAGCCCGGTTTCCGACAAACCACGCCAAATCCGACTTCGATCGCAGTTGGTAACGGCACAAATGCTACTAATCTCAGCTTTGGCAACGTGTTGGTGACGGGTACGATCAGCGGTGTTAAATTTAACGATTTTAATGCCAACGGCCGCCTAGATGCCGGGGAACCGCCGATCGCCAATACCCAAATTTACATTGACCTGAATAACAACAGCCGTTTAGATCCGGGCGAAGCGAACACCTTTAGCGACAGTCAGGGCAATTACAGTTTCCGCAATGTTCCGGTAGGTAGTTACGTCATTAGGGAGGTTCCGCCGCCCGGTTTCATTCAAACGACTCCGCCTGCGGTGGTGGTTGTCTCGCCAGATATTCGGGCTAGCAGCATCGATTTGCTGACTGGAGATGCTGAAACTCGATCGGCTAAATCCTTGAGTGGCGACTCGCTGACGGATGCTAGCAGCTATCCTCGCCCGGAACCAGTCGCCAATCTTGGGGCTGATAGCTTGCTTTCCATCGCAGGTCGTGATATTTATCCAATTAGTGATTTTTTGACCGATCGACCAGCGGCGAATTTAGGCAATATTCCTAACTTTGGGCAACAGAATGTCGGTCTGGAGCCTAATGCAGAAATCACTCAATTTGTCAATAAAAATGAATTAGTTAATTGGGCGATCGCTTTGCCGCTGGGTGGGAGAGATTTGTCGCTGATGTAAGGGTGACAAAAAGCAGGCGCGGCGCAGCTATCGGCAGCAAGCATCGCCCGGAATTTCCAACTGATAAAAATCAGAAAGAGATTAAAGGGCGATCGCGTGATACCCTATTCTTGGCAACCTCCAACACTCAAGCGTAAGTTCCGGGAGCTCTGGAGCTGGCTTGTATATTGGGTGCAATATTCAGAGGCTGTGGCATCGAGCGTGAATGAGAAAGTATCGAGCAGTTCCCCAATCGCGATCGGCATATTTCCAGGCAAAACAAAGTGATATCTAGTCCGGTAGATCGATCGGTCACAGTTTGCTGTGACAAATAACCACGATACCACCAGACTAGATATCGCCCGGGAGCATTCAGTCAAGGTCTTTTTAAAGCTCGAACCAGCAAGTATGTAGGGACACAGAAGGCCTGCAAATCTTGAAGATGTTGCCCTCAAATTGCCAGGGTTCTTCAAAACCTGATATACTTGCCAGCGACAAAGCTTGAGGCATTGTTGTGTGAGATGGGGAACATTACCTCAAGCACAGACGTATGTAAAATCGAGTAGCGTTTGTCAGAGACTAGCAAAAGCTACTCAGCTATTGACAAACCAATACAGTAGTCTGTAATTTACGTGGATTTAGGTGTGAAGGAGAGAAATCATGGCAGATTTAACTAACGAAGAGCGGATTGCCCAGCAATTACAGGTTGGGAATACAGGCCCGGCAATTTTAGGTATCAAGTTCAATGACTTGAACGCGGATGGGATCAGACAGGCAAATGAACCAGGTCTGGCAAATATCCCCATTCTGCTCGAACCTGCGATCGGCAGCAACGGCCAATTAAATACAGGGGATGTCTCCGTCCTTACGGACGCTAACGGAGCGTTCTCATTCACAAATATTATCCCTGGTAACTACGTACTCACAGAAACCACAGTACCTGCTGGTTTCCGTACTACGACTCCCAATCCCCTCGCTGTCACCGTTGGAAACACCAACGCCAACGTTTTCTTTGGCAACACCGCAGTTGTGGGCAGCCGCATTGTTGGATGCAAATACCTCGACATCGATGCCGACGGTTTTCGCGACGGAAATGAACCGGGGATTAAAAATGTCAGGATATATATTGATTCAAATGGCAACGGTCAACGCGATGCAGGCGAACCGAACACCCTAACAGACAAAAATGGTGCGTGGTCGTTTAATGTAGCACCAGGCTCCTACAAGATTCGGGAAGAACGAGTCAACGGTGTCAACGGAGAACCCCTAGAAAGAGATTTCCCCCAAAGCACCCCACCCAACAACATTCCTGTACTGGACGTAACGGTAGCAGCAGGTCAAACCTTTGCCTGCGCTCAAGTTGGCGACACTCCGCTCTATCAAATTGAAATTAACAAATTTCGGGACAATGACCGCAGCGGCACCCGAAATGTGGTCAATGGAGTTTTGGAACCAGTCATTGCTAACGTACCCTTCATTTTAGATTTGAACGGCAACGGTCGCTGGGATCAAGCCTCAGAACCCATCGCCATCACCGATGTCAACGGAGTGGCTACCTTCCGCGATTTGCGAGCTGCCAATTACTCAGTCTTGGAAATTTTTCCCGCGACACTGCCCGGTGGCGGTGCTCCAGGCAACCTCGATGCTCCGGTCACAACCACTCCCAACCCCGCTCTGGTTTCGGCACCAGGCCCGCAAGCACGGTTCCAGGGTACGATCAGCAGAGAGCAACCGATCTTAGTAACAGATTCAACCTATACACTGAAACCAAACGACCCTAAATTTGTAGATACCAACCGCGACGGTATTCAACAAACAGGAGAAGTTTCTATTGCAACAACGGGTGTACGCCCGATTTTTGCAAACACGCCTTTGCCTTTCCCAGCGACTAACCCATCGCCAGCACTTACCTTTACTCCTGTGGGAGCTAATACTGGGGCTGGAGCGAATACTGCTGTGGGAAACACTCTACCTAACATCACTGTATTCAAATACAATGACCTGAACGGAAACGGTCGCTACGAGCCAACTCAAGGTGAAGCACCCCTGAGCGGTGTCTCTGTGTTCCTCGACACCAACAATAACGGGACTCCTGACGCCGGAGAACAACAAATACAGACTAATGCCCAAGGCAGAGGAGCCTTTACCAACCTGGCGACGGGCAATTACACGGTGCGGGAAGTCGTACCGGCTGGTTTCTCGGCTTCTACATCTGCTGCTGTTCCGGTGACTCTGAGCACTCAGGACGCTAACGTTACTTTTGCCAACACGCCGAACAGCAACATTACTGGTTGCAAATTCGAGGACTTTAACCTCAACGGCTATCGAGACGGAAACGAACCAGCGATTGCCAACGTTACGGTTTTTCTTGATAGCAATAACAACGGCGCCCTTGATGCAGGGGAAGCAACTACCACTACTAATCAGTTTGGTACCTTTGCGTTCAACAATTTGCGTCCGGGTACTTACAACCTGCGAGAAGTACCTCCTCCTGGTTTCTTCCAGACAACTCAAGCGCTCAATATCGTTTTGGGCCCCAATCAAACTTTTACTTGCGCTTTGATTGGCAACTCTCGTCGCTATGATTTGTTAGTTCCCAAATTCCGAGACGACAACCGCAACGGCGTACAAGATGGGGCGGAACCGCCTCTTGCCAATGTCCCATTTACTTTGGATTTGAACCGGAACGGTCGTTACGATGCCGCCACTGAGCCGCTGGTAAGAACGAACGCGCAGGGGATTGCTCTATTTCCCAATTTGTTCCCGGCCACTTACTCGGTTTTGGAAGTTTTCGACGATCCGAACGTTCCCAACGCGTTCCCCATTCGCACGGGCCCTAATCCTGTTAGCTTTAACGTGCCGGGCCCGAATACTACGCCTTCGGTGCCACTGCCGACTGCTACTCCTCCTCTTCCGGGAAGAGCTGCTTCTAGCCTCGATCCGTTGACTGGCGGCACGGAGATGGCTGCTACAGTTAGCATCGATCCTTTGACTAACGGCGGCAGTTCTGCTGCTGTGGTGACAGCCAGCAGTGTCGATAGCTTGCTCGCTCCTGAGACAGCAGGTGTGATGAATTTTGACTTCAACAAGTTGAAAGAAGCGGCTAATTCCCAGATTGCATTTTTTATGGCAGAGCAAGGTTTCGACAAACCTGACTTGCTGTTGGGTGCTCCAACTTCGACTCCGCTGTTTTAAGGTTAATTTGAGTTTCTAATTAGAGCCTCAGCAATTAGCAGCTAGGTTGTTTAAACTGCACCTCAAAATATCGTTTTGGGGTGCATTTTTGTGTTGTGCCGATCGCACAAACTGTCTTTAGTCGTAGAGTGTGGCAAAAAGCATGACTGGTCAAATTTTGCATCCCAACGGCGGCTCTGTGGTTAACGGAGAGAAAGAAAGGACTTGCATTCCTGACTACGAACTTAATGTTTGTAGTCAGGAATTCACTCCTCATATTGAACATTGGTGAGTTTAGACAAAACAGTAATCCCGCCACCTTGGTAGCGGGATTGATAGGTTGCAGTTTAGCTATGCTCTAGTTTTGCTAGAGTGGAAAGTAGCGGGCTGCTGAATTAGCTCATCTTAGCCATTTCTTGCTGAATCGTGCTCTTGGCTGCTTTGAACTGAGTAGCCATTTGTTCCATTTGTGCTTCGCTCAGGTTGCGGCGAATTTGAGGGAACATATCGTTTTCTTCTTCTTTGACGTGAGCCTGAACCGCTACTTTGAGCTGTTGGATTTGACCTTTGAAATCAGAAGAACTGGGGTTGAGAGCCTTAATTTGGGCGAGCATTTGCTTCATTGCTGCTTGCTCGTCGTACAGCGCTTGAGTATCGCTGAAGTAGCTGCGGACTGCGGGATACACAATTTGTTCTTCGGCTTCTGCATGAACGCTTAAGTCTTTGTAAAGTTGACCGAAGAATTCTTGCAGTTTTTGAGGATCTTCGGTTTTTTCGATTTCCATGAATATGGTATCGACTTTGCGGTGATCCATTGTGATGATTTCGGTGATGTTCATCTCATCTTTGGTGCGGGTAACTGCACCGCCGATGATGCCACTCATGGCTGCCATTGCATCTTGCACGCGGGCCCAAACGCCTTGATCGGGGTCTTTTCCGGTGAGTTCGCGCACTCCCAAGATTTCCATAACTCCTTTGAGTTGTTCTTGGTGGGCGCGGTTTTCAAAGTTGACTGTGTTGAGGGGTACAATGGCGGCTTCGATGTCTGCGCCTACTACTTGAGCGGCTTTGTGTACTAACAAGCCGGCCATTGTTTGTTTGTGTTTGAGCAGTTCGTGCTCGGTGACTTTTTCAAACAGGGTGAGTTCAGAACCTTCCATAAGTTTCTGAACTTCTTCGATCATTTTTGTGGTGGTTTCTTTGGGCTCGGATTGAATGCCGTATTGGATGATCGTGGTTTCTAATACGCCCAGGTTTTTGCGATCGTCCTCCAGCATATCCCGGAAGCGATCGCACAGTTCGGAGTCGTTGCAGGAATTGATGAACAATTGCTCGTTGGCGATCAGCAGGTTTTGCAGCGCTTTCATGTCTGCTAATTTCATCGCGATCGCTTGGCGCTTGGTATCTTCAAGGGTAGCTACCATCTGTCGTTTCTCCTCTGGATGTCTTTAGTGTTCTTACATCTCTTAATTTATTGAAATACTCAGATAACATCCTCTTTCTCCCGACTGATTCATTAATATTCCGCGCCAGCTATTGACTTTCGAGCAAAAAAATGGTATGTATTTGAGGCTGCTTGAAAAAAAGCAAAAAGCAAAAAATAACTGATGATTAAGGCAGTCCTGGACGCATCAGTACCAAAGAAACCGGGTTTTTTACCTAATCTGTGGGTGAGTGCGAAAAATTTTCGTAAAAAAACCCGGTTTCTGAGTCCCCGTGCGTCCAGGACTATAAGGTTCAATTGCAGATAGCAGTGATGATTTCTGTATCAATCAATCCCGATCGCACATCAGTAAAGCGCTACCATAGTTGCAGCCGAAGTTAACTAAAGTTTAAGAAGAACTAGCTTGTCTCAACTGCTCACTGCTTTAGAGTTCCCAGCCAACGTCTGGAAGCTGCACAATGGGTTAACCGTCATTCACCAGCGGATGGTGGCCACACCGGTGGTTGCGCTAGACGTGTGGGTGAGGGCTGGCGCTACGAAGGAGCCGGATTCTTGGTCGGGAATGGCTCATTTTTTAGAACACATGATATTTAAAGGGACGGAGGCGATCGCCCCTGGAGAATTTGACAAAGTAATCGAAAATCGCGGCGGTGTCGCCAACGCAGCTACAAGTCACGACTACGCCCATTTTTATGTCAACGCTGGCGCTGATTATTTAGCAGAAACGGCGCAACCACTGGCAGAATTGCTGTTGCGCGCTTCAATTCCCGATGCGGAATTCGATCGCGAACGAGATGTGGTGCTCGAAGAAATCCGCCAAGCTCAAGACGATCCCGATTGGGTGGGTTTCCAAGCCATGATGGAAACAGTTTACCAGCGACATCCCTACAGGCGATCGGTACTGGGCACGGAAGAATTGCTGATGTCGCGAACTCCTCACGAAATGCGCTGTTTTCATCGATCGCACTATCAGCCAGAAAATATGACTGTGGTGATAGTCGGAGGAATTGAGGAAGCACAAGCCAGAGATATTACAGGGAAAGCCTTCGACAACTTTTCAGACACGTGGGATTGTCCCAAGTTTACAGCAGAAGCCGAACCGCCGTTAGTAGAAATTCGCCGTCAGGAACTCCGTCTCCCCCGATTGGAACAAGCGCGGCTGATGATGGCGTGGACTGGGCCGGGAATTGAACACTTGCAAAGTGCTTGCGGCTTGGATTTGCTGTCGGTGTTGCTCGCAGACGGGCGGACTTCGCGTTTAGTTCGGGAACTGCGGGAAGAATTACAATTGGTACAGGCGATCGAAAGCTCTTTTTCGCTACAGCGGGAATCGAGTTTGTTTACGATTTGTGCAGTCTTGGAAGCCGAGGATGTCGAACAGGTGGAAGCTCGGATTTGCGATCGGCTTTGGGAATTGCAATCTGAGCCTGTTTCTGAGGCAGAACTGCTGCGCTGCAAGCGTTTGCTGTGCAATGACTTCGCTTTCTCCCTCGAAACGCCGGGACAGTTAGCCGGTCTTTACGGATATTACAGTACGATCGCCACTGCCGAATTAGCGCTCAGCTATCCTACCAGAATTCAGGCATTTAAACCATTAGACCTCCAGCGCCTAGCTCAACAATATCTTTCTCCCCGGCGCTACGCCGCCGTGGTGCTCAAACCCGTCTGATTGTTAAGCTGGTCAATATCAATATCTTTGATACCGGATAAATCTTCGTTTGTCCGGGGTTTTCTGCGCTTACGGCGCAGCCGGAGCGAGTAAATTTTGTTACATTTAGATATTGTGCGTCAAACCCTAGTCGGTCTGACAGTATCAGTCTTGAACTCACCACTATCAAAGAAACCGGGTTTTTTACTTAGGAATGAGGATAAAATAACTTCCACAAGTTTGTGGGGTGGGCGTCTCGCCCGCCCTTGTGGGACGGGCGAGACGCCCATCCCACATAACAATTAAAATTGTAAGTTATTGAATTCGCGATCCTTAATCTGTGAACTACAGCGCGTCTTTTCGTGAAAAACCCGGTTTCTGACCACCCGTGCGTCCAGGACTGATCGTCACAAGATGCAAATGGAAAATAGAAAAATGGCGATCGAGTAATTACCAATTAGCAATTACCAATTACCCATTCCCAATTCCCAATTACTAACTAAATTAATCATGAAAAATGAAATTCAGCGCACGGTTTTAGACAACGGTATTGTTGTCTTAGCATCAGAAAATCCAGCAGCAGATATTATTGCAGCTAGGATATTTCTGCGCGCCGGTAGCCGCTGCGTACAGCCGGAACAAGCAGGATTGTGTCACTTGCTGTCGGCGGTAATGACTAAGGGAACCGATCGCCTGTCTTCGCTGGAAATTGCCGAACGTGTAGAATCGGTGGGGGCGAGGTTGAGTACCGACTCGACTACAGACTATTTTTTAGTGAGTTTAAAGACGGTTGTTGCCGATTTTCAGGACATTTTGGAGTTGGCGGCCGAATTGATGCGATCGCCCACTTTCCCAGAAGCCGAAGTCGAACTCGAACGCCGCATCGCTATATCGGCAATTCGATCGCAACAAGAACAGCCATTTGCGATCGCCTTCGAGCAATTGCGACACGCCATGTACAAGGAACATCCCTATGCTTTCTCTACCTTGGGCACGGAAGCTACGATGTCAAAGCTCACCAGAAACGAGCTCGAACAGTTCCACAAAACCTATTTCCGTCCCGATAATGTAGTTATTTCTGTAGCCGGCAGAATATCTACCGAAGATGCGATCGCCCTGATCGATCGAACTTTTGGCGACTGGAAAGCGCCTTTAACACCCCTCCCAACTTTAACCGTTCCCCCTCTCACACCCTCCCCTCAATCCGTCGTTAAGGCACAAGATACCCAGCAATCAGTGATTATGCTGGGCTACCTCGCACCCTCTGTCAAAAATCCCGATTACGCAGCGATCAAATTGCTGAATACCTATTTGGGTAACGGTTTGTCGAGCCGGTTGTTTGTGGAATTGCGGGAAAAGCGGGGCTTGGCTTACGATGTTTCCGCGCTCTATGCGACGCGCCTGGACACGGCTCAGTTTGTCGCGTACATGGGTACAGCGCCGGAAAATACGGTGACTGCTTTTGAAGGATTGCGCGCTGAGGTCGATCGGCTCGCCAACATCGAACTAAGCGAGGAGGAATTGCAAGCTTGCAAGAATAAAATGCTCGGTCAATATGCTTTAGGAAAACAAACTAATTCACAAATTGCCCAAGTTTTAGGCTGGTACGAAATTTTGGAATTGGGAATTAAATTTGACGAGCAATTTCAAGCAGAACTTGCGGCGGTAACAACTGCTGAAGCTCAGGAAGCTGCTCAGAAATACTTCATCCAACCGTATGTTTCTTTGGTGGGCCCGGAGGCCGCGATTAAGGAATTGGGTTTGGTTGCTGTTTGTTGAGGAATTGGGCTAGTTGATTCGGGTGCGTCAGATTGGGTGATTTGGGCGATCGACCAAAATTCACGATCTGACGCACTCTCAAACTAAACTGCACCAGCTTGAAAAATCTGGTTTGCGGTGAGGTTCAAATCCGGGAAGGTTTGGGAGAGAATTCGTTCATTGTCTCGAAACCTGACTATTTGATATTCGCCATCAACCAAATTACAGACAGAAATTGTCGGGTGTTTGGGATTGCCAATAAAATTGCGTCCGCCCAACGCAGCATAATCTACAATCCAATATTCCGGGATACCCATCTCCTCATAATCGGCATATTTCAAATAGTAATCATCGCGCCAATTGGTTGACACAACCTCAATCGCCAAAGGTATCGATGCACCTAAACTAAGGATAGACTGTTTTTGCCATAAAGTTTCGTTCACCAGATTTGCACGATTCAGCACCAACACATCAGGAACATAACCAGAATCTTTTTCAGGAGGTCTAACTATCACTTGATTGGGGATACTGTATGGCAATCCCAGACGTTCTATTTGAAAGGAAATTTTGATTGTAAGAAAGCCTTTAACTTCCTCGTGTTCGCCTACTGGTTGTGCCATCTCAACAATATCTCCATTATGCAGTTCGTAGCGTACCGCCGAATTTTCAGGCAGCGACTCCACAAATTCCTCGAAGTTTACGAGTCTGGGTAAAGCTTGAGTCATAGGTTTTGAGAATTACCGATCATATAAATTATATCTCTATCCATCCGCGTTCATCTGCGTGCATCTGTGGTTAAATATTCCAAATCTGCCAGCAGAGTTAGATTGAGACAATTTAAGATGCTGGATTTGATCGGACGCTTTTCATCCCAAAATACCATCGATGAATAAAAGCTAATTGCAGCAGGTGAATTCAAAAGCTCAAAACTTTTACGTGCGACTCCCTCATTTTCAAAGCTGAGAAAATAAACAGTATCATCGAAAATTACAGGTTTATTAGCAATTGCACCGATTAATCTGAAGTCCAATTTTTTATAAAGTCCGCAAATTGCAATTTTCCACAATTTAAAACTATAATCGCCAACTCCAAAAACTGAAAAACGAGGATTTTGCTGATAAATTTTGCTTTTGCGATTATCTAGATATTGTCCGTGATCTTCTAGATAGCGCCAGGTTTTAGGAGCTATATGTCTGATAGGTTCGGTTGACTCGCCAATAAATTTTTGAGTTACTAAAATATAGCGACTTGTGGCATTAATGCGATTTTGAGCGACATCCGAGCCTTTAAGTAGCGGAAATAGATAAGTTTCCTCAAGTTCGACAGCTTCCCCAAAGCCATTGACAAAAAGATTATCAATTTTCCGAAACTCCATCACATTCGAGCAGTCATGTTTTACGCCAGATCGCCATTTCGTGCCTGACTTGACAGCATATAAATTACTCAATTTATTGAAAGAATCTATATCTTTAATTAGAAGATTATTTTGATAGCCTATGCGGTGGAATTCTGAACTTTCTAAACTGCTAAATACATCGCAGAAGTAGTTCTGCGAGCTTGAGTCAAACTGGCAGAATAACAAACAGGCATCCACATTTGCATCAAAATACTTTTTAGCATCTATTTTGTAAGTTGCACAGTTAGCGAGATTAAGTTTTTTTGAATGAATGTAACTCAATAACTTTCTGGCAACGGAAGTCTTGCGAAGCATTGCCAGAGTTGCGTCACGATTTTGCAACCATTGTATCGCCTGAATCAGCATCCATTCTGAGATATCGAAGTTACTTTTACCTGTGAGTGCATCTAAGCCACTGTGCTTTTGAAAATTGCTCTTTTTAGGCAAGTTTTCACTGCCAATAGTTCCTTGTTGTGAATTTGTCACCCAAGGAAAGTTGCCAAGTACCAGCACCCGATGATTAAATTGATTGATTAATGATGTCCAGTCAAAATCAAAAAAATCTCCGTGCTTAACCTCACATCTTTCATCCTGTAAGAATTGATGCTTTGACCTGAATTCTGTTAAGTAACTTTGATTTATTTCAACTCCAATAATCTGGCTGGCGGATGGAAAGTAATTTGCAGCAGCTTCAATGAAATTACCTACGCCGCAAGTTGGCTCAATAATGAATTTGGGGTTAACCTCAAGTTCTATCAATTTCCGACACACCATCTGTGCTAATTCCAGCGGTGTCTGAAAATCCCCGTATTCTAGTTTTGTTTTGCGATCGTTGGAACTCATCGGTTAGATTGATAAACTCTTAATTACAACTTAACTATTGAAGAAATAACTTAGTTGCCACCACAGTTCGCCATAACTCCAAAACAAGAATTTACCGGGATAGCAAAACCTAATATCTAAAGCTTCAGCAATATCTTTGTGAGCAAATAAATCTAATTCACATTCCCCGGCTCTAATTTTAGCTACGAGTATCATATCGATAAAACAAAGCCTACTGATAAGTTCTACGTAAAACTCTTCCGTTTTACCCCAATCATTTAATTCCTCTATACCTGAAGCTCCTAAAGATGTTTGAACGAAATAAACTAAATCATTATACTCTTCTAATAAATTTATTTCATCATCATGACCATCTCGTAGTCTTCTTATGATCTCCTCTAGTTGAGCTATTTTTGCAAGCAGCCAATTAATTTCTTGATCCGAACTTATTATAATTCTCAAACGCTCAATTTCTTCTCGTAGCTTTTTTGTGATCTCCTCTTGTTGAGCTATTTTTGCACGCAGCCGATTAATTTCCTCATCCGGAGTTATTATTATAATTCTCAAACTCTCAATTTCTTCTAGTAGCTCTTTTATGATCTCCTCTAGTGGAGCTATTTTTGCACGCAGCCGATTAATTTCCTGATCCAGATTTTTATTTTCATTTTTCAAACTTTCAATTTCTTTCTGAAGAAGTGCAACTCTCTTTTTCTCCTCATTAAGCTGTAGCTCTAAACTTCTTTTGGATTCTTCTAGCTCTAAAGGTTGAATTCGGTCTAGTGCTCGTCTTAGTTCTGACTCTAAAGAGTTTTTGCTAGCTCGGAGTTGTAGATTATCTTGCGTCAATCTAGTATTATTATCCTTAACTTGATTTAACTCTCTTCTCAGAACGTCTCTTTCTTGCTGTAAATCCGTATTTGTTTTAATGAGTGATTGATTTAGGGCTATGACTTCATTAAGCTGGCTAGTAACCTCTTTAACTTTCTCGATTAAAAATTCCCACGTTATAAACTCTATATCTTGACTACTGAGAGAACCACCCAATTCTTGAATAAGAACTTTTTTATGAGCTTCTAGTTCTTCAACTTTTTGTTCAAAGTAAACATTTTCAATACGAAGATTTGTTGAAATTTTCCTTACTTCATCTCTTTCGCTCTCAACGCTTGCTAACTGTTGTTGTAGCCTTTGAGCCGTCTGCTTCAAAGAATTGTTCTCAGTAGTAGCGGCCTTGAGTTCTGCCTCTGTTTGCTTAAATCTTGCAAGGATTTGAACTATAAAGGCGGTAAATAGGTTATTTCCTTGTTGTAACTGCTTGTTTATTTGCCTAAGCTCAACTGTCTGTGCTTCGATCCTGTTATCATCCGGTTTATTCTTACCCCTGCGAAGTTGCAGGTAAATTATTACGATACTTAGTAAAGCTATTAAACCAGCAGTTTCGTAAACCATACTAATACTTTTTTGAAAATAGCGTTTTTGGACATCGGTTCCCAGGCAGAGCCTAGGAACCAGTTAATTAAAAAACAAAGGGCGAGTTTCGCCTAAAACTTAACCCCAAAAGTCAAATTTTATGCTCAAACCCGCCCTCGTAAAACACCCTTAATAAGCGTCTTGCAATTCGTAGAAATCAGGGGAAATGTAATCTTTCCGCAGTGGCCAGCCTACCCAATCTTCGTTCATCAAAATCCGTTTCAGATTCGGATGTCCTTCGTAGACAATGCCGTACATATCGTAGGATTCCCGTTCTTGGAAATCTGCTGCTTTCCAAATCCAGTAAACTGATGGTACTCTCGGATCTTCGCGGGGGATGAAGACTTTGACGCGGACTTCTTCGGGATGGGAAGCATTATCTGTCAGCTTAGCCAAGTGGTAGACGCTGACTAAATCTTCTCCAGGGCCTTGGTCGTAGGCGCACTGGTACTGCATATAATTGAACCCGTAGGCATACAATGCTGTTGACATCGGAATTAGGAATTCGCGATCGACCTTTAAGATCTCCACACCCAAATTATCAGCCGCTAAAGCTTCATGTTCAAAGCCATTCTGAGTCAACCACTGAGAAACCTTGCCGGCTTCAACAATTGAAGTTTCTGTCTCAGCCACGTTGTACCTCCTGTTTTTGTCCTGCAAGCAGGGCGGGCGGTACGGGCATTCCCATGGCTTCCGTCAATTCCTTCGGCGGGGCGATGCGGCCGGGAATTGACAAATATTTACCGTCCAAAATGTCGTCTACTACCTTCATTTTGTGGGGTCTGGTGTAGTAGCGGTGAGTTGGCAGCAAATTTGCCCGTTCTTGCATCGAGTCGTTGGCGATTTTTTTCCGCAGTTTGATAATTGCGTCAATAATCGCTTCTGGACGAGGAGGACAGCCGGGGATGTACACATCTACGGGAATCAGTTTGTCAACGCCTCTGACTGCTGTCGGGGAGTCTACGCTGAACATTCCGCCGGTGATGGTGCAAGCGCCCATCGCGATCACGTATTTGGGTTCGGGCATTTGTTCGTACAGCCGCACCAAGATGGGGGCGTACTTCATAGTAATCGTACCGGCGGTGATCAACAAGTCGGCTTGCCGGGGGCTCGATCGCGGTACTAGACCAAATCTGTCGAAGTCGAAGCGCGATCCAATTAAAGCTGCAAATTCGATGAAGCAGCAAGCCGTACCGTAAAGCAGTGGCCACAGGCTGGAAAGTCTCGCCCAATTATAGATGTCATCAACCGTGGTTAGGATGACGTTTTCTGATAATTCGGATGTGACTTGCGGACGCTCTGCGGGATTGACAATTAACGATTTTTGTGTTTCAGAACTTAAGACCATTCCAAGGCTCCTTTGCGCCATGCGTAAACTAGAGCAATAACGAGAATTGTGATAAAAAACAAGGCTTCGATGAAAGCCAAGAGTCCTAGCTGGTTGAAAGCTACCGCCCAAGGGTAGAGGAAAACGGTCTCTACGTCGAAGATGACGAAGACCAGGGCGAACATATAATATCTGATGTTGAACTGAATCCAGGCTCCGCCGATCGGCTCGACGCCAGATTCGTAGGTAGTGCGTCGGTCGTAGGGACGACTTTTGGGCCGCAGTACCTTAGACGCCGTGAGGGCGAGGATAGGTACTAGGCTGGAAATTAGCAGGAAGCCTAAAAAATACTCGTAGCCGCTAAGTGCAAACACGGTGAATGATTACTGCCTCTGTGAAAGGGTTCTTTGACATACTCCCCAACCTAAAGGCATGGGGATTGTGGATTTAAACAGCAAAAGCAAGCACGGCTTGTCTGATATTGCCTAGCCCGATAGTTGATGCCCCAACTTATTTGAGATTTTTTTGATTTATACAGTTGAGACCGGATTTTTACATCTCGCGAATCAACAATACATAACTTATCATAAAAGCCGTCCGATCAGGACACGGGGCTTTAGGCCCAATTTTTCGGTAACAGAAATTACTGGTCGATCGAGATTAACGGTACATCTTCTGCAATAATTTTTAATGTATATTTTTAAGATTAGCTTACCTACTCTTTTTGGAGCTATGAGCGATCCAGCCACTGAGACTAAAACCCTCGATCGGCACGAGTGCCGCGCCTGCGGCTACGTCTACAATCCGAAAAAGGGCGATCCTAAAATTGACATTGCCCCGGGCACGGCTTTTGAAGATTTGCCTATGACTTGGGTCTGTCCTGTTTGCGCGGCGCGCAAGCCGATGTTTCAAAACCTCGGTCAGATGGAAGGGGTATCGGGATTTAAGGCAAATCAGCGCTACGGTGTCGGTGTGAACGGCATGACTGAAGGTCAGAAAAGTTTGCTGATTTTTGGCGGCTTGGTCGTTGGTTTCTTGTTTTTACTTAGTATGTATGGTTTGCAGTAAAACGATTGTGAGATTTTGGCAACGAATTGTAATGTTATTGGCGGCTGCGCTCATTTGTACGAGTTGCAGCACCGTCGGTTCTGTGAGTTACAACCCCTGGCAGGTGATTTCCTTGCCAACTTCGGCTAATTTGCAGGATATTGCCTTTACTGGCAATTCTGAGCACGGCTGGGTTGTGGGTTCGGAGGCGACTCTGTTTGAAACCTCTGACGGCGGCACCAACTGGAAGCCGATCGCACTGGATATCGATGATACTAGGTCGCGTTTCTCCTCAGTGAGTTTTGCGGGCTCCGAAGGTTGGATTGTAGGTCAGCCTTCGGTTCTGCTCCACACAGAGGATGAGGGTAAGTCGTGGACGCGGATTGCTTTGAGCTCTCAATTACCAGGTTCTCCGAGTACGATCGCAGCTATCGGCCCAAATACGGCTGACATGACGACGGATGTCGGAGCAATTTACCGGACTTCTGACGGTGGCAAAAATTGGAAAGCGATCGTCCAGGATTCTTTTGGGGTAGTTCGCAATATCAACCGTTCTGAAGACGGACAGTATGTTGCAGTTTCCTCGAAAGGCAATTTCTATTCGGTGTGGAAACCCGGACAAGAAGCTTGGGAACCTCACAACCGCAACAGTTCTCGTCGCCTACAAAATATGGGCTTTACCAAGGACGGGCGTTTGTGGATGCTCGCCCGCGGCGGTCAAATTCAGTTTAGCGACGCCGAAAGTGCTGAAGGTTGGGGAAAACCATTTTTTCCCGATCGCCAAGCGAGTTGGGGTTTGCTAGACATGGCTTACCGGACTAACAGTGAAGTTTGGGTAGCCGGCGGCGGCGGCAATTTGCTGTGCAGTTTGGACGGCGGGAAAACTTGGCAAAAAGACCGCGAAGTTGAGGATGTTCCTGCTAATTTTTACAGGATTGTCTTTATGGGCCCCGATCGCGGATTTGTGATCGGCGCAAGCGGCACTCTACTTAAATATCAAGGTTCAGCGCAAGCTGCTTGATAGTAGAATAGTAGTATAGATTGTCTGTCGATTTGTTGTTGAAAGGAGGATTCTACATGGCCGGTACAACTGGAGAACGTCCGTTTGGGGACATTATTACAAGTATCCGTTATTGGGTAATTCACAGTCTCACCATTCCGGCTTTGTTTATTGCTGGATGGCTGTTTGTGCAAACGGGTTTGGCTTACGATGCTTTCGGAACTCCTCGCCCCAACCAGTATTTCACAGAGCAGCGGGAAGAAGTGCCGATTATCTCGGATCGCTTTGAAGCTAAGAAACAAGTAGATCAGTTCATTGGCAAGTAATTTTACAAGGATTTGGAAAAATGACGAGCAGAACGCCAAACAATGAGCCAATTTCGTATCCGATTTTTACGGTGCGCTGGTTGGCCGTTCATACTTTAGGTGTCCCAACAATTTTCTTTTTGGGCGCGATCGCAGCAATGCAATTTATTCAACGATAGGAGTTTACAATGCCTGAGCGCGTTCCTAATCCCAACGAACAGCCTGTTGAGTTAAACCGGACTTCTCTTTATTTGGGTCTGTTGCTGATTTTTACTCTGGGTATTTTGTTTTCCAGTTATTTCTTTAACTAACTGGTGACGCGAGTTTAATTTCTGTGGTTCAGTCGAATTTGTTTAGCTGTGAATTAGTGAGGTGATCGCTATGTTTAGTGAAAGTGGCAGAATTCCTTTGTGGCTGGTAGCTACTGTCGCAGGCCTCGGTGCTCTGAGCATTTTGAGCCTTTTCTTCTACGGTGCTTATGCCGGTTTGGGTTCTTCGATGTAAGTAGAATCTGGCATATTTTATGCCTTTAACCCCCCTTTTTTAAGGGGGGTTTTGATTATAAAAGAAGGAAGTTCGGCAACGGATGATGTAACGGATTTAACGGATTTAATGGATTTAATAGATGGATGTTGAAGGAAGAGGGAAGAGGGAAGTCACCCTCTCACAGCACAAACAGGCTAAATAAACTCCCACCCCATGAGAAAATCTCAGAGAAACCGGGTTTCTTTCCAGATATTTCGCCACCCAACCGAGATTTTCCCAGATACCCGGTTTCTGAGCCACTGGTACAATCTCAGAGAAACCGGGTTTCTTTCCAGATATCTCCATAAAAACTCGATTTTTCCCCGATCGGGCTTGCTTTGGAAATTAGGTAAAAGTTGCGAGTAGAATAGTGCAAGAGCCGATCGCTCGATCGTAGTCCATAGCGAAATATGACCCCACCGCAGCCGCCCCGCAAACCTCAAACCGTCTTGGGTGCGATTACCCAAGCAGTCCAGACAATTGCCAAGGTTAATTTTAACCAGCTAGCGCTGAAACCGAATGCCAAAGTACCCGAATTGTGGGTGCAGGATGCGGGTGCAGCTAAAGCTGAGGTTTATCCGCTATTGGGCGATCGATATTTGTTAGGTCGATCGTCCAAATCATCAGATATTGTAGTTCGCAATCCCGTTGTCAGTCACCTGCACCTATCCCTGTCGCGGGACACTCGGCGACGAACACCTTTTGTAATTAAAGACGAAGACTCTACCAACGGCATTTACAGCGGAAAAAGGCGAGTTAAAAGTATGTCCCTGCGTCACGGAGACGTATTCACATTAGGGCCGCCGGAACTCGCCGCCGCCGTCAGAATTCAGTACGTAGATCCGCCGCCTTGGTATTTTGAACTTGTGCGCTACAGCTTTTACGGCGTCAGCGGAATCACCGCTTTGATTGCGGTATTGGTAGGTGTTGAATCGACCAAGTTTCAAGTGCGGCCTCTGCCGAGAAGCATCAACGGCCCCGTAATTGTTTACGCCCGCGACGGCCAAACTCCGCTGCGCCCTCCTCAGAATAACGCTCACTTAGAATTAAAGAAATTGCAGGATTTTTCGCCTTATTTATCCAAGGCGGTACTTGCTTCGGAAGACAGCCGCTACAATTGGCACGTGGGGGTAGATCCGCTGGGGGTTTTGCGCGCGCTATTGACGAATGTTCGCGGGGGAGGAATTCGCGAAGGCGGCAGCACTTTGACGCAGCAGTTAGCGAGAAGTTTGTTTCGAGATTATGTAGGTACTCAAGATTCGGGCGGACGCAAGTTGCGGGAAGCCGTAGTAGCCTTAAAACTGGAGAGTTATTACAGCAAAGATGAGCTGTTGCTGACTTATTTAAATCGCGTGTTTTTGGGAATTGACCTTTACGGTTTTGAGGATGCGGCTCGATTTTATTTTGCCAAGTCGGCGAAGGATTTGAGTTTGTCGGAGGCGGCGACTTTGGCGGGGATTTTGCCGGGGCCAAACAGTTTCAATCCGATTCAAAATTATCAGTTGGCGGTGCAGTACCGCGATCGCGTGATCGAACGGATGCGCGCAATGGGGACGATTTCTCAGGAAGAAGCCGATCGCGCGAGGCGATCGCGAATTGAGATCAATCCCAAAGCTCGCCAATATCTGCAAAGTACGATCGCGCCTTATTTCTACAATTATGTATTTGACGAATTGGAGTTTTTGCTGGGGGAGCAGTTAGCCAGAGAAGGCAATTTTATTGTAGAAACAGGCTTGAATCCCGGCCTGCAAAAAGTAGCTGAAGCTTCCCTGAGAAATGCTGTAGAAAATAGCGGAGCCAGTGCAGGTTTTTCTCAAGGAGCCGTGGTAACTCTCAATACTGCAACCGGGGAAGTCTTAGCTTTAGTTGGGGGCGTAGATTATTTGCAAAGTCAGTTTAATCGAGCCACCCAAGCATTGAGACAGCCCGGTTCTACATTTAAGATTTTCGCCTATACAGCCGCCTTAGAAAGCGGAATATCACCAAATAAGACCTATTCTTGCGAACCGCTTTCCTGGGGCGGACAAAGTTACAGCGGCTGCGAAAGAACCAGCGGCAGTGCTGATATGTATCGGGGTTTAGCACAGTCGGAAAATGCAATTGCTTTGAGAGTAGCACAAGATGTCGGTTTAGACAATGTATTGGGAATGGCGAGACGTTTGGGGATTACATCTCCGCTGCGTTCTTCCCCTGGTTTGGTGTTAGGTGATAGTGAAGTTAATGTATTGCAATTAACGGGTGCGTTCGGGGTTTTGGCGAACCGGGGTTTGGGCAATCGCCCCCACGTAATTAAGCGAATTATTGACAGCAGCGATTGCAAAGATCGAAATGATTTTAACAGTTGCCGGGTGATTTATGACTATCAAAAAGATGCGGTTGCCAACCGGCAGTTAGTTTCTGAAGGCGTAGCGGATACGATGACTGATATGCTGCAAGGTGTGGTGCGGGGAGGTACGGGCAGCAGCGCTGCTTTGGGGTTGGGAGAAGCTGGAAAAACAGGCACGACTAATGATAATAGAGATTTGTGGTTTGTGGGTTATATTCCGAGTCAGCAACTGGTGACAGGAGTTTGGTTAGGAAATGATGATAATTCTCCGACTGGGGGAGGTAGTGCAAATGCTGCTCAGTTATGGGGGGAGTATATGCGGCAGGTAGCTCGTTGAAATTGCTGAAATTATTGTTTTTACTTCTTTTAAATCCCCGACTTCTTCAAGAAGTTGGGGATTTGCGTATTGGTGGACTTATTTATAGCAGTCACCAAGGTGGTTAAGACTGTTATTGGTAGGGGTAATGTGCAACCTAAGCACCCTACAGATAGAGTGTGTACGTAAGTCTTGAGTCCTTTGACTAATTACGATCGCCCTCTCTATAAAACAATACGGTTCACTTAACACTATTTATGCCCCGGAGATCCCCCTAAATCCCCCTTAAGAAGGGGGACTTTGAGAGCTTTGTTGTCCCCCCCCTTTTTAAGGGGTGTGCCAGGGATATCTGTCTTAAGTGAACCGTATTGCTCTATAAAACGAGTGACACTCAAATAAGTTACCACAAACAAGTGTCACTAGAAAAAGTGACTGGCAAGGCATTTCCGTTAGCGGTTATACCTAAGAAATAGATGCAAATAAAGGGTCACTTAATAAACAATGCAACACGAATTCGCGATCGAATTTGAGGGTGAAATAAGTTACAAAGCTGAAACCCGGATTCTGTCCTCGGTGATCTAAAACTATCCTGAGTATTGATTTAAGTTGAGTATTTATTTAAGTCTAGATAAACCCACTTTAGGAGTTTCTCATGAAATTTAGTTTGCTGTCGATCGCGATCGGCTGTTCGAGTCTAGTTGCTCTGGGGCTATCGCAATCCCCCTCAATCGCTGCACCTGTAACCGTGCACTTTCCTCAGTTGCCTAAGAGCGGCCAAGATTTCAATTACACCTACAAGGTAAATCGTTCTACGAGCAATCCTCTGCGGGATGTGGGTGCTCTCCAACAGTTATTTCAGGGGCCAACCAGTAGCGAAATTGCTAGTGCACCGGGTCTACAGGCGATCGTACCGCTGCTTTCTGCCAATGGCTGCAACGGTCAAACCCTACCTGCTGGAGCCATCAATGCAGGTCGCTTTATGATCAAACGCCAGATCACAGGCAATAAAATTGCCTACAAAATTCGCTTCTGCCAAGCCTTCAACACCACCGGAATTGGGGCTGATGCCCTTCGCGACACCGCTATTATAAAGACTCTCCGGGAAAATCTCAAATACGTCTCTGGTGTCAAAAGTATTACCCAAATCAGTATTGCTCGATCGACTAATGCGTGCTTTGGCGGCAGTGGAAATACCTGCTGGCCCTAATATCTGCGATCGAACTAAATTCATTTATCTTACTTCCAAGGACATACTATGAAACCCATAATTTCTATTTTAGGCGCGATCGCTGCGATCGCCCTTTGCCCCCACATTGCCCAAGCCAGCGCCTACAAAACCAGCGGTGGCAGCACTTTTATTCATATTACAGAACTTCCTGGTGGCACAGGCTACTACTTTACATCCGTAGGCGGCAGACAGTGGGAAGGTAATTTCGCGGCGACTACCGTCACCGTCAGTGGTGGCATCAGAACCTATACTGGAACCTTCACCGACTCTCGCTTGGGGCCTGGTGCAACGCAACAATGTAAGGGCAACCTGAAACTACAACGTCCGGTTTCTAACTCGGGCCCTGCGCCCCTGACAGCCACTTGGACGATTACTGGTGGGGTCAACTGTCCCTCTTCCGTGGGTTCAATCTTAAAGCTCAATCTGACCGAAGCCGTCCCAGTCGCCAATAGCAGTGGCAATTTCCTCGCCAGCAATGCCAATACCATTCAGTCTGAAACCGCAGGCGACGCCACTTGGCCTAAATGGGTTGTCACCGACCCAACGAGGCTCAATTGTCGCGCCACTGCCCCTAGTGGCACTGTCGTTACGACCTTCCCCAACGGCAGCACCGTTGATGTCGGTTATCGGGGCCTCAACAGCTTCATCACCGCTGGGGGCGCTTCCTGGCTGCGGGTGCCCAGCAAAAACTGCTTCATCCGCGCCAACAGCCAATACATAAAGCCCAAACTGATGCCCTTCTAACGAGCATCTAGCCGCTTATTTTAATCTCTAATTTTTGCTTGGCTATAGAGGGTGTAGGGGCAAACAAGGGTGATTGATCGCCCTTGTTTGCCCCTATTTTTTCGCTTATTCTACAGTCTGAGAAACTGGCCGACAGCCTGACAATGTTTGATGCAAATTGACGACATTTCCGATTACGGCGATCGCCGGGGCTGCAAATCCAGTCGTCTCAACTTGCTCTACAATTGTACCCAAAGTTCCGATCAATTCTTCTTGTTCGGGTCGCGTTCCCCAGCGCACTAAGGCTATGGGCGTTTCTGCACTCAATTCGGCTGCTGTTAACTGGCCGATAATGTAAGGCAAATTGTGGATTCCCATGTATACTACAATGGTTTCGGAGCCGCGGGCGATCGCCTGCCAATTTACTGCCGGCCGATATTTTCCCGCTGATTCGTGGCCGGTGACAAAGGTGACTGACGAACTGTACGATCGGTGTGTCAGAGGAATTCCCGCATAAGCAGGGGCCGCAATTCCAGAAGTTACACCGGGGACAACTTCTACGGACACTCCAGCTTTTACCAACTCTTCCATTTCTTCGCCGCCACGCCCGAAAATAAATGGATCACCGCCTTTGAGACGAACTACGATCGCATTATCTTGAGCTTTGTCGATCATTAACTGAGTCGTTTCGTCCTGCATTAACGAGTGACGGCCTTTGCGTTTTCCGGCATCAATTCGTTCTGCTTGCGGATTGATTACTGCCAAAATTTGATGGCTGACTAAAGCGTCGTAAATCACTACATCCGCACACTCTAACAGAGCTTTTCCCTTTAACGTCATCAAACCCGGATCTCCGGGCCCTGCACCTACCAAATACACTTTACCTAAAGACATTTTGCTTGCTTCCTTGACCTCTTCTGTGTCTTTGCGATTCATTTTTGAATTAAATCCCGAATTAAGTCTGCTAATTCTACACTTGCGCCTAGAGGATTTGCGAGATGAAGTTCCGCCGCAGGGAATTGCTGCTTTAACTCTGCGACATTTTTGGCGATCGCATCTGTAATTCCTCCATTAAATAAGAAGTATGGCACAATTCCGATTTGCTGCTGTCCACCGCGAACCAAACTATCAATTTTTTCTGCCAAACTCGGCTTCACAGACCAATAAGCTGTCAACGCACCGAGTTTGCTGGCGATTTCTTCAACAGTCGAGTTGCCTCCGGGGCGACGGCTGCCGTGAGATAGTAAAATCCATTTTGGGGATAGCAGATTGGGGAGAAAAGCTATCTCTTGCATTTGAGTTTTCAGCAAGTTTGTTAAGCCTGCTTCCTGAACACCTAAATGCGGGCGCACTTCAATTTTTAGCTTGTCACCAAAAGTTTTCTGGGCAATTTCCACCTCAGCGGGTATGTCTTCGGCGACGTGAACTCCCGGTAATAAAAATACGGGCAGAATTTGCAATTCTGTCAGTCCGAGGGAAAGAGTACGATCGCCAAAACGGCAAATTTGTTCGTGGAGTGGCGCGGGGCCGAGTTCTAGGGTAGCGGTTGCGACTGTCACCGATGAGTCGGGCCATTTTTGGGACAGCAGTTGACCGAGGTTTTCCAGAGCTATTTGGGGTCTGGGGTCACGGCTGCCGTGAGAAACTAATAAGTAAGTCGATCGCAATTTCAATAGGGATTTGATGTTAGTGTTCGAGCGTGATTTCAAATAATTATAACACCAGAGGGTGCGTGAGTTAAAAATTGCTCGACATTTCGCCGGCATCTCTCAACTCACGCACCCTACACAACTAAACAACTCTCAAATTAACCTTTGGGAGCAGGATCGGCGACGTACTTGAAAGTAGGTTCAGAGTTCAAAGCATTGGGTTCGTCCTTGCCATCAGTAGACAAGTTAAAGAACAAATCTACTGTTGAATCTGGCGCGATATTTCCGAACAGCGGATCGGTAAGTTTGCCCATTGATTGCAGAGCATTCATGAACATTTGAGTGTGGGAAATTTCCCGAGTCAGCAAGAAGTGCAGCGTCTTTTTGGTTCCGGCATCCGGCGCTAGTTTAATCAATGCTTCGTAGGTTTGGCGAGCTCCTGCTTCCGCAGCGATATCAGCGCGCAAATCGCGCACCACATCCCCGCCTTCGTTGATATAAGCAGCACTCCAAGCTTGACCTTGGCTGTCCAACAAGTGCGGGCCTACGCCACGTATCGCAAACAAAGTGCTTTTGTAAGCATCTGTTTGATCAACGTTTTTGGTGTGCATTTCGATGAGTTGGCCCACCATTTCTAAGTGGCTGAATTCTTCGAGCGCAATATCTTGGAGCATATCCTTAATCTCTGCATTTTCACAGTGAAAGGACTGCACCCAGTATTGCAGAGCTGCTGTCAGTTCTCCGGTGGCTCCGCCAAACTGTTCTAGCAGCAATTGAGCAAAACGGGGGTTGGCTTCGTCTACTGTCACCGCAGCCATTAATTGTTTTTTGTGAAAAAACATCGATCGATACCTCTCTTTAGTTCGGTTGTTACAGTCGTCAAATTGCCGACTTGTATCTGTGTTTACCTTCAGCATCCATTGTGCGACAAGCGAGAACCTCGAACCTCGCTCGCTGGATACATCTAGCGGGAGCCATTTCTCTGCTTTCAGGTAGATTTAAAATATAAAATTTTACTTAGTTATTTGGTACACAAGATTACGATTTAGCAGGCTCATTATTGTTGCACTCGGTTAATTTTGCTGACAGGGCATCGAGGTGTCGCACCCACTGAATGCCGCCTACCCAACTGCGAGACGGGAGGTGTCCGATTGGTGCTTTTTGAGTAAATTTAATTTGTCCTGAAGCGATAGCAGAGTTGTATGTCGGCCAGTTTACCCGATCGCAAAATCTGATATAATCTCCCTTAACGCTTTCGTAAATCTGCTTTTGGACGCTGAAGCCAAACCGACCTTGACTATAATGTAGCCACAGGCGATCGACTGTTTGCAAGTCTTCGCACGGTAGCTGATTGATTTGGCTGATTTCTAGGAGAGTTCCCGGTGTCAGAGAAAGAGACTGACACATCAGATCCCAGGTTTCGCGATCGGCTTCTTTCCACTTTTTGGTTGACAAAAAATCCCGCAGTCTGGTATAATCAACTCCCCGTGCCGAAATCATGGTCGGATCGAGATTTGAAGTCACAGATAAGGACAAAGTTTCTGCGGAATTGGCGGCGGATTTTGTCGGTAAAATCGGAGCATCAGGAGTTTGTGGCGCGTCGAAATTAGCTGAGTTGGGGCTATCAATGAGAGTAGGGGCGATCCTCTGCGAGGGCTTTGCTAACGGCATTTTGAGCGAAAGAAAAACTTGAGGGCGAATATCTAAAGCTGCATTGATATCTTGCAAAACTTCCTCAGCAAAACCGTACCGCTGATTGAGATGAGTTTGCAGCAATTTATCTAAAATTTCACCTAACTCGTTGCTAATACTTGTGCCTTTGGGGAGAAAGTCGCGCCACCACCAGCGTTCAGTATTACAGTCGTACATATCCAAGGGCGGAACTTCCGTCATTAGGCGAATGCAAGTCACGCCTAAACTGTAAAGGTCGCTAGCAGGAAATACTTTGCCACGCATTTGTTCGGGGGCTATATAATCTTGACTGCCGATGAGCGTTGCTGGACGCAGTATGGCTGAATCAGTCAGTAGTTTGGCAATGCCGAAATCAATTAATACAAGTTTATTGTCCGATTGACGGCGGATAATATTTTCTGGTTTAATGTCGCGGTGAACGACGTGGCTATCGTGGATAAATTGCAGCACTGGTAATAGGTCTTGCAGCAGTTGCAAAATTTTATTTTCATCGTATACACTCTCGTCTAATTCTTGTTTTAGAGTCGGCCCTTCTATAAATTCTTGAACTAAATAAATTTGTTTTTCTTGTTTGAAGCAGGCTAATAATTTGGGAATTTGCGGGTGTTTGAGGTCGTCTAAACGGACTGCTTCTTGGTGGAATAGTTCAACGGCTTTTTTGAGAATTTCGGGGTCTCTGTCATGAAAATAAAATTGCTTGACTGCACAGCGGGGGTGCGAGGGGATGTCTTCATCAATTGCTAGGAAAGTTTTGCCAAATCCGCCTCTACCTAGGAGTTGCATCGGGCGATATCGCTGTCTCAGCAACAGGTTAAAGCCGCAATTTAAGCAAAGTTCTGCGGTGTTGGAGTTTTCGGGTTTTTGACATTCTGGATTTAGGCAGTAACTCATATTGATTTTGGATTTTTTTAAACGAACCGCGTTGGCGCTTTAGGCGAAGCCGCGCGTAAGCGCTAGGGCGCTAAGGAAGAAAGAAGGGAAGGATGAGGGAATTGATGTAGTCTGGGCTATGAGACTATTTTAATCCGCTGGGCTGAATCGGGACGCTGGGAAACCTGCTGATCCCAAGCTGCGTGATTACTCAGGAAGCGGGATTATTGCAGCTTTCTCAAAGGAAAAATTGTGCTAAACTCTTGCTGTGCCTGGAATTGGAGCCGCAATTGATCTGTCGGGTTCAGGGACGCTCAGAAATATTTCAAAATATTTTTGCCTTACCCCTAGACTTGTGCTGATATCTGATGCTATAGTTAAAAACGTTATGGCGAGTGTAGCCAAGTGGTTAAGGCAGTGGTTTGTGGTACCACCATTCGTGGGTTCAATTCCCATCATTCGCCCTTTTGATTTTATTGTGCAGATGCAGACGCGCGTTGTGTGCGTAGATGCCTCAAAGCTTTTGTATCTCTGGTTTGTATCGAAGTCTAGATCCCCCCTAGCCCCCCTTAAGAAGGGGGGGACAAGAGCGATCTCAAAGTCCCCCTTCTTAAGGGGGATTTAGGGGGATCGAGGCTTCGGAAAAAGCGAGTTGACATGAGTAAGCTGTATGGTGTTTGTGCGCGCACCTTAATCTTTGGGATTTAGCGGTTCTGTCGGCGCAAGTTCTGATGTGCTAATCTTAAATCCAATCTAAAATCCAGAATCTAAAATCCAAAATCAAAATATGCCATCTTTAGTAGCAGAAGATTGGGGATATAAATTTAGTGGCGATCGCACAATTAGTAAGTTTATTGGCCAAGTTGAAGGAGACGCGGCTTTAGCGAAATATTGCGATTGGGAATGCAGAGATCGGGCGGAACTTCTGATGTCGGAGATAGCCGGCAAATCCCCCAGTCTTTTTTATGTGCGCCGCCAAAAGGTAAATGAGAGATTTTCGGAAGAGGAAATCTGGGAATTGCTGATTGCTACGGATCGAGATGATTTTAAATTACCGGAATTGCTGCAAAAAGCCGATCGCACTTTACGCCTGCTAGCAACTGTACGCACAGAAGATGGAATCGGCGGGTTGAAACTGCTGGATGCTGGTTTGGTGGCGATTCCTAGAGGGAGAAAAGATGGCTATGCTTTGCCGGTGCAGTTGCGACTTTTGCCCAAAAGTCGATCGCCAATTCCCGCAAAGTCGATCGCCCGCGTCCAACAAATGCCATTTTGGGACGACAGACACATACCGACTACCGAACAATTAAAAGTTTGGCACACTTTCTTAAATGTGGAAAAACGCATCGCCGAAGCGCGTCAATTTTGCGTACCTTTCCGCGCGCACAACTACGGTTCCGGCTTCAAAATCGTTACTTTTGAAATCGATCGCAATTCTGCAACTCTTGACGGCTACGATGAAAATCCCTTACAAATCGGCGACTTTCGCGAAAGGCTGAAAAAAGCCAGAAATGAAGATATTATCTTGTTTGATTCGCCGCCCGGAAGCAGAAGTTCGCGCGATGGCGAGACTTTAGGTAGCATTGCCGAAATTGAGTTTGATCATGGTAAATTACGGATTAAGTTAGATGTTGATTTGGGCGATCGCCTGGCGGGCGGCAGATATCAACTTCCCAAACAAGGATTTTTGTACTTTGAGGCGGCGGGCGATATTAGTCAGATCGATCGCAAAAAGAAAGCTTTAAAAATGCTGACGGATGGGCGCGCTCAAAATCCTTATTTGAGCGAGTTTTTATTCGACTCTTCCCAGGCGAGATCTCCCGATAAACTGGTTAAGTTGGATCGGGAAGACTTATTAAATCGGAATGCTAATGATGATCAACTCGCCGCCGTTGAAATGGTGCTTTCGGCGCGGGATTTAATTCTAATTCAAGGGCCGCCCGGAACCGGAAAAACGACGGTGATTGCGGAAATTTGCTATCAAATTGCGCGTCAGGGCGGGAAAACGCTGATTGCTTCCCAGGCCAATTTAGCGGTTGATAATGCTTTGAGTCGATTAGTGCACAATCCGGCGATTCGGGCTTTGCGGAAGGGAAAAGCTCATAAGGTGCAGGAAGAGGGCCAGCCGTTTTTGGAGGAAAATGCGATCGGCACTTGGCTACAAAATACGGCGACTGATTGCGAACAAAAGCTATCGCAGCGCCAGATTAATGTCACATCTTTGCGGCAGTTGGTGGCAGACTTCGACAGATTTAATGCCTATTCTGCCGCCGAGAGAGATTTTTTTAAGGGATTAAAACATCTCCACGATAGTCAGGCAGATATTGAGGAAAGGTTGAGCGCGCAAACAGCAGCATATCAACTAAGTTTAACTGCCAAAAGCGAGATTGCATCTTTAGTTGATGGGCTGGCCAATCTGCTATCTGCGCCGGAGATTAACTGGGAATCTTCGGAAGTTGCCGAGTTTATGCCGAAACTAAAACCTTATTCGGAAGGCAATGTTTTAGTAGAAAACTTTATGGCAAATGTGCGGATTTGCGTCAATCATGCTATTCAAATAGGATTCGATCGCCCTATTTGCGGCGCGTTTGGGATTGCGGTTTGGTTGCGGGAAACTGTAGCACCGCAATTATCCGAATTTGAGACGGCGTGCGATCGGGCTGAGGATGTTTGTCACGCGATGTCAGGGGTTGCGGAGTCGTTGCGGGTGTCGCGCCAGTTGTCGGATGCGGTGAATCAGCTACAGTTGGGCGACAAGCAAAATCAGACACATCGCCACAATCTCGAACAGAAAATCAGTAATTTGGAACTGCGAAAAACCGAAATTGCGGCGGTTGTCGTCGCCGTTGCGGGATGGATTGAGACAGCAGATACGGGATTGTATGAAGTGGTGAAAGCTTGCTGGGAAACGGGCGCGATGCTTACGGATGATATGGTAGAATTGCCCGCAGGATTGCTGAAAATTGCTCGCCAGCTCAAAATGCCGATCGTCCCGCCGAAGTGTAAAGTCAGTTTGCCCGATTTGGATCGGTTGCGACAGGCGCTATCCCACGAAGCCACCGCAGGTTTTAAGGACATTCAAGGGCAGCAGTTCCGGTTTAGCGAGTTTTTGCACCTAAATTTGAGTCAAACGCCGATCGTGCTCTCTGCGGGCGATCGCGCGCAATGGCAACAACTAGCCAAAGACTTCGCCAGCTATTCCCAAGTCAGCGCCAGCCAGCGCAAATTTATCATCGAAAAAGCCAGCACTTTTTTAGCTAACATCCAACAATTTTACAGTGAATCCTTACAGCCAAATCAAATCCAGGCAACATTCGATCGCCTAGTCAAAGAATTGCTGCACAGCATCCTCGGAAACGCCCGTCAGTGCATAGTTCCCCTAAAAACCGAAACCGAACAACAACTGATCAAACAGCAACAGTTATTAGATAAAATCGGTCAAACCGTCAGTCAGCAGCAAATATCCGCCGCCCAAGTTCAAGTAGAAACAGCGCAGCAAGAAGCTAACTTAAAAATTAGCGAAGTTACGAATCAATTGCAAGCAATTGTCGAACTACCAAACGCACCGGAAAAGTTGCGGATCTTAGCCTCTCAATATCTCGCCCAAAAGTCAAATATTTGGGAACAACCGCAGCAGTTTGTTAAGCAGATTGATGTTTGGAAAACCAGTCTGATTCAGCTTGAAAAATCCATTGCTGACTTAGATCCGTTCGCAATTTTGGAAGTCATCAAAACTACTCTTGACGAGCAATTATCACCGCTGCAAATTGCCTCCACAGCTTTGCATGAGCAACTCGCGCAACTTCAAGCAGAATTGAGCGAGATTACCGCTCAACTCCAACAACAGCAACCAACAGCAGAGTTAATTGTAGAGAGAACTTGGTGGGAATCAGCATGGCAAACTATCCCGGATAAATACCAGCCTGAAGTCCCCAGTACCGGATTATTCAGCGTAGATTTTTTAAGTAAAATCAAGCGTTTATTCAAACATTGGCAGCGGGAATTAGAACGAGAAGAAATAGCCCTCAAACGTTCTCAAAACTTTGTCACAGATTGGATTGAAAAACTCCGCAATCCATCGGAAAAAGACCGCAATGATTTAAAGCAAATTTATATTGACAACGCGAACGTGATCGGCATTACCTGCGTGCAAGCTGCGAGTTTCGATTTTAGCAAAAACTTTCCCAGCTTTGATGCAGTGATCATTGACGAAGTTAGTAAATGCACTCCACCAGAGTTATTAATTCCCGCTTTGAAGGGCAGAAAATTAGTATTAGTGGGCGATCACAGGCAATTACCGCCGATGTTTAATCAAAGTACGATCGACGATATCGCCGAAGATATTGGTTGTACGGGAGATGAACTTAGTTTTATCAAAGAATCGCTGTTCAAAATATTGTTTGAAAGTGCTGGCGACGGTATCAAAAAAATGCTGACAACTCAATACCGAATGCACCCGCAAATTATGGGCGCAATCAATCAGTTTTACCAGCAAAAGCTCAACTGTGGGATTCTGGAAGCAGACACGAGACGCGCGCACAATCTCGCAGGTGACATCATTAAAGAACACAATCATATCCTGTGGGTGAAAACGCCCGTGGGACAAGGGTTTGAAGAGGGGAAACAGGGTACTTCGCGGTTGAATGTGAAGGAGATTGACGCGATCGAGCTTTTGTGCGAACAGATGGAAACCGCTTGGCGGCCTAAAATGGTAGAGGGTGAACCTCCGAAGGAAATCGGGATTATCACTTTTTACGGTGCTCAACTGAACGCAATTAAAGATAGAATAGAAGCAGAAAGATTCCCTTCTTTGAGTATCCGCACTGGTACGGTTGACATATTTCAAGGCATGGAAAGACCTGTGATTATTGTCAGCACAGTGTGCAATAATGTTAGGGGCGATATTGGATTTGCTAAGGAACCGGAACGGGTGAATGTGGCATTTTCCCGTGCTCAGGAATTGCTGATAGTTGTCGGCTGTCACGATTTATTTACGCAACAAACAGGTACTGTCGGAAAAATGTATCAGGAAGTTTCAAAAACGGTGCGTCACTGCGGAGGTTTTGTAGATGTTGCTAGCGTCCTCAACTAAACCAATTGACGCGAATTTAAGTTCGCTAGCGGCACAAATTGAGCAGCAAAACCCTGGTTTGTCAGTGTTGGCGGCCTGTCAATTCCGCTTTGCTATCCGCCAAACTCCGCTGGAGGTGGCGATTAGTGAACCGCGCGAGTTTAATGTATTGGAAGAGTTTATTTTGCGGGCTGGTGTTGAGTTTGATCCTGCGCCAACTTTGCAGGAGTTGGCGGATTTGCTGGGGTTGGATGAGATTTTTGTGAAGACTGCGGCGACGAATTTGGTTAAATTGGAGATTTTGGAGGTGGCGGAAAATGGTAAAATTACGTTAGCGCCTCTAGGTAAAGATTTTTTAGATCAAGGTGCAGTTAGTCGATCGCACATCCAATCAATATACGCCATTTCCGATCCATTAAACCAAACTCTCAGCTTCAAATTCGATGCTTTACCCGCAGAATCGGTCAACTTACCAGATTTAGCAGATTTAATATCGCTTGAACATCAAATTAGCGACCTTGCGGACTTAAGCATAGCAGAAATCCAGCCACTGATCCAAGCTTCCGGCTTAGGGATTCACGCCCCAGAAAACGGCAAAATCGTCTCTAAGTGCGATGTCATCGGCGATGATTTGGACATTTGGCAAATTGTATCAGTTTTTGTGTTGCTGGATGCGATCGCCAATAAAACTACTATTCAACTCCGACAAGGAAAGCAAATATTAGAAACAGCATCAAATCGGCTGAATGAGATCGAATCCCAGCAGAAATTGTTGAATGAATTGTGCAAATCAACCGAAGAAATTGCACAGCCTGAGTCAGAGACAATCCCGGTTAAAAAAACTCGCAAACAGCCATCTACAGCAGCAAGAAAGAAAAAGAAGGAATAAGGAAAAAACCCGCCGCATTCTTAGTTTTTGATTCGAGGGCGGTAGGGGCGGGTTTAGCCGAAAATCTCAACATCAAGCAGACAATTTATGTACAAAACCCGCCTTCTTCTTAGTTATGATTGACAATATACTGTGATTTCGCTATAATTTATAGTTGTATGCGATCGTGCTGAGATTAAATTTGTGTCTGCCAAAGATACCTTCCACGAATCCGTAAAGAGAGCTCTTGAAAAAGAACAGTGGGTGATTACTGCCGATCCACTAAGGTTTAAGTTTGGCAATGTTAACTTTCAGGTCTATTTGGGAGCAGAAAAGTTAGTTGCAGCGGAGCGAGGAGGGGAGAAAATTGCAGTCGAAATCAAAAGCTTCCTTAATCCCTCTGCAATTACAGACTTTTATGCTGCATTGGGACAATTTCTCAGTTATCGGCTAGGGCTGGCATCTGTTGAACCTAATCGGAAATTGTACTTGGCAGTACCAATTGACGTGTATAAAACATTTTTTCAGTCTGAATTTACTCAAGCTGCGGTACAACAGTATCAGGTATTTCTAATCGTATACGATTCAAAAAATGAGGTAATTGTGCAATGGACAAACTAGCTCAATATCGTCAATACGTTCAGACATTAATCACCCGTTATGCCGAAGATGATGTTTCTGATGATGAAGTCGAAGTGCAACTTATCTGCGACACAGAACGAGATCATTATCAGTGGATGAATGTCGGCTGGGAACACTTAACCCGGATTTATCAAACCATCATTCACATTGATATAAAAGATGGAAAAATCTGGCTTCAACAAAATTTGACAGAGGAAAATCCAGCGGAGGAATTAGTTGAAATGGGAGTGCCGAGAGAGGATATTATTTTGGGATTGCAACCGCCATACAAACGACCATATACTGATTATGGTGTAGCTTAAACCGTTGAAAATTGACAAAGGATTTATCCTTTCGTTTCTATTAATACCATACAGCCAACTTACAGAATCGAGCAACCGTTCGATGTCACCACCTACCAGGCTACCCAACTCACCTTAGTTCGGTTTCTAAATTATAGTTAAATGCTAGGACGTTATCACGAAACCGTTTGCCCCTTTGGGCTGTCTTGACTGCGGCTAACAAATTCTCAAATTCGATAATCTCTGACCATAAATTACCATATCGCTTCATGTTATCTATCCCTCAATACGGTTCAATTAAAATAAAACTACTTAGCCCCGGAGATCCCCCTCGCATCCCCCTTAAGAAGGCGGACTTTGAGTAAATTCTTGTTCCTTCCTATTTAAGAGGGACTTTGAGTATTCTCTTGTCCCCCCCTTCTTAAGGGGGGTTAGGGGGGATCTCCGGGGCTGAACATTATTGATCTATATTAATTATCGATTCTTTTGTTGTTTAATCCAGCCACCCAGTTCAACGCCAACTTCATTGATTAATTTACTGGCATATTCATACCGCTCGGCTTTCACCAGCTCAAAATCTAATAAAAGCCTGGTCTGGTGTCGGACAATATCTAAACTACTGTTGAGTGGTTCTAAAATTATCAATTTTTCCTTAGTATATCGAGCCTGAATTAGCTTTTCGAGCAGATCGTACAATCTAGTAATTATTCTATCACCCAAGAAGAATTTATGGTCTCTCGGCAACCGATTCAAGATTGGTACATACCATTTGATTAAATCGTAGGTTCTTTGAATGATTGGCAATTCGTCCATGACACAATGCGATTTAGTTAATATTTTTTTGTCATTGCGAGCGTCTTCGCGAAGCAATCGCAGTGTTTGTTCTTCACATCGTTTTGTCTCTGTAACTGTCTGAACTGAACCTACTTAGTCCATTCCAAGATACTACCACGTTTAGTGTCATTTTTGCAAAAAAAAAATCGAGTCACCAGAGGCGACCTAAAAAGTGAAAAGATTAAGAAGTGTAAAGAGCAAGAGGGTAAAAGTGTAAAGAGCGATTAAGTCCACGCAGCCACACACACAACTCGAAAACCGAAGTTGTTGAGGTCGACGTCCGGCGCATTGAGGTCGCGACAAGCACAACGGCAATAGCGCGGATTGAAGTACCACGAACCGCCGCGCAGCAGCCGGGGTCGGTTATCTTTTTCGTCAACGTTGATTAATAAATCAATATTTTGATAACGATTATCATTACAAGTCTCATCCCAAACCGTACCATCGGTAGGCGCACCGTCATAACCATCGTGCCAAGGGTCTGCACACCACTCCCAGACGTTTCCGTGCATATCATAGAGTCCAAAGGCATTGGCTACCCCAAAACTACCCACAGGCGTTGTTTCTTGGCGGTAAATTCCTTTAGGCCCTTGACCATAGGAACCAGACCACTTGTTCTCTTTGTCATCTGTGCCATCATAATTTGCTAAATCTGTCGTTATCGTTTCCCCAAAGTGAAACGGTGTAGTTGTCCGGGCGCGACAGGCGTATTCCCATTCCGCCTCGCTAGGAAGGCGGTAAGGCTTACCAGTGTGTCGCGAGAGGCGAGCGCAGAATTCCACGGCGTGATACCAAGAAATCCTTTCTACAGGCAGGTTTTCACCTTTAAAATTAGATGGGTCGGGTTTCAAGTCATACTGGATTTTGGGCAATTTAGCCACTGCTAGCCACTGCGCTTGAGTAACCGGGTATTTTCCCATCAGAAACGGTTTGATTGTCACCTGATGTTGAGGTTTTTCATCGTCATAGGTTTCTGCTTCCGTTTCCGCTGCACCCATCCAGAATCTACCCCTAGGGATATAAACCATTTCTAAGCTGGTATCATCGTGTAAATCTTCAGTAAAGTATGAAGCTGTTTTGGTTTCGCGTTGAATAATTTCACCTTCAGGATTAACCATGACAGTTTCAAACGTGAAAGTTTTAGCGGGGATGGGATGGGATGGCAAATCAACTTCCACTCCAGCCACCAGCGCAACTTCTCCTTCTGCTGTTTTGGGCAAATCATCAAACAACTCAGTTGCTTTTGTGTAATCGCCTAGAGCCGTTTGCTTCATTGCGTCTGCTAGAGTCAACAAAGGTTGAAAATTAGCTCGCAGAGGCTCAGCCAAAGTTTCTACTAACGACGACTTCTGCAACCATTGATTAAGATTTGGCTGTTGCAATAATTGACTAAGCTTCAGAGTTAATTCTTTTGCTGCTTTCTCCGGGTTTACATAGGCTAAAGCTGTCCAGCGCTGCGCTTGTTTTAACCCAGGAATTTTTGAATGAAAGTTTCGCTTAACATATTTTAGAAAAAAATTAGTCGATAGTTTGCACAAATACTCTTGAGTCAACTCTTGTAAAAGCACCTTACGAACCGTGATATCCATTTCATAGAGTTCTTCATCAACTTCGCTGCACAAACCAGACAATAGCAAATCAGAAACTGCAATCCAAGGCACTTGCAATTTTTCGTCATGCTGCAACAAATAATCCCGCAAACGATAAAGCAAATCCGGTGTCAAAGCCAAGGGAAAAGCTGCACGACGAGCAAATTCCAGATGAACCCTATCAAAACGTTTTTCAAATGCTGCAATTCGCTTAATAGCCTCTATCTCTTTTAAATCATTACCAGTCGCTATAAATTCAGTCATTGCAGCACCTCAATTGCTCTTTGAAAGCCTTTACTATCTGCGGGAAACATTTGCATAATTTTAGATTTAGCAATTTCCCCAGCAGTTGTATCTTCCCAAGCAGATTTTGTTGGGATAGGATTTAACCAAACAATTGTTTTCACTTCTCGTTTTAAGCGCTCCAAAAACGATTGAGTTTCACGAATCCGCCTGGGAGTATAATCTCGCCTTGCTGCACCAGCATCACTAAAAATCAAAACAACTGTGTGTTGAGACGAAAGCCCAGCGATAACTTGTTCTAAAGGAATTTCAGTATTAAACTGCGAATCGCAATACAATTCATCGTGAGGATAATTATGAAAATAATAACAAGACTCAGAAGTCAAACATCCGGTTTGTTGAGCAGTAGCAACCAACTGCCGAGACAAAACATGAAACGGCTGCATAGAACCTCTCTGATCAATCAACAACAATAGAGAGTTATACTTGAGTCGGCGCGGACTCATCACAGGCAAAACTAATTTACCTTGACGTTTCGTTTGTTCGATAGTAGCATCAACATCTAATTCTAATCGAGTTCCCATGCGAATTGAGCGTTTAAGATTGTACCAACCCTGTACCATTTGTGGTTCAGTGACAGGCAAATAATCATTCGGCTTAACCGTGGGCTTAAAACTCCTCAAATCTTGTTGATATGTTTTGATAGCTTTCACAACTTCACGATTTTCTGGTACAGAAGTATTGACTGGTGATTGAGAAGTAGCTGGAAAAAAGAAAGATTTCCCCTTCGATTTTTCGATAATAATATCTTTTTCTGGAGTATCCCGTGGCGATTCCGTCACCAAATTAGCAGTGTCTGATTTCGTCTTGGAATCATCATCATCAGCATCAACCTTTTGAGTATATCTAGATAATGCGCGGTCAAAAATAGCATCAAACTGTATTTTTTGAGAGCGACTTTTCACCCAAAGAGTCTTTAGCAATTGCTTAACAGATTCTGGTTCTAATGAATAAACATCAGTGTCCAAAGCCTCCATCAGTAAAGTGTAATCACAAATACCCAAATGAAACTCTGCCCGCAGCAATTGGCTAAACAATTCATAGAAAGGCAGATTAACTTCAGTCATCGTCGTCTTCATCTTCATCTCCATCTCCTGAGTCCCCAACGATTAGTTGCAAATCCTCTCGACTTTTGAGTAATGTACTAGCATAGGGTATTTTCTCCTTTCCTAAAAGTTCCTCACGTTTGGACTTGGGTAACAAATCCAAGGCAATAAACCAATCTAGTAATTCACTAATGCTAATCTTTTTACCAAACTCTCCTCTTTCCTCCTCCATTGATTCACGAATCTTTAAAAATCTATCCAGAGCTTTGTCTGTTAATTTTAGAGACCATTCTTTGCCAATTCTGGTTTGAACAATTCTGCGTAAATCTTCCTTTTTAGGAAATTCGACATAATGATAAAGACAGCGCCTCAAAAAAGCATCAGGCAACTTTCTTTGAGCATTACTAGCAATAAAAATAATTGGTTCAAACCCTACTTTCGTGCGAACTTCTTCTCCAGTTTCTCGAACAACAAATCGTTTTTCGTCAAGTTCCAAAAGTAAATCGTTAGGAAAATCAATATCAGCCTTATCAATTTCATCAATTAAGACAATCGTGCGCCGATCATTTTGGGATTCTTTGAAAGCATTGCCAAGCGCTCCCCATTTGATATAATCTGTATGCTTGGAGTCAATAAATCGTTGCTTTGCTGCGTCATCTATCGATGCAAGCTGTGCATCGTACAGCCGCCTTACAGCATCATACATATACAAGCCATCTCGCGCTTGTTCTGTGGATTTAACACACCAATCTGCATAGGGCCATTCAACTTTATCGTTATAGCGTTGACTAAATTCATAAGCAACAGCTTTAGCCAACTGTGTTTTACCGCAGCCCGGTTCCCCTTCCAGCAGCAATGGTCTTTTCAGCTTAATCGCCAAGTTAACAGCCTCAACCAAGTTCTCGCTAACATCTGCTAAATAGGGATAAAGAGTTTCTCCTGTTTTTGGATCTTGATCGCCAGCTTTGGGCTGATATTTGATGTCGCCGGTGAATTGAAGTTGAGACTTATTTGGTTCTACAGTTTGTCTTGCCATACACTTTGATGATACTCCAGTTCTAAGTTAAAAAGACTATAAAAAGATTTCAGCAAACATTCTGGTTTTCCTTCTTCGCTTTCATCCCATATCTTGCTAATTTTAGTTTCAAACGATGGATCATCTGATGAAAGCTTTATGGTTTCATTCATAAATAACTTCACCTTGTCACAAATTGTCCAGTCTATTATATCATTCCTGTTGAATTTAGAACTAGCAAAAATTTCATTGTAAATAGAATCATTGCCATCATCCCCAACAGCATTGGACTCCGATTGAGATGATGCTTGCAAGTCAATCCATACCATCAAGAGTTTTTGAGGTGGTTTCTGTTTGACAAATAATTTTTCTAGAGCTTTATACAAATTATTGACTAATTCATCACAATCTGATACATACTTTCCCTCCTCAGTTAAAAATAATAAGACTGTCGTTTCTTTTTTCTTCAACATTTTTTTATGAATTTCATTAGCAATCGCGTCAGGGTTTTTCTTTTCCTTCAGTTTTCCATGAAGTTTGAGTTTTTCAACAATTTTATTTAGCCCTTTTTTATAATTTGATTCAATCCCACTATTAAGCTCGATTGTGAATTTTTCTAGACTGTCATCAAATGGTTGAACCAAAGTTTGTATTAACCAATATATAGGAATCTTCGTCTCTGGAACCTGGCTAAATTTTAAACAGACTAAATTATGAGAGTCTTTGGCTAACTGTTTAAATCTTGTACTTTGCTGTGTATGGTTTAACTGCCACAGTAAACTTTCTAGTTCTTTATGGTATTCAGGAATTTTTGTTTCGTTCATACCTATTTTCTTGTGATCAAGCTCCAAAACATTACAAATAGTCTTAAAAGCTTCCTCTTTAATTGCTTCTTTTCCACCCATAAATCTATTCAAAGTTGAGGTGGTAATATCATCTTTTGTGTTCAAGTATGTATCAATAAAACATTTCAGATCCATGCCATTATATTTTTTAATGAAGTAATCCCTAATTTCTTCTAAGCTGAATTTCTGTTTCTTTAATTCTTTCATCTCCCCAATCTGGAGATTTTTAGGATCGTCACAAATCAAGATACCATTCTGAGCTAATTCTTGAAAGTCTGCTATATCTAGTCCATCTTCCAGTGCTTTCCCGCTAACAGCCAAAGCTTGTTTGATTTTATATTTGGCAATTGCGAAACGAACCTGCTGCGTCGTACCGCCTTTTTGCTTGACTTTTGTCAGTTTGCCCGATCGCACTTTCCAACCCATTACTACATCCGCTCCTATTTGTCAATGATCAGTTTGAAAGTAATTTTTTATTGGGCATTTTCAATCAATTTAAGACCTGCGAAACTATAAATATCCCAGACATAGAGCCATTCACATGAATAAGAATAAACGTAATTCTAACAATCCAATCCTTGCTATCGTTTTAGCTTCGGCCTTAACCTTCTCCTCTGGAGTTACAGCCGTGTCATTGGCTTTCCAACCAACGCTTTCTCCTGAGCAGAAAGAGTTGTGCAAGAAATCCGCTGAAGTTTTCAAGGTTGGGGGGCTGACCCTCTTGGAATTGCTGAAGAAGAAGAAGGACAAGTAAAACTAGGACTTAATCACCCGATATTGTACCATGACTGATGCAGAAATATCGGGTGGAGGGTGCGACAGCTCTATCATTGTTAGCTGTGCGCCGCCATTCCAGAACCCAAACTACAATGTCAGATCAGGGTTGGAGGCGGGGAGATTATTGATTTGAGTTGGTGAACCCGTCCCTATAGCATTTTGGTTTAGCTGGTTTCTAGGTTCTAGTATTTTATACCATGCGTGAAAAATTGTTGCTACGGTTATTAACCGTATATAAATTATCTGTCATTGGCATAACTCCTCGCCGGACACAGCAGTGCCGTTTCCCTACAGGTTAAAATTTATAATTTTTGATTCTGCACGATTTTTTTAAATTGGTATTACATTCTGTATGTGCGTCAGTATTAAGATTACTAGAAAAAAACTTAGGATTTCCTTTCCTGACGCACCTACAATAATACTACTGAGCTTTAACGCATTTCAGCATCCGCAAAGTAGCCGCCGCTGCGTAATTCCGCTTTGCAGAATCATCAGGAGCAAACCGAGTTCCAACTTCGTTAACAGCGGAAGCAACAGAACAATAACCCGACATTTGATTAATAATAGCAGCAGCCCAATGATTCTGAGTATCCGAAAAAGTTTTAGGAGGCTCTTTACCAATTAAATTTGGCTGCATTCCCCGCGCAGACAAACCAAATTCTGAGGCTCTTCGCAGCACAGCCATCAATTCAGCCCGAGTCACTGGCTGCGTAGGTTTAAAAGTGCCATCTTTATAACCGCTGACTATCTTGTTGTCTCGCGCAAATAGAACTTTCCCCGCACTCCAGCGCGTGCTATCAACGTCGCTGTACGGACGGGTAGAAACATTGCTAGGAAATGTTATATTAGCACCTTGTATTCCTTTCAAAGATTCCAATACTAAAGATACCAATTGCTCTCTGGTAACAGCAAGTTGTGGCCTAAAGGTATTATCTTGAGCAAATCCGGCGACAAATCCAAGGCCCACAGCTTCTTTAATTTCGGAAGCGTAGATATCGGTAGCAATATCTCCGAATGTATTACCTCCAGTGTTTCCTCCGGTGTTTCCTCCGGTATTTCCTCCAGTATTGCCTCCGGTATTTCCGATTTCTCCCGGTGCGGGTTGACTGCTAGTAAAATAAAAGTGACCTAATACTTTGCCTTGGTAAGCTCTTTTACTGAAGCGCCAAGCAGGATCGAGAGTGATTTTCAGAAAGCCATCAGCCTGGCCGTTTGTGCGGCCGATAATTATCGGTTGAACGTTGGGATCGATGGAAGTTCCAATTAGTAAAACATTGCCATCAATGCTTTGCACACTTAGACTATATTTTAAGCCTAAATCGGTGCCTGCCATCCGAATAGAAAAGCCGTTGCTGTCGGTGGCGCGGCCGCAAATGCCGGTGAAATCAAAAGTAGCTAATAACGGATTGACTACGACGGGATTAGAGCCGCTTTCGCTCCAGCATTGCCGCTTGTTTGTCACCTGTTCTACAATTAGTAATTGGTAGCCGGTCAGACCGCCCGGTTGTGCGATCGCAATTACTCGATCTTGGTTAATATCGGTTTCGTCAAATGTATATGCTTTCGCCGGAGCGATCGCCCCCAGTGTTAAAATTGCTGAACCGACGAGTGCGGCTGCTGTTCTTACGAGTGAATGTTTCATAGTTTTTCCCTATTTACCCCTTGTTGAGACCTATCTATAATATGAAAAGGTCGCGCTCTTGAGACAACAAGATAGAATTTTACCATCTCTTGTTCCGGCGATCTCAAGTGCGATCGGGCAAATACCATAAAATTCGTTCGTAGTGAGGAATACAAATTCTCATAAAATTTATAAGACAAGATTGCAAAAGTCTTTTTTATCAAGTTTTTGGACGATGCTCGGAGCAACGTCCCACAATAGAAACAAATTGTGGAATGGGCTTCTAGCCCGTTCTAATTATTTGTGCCATTGGACTAAAGTCCTCACTGCGAACCTCTAAAAAAACGGTGCGTAACACGCTTGTTGACGCACCTTAAAACAAACATTCAAAAAAAGTCTTTCCTGTCTAGCGAAACATACTGCTAACAGAACTGTCTTCGTGAATCCGCCAAATAGTTTCGCCCAGCAAATTCGCCACCGAAAGCACTGTCAACTGGGCAAAACGGTGCTCTTCAGGGACAGGAATTGTATTCGTGACAATTACCTCTTCCAAGACTCCGCTAGACAAACGCTCGATCGCCGGAGGGGAAAACACCGCATGAGTAGCACAAGCATAAACCTGCCTCGCACCCTCGCGACGTAACAATTTCGCGCCTTCACAAATCGTCCCCGCTGTATCGATCATGTCGTCCACCAACACGGCCGTTTTGCCTCTGACATCCCCGATCAGGTTCATCACTTCGGCAACGTTGTGAGCTTGGCGGCGCTTGTCAATAATTGCCAGGGGAGCATCGCCCAGCTTTTTGGCAAACGCTCTCGCCCTAGCAACTCCGCCAACATCCGGTGAAACCACAACAATATCCGTCAACTGCTTGCTCGCTAAATAATCCAAAAGCACAGGCGAACCGTAAACGTGATCGAAGGGAATGTCAAAATAACCTTGAATCTGAGCCGAGTGCAAATCCATGCCCAAAATGCGATTTGCTCCAGCTTCAGTAATCAAATTAGCGACCAACTTCGCAGTAATCGACTCTCTACCGGCTGTTTTGCGGTCTGCTCTAGCATAGCCGTAGTAGGGAATCACGGCAGTAACTTGTCTGGCGGAAGCGCGGCGACAAGCATCGATCATAATTAACAATTCCATCAGGCGATCGTTTACCGGACAGCAAGTTGGCTGAATCAAGTAAACATCGCAACCCCGAATCGATTCTTGAATTTGAACGTAGAGCTCCCCATCAGCGAACCGCTTGCGAACCATCGGCCCCAAATCGATCCCCAGATAGCGAGCCACCTCTTGGGCGAGGGGAACATTAGCAGAACCGGAGAACAGCCGCAGACGGTCGTGGGCGGAAATCGACGGCTCGGGAAGCGGAAGCGGTAAAGTAGCAGAACGGATCACAGCAGGCCTCTTGCAGGACGTTTATTTAACCGCTATCTTACCATCTGAAACTAGAAATATTCAGCCACTATTTTGATAGATTTTATGTTTGGGGTGTTGTCCGATGCCTAAAAATTCTGGCGATCGTCAATTTGAGGCAGATACTCGAAGTACAGCCGCCAAAATTCGGTTAAAAGCCGAAGACAGCCCGGTTAATGCCGATAAAATGCCACCAACAGGCAATAAACTTGAAAAATACACTAAAAAAAGTTAAGAATCGGAGGCATACTCCAGATTTTTGATACAGCAAGCCAAGGTAGAAATCGATGAGCTTAAGAGAACGCATTGACGCAGAAATCAAAGCAGCCATGAAGTCCAAGGACAAAGTTCGCTTGGAAACAGTTCGCGGCATCAAGAAATTTATTCTCGAAAAAGAAGTCAGCCTCCGTCCCTCCGGCCAAGACACGCTGACGGAAGCTCAAGAATTGGAAATTTTGATGCAGATAGCCAAACAGCGCCGGGATTCGATCGACCAATACCGCAAAGGTGGCCGCGAAGATTTAGTGGCACAAGAAGAAGCGGAGTTGGCAATTCTGGAAGAGTATTTGCCGGCGCAGATGTCAGATGAAGAGGTGAGTCAAGTGGTTGACGAAGTGATTGCCTCGGTGGGCGCTACTTCTGCAAAAGAGATGGGCAAGGTGATGGGCAAGGCAATGCAGCAGCTTAAAGGCAAAGCAGACGGTAACAGAATTCAAGACATGGTGAAAGCAAAGCTTAACAGTTGACAGTTGACAGTGGACAGTGGACAGTTGGCAGTGGACAGTGGACAGTTGGCAGTTGACAGTTGGTAGTTGGCGGTTGGCGGTTGGCAGGAAAGCAGGAAGAATGTAGTAGCAAATCCCCTGGGGTTCCCCTTTGCGATCGCCCCAAAAGAACCATAACGTAGGGGCAAACCCCCCGTGGTTGCCCCTGATTGTCGATCGCCCACCAGCACCCAGTTTCTCAAATTTGCTCAAAAAAATGTAAAATGCTAACTTTGGTCGGGACTGGGAACTACAGACAGTGAAGTAAGCTCTTGGGCATTAAAGACCTAGGATTACTAAGTCTGCCAGCGATCGCCTATTATTTAACAGTTTCTACTTAAACTTATGCAGCCACCTATTGCTATTGGAACTCTCCTACAAAACCGCTACCGCTTGGTAAATATTTTAGGTCAAGGGGGATTTGGTCGCACTTATTTAGTAGAAGATTTGGGGCGGTTTCAAGAACGCTGCGCCCTGAAAGAATTGATTCCGATGCAAAGCGGGCCTTACGTTTTGGAAAAATCGAAGGAATTGTTTCAAAGAGAGGCGGCAATACTTTACCAAATTGCACACCCGCAAATTCCCCAGTTTCGGGCAATATTTGAAGAGAATCAACGTTTGTTTTTAGTGCAGGATTACGTGGAAGGGATGACTTACCGCGAACTGTTGCTCGATCGCACGAACAAAGGCAGCACCTTCAGCGAAGCCGAAGTTTTAGTATTTATCCGGCAAATGCTGCCGGTACTGGCTCACATCCACGCCCGCGGCATCATCCACCGCGACATCTCGCCGGAAAATATCATCCGCCGGGAAAACGACAAGTTGCCGGTACTGATTGACTTTGGAGTGGTGAAAGAACTCGCCACCAAAGTCCAGTCTCCCGAAGGAACAGCCCACGCGACAACAGTCGGTAAAATCGGCTACGCGCCGATGGAACAGTTGCAAAGCGGGCGCGCCACAGCCAGCAGCGACTTGTATGCTTTAGCTGTAACGGCGATCGTCCTGCTGACAGGCAAAGAACCGCAGGAATTGCTCGATCAAACAACGCTGCACTGGAATTGGCAGCAGCGAGTGCAGGTGAGCGCGGGTTTAGCTTTGGTGTTGAATCGGATGTTAAATCGCTCTCCGGGCGATCGATATCAATCTGTCAGCGAAGTCGCCCAAGCACTCGACGGCCAAACAAATCCTCAGTCTAACCAGCAAACTGTACCGCCCGCGTCAGTAGTAGTGCCGTCAAATGCTTCGCTAATCGCAACGGTAGCCGTGGGCAGGCCGCCGGAACCCGAGCCGATGGTGCCCCTAAGTGCCGGCCCGCAAAACCAGCCAGACCCGCTAATTGAGCCGGCTGGCGGCTCTTTTTGGGACAATCCCATGGCTGCGATCGGACTGCTAACGGGCTTAGTCATCTTGACAGGCTTCGGTTCCTGGGCATTAGTAGGCTCATTTCTCAACAAACCGACGCCCAAACCCACTCCCACAGCGCCACCAGTCATCAATCCGACGCCGAGACTAACTCCGGTACCAAACCCAGACCCTTTACCAACGCCAACGCCGGAACCTTTACCAACGCCAAGCCCAGCACCTTTACCAACGCCAAGCCCAGAACCTTTGCCGGAACCAAGCCCAGAACCTTTGCCGGAACCAAGCCCAGCGCCTTTGCCGGAACCAAGCCCAGCGCCTTTGCCGGAACCAAGCCCAGCGCCTTTGCCGGAACCGACACCAGAACCGACGCCCGCGCCAACTCCGACACCCAAACCGACGCCCGCACCAAGTCCCGCACCCAAACCGTCTCCGGCGCCGGCTCCCGCGCCCAAACCGACGCCCAAACCGACGCCTGCACCGGCTCCCGCGCCCAAACCGACGCCTGCACCAACTCCCGCGCCGTCACCGGAACCCGCACCGACTCCCGCACCGTCGCCGGAACCTGCGCCAACTCCCGCACCGTCGCCGGAACCTGCGCCAACTCCCGCACCGTCGCCGGAGCCCGCGCCAACTCCCGCACCCTCGCCTTCACCCTAGTTCTGGCAAAATTCCCCTAGACTAAGGTTGAGGCCAACGACCAATTACTTATTAGCTATTTGCCAATGAACTCGCTGCTGATTGCTGGAACTGATACTGACGCGGGCAAAACTGTTTTGACGAGCGCTCTGGCTGCTTATTGGCAAATGTATTTTCCCGATCGCAGTTTGGGAATTATGAAGCTGTTGCAAACCGGCACGGGCGATCGCGAACTCTACACCCGTTTATTTACACTCGACCAATCCCCCGAAGAACTCAATCCGCTGCACTTTAGCGCGCCTCTAGCACCGCCGATTTCTGCCGAACGCGAGGGGAGAAAGATCGAACTCGAAAAGGTCTGGACGACGCTGCAAAGTCTCTGTGAGCGCAAGAATTTTGTGTTGGTGGAAGCTTTGGGAGGGCTGGGTTCGCCTGTAACGCGGGAATTGACGGTGGCTGATATTGCCAGGGATTGGCGGTTGAGGGGAGTTTTGGTAGTGCCTGTGAGGCTGGGGGCGATCGGGCAAGCTGTAGCGAATGTTGCCCTCGCCAGACACACAGGCTTTCAGCTTAGAGGCATTGTCCTCAATTGCGTTCAAGCTTGTTCGGAACAAGAAATTGCCGACTGGACACCGATCGATTTAATCCAGTCGCTGACTCAAATGCCTGTGTTGGGTACTTTGCCGCATTTAGATGATCCAAATGACCTGACTAAGTTAGCGGCATCAGCTTCAGAATTGGATTTAGAGCGATTATTGCCGGGAGTTAATTTAGTTTCTAAAATTGCTAAATAACCCTATTCTCAACACCTCTCTTGCTCATTCTTCTCTTGCTCTGCGTACTCTGCGCCCTCTGCGGTTCATCCAAAAAAAATCTCCGGCACAACTCAAATAGGATTGACATTGCATTTATATTTGATTTTTGAATAAGATTTTTTTAACCACAGAGAACACAGAGAGCGCAGAGAAAGAAAAGAGAGAGTTTTACAAATTGTTCATAATTAAAAAAAGGAGAAAAAAACATGGTTTCTACTGTACCGAATTTAACTGATGTCGATTTATCTCAATTGCGGCTGGAGATTAGAAATTTGCAGCCTCAGCTAGTCGAATGGCGCCGCCGCTTGCACCAAAAGCCGGAGTTGAGTTTTGATGAAAATTTAACGGCGCAGTTTGTCTCGCAAAAGTTGCAGGAATGGGGAGTAGAGCATCAAACTAATATTGCTAAAACGGGTGTTGTCGCAACGATAGACAGCGGCAAACCGGGGCGGGTTTTGGCAATTCGGGCTGATATGGATGCTTTGCCGATTCAAGAGGAAAATGAGGTGGATTATCGATCGCAGCATGATGGTATTATGCACGCTTGCGGCCACGACGGCCATACTGCGATCGCCCTCGGTACTGTCTGCTATCTCGCCAAGCACAAACACAGCTTTTCGGGTAAGGTAAAATTCATCTTTCAGCCCGCTGAAGAAGGCCCGGGCGGCGCAAAACCGATGATTGAAGCCGGAGTTTTGCAGAATCCTGACGTTGATGCGATCGTCGGCTTGCATTTGTGGAACAATCTACCATTAGGCACTGTAGGCGTTCGCAGCGGCGCGCTGATGGCGGCTGTAGAAGTTTTTGACTGCACGATTTTTGGCAAAGGCGGGCACGGCGGAATGCCACATCAGACTGTAGATGCGATCGTAGTTACGGCGCAAATTGTCAGCGCCCTACAGGCAATTGTCGCACGGAACATTGACCCGATCGACTCAGCGGTAGTAACTGTCGGCCAATTCCACGCAGGCCACACCCACAACGTCATCGCCGACACCGCCCAAATCGGCGGCACAGTGCGCTATTTCAATCCCACATATCGAGGTTATTTCTCTGAGCGCATCGAGCAAGTAATTGCCGGAATTTGTCAGAGTCACGGCGCAACTTACCAACTCGATTATTGCGCCCTTTACCCGCCAGTCATCAACGATTCGGGCATGGCTGACTTAGTACGCAGCGTAGCCGAATCAGTTGTAGAAACTCCTGCGGGAATCGTGCCGGAATGTCAAACAATGGGCGGTGAGGATATGTCGTTCTTTTTGCAAAAAGTCCCCGGTTGCTATTTCTTTTTAGGTTCAGCAAATCCCGAGAAAAACTTAGCTTACCCGCACCACCACCCGCGTTTTGATTTTGATGAAACTGCCTTGGGGATGGGTGTAGAAATGTTTGTGCGCTGCGTAGAAACATTTTGCGGTTAGCTTTATTTGTAGGTGCGCAATGCGCACCTTACCCTTCTTAGTCCGCGGAGGCGGACATTGTTTGTGTAGGGGCGGTTTCAACCGCCGACTCTAACAAACCGGGTTATCTCGTTTGAAAAATATTCTGCACCATTTTCTTATCTACACTCGCCGCCGACTTATCCAATTCTGCAACCTCCCCCGAGTCCAACTCCCAGCCCAAAGCACCAATATTATCCCTCGCCTGCGCCGCAGATTTAGCCCCCGGAATCGGAATAGTTTCTTTGCAGATGCACCAGTTGATTGCTACCTGCGAAACAGTCTTGTTTCTGAATGCCGCTATTTCTCGCAAACAATCCAAAAGTAATTGCATTCCCGGCAATAACTGCTTGCACGCCAAACCTCGGATACCTTTAGGAAGAGCGCCATTTTCAGAGTATTTCCCCGTCAGCAACCCCAAGGCTAGAGGACTGTAAGCAATCAATTTTATCCCCAATTCATCGCAAACATCTTTCAATCCGAGTTCTGTTACCGGATAGGTGGAAAGTAGCGAATATTGCACTTGTAATGTAACAATTGGAATTTGGCGCGAGCTAAATCTTTCATGCACCCATTTCAGCCGTTTCGGCCCGTAATTAGACAAGCCCACTCCCTTGACCAATCCTTGCTCGTAAAGGTCAGCCAAACCGTCCAAAAGAGCTCCCTCTTGCCAAGGAGCGTAATTAGCTGTAGACCAGTGCATTTGCACCAAATCTACATTTTTTCCGAGCCTGGAAGCAGAAGCTTTACCCGCAGATATCATGGATTGTCGCGTCAGTCTCCAAGGATAAGCCGCGAGTTTTGTCGCAATACAAATACTGTCTTGATTTGCGCCTTGATATTGTTGAGAAAACTGCCCCAAAAGCTGCTCGCTGCGGCCGTTTAATTTCCCGGTTCCGTAAGAGTCGCCTGTATCGAATAAGGTGACACCATTGTTAACGCAAAGATTGAATGCAGCTTGCAATTCCTCGTCCATACTTTCATCGTAACCCCAGAGTAATCTGTTGCCCCAGGCCCATGTGCCGCAGCCCATTTTTGGTAGTACAATTTTTTGATTGGTTGGCATTTTTATTGAATGATTAACGATCGATCAGTGGTTCTACATTTAAATTTAATTTTTCGGGCGATGCTCAGAGCAACGCCCCACAAAAGATTCAATAAACAAGATTGTTGAAATTAGACAAAGACCAGCTTATCACGGTAAGCTGCACCATAGCAAAGACCTAATTTTTACTTCTTTGATGTGGTTGGTGAGGGCGAAGGGATGGGAGTTTTGGTAGGTTGAGCGGGCTTAGCTTTGGGGTCTGGTTTTGGTGGGGGCGGCGCAGGGAAAGTTGCCGCGCGTCTGGGTATTTGTAGCGCTGTGCGGAATGCAGACAACGGGAAGAAATCGCCAAATTGAGAAAGTCGATCGGCAATTGGTTCCGGCGCATCTTCCCACAAGCTTTCGTAGTAGAAGAAAGCGGCACCTAAGCCGTATTCTTGGACTGCTCGCACCTGAGATTTAATTTGCTGGATAGCTACTGGCCGCTTTCTTAAACCTGTCATAATCCCAACTCCGGTGGGAATTTTTTGCTGTGCTTCTCGCATTTCTGGACGGTTAATCTTGTCCACAAATGATTCTAAATTGGGACGGTATACTTGCACGATCAGTTCGTCGGCAATATCCAAACGCACCCAAGCCAGCCAATCTTGCAGGTGATATTTGTAAGCAAATTCGTAGTAATTGGGAGAAATTGAGAAAATCGCATTGGGTTTTGCTGCTTTGACGGCTTGATTTAGTTGCGACATAAAAGCGGTGATTTTATTGGCTCGCCACTGCACCCATGCTGGATCTTGAGAGTCGGTTGGAGGTGCTTTTTTGGTTTCTTTAGTGTACAAAGCAACTGTGTAGTTGTCATAGCCAAATTCTGACGGTAAACTCATGTGATCGTCGAATTGGATGCCGTCGGCGTTGTATTGAGTAGTGATTTCTAGTACGAGTTCGGTAATGAATTTCTGCACTTCTGGATGAAATGGATTGAGCCAAACTACTTCGCCGCCCGCGCCGTTTGATGTTTGGCTGCCGTCTTTTTTTTGTGTCAGCCAATCGGGATTGTTTAATGCTAATTCTGAGGTGGGAGGAGTCATGAAACCAAACTCGAACCAAGGAATTACTAGCAGGCCTTGGCGGTGAGCTTGATTGATTAAATCTGCAATCATATCTTGTCCGTCTAACCCTCTGTAAACAAAGGGTTGAATGTCTCTTTGCTGGGCGACTGGGCTGGGATACATTGCATAGCCAGAGTTCCAAACTACGGGATAGATTGTGTTGAAATTTAACCGCTTTAATTGGCTGACAGCCTCGGCTACTTTGCGCTTATCTCTGAGGATGTCTTTGTCGTTTGTCGTCATCCAAACTCCGCGAATTTCCTGGCGGGGTTGCTGGGCGATCGCCCCAATCACGTTATTTGCCAGCAATACTATCATGAATGAGAGGGCAAACAGCAGCGGGAAAAGGGTTTTAATCGATCGCTGCCAACTGCGAGGAATGATCCGTAATGTCATAATTGTCAATGGTGAGTTAGCTATCAAACACACCCCGGCATAATTTGGTGAGAAAATTTGCTCGCTCTACAGTCTACAGCTATTTGTGCTGAATGTGCGATCGCCAGTAAGCTGGTAATCTGCGATTCCTTTGGATAAGTGAGAGCATTCTGGCAAAGTGCTGAGCAATTATTAATTACGCACTGCCAGCCCTCGTGACCGGACAGTGCTGCCCAACCCCTGCGAGTGTTGTACAATATCGGGGAAAGAACATTTCGATCGAACATCTGTAATTGTGAAAGATTTAGTCTTAATTGGCGGCGGGCACAGTCATGCTATTGTCTTAAAAATGTTCGGCATGAAACCGCTGCCTGGAGTGCGTTTGACTCTGATTAGCGATGTCCTGCAAGCGCCTTATTCGGGGATGTTGCCGGGGCACGTTGCCGGGTTTTACGATTATGATGAATGTCACATCGATTTGCGATCGCTCGCGGAATTTGCCGGATGTCAAATATTGGTCGATCGGGCGATCGCGATCGACTTTAACAAAAATTTAGTTATTTGTCAAACTCTCCCGCCAGTTAACTTTGACGTGCTTTCTGTGGATATCGGCAGCACTCCCGCGACTTTATCTGTGCCGGGTGCGGCAGAATACGCAATTGCAGCTAAACCAGTACCCGAGTTTTTAGATAGTTGGAATCAGTTAATTTTCGATCGGCAAAATCATCCCGAAAAACCGCTGCGGATTGCCATTGTCGGCGGCGGTGCGGGCGGCGTAGAATTAGCATTAAATATGCAATCTCGTATTGCGAAGGAAGAAGGAAGAAGGAAGAAGGAAGAAGGAAGAGGGAAGTTCGACAGCGGATTTTGTAACGGATGTAACGGATGGATTTTAAAGGATAGAGGAAAGTTTAAGCAGGAAGAGGGATTAGAAATTCACTTGTTTCATAGCGGTGCTGAATTGATGCCGGGACATAACTATAGAGTACGTCATCGCCTCAAAGAAATTCTGATTAGTCGTGGCATTAAAGTACATTTAATGGAAAAAGTCCGTGCCATAGAAAACCAAGAAATGATTGAAATAGCATCCAATGCCCAATGCCCAATGCCCAATGCCCAATGCCCAATGCCCAATGCCCAAATCTGTTGTGAATCTGGTTTGAGCGTTGAGTGCGATCGCATTTTTTGGGTGACACAAGCATCCGCCGCCCATTGGATCGGAGAATCGGGTTTAGCGATCGACTCAAACGGCTTTATGCAAGTCAATGATTGCCTGCAATCAGTCTCTCACCCCAACGTATTTGGGGCTGGAGACATCTGCGCGATGGTTAATTATCCCCGTCCCAAAGCAGGGGTGTTTGCCGTGCGTCAGGGCAAACCGCTGTTTGAAAATTTGCAGCAGTTTTTATTGGCAAAACCGCTGAAACCCTTTGCACCACAGGAACAATATTTGGCCTTAATCGGTACTGGGAATAAAGCTGCGATCGCATCTCGCGGATCTTTCATGTGGGAATCGGCGCTGCTGTGGTACTGGAAAGATTGGATCGATCGCCAATTCATGCAAAAATTTAGCAATCTGCCAAAAAGCAGCGATAGTCAATAGCAATACCTTCAGATCTAATCTTCTCTTTTATTCCTCTGCGGTTCACATAAAAGACTACTTCAAAAAACATTTCTAATTGCTATACTAATATCAGAATTAAACAAAAGTAACTATGCTCAGAAAAATTGGATTTTGGCTGCTTTGGATTGCATTCAGCACCTACGCCTTTGTATTCGCACCACCCGACAGCCCCGAAACAATCGCACTAATTACAAACCTTGCCACAGGCAAAATAGCAGGCATCAACCCTTTAATTGTAGCTTTGTTTAACATCATGGGAGTGTGGCCGCTGATCTACAGTTGCGTGCTGTTTGCTGACGGCAGAGGGCAGAAAATACCAGCATGGTTATTTGGCACTTTATCCTTTGGCGTCGGCGCCTTTGCCTTGCTGCCTTACTTAGCCCTGCGCGAACCTAATCCAGAATTTTCTGGCACAAAAAATGTCTTCTTAAAAATATTAGATTCCCGTTTTACTGCCATTGTCCTCACATTAGGCGCTGCGGCTTTAGTTGCCTTTGGCTTGACAAAAGGCGATTGGTCTGATTTTGTTCAACAGTGGCAAACCAGCCGCTTTATCCACGTCATGAGTTTAGATTTTTGTATGCTTTCTTTGGTATTTCCTGCTTTATTAGCCGACGATATGGCGCGCCGAGGAATGCAGAATGCCGCCGCATTTTGGGCAGTCACATTAGTGCCGCTGTTCGGGCCCTTGGCTTATCTGTGCGCGCGCCCACCGCTGCCGGAAACTAATCCTAAAACTGTTACAAATTAGACAGCAGTGCAGGCAATGCTCCGTTGAATCTAGGAAGTAATCCCAAGTAATCATGCAAGAAACAGGCAAGATGCCTGTTCCACAATCAGTAAATTTTGTTGTGGGGTGGGCACGCGAGCCCGCCCCAGAAACAAACAGGCAAGATGCCTGTTCCACAATCAGAAACCGGGTTTTCTTTGGTCTTAATGCATCCTGAAATCACACTGCTATTCTTGATAGTCAGTATCTATCTCAATCTCAAGAGTATCTTCATCTATTCTGACATACAAAACATTTGGGCGACAGCAAACTTGACAATCTTCGATATAAGATTGCTCCATACCGCCGCTGATATCCACAAAAGTTGTACTCGGTTCGCCGCAAAAAGCACAATAATATTCAGCCGTTGTTTGCATCTTTTTCGCACTCTCTTTTTGTGACTTCATGGCGGTAGCAAAACATATCTGTCAACCGCAGCTTTACCCACCAACCTAACAGCAAATCGACCATCGGGCCGCCCGGTATCGAAAATGCGATCGCATCCGTCAATCTAGCCTGGCCATTTTCTGTGGTAAACTCGTGTCGGTGAATCCAACTCGTCATCGGCCCCTCAGTTTGTTCATCCACAAACAAGCGATACTCTTCGCATTCAGTGTGAGTCGCCACCCATTTGACCGGAATCGGCCCTAATAACAGCCGAAATTCTGATATAGCGCCGACACCAAGTCCCCCTTCGCGCCGAATGATTTTCACAGGTTGCCAAGGTGCACTCAACATTTGCAGAATATCCGGCCTTTCGTAAAAGTTCCAGACTGTTTCAACGGTGGCATTAATCAGAGACGAGTATTGAAAATTCGGCATTGTATAGTTGGGTTAGACTGTTAATTGCCGCGCTTCAGCATTTACAATATTATCCTCTGTATCAGTACAAACAGCAACAGTTAGTTTCAATCCCAAAGCATTCAGCCAAGTTCCCAGATTATAAATCGTATCACTTCCTTGCTGCGACAGCAATTCATCCAGCTTTTTCAAGTGCAATTCATATTCTTCTGGAGTCATTTTTGGTTGGCTTATAGCTTCTGCTATATCGCTGAGTGCCTGCTTCAGCAGTTCAGGTTCCGGATCTATTTCCTCTATAGTCGCCGTTATATAGGCTGCTGACAATGCCGGATTTTTTCTCAGAGATTCAATTAAAAACGGATGATCCGGGATACTTTTAACCATTGTTTTAACTCCTATTGTAATTTGTCCAGTATTCTTTTGCTTGGCGGATATCTCGGTCTTGAGTGCTTTTATCTCCTCCGCACAGAAGAAGTACAATTGTTGTTCCTACTTGCCCAAAATAGATTCGGAAACCAGGGCCATAGTCTATTCTCAGTTCGCAAACTCCCTCTCCAACTGAACGATAGTCTCCGAAATTGCCAGTAATAACTCGATTCAGCCTAGATCTAATCCTGGCTTGAGTATTGGTATCTTTGAAGGAATCAAACCACTCAGCGAAAGGTACTCTGCCCTCTGATGTGACATAACGCTGAATTTCTTTGGGTTGGACTTCGGGCATAATTATATTATGGTGCGTCACACATCCCAGTATGCTTGCAACTAATTATACTCAAGAAATGCCACAGGGGAAAGATGGAAAAACTTAGCTAACTTTTGAATTTGACTCACCGTCAATTCCCGCTTTCCATTCATTACCTCAGATACCCAAGACTCGGATTCAAAAATATCAATCAAATCTTTTTCTTGAATATTGTCTTCAATCATCAACGCTTTCAGTAGTTTAATACCTTTCAAAACTGGCATTGGCTCATGTTTTTGTTCGTAATCATAAACAAGTGTACCCAGCACGTTTAAGTAATCTCGATCGTCTTGCGTGAGATTTCTCCGATTCACAATAGAATCAATCCGATTTTGTGTAGCGATCAACTCAGCTTCACAAGTAATTGGACGCGGTGGAAAAGTCGTGATGATCTCAATGTAGTAGCTACTAGGAGTTTTTAAACCAGTTGTCATTTTTCCAGTTCTCCTTATCATATTCTGCATGAGTTAAAACACAGCGGACAAACACTATCTGGTATTCATAATCGATAAAAGTAATTAATCGATAGTTATTACCACCAATATTAAATACCATAAAGTTACCGACTAAATCAGCCGAAGGAAATACTTTACGCGTATCTACTAAAGTTTGCCATTCAGCATCACAACTACGCTGATACCACAGCAACAGACTTGTTTCAGCATTGGGGTGTGTTTCCCAAAATTCTTTTAGTCGTTTTCGGCTAATGACACGCATGAGACTATTATAATCTAATTTACTAAACCGGACTTAATGAATTCTCACATCCTTTATCTTGCTGTCGCGTTGTATGAGTCATCGCCTCAGCCAAATGCTTCTTCAAAGTCGCCTCCGGTAGCGGCCCTTTCAAATGACTCCAAGGCAAAACCCGATCCAATTCCCACTCTTGAAAAACATAGAAATCCATTTCCGGCAACTGTCCCCGCAACTCCTTAAATGCCCGCCGATAACTGCCCAATGTATCGCCGTAATGCCGCACTAATTCCAACAGCTTAGACAACCTGCGATCGCCCTTCGATAGCAAACCCTGAATTACCGACCAGTTATAGCTTTCAGGTCTAAATTCTAAACCCAACTTACGCATTTCTTTATCTAAAAACTTCAGTCTCTTCTCCGCATCTTTATCCACTCCGAACCACTGAAAAGGAGTGTGAGATTTCGGCACAAAAGTGCTGCATCCCAGAGTCAATCGCAAACCGGGAGCAGCTTTTCTAATCGCCTTCATCATCGCCACCGTTTCCTCCAAATCCTCCATCTCTTCGCCGGGAATTCCCGCCATTCCGTAAAGTTTAATCCCCTTTAAACCGCCAGCCTTAGCGTTGATAGCAGCTTGGATAATTTCATCGTTAGTGAGTTTTTTGTTGACGATTTTCCGGAGGCGTTCGCTCCCGCTTTCCACCGCAATCGTCACAGATTTGCTATCGCGGTTAGTCAATATTTCTGCCAATTTCACTGTCACCGTATTCGTTCGTACCGAAGAAAGACTCAGCCGCACGCCGTCGTATTTCGGATTGTTTAAATGCTCCAGCAGCGCTTCAAATTCCGGGTGCTGAGTCACAGAAGCACCCAACAAACCCAAACGATTAGTCACAGCTAAACCGCGATCGATCGCCGGAATTAGCGAATCCTCCAAACTCGCAGTTCTAAACGGCAAAGTCAGATAACTTGCTAAACAGAAACGGCACATTTCCGGACAACTCCGCACCACTTCCACCATATAAATATTTTCCCAAGCCGCTTTTTCTGTCACCACAGTCGAAGCAGATAAAGTATTGCCGCGGTAAGTCTGTTTTTCCACCATACTGGGAATAGTCGAATCCACAGGCTGAATCGATTTAATCCCCGCAGTCGCATCCAGATAAGTTACTTCGTACAAACTGGGAACGTAAACCCCAGGAACTTGGGCTAAATGCCGCAATTTAGTTTGTCTGTCGGCGGTACGGACTTGTTTATAAGCATCAATAAAATTGTCAATCAGATTTTCGCCATCTCCCAGCAAAATTACATCAAAAAAATCGGCAAAAGGTTCGGGATTCGCAGTGAAAACCGGGCCGCCACCGAATACAATTGGATGGTTGTCAGTTCGTTTGGATGCCCAAATCGGAATTTCTAAAGATTCCAATAAATTGAGAATATTTACATAATCGAGTTCCCAAGAAAGCGAAAATCCCAGTAATTCGGGATGTCGGGGAAGTTGTTCGCTGATATCAGTAAATAAACGGCTGACTTGAATATCCGATCGCACAGCCAAAGTTGCCCACACTATCTGATAGCCGAGACTGGTAATCCCCACCGTGTACTCGTTGGGAAATGCAAAAATAGTTGGGATAGCATCAGCATCGGGGGTTGCTGGGGCAAATAGCAGGCGTTCTTGGGCAAATGGATTAGGAGTCACAGGCAGGTTTAATTTTAATAATAGGTCTGTTCTTATCTCATTTTAAGCCATTATCAAAGTTATTGTAGTTATTGTAGGGTGCGTCAGGGCAGAATATTTTAACCACAAACTAAGAATCTCCCCCCTGACGCACCCTACGGTTAGTTACCTATTACATCCGTTACATCTTGTACACTGCTCCGTTGCCGAACTTCCTGCTTGAAAGTTACTCTGAAATAGAATCGCTATCCTCCCGGTTTCTCGGTGGCGGTGCACCGTGAAAAGTCGCAATCAGCAAACAGATAATCCCAGCATTAATAAACACATCTGCCAGATTAAACACCGGGAAGCGAATGATCCGAAAATCGATAAAATCCACAACGTGGCCCAAAACAAATCGATCGATCCCGTTTCCCAGTGCGCCCCCCAAAATCAAACCGTAGCCAGCTTGTTCCCAGCGATTAATTCGCGGCCCGAACCAAGCCAGCACCATCAATCCCACACTCACGCCCAAAGACAGCCAGCGCAACCAAATCGCCCCGCCATTGCTGAACAAACTAAAAGCCGCACCGGTATTAACAACATAGGTGAAGTGAAATATCCCAGGTAACAGCGGTTGCGTCTGCGGAGGAACCGTCAAGTCAAAATTTTGCACCACCCAAAACTTGCTCAGGTGGTCTAAAACTAAACTGATAATAGCAGCAACCCAGAATAACGGATTTCTTTTAAAACGCATGAATTAGGCAGTAGAATATAGGACATCAGGCAGGAAACAAGTTACGCAAATTTCCGAGTCGCAGTGAGATTGCTCACCAATCCGCAAACACAGTATAACCTAATATCATAACTAATGACTAATGACAACTGACAAATTAATAAAACATCAAGCGACGCAACGTAAATGACAGCAGTGCGATCGCACAAACCACCGCCAATTGTCCCGGCAGGGGATAAACCGAATATTTCAGAATCTCATCGAATAAAGGTACTTTTTTACCCGGAATCAGCAAATAACTAAAAATCAGATAAATTAAGCCGATCGCGTGAACGGTAAACAAACCGCACAAACAGCTAAAAGCCATAGATTCCAGCCGCGAAGCCACCTTAAAAGCCACCCAGCCGCACACCCAAGCACCAGGTACAAAACCCAGCAAATACCCAAAACTCGCTTCTTTGAGATAGCCGATGCCACCGCCTTGAGAAAAAACAGGCCACAAAGTTAATCCTAATACCAAATAAGCTATTTGCGAGAGCGCCGCAGCATTTTTGCCGCCCATGCAGCCTACTAGCAACACGGCTCCAATTTGATAGGTAACACCTAAAGAGTAAGCCTGAAGTCCGCGATTGTCCCACAATCCAATTGGAATTGTCACAGATGCAGGCAAAAAAGTGCCTCCTATTGTCAGGAGCAAACCCATAAAAGCCCAGATTAATTCAATAGCAGCAGGCATGATCGTCAAACGAGATTTGTCAGAAAGTATTCGTCAGGTGCAAGCTTGAATGCCCGCAGCTTTTAAGTTCTCAATACTAGCACCTTGTCAAAACAACTACCATTGTCTGGTTTTCTGGTGCTCGGGCCTGGAGCTTGCGATAATTTAATCGGGAATTTTTCGCGAGGAGGGCGATCGCATCCTTGTTTCTCTACTAATTTATTTGGCACATCTGAAAAAATCACACTTGTCAAGCTCATCAATAAATTATTTTAATCTTGGTTAACATTAGATTAAGAGAAAATGTAAAGATTTTTAACCTAAGCTTTACTTTCGCGCGATATGCTAGTACGCGACACACGTATAACGATCGCAAATTTTCTATACCTATGCTTTTTCGTATCAACTTGATTAATTCAAACCGTCTGACTACTGTAATTTCCGCAATGGCGATCGCCCTCAGCTTAGCAGCTTGCGGCGGCGGCAGCACAACCACAAGCAGCACCCCCGCCTCCGGTGACACCGCAGCATCCCCCGGCGCATCCCCCGTTGCAGCCACCGGCACAGCAGCAAACACCAAACTCGCCCTAGCCTCAGACGTAGCCATAACGGCAGCAGGCGCCTCATTCCCCGCGCCCCTATATCAGCGCTGGTTTCAAGACTTCAACAAAATCAACCCCAAAGTACAAATTAACTATCAATCAGTAGGCAGCGGCGCGGGAGTCGAACAATTTACCAAAGGCACAGTAGACTTTGGGGCCAGCGACACCGCCATGAAAGACGATGAAATCGCCAAAGTTCCAGCAGACAAAGGCGTGCTCTTGTTGCCAATGACAGCCGGCAGCATCGTCATCGCCTACAACATGGCAGACGTACCCGAACTCAAACTGCCCAGAGACGTTTACACAGAAATCTTCCAAGGTAAAATTACCAAATGGAACGACCCCAAAATTGCAGCAGCCAATCCGGGTGCTAAATTGCCAGACCAAGCCATCACCGTAGTCCACCGTTCCGACGGTAGCGGTACAACCGCCGTCTTCACCAAACACCTGAGTGCCATCAGCCCCGACTGGAAAGCAGCAGTAGGCGACGGCAAAACAGTACAGTGGCCCAAAACTGGTACTTTTCTCGGTGCAAAAGGCAACGAAGGCATCACAGCCCAAATCCTGCAAACCGCAGGCAGCATCGGTTACGTAGAATACGGCTACGCCAAAAACAACAACGTCAAATTTGCATCTTTACAAAACAAAGCAGGCACATTTGTAGTACCTAGCGACGAGTCAGCTTCAGCAGCTTTAGCGACAGTGCCCCTGCCGGAAGATTTGCGGGCATTTATCGAAGACCCAGAAGGCGCTACATCCTATCCAATTGTCACCTACACTTGGATGCTCGTACCCAAAAAAGTTGCAGACCCCAACAAAGCTAAAGCAATTGAGGCAATGGTTGAATACGGCTTGAATGAAGGTCAAAAAGTTAGTTCCGAATTGGGCTACGTTCCTCTGCCCCAAAGTGTCAAAGAAAAAGTTGCTTTGGCAGCCGATGGCATCAGCCCCGACTACAAGATTGAGATTGGCAAATAGTAACAGTTGACAGTTGACAGTTGACAGTTGACAGTTGGCAGTTGACAGTTGACAGTTGACAGTGACCTCTACCTGGAAGTCCGAGGATTGGAGTAATGAATCGTCTGATTTTAATTTCTCGCCTTTAAGGGTGGAGGCTTTAAACCAATTCTTTCTGGCAACGGATGCAAGTAGTGGATGTAACGGATTGTGCAACAGATGAATGTTGAAGTCCGAGGGAAGAGAGAAGAAGTAAGAAAAAAGAGATATTTCTGTAAGGGCGGGTTTTGCCAGAAATATTTGTGGAAAAGTCATGGAATTAATCAACCCGCCCTTCTTTTACATAATAATCAGTGCATCACTTATCAACATCCTCTCTTCTCTTCTCTTGTCTTCCTCCTTGTGGAACAGGCGTCCCGCCTGTGTATTTTGATTCCTTCTAGCGCCTGTGCATTTCTCCAGCTGCTTCTAGCTTTTTGGCAAAAATGCAATTTTTCCTTACTGTTTTTTTGGATTTTTGTATATGACTTCAGATAATAACAGCGCTCAATCTGACAGCCGTTCCCGCTCTCCGATAGAAAAGTCCTTAGACCAAAGCTTTATCTGGCTGACTCGGATTTTGGGCATAGGAGTTGGTGTAATTTTGCTGGTAATCGCCCTGACTGTTGCTTTCAGAGCCTTACCTGCTATGCAACAGTACGGTTTGGGCTTTCTGTTTAGCAGTGATTGGAATCCGGTTAAGGAAGAGTACGGCGCGCTGCCGATGATTTACGGGACGATCGTCAGTTCGGCGATCGCGCTCCTAATTGCAGTACCATTAGGAGTAGGGACTGCCATTTTCTTGAGCGAAGACTTTTTGCCGCTGCCAGTGCGTACAGCTTTAGTTTTTTTAGTAGAACTTTTAGCCGCCATACCCAGCGTAGTTTACGGTTTGTGGGGAATTGCTGTATTGATCCCCATTATTACCAGCATCGGAAAGTTTCTCAACGGTAACTTCGGATGGCTGCCGATTTTTAGCACTCCGCCCGTTGGGCCGGGAATGTTACCCGCTGGGGTAATTCTGGGAATCATGACTCTGCCGATTATTACTGCTATCTCCCGCGACTCTTTAGCAAGCCTCCCGCCCGACTTGCGACAAGCATCTCTCGGTTTAGGAGCGACTCGCTGGACAACAATTTTTAGAGTCCTCGTACCAGCGGCTTTTTCCGGCATTGTCGGCGGAATTATGCTAGGGCTCGGCCGCGCGATGGGAGAAACAATGGCTGCAACGCTGTTAATTGGTAATTCCAATCAGTTAAGTGCTTCTGTGCTAGCTCCTGCAAATACGATTGCTTCTTTGATGGCAAATCAATTTGCCGAAGCTTCGGGATTACAAGTGGCTGCTCTCATGTACACCGGACTAATTCTGTTTATTATGACTCTGATTGTCAATGTTTTGGCAGAGTGGATTGTTTCTCAAGTAAGAGCTAAGTACAACTAGAAGTTTGCCACAATTTCCTACATAGTTTTAGTTTATGTCAAATCCCGTCCCCGACGAGAATTATTTAGAACAAAAAATAGGTAGTTTGAAGAAGGTTAAAAATAGTCCGCAATCGCTGTTCAATCTGGCGATGACTGTACTAGCTGGAGCTTGTCTGGCTGTAACTCTGCTGCCTTTATTCGCAGTGCTTTCCTATGTGACAGTACAAGGTTTTAACCGCCTGAATTTAGATTTGTTTACCAAACTACCACCCGCACCCGGATTGTCGGGAGGTGGTATCGCGAATGCAATTGTCGGTACATTAATGACCGTAGGAATTGCTTCGCTAATTGCTGTGCCTTTTGGTATATTGGCAGCAGTTTATTTGTCGGAGTTCAGCAGCGGCAACATTGCTCGCTGGGTGCGCTTTGCTACTAATGTCCTCAGCGGAGTTCCTTCGATTATTGCCGGGGTATTTGCCTACGGTTTGTTCGTGGTAAATATGGGAGGTTTTTCGGCAATTGCCGGGGGCGCGGCGCTGGCTGTGCTGATGTTGCCGACGATTGTGCGGACTACTGACGAAGCTCTACAAATCGTCCCGCAAGATATCAGATGGGCATCCGTTGGTGTGGGTGCTTCTAATTATCAAACGGTGTTGCAGGTGGTTTTGCCTGCGGCAATTCCGGCGATTTTAACTGGTGTGACGCTGGCAATTGCTCGCGCTGCTGGAGAAACTGCTCCTTTGATTTTCACGGCGCTGAATTCGCCTTTTTGGCCTGCGGGATTTGATAAGCCAACTCCGAGTCTTTCGGTTTTGGTTTACAACTTTGCAACGGTTCCTTTTAAGGCACAGAAAGAGTTGGCTTGGGCGGCATCTTTGATTTTGGTGTTGATGGTTTTGCTGACGAGTATTCTTTCTCGCTGGGCAACTCGCCAAAAGGTTTATTAGTCAGTTGACAGTTGTCAGTTGGCAGTTGGCAGTTGGCAGTTGATAGTTGGCAGTTGGCAGTTGGCAGTTGTAATTGGTCATTAGTCATTTGTAAGTAATTTGTAATTGGTCATTTGTAAAAATCGATTGGAGTATTCAGTGTATGATGAATTTGGCAAACAAGACTGAAACTGTTTTACGGACTGAGAATATCAATATTTTTTACGGCGCGTTTCACGCAGTGAAGAATGTTTGTATGGAGATTCCCAAAAATCAGATTACTGCTTTGATCGGGCCTTCTGGCTGCGGTAAAAGTACGATTCTGCGATGTTTTAACCGCCTCAATGATTTGGTTAATGGTTTTCGTTTAGAGGGCCGAATTGATTATCATGGTCAAAATCTTTACGATCCTGATGTTGATGCTGTGGAGGTGCGCCGCAAGATTGGGATGGTGTTTCAAAAGCCGAATCCTTTCCCGAAGTCGATTTATGACAATATTGCTTACGGTGCGAGGGTAAACAATTATAAGGGTGATATGGATGAGCTGGTGGAAAAGTCGCTGAAACAAGCTTATTTATGGGATGAGGTGAAGGATAAGCTGAAGCAAAGCGGTTTTTCTCTTTCGGGCGGCCAGCAGCAGCGTTTGTGTATTGCTAGGGCGATCGCGATTAATCCTGATGTAGTATTAATGGATGAACCTTGCGCTTCTCTTGACCCGATTTCGACGGTTAAGATTGAGGAGTTGATGCGGGAACTGAAGGAGAAGTATACGATTGTGATTGTGACTCACAATATGCAGCAGGCTTCTCGGGTTTCTGACTTGACTGCTTTTTTCAATGCTAAAATTTCTGATGATGGAAAGCGGTTTGGCTATCTTGTGGAGTGTGACAAAACTGAGGTGATTTTCCAAAATCCGAAGGAAGAGTCCACTATGGATTATGTCAGCGGCCGTTTTGGTTGATTTGCCGGAGGTTGAAACAATCGCGCTACACAAACGACGACTTGGTTCGATCGTTCTGACTTTAGTCCGCATAAATCAGAGGACTCAACTCCTCACTACCAATTATCTTTATTGCGAGTAATTGACTGGACTTAATATAACTCAAGAATCCCGATTTCTCAAAGAAACCGGGATTCTGGTTTTTATGTTTAAAAGCTCGATCGTACTTTTTGCAGATACAAGCGGCTGATTTTGTGGAAGAAGTTCTCGAAGATGTTAGGCGTTCTTCATCCAATGCTTTAATAGGTTTTCTTTGACCATGCTTTGGCGCATGACTTCGATTAAGTATTCCTGAGCTTGGTCTTGGGTCAAGCTTTTGACTTGTTCGCGCAGGACTTGCAGTTTAAACTGCTGTTCCATGCTGAGGCTGGTTGTAGACATATCCATAAGTCGCTCCTCCACTTTGCTACATGATATCGATGCGAGATAGATCGAAATGACGTTTCGCAGGATTTGTTGTTTCTCCTATATTGTAAACTATCATAACATTCACTTGACAATATGTCCAAAGTACACATTTTGAGACTAATTTGGGTTGTAAAAGTACATCTAACTGGGGGGAGCTTTATCATAAAACAGGGGTAAAAACCGGGAAGCCTAAGCCAAAGGAGCTAGTTCGTATGGATGCAATGCAGTTTTTTCAGAACAGTGCTGGGGAGTGGCGATCGCAACGCAGCACTCATCACCTCGCTTTCCGCCAAGCGGAGATTGGGGATTCAAATATTCAGGTAACGGCGCTAGGTGCGGATGACGCGCGAGTGGCGGAAATTTGCCAGATGCACGAGGTCGATCCGAGTCGGGCTGCTGGGGGAGCGTTTGTGACTTGGCACGGCACTATGGCGTGGGATAAGGATGATGAGAATCACAAGGGATCTACGGTGTTCGCGATCGTCCCCGATCCTGAAAATCCGCGCCAGGGTTTGATGTTGCGGGAACGGGGCTATGCGGAAACGGCGCCGGTGGCGGGGCATTTTGAGATGGATGATGAGGATGCGCTGCTGCTGATTACCGAATACGAGACGATGAGTTCGATCGAGCGTTTCTGGTTCCCTAATCCGAACGTGCGGATGCGGACGAGTACGGTGAAGCGCTTTGGCGGCCCCAGCACTGCGACTTTTTGCACCGAAATTCGGGTGCAACCAGACTCGGATGCCACGGCTGAAGCGGCCGAGAAGCAGCCGGTTGCGAGCGAGTTTTACTCGGCTCTAGGCTGGTAGCTGTCGGCTCGTTCTTATCGCCTCGTTCCCAGGCAGAGCCTGGGAATGCTCTGACGGAGGCTCTGCCTCCCGTTTGACGAGGCAGAGCCTCGCGGATCGGCTGTTCCCAGGCTCTTCCTAGGAACGAGCGTTATTCCTCGATCAGTGGCTTCTTCGTTCTTCGTTCTTCCCTCTTGCTTCAAAGTCAACAAATGTTACAGATTGTTGCAAAAATTCAGGAAAATCGGATTTAGATTGCGAGAATCCCCTAATCTGTATGTTGGTTAGTTGTATCGTTATGCTGGCAGCTCGCGGTATCAACTATTTCAAAAATTTGAGATAACGGAGATTTTAACGTGGCGCTTCCTTTATTAAGCTACGCCCCCAAAAGCCAAAACCAGCGCGTTGCTGGTTATGAAGTCGGGGGCGACGAGCAGCCCAGAGTTTTCACAACTGAAAATGTGCTCTCGTCCGGGGACATGGAAAATTTGATTTGGGCTGGATATCGTCAGATTTACAGCGAACACCAAATCCTCAAGAGCAACCGCCAAAAGTCTTTGGAGTCGCAACTCAAGTTCGGCCAAATTACTGTGCGGGATTTCATTCGCGGTTTGGCGACTTCGGCTCCTTTCTTGGAACGAAATTATCAAACTAACAGCAACTACCGGTTTGTGGAAATGTGCGTGCAGCGCGTTTTGGGCCGGGATGTGTACAGCGATCGCGAAAAGATTGCTTGGTCGATCGTGGTGGCTAACAAAGGGCCTCAAGGGTTTATTGACGAGTTGCTCAATAGCGATGAGTACCTAGAAAAGTTCGGCTACGATACAGTACCTTACCAACAGCGCCGTATTTTGCCTCAGCGTGTTGGAGGGGAAGTACCTTTCAACTTGAAGACGCCTCGCTACGGTGAGTACCACCGCTCGCAGCTCGGCTTCCCGCAAATCATCTGGCAAACGACTGTTCGCCGTTTTGTTCCTCAAGAGCAACAAGCGAAGGCTGGCGATCCGTCGAACTACTTGAATATGGCTCGCAATATGCCTAAGCCTGCTACTGCGCCGCAGCGCGTGCCTCTGGCTAATATCAATATTGCGACGATGGTTCCTCGCCGCTAATTGATGCTGCTTGGTGCTATTGTTTGTGTCGGGGGATCGACTAAATCTTATCAGTTTTTAGGCTGAGAGAGTTTTGAGTCTTGAGTTTTGAGGTTTGAGTTTTTTACTAAACTTGGAATCCAAAACTCAGGACTCATAATTTTTGGTTATTGGTTATTGGTTATTGGTTATTGGTTATTGGTTATTGGTTATTGGTTATTGGTTATTGGTTATTGGTTA